>NZ_SMKZ01000006.1 GCF_004349065.1 Jiangella asiatica
GTGGGGGGATGCCGGCAGGGGTAGGCACGGGCGTCCGAGCGAGGAACGAGCGAGGCGGGCGGGGCCGGCATCCCCCCACACCCCACAAGTCAACGACAACGTGTGAAAGGCTGCCGTACGTGGATCCCCGACACGTCGACGACGACCTCGAGAAGATCTTGTTGACGGAGGAGAACATCCAGAACCGCCTGGCCGAGCTGGCCGTCGCCATCGAGCGGGACTACGAGGGCAAGGATCTCCTGCTCGTCGGCGTACTCAAGGGTGCGGTCATGGTCATGGCCGATCTCAGCCGGCACCTGTCCCGGCACGTGGAGCAGGACTGGATGGCCATCTCGTCGTACGGCTCGGGCACCCGTTCCAGCGGCGTCGTGCGCATCATCAAGGACCTCGACACCGACATCACCGACCGCCACGTGCTCGTCGTCGAGGACATCATCGACACCGGGCTGACGCTGTCGTGGCTGGTCTCCAACCTGCGTTCGCGCGGGCCGGCCTCCGTCGACGTGTGCACGCTGCTGCGCAAGCCCGAGGCGGCCAAGACGTCAGTCGACGTCCGTTATGTCGGTTTCGATATCCCGAACGCGTTCGTGGTCGGGTACGGGCTGGACTTCGCCGAGCGGTACCGCAACCTGCGTGTCGTCGGCACCCTCGCGCCGCACGTCTACAGCTGATCAGCACGATCTTCGATGCACGATGTGACCGATCCGTCAAGTCCCCCGGGAACACGGCGGCTCACCTGCGTCGTTGATGTAGATGTACGGGACGGTGCCGGAATGGTACGGCAGGCCACGCGCAAGGTATCGTCGGACGATCCGACACCTTCGGTGGACATGCCGGGCGTTCGCGGCGTGTGCTGAAGCTGCCAGCCGATCATCAGGAGGTACGAGGCCGCAAGGTCTCGCATCATGAACGCCAAGCGATTCACGCGACCACTGATCTGGTTGCTCATCTTCGTGCTCGCCGCTGTCGTGCTGAGCAGTGTCCTCGACCGCACCGACGGCACCGAAGACGTCGACACCGCGCAGATCGTCAGCCAGATCGAGGACGGCAACGTCGAGTCCGCCAAGATCACCGGTGGCGAGACGCAGGAGATCGAGCTCACCCTGAACGACGGCTCCAAGCTGGTGGCTCAGTACGTCGAGGGCCAGGGCATCGCGCTCCAGGAGGCGCTGCAGGGGCAGTACGACGAGGGCAACCTCGAAGGTGGCTACGACGTCGAGGTGCCGCAGCCCAGCATCCTCTGGGGCATTCTCGGCACGTTGCTGCCGTTCCTGATCCTCGGTGCTCTGATCTTCTTCTTCATGACCCAGATGCAAGGCGGTGGCGGCCGGGTCATGCAGTTCGGCAAGTCCCGGGCCAAGCTGGCAAGCAAGGACGCGCCGAAGACGACGTTCGCAGACGTCGCCGGCGCCAACGAGGCCATCGAGGAGCTCCACGAGATCAAGGAGTTCCTCCAGGAGCCCGGCAAGTTCCAGGCTGTCGGCGCCAAGATCCCCAAGGGCGTGCTGTTGTACGGCTCGCCCGGCACCGGCAAGACGCTGCTCGCCCGGGCTGTCGCCGGTGAAGCCGGGGTGCCGTTCTACTCCATCTCCGGTTCGGACTTCGTCGAGATGTTCGTCGGTGTCGGTGCCTCCCGGGTCCGCGACCTGTTCAAGGAAGCCAAGGAGAACGCGCCGGCCATCGTCTTCGTCGACGAGATCGACGCCGTCGGCCGGCACCGCGGCGCCGGTATGGGCGGCGGCCACGACGAGCGCGAGCAGACCCTGAACCAGTTGCTGGTCGAGATGGACGGCTTCGACATCAAGACGAACGTCATCCTCATCGCGGCGACCAACCGGCCCGACATCCTCGACCCCGCGCTGCTGCGCCCGGGCCGCTTCGACCGGCAGATCGCCGTCGAACCGCCGGACCTCGAGGGGCGCGAGAAGATCCTTGGCGTGCACGCTCGCGGCAAGCCGTTGACCGAGGACGCCGACCTGCGGGCCGTCGCCCGTCGCACGCCGGGCTTCACCGGCGCCGACCTCGCCAACGTGCTCAACGAGGCCGCGCTGCTGACCGCGCGCAAGAACGAGAAGATGATCTCGCCGCAGGCACTCGACGAGGCGATCGACCGCGTCGTTGCCGGGCCGCAGAAGAGCTCGCGCCTGATGAAGGACGAGGAGAAGCGGATCACCGCGTACCACGAGGGCGGGCACGCCCTGGTCGCGGCGGCGCTGCACCACACCGACCCGGTGCACAAGGTGACCATCCTCCCGCGCGGCGGCGCGCTCGGCTACACCATGGTGCTGCCGGACGAGGACAAGTACTCCACCACCCGCAACGAGATGCTCGACCAGCTCGCCTACATGATGGGCGGCCGGGCCGCGGAAGAGCTCGTCTTCCACGACCCCACGACGGGCGCGGCCAACGACATCGACAAGGCCACGACGCTGGCCCGGCGCATGGTCACCCAGTACGGCATGACCGAGCGGCTCGGCGCCATCAAGTTCGGCTCCGACCGGTCCGAGCCCTTCCTCGGCCGCGACATGGGGCACGAGCGCGACTACTCCGAGACCGTCGCCGGCCAGGTCGACGAGGAGGTGCGCAAGCTCATCGAGACCGCGCACCAGGAGGCGTTCGACGTCCTCGTCGAGAACCGCGAGATCCTCGACAACCTCGTGTTGGCGTTGCTGGAGCGGGAGACGCTGAACAAGGAGGAGGTGGCGGAGATCTTCGCCGCCATCCGCAAGCGCAGCCCGCGCCCGGCCTGGACCGGCTCGGCCACCCGCAAGCCGTCGGATCAGGGCCCGGTCGCGTTCCCGGTGAAGGTCTCCACCAACGGCAACCACGCCGACCACGAGGAAGGCATCACCATCGCGCCCGAGCCGAACCCGGTGACCAACCCCGAGGCCGCGGGCGGGAGTTGACACTGTGAGCCTCGACATCGACCAGGGTCAGCCGGACGCGCCCGTGCGGTTCGACCACGCACGAGCCGAGGCGGCCGTACGTGAGCTGCTCCTCGCGATCGGTGAAGACCCGTCCCGCGACGGCCTCGCCGACACACCGGCGCGGGTCGCCCGGGCCTACGCGGAGATGTTCCGCGGGCTGCACCAGGACCCCGCCGACGTCGTCACCACCACGTTCGAGCTCGGCCACGACGAGATGGTCCTGGTCAAGGACATCGAGCTGGCGTCCATGTGCGAGCACCACCTGGTGCCTTTCTACGGCTACGCCCACGTCGGCTACATCCCCGGGCCCACCGGCCGCATCGCGGGTCTGTCCAAGCTGGCCCGGCTGGTCGACGTCTTCGCCAAGCGGCCGCAGGTGCAGGAGCGCCTGACCACTCAGGTGGCGGACTCCCTGGTCGAGCTGCTGGAGCCGGCCGGTGCCATCGTCGTCGTCGAGGCCGAGCACCTGTGCATGACCATGCGCGGGGTACGCAAGCCCGGCGCCAAGACGGTCACCAGCGCGGTGCGCGGTCAGCTGCGCAACGCGACCACCAGGGCCGAGGCGATGAGCCTGATCATCGGACGCTGATCGGTCGCCGGTGGGAGGGGGATGCCGCTTTCGCCCGCTCGCTCGTTCCTCGCTCGGCCGCCCGAGCCACCCCGGGCCGGCGTCCCGCTCCCACCAACTCAGGCAGGCTCAGGCGGCCGCGTTCACGCGGTCGCGCCAGGTCACCCACTCCGGCACGATGCTCAGGTCGTACGACGGCCCCGAGGCGCTGATGGTGAACAGCGTGACCCCGACGTCGACCAGCTCCTCAGCCTTCCGTCCGGGCCGGCCGCTGACCGCTGTCGATCGTTCGATCTCGCTGGGGTCGCGGCCCACCTGCGCGCACCAGGAGTCCAGCACCCCGGCCTTGTGGCGCAGGGTCGCGGCGTCGCCGAACGCGTGCCAGATGGTCGCGTGTTCCGCGGTGTGCCGCAGGGTCTTCTTCTCACCGCCGCCGCCGATGAGGATCGGGATGTCGCGGGTGGGCGGCGGGTTGAGCTTCTCCCAGCGGCTCCTGATGCGCGGGAGCGCCTCGCCGAGGTCGTCCAGGCGGCTGCCCGCGGTGCCGAACTCGTACCCGTACTCGTCATAGTCGCGCTGGAACCAGCCGCCGCCGATGCCGAGGATCAGCCGGCCGTCGCTGATGTGGTCGACGGTGCGCGCCATGTCGGCCAGCAGCTCCGGGTTCCGGTAGCTGTTGGCGGAGACCAGCGCGCCGATCTCGACCCGTGAGGTCGACTCCGCCCAGGCGCCGAGCATCGTCCAGCACTCGAAGTGCTTGCCGTCGGGCTCGCCGCGCAGCGGGAAGAAGTGGTCCCAGTTGAAGACGATGTCGACGTCGAGATCCTCAGCCTCGGCGGCGGCACGGCGAATCTCCTTGTAGTCCGCGTGCTGCGGCTGGATCTGGATGCCGATGCGGATCGGTCGTGTCATGGGGGCCTCGTTCGACGGGTCGGGGACGTCTGCCGCCAGGGAACAACCGCACCCGTGCCCGCCGTCATTCCGCCGCCGACGGGGTCAGGTGCCGGCACGGCGGTATCCGGACCGGTCGGACTGGCCTGGTCGACGTGGATCCGCGGGCGTCCTGCGGGACGGCGCGGCCGGCTGGCTGCAGGAATCCTGAAGACCCTGATCCCACTCGATCGGGAGCGGCGCGGGATTCCAGCTATGGCCGGCCATTGGCGAGTGGTCGCCGGCAGGGCGAGCTGGACAGCGCGGCGTGGATGTGGGCGCAGTAACGCGACCGGTGGTGCAGATCGTCTACCGGCTGGCCGGCTACCCCGGCGAGCCGGTGCCGGTAGACGCCGACCACCACGTACGGGCCTGGGCGGAGTACCCGCGTCGACGGGCTGGCCGCCCAGGCCGTTTCGTACCCGACGACATGCCGCCGGACCGGATACGAGAGGTGTTGCGGTCGTTCTTGGCCGTGGTGCCGCCGCTGGCGGCGGCCGGCATCACGTGAAGATGCTCACCCCACCCGGGCCGACGAGCAGCCCGACAACGATGAGCACGATGCCCCAGAGCATCTGGCCGCGCACCAGCGTGACGATCCCGGCAACGACCAGGATCACGGCCAGAATCCACAGAAGAAATTCCATGTCGATTCCCTTTCGTTCCCGACAACGGCCGGATTCGATGATCAGTCCATGCCCGCGGCCCCGATTCCTAAACATGGTGGTACGCCCGGTTCGCAGGGCGGCGGACCGGCGCGGTGACGGAGCGGAGCCGCGCGTGCGAGACAATGGACGTCGTGCCTGACAAGCCCTCGATCCCCGACGTCCTCGCCGCCCGCTACGCATCGCCGGAGCTGGCCCGGCTGTGGTCGCCGGAGCACAAGATCGTCCTGGAGCGCCAGCTGTGGCTGGCCGTCCTGCAGGCGCAACGCGACCTCGGTGTCGATGTTCCCGACGGCGTCGTCGACTCCTACCGGGCGGTGCTCGACGACGTCGACCTCGACTCGATCGCCGCACGTGAGCGGGTCACCCGTCACGACGTCAAGGCCCGCATCGAGGAGTTCAACGCGCTCGCCGGACACGAGCACATCCACAAGGGCATGACCAGCCGCGACCTCACCGAGAACGTCGAGCAGCTGCAGGTGCGGCGGTCCATGGAGCACATCCGTGCGCGGACGGTGGCCGTGCTGGTCCGGCTGGCCGCCCGGGCCGGAGAGTACGCCGAGACGGTGATGGCCGGGCGCAGCCACAACGTGCCGGCCCAGGCCACCACGCTGGGCAAGCGGTTCGCCTCCGCCGCCGACGAGCTGCTGGTCGCCTACGACCGGCTGGACGACCTCGTCGCCCGCTATCCGTTGCGCGGCGTGAAGGGCCCGGTCGGCACCGCGCAGGACATGCTCGACCTCCTCGGTGGCGACCCGGAACGGCTGGCGACCTTGGAGCGGCGGGTCGCCGCGCACCTCGGCTTCGAACGCGTCCTCACCAGCGTCGGCCAGGTCTACCCGCGCTCGCTGGACCACGACGTCGTCTCCGCCCTCGTTCAGGTGGCCGCCGCGCCGTCGTCACTGGCCACCACCATCCGGCTGATGGCCGGCCAGGAGCTGGTGACCGAGGGCTTCAAGCCCGGCCAGGTCGGCTCCAGCGCGATGCCGCACAAGATGAACACCCGGTCCTGCGAGCGCGTCAACGGCCTGGCCGTCGTGCTGCGCGGATACGCCTCGATGGTCGCCGAACTGGCCGGCGCGCAATGGGGCGAGGGCGACGTGTTCTGCTCGGTGGTGCGCCGGGTCGCGCTGCCGGACGCGTTCTTCGCCCTCGACGGCCTGTTCGAGACGTTCCTCACCGTGCTCGACGAGTTCGGCGCCTACCCCGCGGTCATCTTCCGCGAGCTCGACCGGTACCTGCCGTTCCTCGCCACGACGTCGGTGCTCATGGCCGCGGTCAAGGCCGGCGTCGGCCGCGAGAGCGCCCACGAGGTCATCAAGAAGCACGCCGTCGACGTCGCGCTGGCGATGCGCGAGCGTGGTGCCGAACGCAACGACCTGCTCGACAGGCTGGCCTCCGACCCCCGCCTCGGCCTGGACCGGACCCATCTGGACGCGCTGGTCCGCTCGCCGATCGAGTTCACCGGCGCGGCATCGGCCCAGGTGACCGAGATCGTCCGCCGCGTCGACGCTATCGCCGCGGCCAACCCCGAAGCCGCCGCCTACACCCCGTCGCCGATCCTCTGACGCTCTGCAGCCAGCAGAAACCCCGGCGCGGAGTCGCTCCGACGCGCCGGGAGCCTGCAATCGGTGGATGCGGGAGTCAGGCGCGGCTGGCGGCGGCCGAGTGGGTATCCTGGGGATGCCCCCAAGTTCTCTGCCGCGCGAGGAGCGTGCCCGTGGCCCGGGTCGTTGTCGACGTCATGCTCAAACCCGAAATTCTCGACCCTCAGGGCAAGGCCGTGCAGGGTGCGCTGGGCCGGTTGGGCTTCGAGGGTGTCACCTCGGTCCGCCAGGGCAAGCGCTTCGAGATCGAGCTGGCCGGTCCGGCCACGCCGGAGGCGGTCGCCGAGATCGAGCGCGCCGCTTCCACGCTGCTGGCCAACCCGGTCATCGAGGACTTCACCATCCACGTCGAGTCCGGGGCCGAGGTCTGAGCGTGCGCATCGGTGTGGTCACCTTCCCCGGCTCACTGGACGACCGCGACGCCGGGCGGGCGGTGCGTGTGGCCGGCGGCGAGGCGGTCGCGCTCTGGCACGGCGACGCCGACCTGCACGGCGTCGACGCGGTGGTGCTGCCGGGCGGCTTCTCCTACGGCGACTACCTGCGCTGCGGCGCCATCGCCCGATTCGCTCCGGTGATGCAACCGCTGGTCGACGCCGCCCGCGGCGGTCTGCCGGTGCTCGGCATCTGCAACGGCTTCCAGACGCTGTGCGAGTCGCACCTGCTGCCGGGCGCGCTGATCCGCAACGACCACCGTAAGTTCGTCTGCCGCGACCAACGGCTGCGGGTCGAGAGCACGGCCACCGCCTGGACTTCCGGGTACGAGCAGGGGCAGGAGATCGTCGTCCCGTTGAAGAACGGCGAGGGCGGCTTCGTCGCCGACCAGCGCACCCTGGACGAGCTCGAGGCCGAGGGCCGGGTCGTGGTCCGCTACCTCGACGACAACCCCAACGGCTCCTACCGCGACATCGCCGGCATCACCAACGCCCGCGGCAACGTCGTCGGGCTGATGCCGCACCCCGAGCACGCGGTCGAGTCGCTGACCGGGCCCACCACCGATGGCCTCGGCTTCTTCACCTCCGTGCTGGAAGGACTCATCCGCGCATGATCGACACCGTCGAGCTGGCGGCCAAGACCCCTGACCAGCCGCAGCCGTGGGGAGAGCTCGGCCTCAAGGAGGACGAGTACCAGCGCATCCTCGACATCCTCGGCCGCCGGCCCACCAACGCCGAGCTGGCGATGTACAGCGTCATGTGGTCCGAGCACTGCTCGTACAAGAGCTCCAAGGTGCACCTTCGCCAGTTCGGCGAGAAGGCGCCGCCGACCGACGCGCTGCTGGTCGGCATGGGTGAGAACGCCGGCGTCGTCGACGTCGGCAACGGCTACGCGGTCACCTTCAAAGTCGAGTCGCACAACCACCCGTCCTACGTCGAGCCGTATCAGGGCGCGGCGACGGGAGTGGGCGGCATCGTCCGCGACATCCTCGCCATGGGTGCCCGGCCGGTCGCCGTCATGGACTCGCTGCGGTTCGGCTCGCTCGACGCCGCCGACACGCACCGGGTGCTCCCTGGCGTGGTGGCCGGCGTGGGTGGCTACGGCAACTGCCTGGGCCTGCCCAACATCGGCGGCGAGGTCGTGTTCGACCCGTCGTACGCGGCGAACCCGCTAGTCAACGCGCTGTGTGTGGGCGTCATGAAGCACGAGGACATCCACCTGGCCAACGCCTCGGGCGTCGGCAACAAGATCGTCCTGTTCGGCGCGCGCACCGGCGGCGACGGCATCGGCGGCGCGTCCATCCTGGCATCGGAGTCGTTCGACGACAGTAAGCCCAGCAAGCGGCCCGCGGTGCAAGTGGGCGACCCATTCATGGAGAAGGTGCTCATCGAGTGCTGCCTGGAGCTGTTCGCGGCACGGGTGGTCGAGGGCATCCAGGACCTCGGCGCGGCCGGCATCTCCTGTGCCACGTCGGAGCTGGCCAGCAACGGCGACGGTGGCATGCACGTCGAGCTCGAGAAGGTCCTGCTGCGCGACCCCAGCCTGACTCCCGGCGAGATCCTCATGTCGGAGTCGCAGGAGCGCATGATGGGCGTCGTCGCGCCCGACAACCTCGACGCCTTCCTCACCATCACCGCGAAGTGGGACGTCGAGACCGCCGTCATCGGTGAGGTCACCGGCACCGGCCGCCTGGTCATCGACTGGCACGGCGAGACCATCGTCGACGTCGACCCGCGCACCGTCGCCCACGACGGCCCGGTCTATTCACGGCCGTTCGAGCGGCCGGCGTGGCAGGACGAACTGCAGGCGGCGGTGCCGACGCGGCTGCCGCGGCCCAGCACGGGCGACGAGCTGCGCGCCACCCTGCTGCGGCTGCTCGCCTCGCCCAACGTCGCGTCGAAGTCCTGGGTCACCGACCAGTACGACCGGTACGTGCTTGGCAATACCGTCCTGGCTCAGCCCGAGGACGCCGGCGTGCTGCGCATCGACGAGGAGTCCGGCCTCGGTGTGGCCATCGCCACCGACGGCAACGGGCGCTACGCCAAGCTCGACCCGTACACCGGCGCGCAGCTGGCCCTGGCCGAGGCGTACCGCAATGTCGCCACCACCGGCGCCCGGCCGCTGGCCGTCACCGACTGCCTCAACTTCGGTTCCCCGGAGGACCCAGCCGTCATGTGGCAGTTCGCCGAGGCCGTCCGCGGCCTGGCCGACGCCTGCCAAGTGCTCGGCACCCCGGTCACCGGCGGCAACGTGTCGCTGTACAACCAGACTGGCGAGACGGCCATCCTGCCGACCCCGGTGGTCGGTGTGCTCGGTGTCCTCGACGACGTCGCCCGGCGCACGCCGCAGGGCTTCCGCACGCCCGGACACGTCATCTACCTGCTGGGCGAGACGCGTGATGAGTTCGGCGGCTCCGAGTGGGCCTGGGCCGAGCACGCGCACCTGGGCGGGCTGCCGCCGTCGGTCGACCTCGACGCCGAGCGCGAGCTGGCCGAGATCCTGGTCAACGCCTCCCGCGACGGGCTCGTCGATGCCGCGCACGACGTCTCTGACGGCGGCCTGGCGGTGGCGCTGACGGAGTCGGTGCTGCGGTACGGCGTCGGCGCGCGGGTGTGGGTGCCCGACGGCATCGACCCGTTCGTGTTCCTGTTCTCCGAGTCTCAGGCTCGCGCCGTCGTCGCGGTGCCCCGCTCGGAGGAGGTCCGGTTCACCGACATGTGCTCGGCGCGGCACTTCGCGCACCAGCGGATCGGCGTGGTCGACGACGGCGGCATGCTCGACGCCCAGGGCCTGTTCACCGTCCCGGTCGACGAGCTGCGCACCGCTCACGAGTCCACGCTGGCCTCCGCGGTCGAGGCCTGACGCTTTGCCGCGGCGATCTTCTCCGAGCCCAGCCGGGGCAGCGCGTAGACGAACAGCGCCACGTGCAGCACGGCGGCGATCAGGTACGGCACGCGCAGCGCCCACTCGCGGCTGAGGAACGTCTCGCCGACGGCCACCAGCCCGCCGCCGAGCAGCGTCCCGAGCGAGATCGCGCCCCAGCCGAAGAACCGGTACGCCGAGTTGACCCGGCCGAGCAGGTGGTCGGGGATGATCGTCTGACGCAGCGAGACCGTGATGATGTTCCAAAGCACCACCAGGAAGCCCTGGGTCAGGAAGACCACCCAGACGAGGATCGGTGACGACGTCAGCCCGATGACGGCCAGCCCGGCGGTGAGCCCGGCCAGCGAGAGGAACAGCGACGGACCGTGGCCGATCCGGGTGGCGACCCGGTCGGCCAGCAGCGAGCCGATCACCGCGCCTATGGCGACGCCGCTCATGAGCAGGCCGAACGTGGTGGCGGTCAGTCCGAGGACCTCCTGGGCGAACAGCACGTACACGGCGGTCGCGGCGGTGGTCAGCAGGTTGGTGGCGCCGAGGAGGAACGCGAGCGACCGGAGCAGCGCGTGGCGCCACAGCCAGCGCACGCCTTCGCCGATCTCGGCCCGCCAGGCGATCCGGCCGCTGGTCACCTTGCCCTTCGGCGCGAACTGACCAGCCAGCGCGAACACCAGAGCGGCGGCGACGGCGAACGTCGCGGCGTTGACGAAGAACGGCAGCGCGAACGCCAATCCCAGCAGCAGCCCGGCCAGCGGTGGGCCGACGAACATGTTCACGACGATCTCGGCGCCCCACATCCGCCCGTTCGCCTTCTCCAGCCGCTCCTTCGGGACGACCGACGGGAGCAGCGTCTGCGCGGTGTTGTCGCGCAGCACCTCGGCAGTGCCCAGCAGGAACGCCATGACGTAGAGCAGGGCCAGGAGCACGACGCCGTCGTCGGGCAGGGCCGCGGTGCCGTCGGCCACCTCGTCGGGTGTCCCGAGGTCTGACTGCCAGAACAGCACCACCCACGAGAACGCGAACATGACCGCGAAGCGCAGCACGTCCATCGCGCCGACCAGCTTGCGCCGGTCCAGCCGGTCGGTGATGACGCCGGCCGGCAGCGCGAACAGCAGCCACGGGATCTTGGTGGCGAATGTGACCAGCGCGATCTGCAGCGGGTCGCGGGTGACGGCGGTGGCCAGCCAGGGAATCGCCACCGCGGAGAGGCCGTCGCCGAGGTTGGCGACGACCGAGCCGCTCCAGAGCTTCCAGTAGTTGCGGCCCAGCGCGCTCATGCGCCGTCCGCCGGCTCTGGCAGGTGGCCGCGGGTGGTCGGGTAGATGGCCATCATCAGGCCGTACGTGACCTCGCCGCCGCGCGGTTCGCTGGAGAACTCGGTGAGCAGCTCGTAGATCCGCTCGCGCCACTCCGCGGCACGCTCGACCGGGATGCGCGCGTAGTGGGTGCTGGAGCCGGACGGGAGGTCCCGCAGGTGCTCGGGGACATGGGTGGCCTCGGCGACGGAGTGTGCCAGCAGGCCGCCGGGCTCCAGGTCGATGCCTTCGAACTCGTTGCGGCCCCAGTTGTGATAGAGGAACACGCGCGCGGTGCGGCCGTAGTACTTGGCCTCGATGGCACGCACCTGCTTGGTCCGCACGATGCGGACGAGCCCGGCGTACTCCAGCACCTTCAGGTGGTGCCCGACGGTCCCCTTCGGCTTGTCCAGTGCGAACGCCAGCTCCGAGGTGGTGGCGGCACGCTCGAGCAGCAGGTGCACGATCTTGAGTCGGGTGTCGTCGAACAGGGCCCGGTACTGCGCCGGGTCGGTGAGCTCGATCTCGTCGGCGAGCTCATAGTCGGGAACGGCGGACTGGTCGGCCATTCCCGTATGGTTGGCCAATCCCGACCATTCTGTCAAGCGGCCCTTTGGGAATGATCACGTTCAGCACGAAATCTCGTGTCGCACCATGCTCGCAAGCCTCGTAAAGCGCGTAATCGCCTGGTGGTGTAGCGCGCGGACCCTCAAGGGGTGGCGTCGGCGACGTACTGATCGGCGTACGCGCCCGACGGCTCGATCGGCGTGATCACGTCGACGAGGACGCCGTCGGGCGCCTTGACGATGAAGTGCCGCTGGCCGAAGGCTTCGCTGCGCAGGTCGAGTGCGACGGGCGAGCCGGCGCCGTGCACCAGCCGCTCGTGTACGCCGTCGACGTCGGGGTCCTCGACGTCGAGCAGCAGTCCGCGCGCCGGCCGGCGGTAGACCGCCGGGATGGTCTCGTGCCGTTGGTCGACGAAGGCCAGCTCGACCTGTGGCGCGTGACGATGCCTGAGGCTCACGTACCAGTCGGCCTCGACGGTGACCTCGAAGTCGACCCCGAGGTGCACCGAATCATGCCCATCGACGGCCCGGCCGTCCTCGGCTGGGACGAGTGGCATGCCCTGGACGAGGCGTCGTCCGCGCGCCACCTGCGCGAGGCGCTGCGGCGGCGAGTCCTTAACCTGGGGCCGTGGCCCTTGCCGTGTGCATGCTCCTCGACCCGCGCGCAGAGGCAGCCGTCCGCCGCCTCTGGGTCCGCCTCGAGGAGCGTGGGATCACGTCGCTCGCGTCGCACACCCACGGCCGGCACGTGCCACACCTCTCGCTCGCGGTGCTGCGCCGCTGGGACGTGGACGAGGTCCGCGCCGCGCTCGACGGCCTGCCCGAGGGGAAGCCGGTCGACCTGCACTTCGACGGCATCGGGACGTTCCGGCGCGGCCGGTGCTGGCTGGTCTCGGCGGTCACCGCGGACCTCGTCACCCGTCAGGAGCGGCTCGTCGACGTGCTGCGGAGCTGTGGGTCCGACCTGCACCGCAACTACGAGCCCGGCTCGTGGATCCCGCACTGCACGATCGCTCCGCGCGTCCAGCTGGCCGACCTCGGCGTGCTGGCAGCCACGGTCTACGACGTCCTGCCCTTGCGCGCGCGGGCGGAACGGGCGGCGTTGATCGACAGTGGCACCGGCCAGCGCTGGCTACTACCACGCCTCCCTTGTCCGAGATGACTTCGCTGACCATCAAGACTATTCTGGTCCGGGAGGTGGCGACCATGGGGCAGGCCGCACACACGGAGGCATGGAGCGTCGCCGACGCGAAGGCGCGGTTGAGCGAGTTGCTGGAAACAGCGGCTTCAAACGGACCGCAGACCATCAGCCGGCGCGGCCGGCCGGTGGCGGTGGTGGTCTCGGTCGAGGAATGGGAGCGTCGCAAGCGCCGCCAGGGCACGCTCGCCGAGTTCCTGGCGACGGCACCTGTCGGTGACGAAGACCTAGTGGTCGAGCGGGTCAAGGGCGGCCGGGTGCGTGAGGTCGACCTGTGAGCTACCTCGTCGACACCAACGTCCTCACCGAGGGGTTCAAGCGGTATCCTGACCCGTTCGTGGTCGAGTGGCTGGACACCGTGGCGGAGGACACCACGTATGTCAGTGCCATCACGCTCGGTGAGCTCCGCAAGGGCATCGACCAGCTGCCCACCGGGCGCCGTCGCGCCAATCTGGAGGCGTGGCTCGTCGGCGGACTGACGCCTCGTTTCGAGGGACGCATCCTCGCGGTGGATGACGAAGTCGCCGACGTCTGGGGGCGCACCCTGGCGCGCTGCCGCAACGGCGGCCGGCCGGTCGATCCGATCGACGCGCAGATCGCAGCGACCGCACTGTGTCACGACCTGACGGTCGTGACCAGGAGCGTCCGTGACTTCGCCGCCACGGGCGTCGAGCTGCTCAACCCCTTCAGCGACGACGGGTAGCCTGCCGGGGTGGCGAAGCGGATCGAGCCGGCCGCCGGGTGGGCGGCGTATCGGGGCGGACACGAGGCGCTACGGACCTGGCTGGCCACGCTTCCGATCGAGGCCTGGGACCGCTCCAGCGTCCTGGCCGGCTGGAACGTCGCGGACCTCGCCGCTCACCTCGTCCTGGTGGCCGAGGCGGTGACGTCGGTCGCGCCGGCGCCGCGCGGGGTCCGCGCGCAGACCGTCAGCGACTACCTGGCCGCGTACGCACCCGCGGCGCGTGAGCAGGCCGGCCGCACCCGCGCCATCGCCGACGACGCCGGCCGCGAGCCCGAGCGCATCCTCGCCGCGGTCGACGAACGGCACGCGGCGGCCACCCGGACCATCGACGAGCTGGGCCCGGACGACGTCGTCGTGACCACGCGGCGGGTACCGGTCCGGCTCGCGGACTTCCTGGTCACGCGGGTCATCGAGGTGGCCGTGCACGCCGACGACCTCGGCCGGTCGGTCCCGGACGCCGGCACGCCGGACCTCCCGCGCGACACGCTCCGGCTCGCCGTGCGAGCACTGCTCGACGTGCTCGCGCAGCGCGCCCCAGGCCGCAGCGTCGAGGTGCGGGTGCCGCCGTTCGCCGCGATCCAGTGCATCGAGGGCCCCCGGCACACGCGCGGCACGCCACCGAACACCGTCGACCTCGCGTCGGCGTCCTGGCTGCGCCTCGCCGCCGGCCGGACCACCTGGGACCACGAGGTCGCGTCCGGCGCGGTGCTGGCCAGCGGCCGCCGGGCCGACCTGTCGGCGCACCTGCCGCTGCTGTGATGCCGTCGACGGCGGTCAGCCGGCCAGGTCGGCGGTGAATACCGTCCCGTCCGCGGCCACGAGGTCGATCTGGTCGATGTCGCGAATGTCGGCGTCGATGGTGGCACCGGTACCTCCGCCGGCCTCGGACACCTCGCAGTCGGCGACACTCTCCGTCCCGGCGGCCGTTGCCACGACGACGTCGTAGGTGCCCGGCTCGACTGTGTCGTCCAGCACGGTGAACACCCACGACGGCTCGCCTTGATAGAGGAAGACGTGGCCGACCTGGTCGCCGTCGGTGTCGTGGACCGGTGCGGCGTGGAAGTATCGGCCGTTCGCCACGTCCAGCGTCTCTCGGTAGCTGGCGGCGAGGTCACGGTCCTCCGAGGTGGACTGCCAGACCACACCGGCACTGATGCCCGCGGCGGCGGCAGCGACCCCCGCGGCCGCCGCCAGCGCCTGCGGCCACCGGCGGCGACCGGTCAGCGGCGTCACCGTCGCCGGCTCGTGCGGTTCGACGGTGGCGTCAGGATGCGCGCCGGCACGCGGGCCGGCGTGCTCGGCGGCAGGACCGGGCATCGGCTCGGCGGCCTCCGCCGCGACGTCGTCGTCGTCCGGCTCCGCGCTCAGTTCGGCGATCCGGGCCAGCACGGCACCCTCGAACCCGGCCGGCGGGTCGTGCTCCGGGGCCACCAGCAGAACCTCGTCGGCGACCCTCGTCAACTCCTCCAGCTCGCGGCGGCAGTCGGGGCACTCGGCCAGGTGGCTCAGCACCCGGGCACGGTCCGGGCCGCTGGCGGCACCGGTCGCGACTTCGACCAGTGCATCGGCGATGTCGCCGCACCTCGTCGGCTCAACCATGTCTCACCTCGAGCATCGTGCGCAGCCGAGACAGCCCGGTGCGAATGCGTGTCTTGGCTGTTCCCAGCGGAATCTTTTCCTGCTCGCTGATCTCCCGTGCGGTCAGACCGAAATGGACGGACAGCAGGACGGCGACCGCCTGCTCACGAGGGATCGCGCGCAAGGCGGTGGTGATCCGGTCGCTGTCAGCGACGCGGTCGCCGTCGTTGTTCGGTGCCACCAGCATCTCGGCCATCAGGACCGGCTCGGTGGCCAGCTCGCGGCGCACCCGCAACACGTCGATGGCCACGTTGCGGGTGATCGTGAGCAGCCAGGTCGAGGCCTGGGCACGTCGGGCATCGTAGTTGCCCGCATGCCGCCAGGCTCGCACGAACGCCTCCTGGGCCACCTCCTCGGCGACGGCGGGAACACCGACGACCGACAGCGCCAAGCCATAGACGCGGCCCTGGTGGCGGCGGACGAACGCGGCCATCGCGTCAGCATCGCCGGCGGCCACGCCGGCGAGCAGTGCCTCGTCCGACACACTCACATCCTGATATACGAGGGCGGACGCCGAATCGATTGGCCCCCGCTTCCGGGGTCACTCGGCGGTGCGGTCATCGGGGAGTCCAGTGACGACGACGGGGCGCAGCCACGTCCACGCTGCGAAGATCGCGGCCGCTATGAGCAGCCCGACGCCGGTCCACAGGTTGACGTTGATGCCGTCGGCCTTGTCGAGGTCGGCGTCGCTGGTGGCGAAGAGACCCATAGCCAGCAGCACCAGGCCGAAGATGCCGAAGAGGCCGGCGATGACCACGCGGATATCGAACAGCCCGGCCCGGCGCGGCCTGGCGGCCGAGTCCGGGGGTGTTCCCTTGAGGCTCATGTCCGGCTCCTCAGAAGAAGATGATGTTGAGTGCGATGATCAGCACCAGCGCGATGCCGGCCATCAGGCCCGGTCGCTGGTACCAGGCCTCGTCGCGGTCACGGGGATCGCGCAGGTCTTCCTTCGGCGTCAGCCCGTAGACCAGGCCCACCAGCTCGCGCTCCGGCTTGGGTGCGGTGGCCCTGCTCACGACCACGCTGACGACGACGTCGACGACGAACGCCGCTCCGGCGGCGAGGAACGCCGAGCCCTGACCGGGCAGGTCGAGTACCCCGGTCTCGGAGAGGACGAACACGGTCACGGCCGACAGCGTTCCCGCCACCAGCCCGATCCAACCCGCCGCGGCGGTCATTCGCTTCCAGAACATGCCGAGGATGAACGTGGCGAACAACGGCGCGTTGAAGAACGAGAACAGCTGCTGCAGGTAGTCCATCAGGTTCGAGTAGCCGGACGCGATGAACGCGGTGCCGATGGCCGCGACCGTCGCGACGACGGTGATGGTGCGGCCGACGCGCAGGTAGTACTGGTCCTCGCGGTCCTTGACGACGTAGCGCTGCCAGATGTCGTAGCTGAAGACGGTGTTGAACGAGCTGATGTTCGCGGCCATGCCCGCCATGAACGACGCGAGCAGACCGGCGATCGCGAGACCCAGCATGCCGTTGGGCAGCAGGTCGCGGATGAGCAGCAGGATCGCGTCGTTGTAGTCGACACCGGCCGCGTCGGACTGTGTCTGCTTGAACTCCGACAGCTCGGGCACGATGATCGCGGCGATCATGCCCGGGATCACGACCAGGAACGGGATGAACATCTTGGGGTACGCGCCGATGATCGGCGTACGCCGGGCCGCCGACATGCTCTTGGACGCCATCGCCCGCTGCACCTCGACGAAGTTCGTCGTCCAGTACCCGAAGGACAGGACGAACCCTAGACCGAACACGATGCCGACGACCGAGAGCACACTGGAGTCGAACCCGGCCAGCTCGTTGCCGGGCCAGGCGCTCATCTGCTCGGTGGAGCCGGTGGAGTCGCGGACGCCGTCGACCAGCCCGTCCCAGCCGCCGACGCGGTTCAGCGCCACCATGGTCAGCGGGAACAACGCCGCGACGATGACGAAGAACTGCAGCACCTCGTTGTAGATGGCCGCCGACAGCCCGCCCAGGGTGATGTAGCTCAGCACGATCACCGCCGCGGCCACGATGGCCACCGGCGTCGGCCAACCCAGTAACGCGTTGACCAGCGTGGCCAGCAGGAACAGGTTCACGCCGGCGATGAGCACCTGCGCGGCGGCGAAGCTGATGGCATTGACCAGGTGAGCCGCCGGGCCGAACCGGCGCAGCATGAACTCCGGCACGCTGCGCACCTTGGAGCCGTAGTAGAACGGCATCATCACGATGCCGAGGAACAGCATCGCCGGCACCGCGCCGACCCAGAAGTAGTGCATCGTCGGCATGCCGTACTCGGCGCCGTTGGCCGACATGCCGACGATCTCGATGGCGCCCAGGTTCGCCGAGATGAACGCGAGCCCGGTCACCCACGCCGGCAGCGACCTGCCGGACAGGAAGAAGTCCAGGCTGTCGGAGACGGCGTACCGCGCCATCACCCCGATGCCCAGCACGAACGCGAAATAAACCGCGATCAGCGTGTAGTCCCAGAACCCGGCGTCCAGTCGCAAGCTCGCGTCCGCGACCAGGGTCATGTCGTCACTCCTGGCAGGCAAGTCGCCGCCGCCGGCGCGGGCGGTGGGGCACCGGCCCGTCCGGCGCCATCCGTGACCCTACCCGTTAGTAGTGGTCACATCCGTTGTTGTCGATGATTGTGTGCTGCGCTAGGAGCGCCTGATCCAGGTGCTGGGGTGGGTGCGCCGGATGATGCCGGCCCCGAGGCGGGCATGAATCCGGCTCGCGTCATCCGGTGCGCCCGCGGGCCGCTCACGCGTTACGGTCCTCGCGGGCGCACGGCCTGGACGAGGCGGTCGAGCACGGACTGCCCCCGGTCCCCGAACCCGAGGGCCGGTCGCGGTCCTCGTTGCCGACGAGAGCCGTCAGAGTGGGTTGAGGCGGGCCTTGAGCAGGCAGAACTCGTTGCCTTCGGGGTCGGCGAGGACGTGCCATTGCTCCTCGCCGGTCTGGCCGATGTCGGCCGGGCGTGCCCCGAGGTTCAGGAGGCGTTCGAGTTCGGCGTCCTGGTCGCGGTCGGTGGCGTTGACGTCGATGTGCAGCCGGGACTTCCCCTTCTCAGGCTCGTCTCTGCGACTGAGGATGATCGTCGGCTGCGGGCCGCCGAACCCTTCGCGCGGCCCGATCTCCACCGAGCCGTCATCCTCGCGATCGAGCACAACGAAGTCCAGGACCTCGCACCAGAACCGCGCCAGCACCTCAGGGTCGCGGCAACCGAGCACGAGCTCACTGATACGGCATGCCATGGGCGAACCTACTCTCGGTGTGGAACCTGGCCGGGTCGCCGCACACGGATCTCTCGGGCTCCCGCGGTGAGAACACTCCGGCGACCGTACCGGACGACGCGAGCAGCGGCGAGTTGATTTCCGACCCTTCGCCTGACCGGGCCGCGAGGCCGCGCCCTAGTGCCAGCCGGAGCGGTCGACGCCGCCGGGGACGTCGGCGTCGGGGTCGTAGGGGGTGCGGGTGAAGCGGAACGACGCGAGGTCCAGGTGGCTGACGGTGCCGTCCGGGCGGCGGATCGCAACCAGGAGCTCGCCGGAGTAGTAGCCGTCCAGGCCGATCCAGCGGTCGCGGCCGTCGGGGCGGAAGCGGGACGCGCGGCCGGCGCCACTGGCCGGTGCGAGTCGCAGCCACCCGTCGTCCATGGCCCGCAGCTCGAACGTCGTCGAACCCCAGTACCAGTGGCCGACCAGCTCGAAGACCGAGGCAGGGACCTTGCCGGCGCGCCACACCGACGGCGGCCGCGGCTCGGCGCAGACGTAGGCGTCGAGCAGGTCCGTCGCGAACCCTCGGGACAGCCCCGACGTCGCGTTGGTGAGCACGACGACGCCGTCGCCGGTCTGGATGTGGACCCGGACCTCGGCGAGGAAGCCGGGCATGGAGCCGCCGTGGCCGACGAAGCGGCGGCCGTCGACGTTCCACAGCTGTACGCCCAGGCCGTGTGCGCCGGTCCACGGTGCGCCGGGCACGTCGACCACGACCAGCGGGCGGCACATCTCGGCCAGCGTGTCCGCGGCGAGCAGGTCGCCGGTGCGTCCGCCGAGGAACGCGGCCCACCGCGCCAGGTCGTGCACCGTCGACCAGAGCTGGCCGGCCGGTGCCATCGCACCGCCGTCGTACTCGGGCTCGGCCAGGAGCACGTCGGCGAACGGGTGCACGGCGAGACCGTGCGCGTGCGGCGCCACGGGGCGCTTCGTCGTGCGGTCCATCCCCAGCGGCTCCAGCAGCTCATCGGCGACGACGTGCGACCACGAGGCGCCGCGCAGCCGGGTGAGCAGCTCGCCGAGGACGCCGAAACCGAGGTTGGAGTAGTGGAACTGCCGTCCGGCGATGAGGGGGCGACCGAGGTGGTTGACCAGCGAGCGCCACGGCCCGCCTTCGGTGCGCTCCCACCACGGGCCGTCGGTCTCGGCCTGCACTCCGGCGGCGTGCGACAACAGCTGGGCGATCGTGACGTCGCCGATCGTGGTTTCCGGGATGTGCCGCTCGACCGGGTCGGCGAGGTCGAGCTTGCCCTCGTCGCGCAGCCGCATGATCGCGACGGCCACGAACGTCTTGGTGATGGAGCCCATCCGGTACTGGGTGTGCTCGTCGGCGTCGCGCCCGGTCTCCCGCCCGTCGATGGTGCCGCGGGCGGCGGACCAGACCAGCTCGCCGTCGCGGACGACACCGGCGGCGAGGGACGGTAGGCGGCTGTGGGACTGCTCCTCGGCGAGCCGGCGGGTGAGGTCGGTTGCGGTGGCAGGCAGGATCACGCGCCGAGCCTAGTGGGGTACCGGCTGATCACGGGCTCCGGCCGGAGATCGCTGCTCACGAACCCGCCGTGCGATCGTCGGCGATGGCCGCCGGCGCTATTTTGGCGCTGATTCGTCGGCTGTCCGTTGCCGTCTGAGGGTGACGATCGGATCACGCGCTGAGCCTGTGCCCCGGCTCGTACCGGCGGGTCGGCTGCGTCGCCCTGATCAACTCCCGCAGCGCCCACCTGTCGCCGTCGACGACGCCGAGCGATCTCGCCTGGACCAAGACGTTGCCCAGCGCGGTGGCCTCGACCGGGCCAGCGACCACC
The DNA here is from genome assembly GCF_004349065.1 of Jiangella asiatica. Taxonomy (GTDB): domain Bacteria; phylum Actinomycetota; class Actinomycetes; order Jiangellales; family Jiangellaceae; genus Jiangella; species Jiangella asiatica. Next base: position 20,523 of record NZ_SMKZ01000006.1, read on the forward strand.
GGGAGCCCGCAGGCGTCGGCGGTGAGCTGGCACAGCAGCTCGTTCTTCGCACCGCCGCCCACCAGGTGGACGGCGTCGACCTCACGGCCGGACAGCGCGGCGGCCTCGCGGACGGTGCGCGCGTAGGCGGCGGCCAGGCTGTCCAGGATGCTGCGAACCAGTTCCGGCCGGGTCGCCGGGACGCGGGCGCCGGCGCGGCGGCAGGCGTCCTCGACCCGGGCCGGCATGTCGCCGGGTGGCAGGAAGATCGGGTCGTCGGTGTCGAAGACGGGACCACCCGGCGGCACCTCGGCGGCCGCGGCCAGCAGCGACGGCAGGTCGTCGACCCCGTCGGTTCCGGCCCGCCGCCAGGTGGCGATGGACTCGCTGAGCAGCCACAGGCCCATGACGTTGCGCAGGTATCTGATGGTGTTGTCGGTTCCACCTTCGTTGGTGAAGTTGGCCGTCCGGCTTGCCTCCGTGAGCACCGGCGCCTCCAGCTCGACGCCGACCAGCGACCACGTGCCGCAGGAGATGTAGGCGAACCGCCCGTCCGCGGCCGGGACGCCGACGACGGCGGACGCGGTGTCGTGCGAGCCGACGGCGGTGACGACGGCGGACGCGGGCAGGCCGGTGTCGTCGAGCACCTCCGGCCGCAGCGCGCCGACGACGTCACCGGGCCGGCGCAGCGGCGTGAACAGCGAGGTCGGCATTCCCGCAGCGGCGATCAGGTCGCCGGCCCAGTCACCGGCGCGTACGTCGAACAGCCCGGTGGTGGACGCGTTGGTCGCCTCGGTCGCCAGCGACCCGGTGAGCCAGTACGTCATCAGGTCCGGCAGCAGGGCGAGGTGCGCGGCCCGCGACAGCGCGTCTCCCTCGGCGACGAGCTGGTAGATGGTGTTGAACGGGAGGAACTGCAGCCCGGTGACGGCGTACAGGTCGCGCTCGCCGACCTTGCGGTGCACCGCGTCGGCGACGCCGTCGGTGCGTGCGTCGCGGTAGTGGTAGGGGTTGCCCAGGAGCCGGCCGTCGCCGTCGAGCAGTCCGTAGTCGACCGCCCAGGAGTCGATGCCGACGCTGCTCAGCCCGGCGTTGGACCGGGCGGCCGCCGCCAGCCCGTCGAGGACGTCTCGGTACAGGCGCAGGACGTCCCAGTGCAGCCCGTCGGGGAGCCGCACCGGGACGTTGGGGAACCGGTGCACCTCGGTGAGCTCGAGCCGCTGCCGGCCGACCCGGGCGAGCATGACCCGGCCGCTGGACGCACCGAGGTCGACGGCTGCGACCGTCGCGACGGGGGAGCTCACAGGCTCACCTCGGTGAGCTCCAGCCCCAGCACGTCGGCGACGGCGCGCAGCTCACCCACCCGGTGGCCGGTGCCCAGAGCCCAGTGGTGACCGACGCCGCTGCCGCTCCAGGTGTCGGTCCACTCGCCGGGATGGCAACCGAAGTCGACCCTCGACGTGGTGTTGCCGATCTGCAGCAGCGGCCCCGCGACCACCTCACCCTCGGACGCGACGAATCGCAGCGACCCGTCCTCGAGCTGTCCGACCCCGAACGCGGTGACCGGGCCGTGCGCGACGTCGAACTCCACGGACACGCCCCAGCCGCGCTTGCCGTGGAAGATCCCCAGGCCGCGCAGCAGCGGCCGCCGCGCGCTGATGGCGAGGTGGGCCGGTCCGTCGTGGCCCATCTCGACGACGCCGTCGATGAAGTCCAGCGCCTGGATCTCGGTGAACGAACCGCCAGCGCCGAGCCGGTCCATGATCAGCATCGCCAGCGACGTGCGGAGCTCGTACTCGCCGGCGGCCGGGATGCCGCGCGCGGTCAGCAGGGAGGCGCCGAGGATCATGCCGGCCGCCACCCGCTCGTGCGCGTCGCCGTTGAGGCCCCGGTGGTAGTAGGCCAGGCTGTCCAGCGAGAAGTCCTCGACCAGCCGGTCCAGCGCGACCGACACCGTCGCGCCCCAGCGGAAGTCCTCGTCGATGACGGACTCGTCGAGCTCGAAGAGGTCGCGAGCCAGCTCGAGCCGGCCGTCCACCTCGTCGTCGGTGACCTCCTCGACCCGGACCCGCAAATCGTCGATCTCGAGCACCTCGATGTGCCCGCCGAGCTGGGCCGGCACCAGCGTCAGGTCGGTCGCGACGTCCAGCATGCCGGGGTAGAGGTGCCCGAGCAGGCCGTGCCGCCCGTGCCGGAGCGCCCCGCGCACCCCGGCGGCGCGCACCCACCGGGCGATGCGCTCCCAGGCCCGCTCGTCCTCGACGTAGCCGGAGACGGAGCGGAACGGGACGCCGCAGCGGCGGAACGCGTTGGCCATCTCCGGCAGCGGGCAGGCGCCGCAGTAGGCCAGCCACTGGCCGGTGTCGAACGTCGCGTGGTCCATGCGTTCGGTCGGTTGGAGGTTGAGCAGCAGCACCGGAGCCCCGGACCGCTGCGCCACCGGCACCAGCATCGTCGCCGTCATGTAGGTGGTGAGGAACCCGACGATGAGGTCGCAGCCGGCCGCCCGCAGCTTCTCCGCCGCGGCCGCGCCCTCCTCCGCGTCGGAGATGAATCCGACGTCGACCACCTCGCAGTCGAGCTGGCCCAGGCGTTCGGAGACCCTTCGGGCCGAGCGCTGCAGCTGTGGCAGCAGGTCGGGGAACTGTGGCCAGTACGCGCCCAGCCCACCGGCCACCAGGCCGACCTTCGTCGGGCGGGGGCGTATCCGCTGGAGGCCCGGCGGCGGTGACGTGGACAGCGCTGTCTCGTTCACCTGCGTGGTCCTTTCTCTGGAGGCTGGGCGGGCGCGGCCTATCGCAGGAACGCGGCGGCGACTCCGGCGTCGACGGGGATGTGCAGGCCGGTGGTGTGTGAGAGTTGGCCGGCGGTGAGTGCGTAGACGGCGTTGGCGACGTGTTCGGGGAGGACTTCGCGCTTGAGCAGGGTCCGCTTGGCGTAGAACGCGCCCAGCTCGTCCTCGGGCACGCCGTAGACGGCGGCCCGCTGGGCGCCCCAGCCGGAGGCGAAGATCCCCGAACCGCGCACGACCCCGTCTGGGTTGACGCCGTTGACCCGGATGCCGTGCTCGCCCAGCTCGGCCGCGAGCAGCCGGACCTGGTGCGCCTGGTCGGCCTTGGTGGCACCGTAGGCGACGTTGTTGGGCCCGGCGAACACCCCGTTCTTGCTGGCGATGTAGACGATGTCCCCACCCAGCTGTTGGTCGATCATGACCCGGGCGGCTTGGCGGGAGACCAGGAACGACCCGCGGGCCATCACGTCGTGTTGCAGGTCCCAGTCCGCGGCGGTGGTCTCCAGCAGCGGCTTGGAGATGGACAGCCCGGCGTTGTTGACCACCAGGTCCACCCCGCCGAAGGCCAGCACCGCCTGCTCGAACGTGGCGGCGATCTGCTCCTCGCTGGTAACGTCGACGGTGACCGGCACCGCCACATCCGTGCCGCCGATCTCCGCGGCCACGTCAGCCGCCGCTTCGCCGTTCAGATCGGCGACCACCACGCAGGCGCCCTCGGCGGCCAGTCGCTGTGCGATCGCCTTGCCGATGCCCGACCCGGCGCCGGTGACCAGAGCGACCCGGGTGGCCAGCGGCTTGGGCTTGGGCATTCGGGCCAGTTTGGCCTCCTCCAGAGCCCAGTACTCGATCCGGAACTTCTCACTCTCTTCGATCGGGGCGTAGGTGGAGACGGCCTCGGCGCCGCGCATCACGTTGATGGCGTTGATGTAAAACTCCGCGGCCACCCGGGCGGTCTGGGCGTCCTTGCCGTAGGAGAACATCCCCACCCCGGGGATCAGCACGATCGCCGGGTCCGCGCCGCGCATGGCCGGACTGTCGGGCGTGGCGTGCTGGGCGTAGTAGGCGGCGTAGTCCTCCCGGTAGGCCGCGTGCAGCTCGCGCAGCCGGGCCACCGTCTCCTCCAGCGGCGCGGTCGCGGGCAGGTCCAGCACCAGCGGCCGGACCTTGGTGCGCAGGAAATGGTCTGGGCACGACGTGCCCAGCGCGGCCAGCCGGGCCAGCTTGTCCCGGGACAGGAACTCCAGTACGACGTCTGCGTCGGTGAAGTGCCCGACCTGCGGCTTGTCCGTCGAGGCCAGCCCGCGGACCACCGGCGCCAGTGCGGCGGCCCGGGCCCGGCGCTGCGGCTCCGGCAGCGGGCCGAATCCGTCGACAAGGGCGCCGAACGGCTCGGCCGACCCGCGCTCGGCCAGGAACGACTCGGCGGTGCGGATCATCCACAGCGAGTTGGCCTCGCACTCCTCGCTGGTGGCGCCCCACGCGGTGATGCCGTGGCCGCCGAGGACGCAGCCGATGGCTTCGGGGTGGGCGGCCTTGATCGCGGCAATATCCAGCCCGAGCTGGAACCCGGGCCGCCGCCACGGCACCCAGACGACCTTCTCGCCGAAGCACTCCTTGGTCAGCGCCTCGCCGTCGGCAGCCGTCGCCAGCGCGATGCCGGAGTCCGGGTGCAGGTGGTCGACGTGGGCGGCGTCGACCAGGCCGTGCATGGCGGTGTCGATCGACGGGGCCGCGCCTCCCTTGCCGTGCAGGCAGTAGTCGAACGCGGCGACCATCTCGTCCTCGCGGTCCACGCCCGGGTACACGTCGACCAGCGCGCGCAGCCGATCCAGCCGCAGCACCGCCAGGCCGCCCTCCGCCAGCGTGCCCAGGTCGCCACCGGAGCCCTTCACCCACAGCAGCTCCACGTCGGTGCCGGTCACCGGGTCCGTGCCGGTGCCCTTCGCCGACGTGTTCCCACCGGCATAGTTCGTGTTCCGCGGATCCGCGCCAAGACGGTTACTCCGCTCGATCAGGGCGGCAACAGTGCTCATGGGTCCTTCCCGGGTTCAGGGGTCAGCGCGGCCAGCTGGTCGTCGAGGTTGAACACCTCGTCCAACAGCCGCCAGGTCTCGTCGGGCCGGCCGCCGTCGGCGAACAGCTCGGCCATCTCCCGCTGCCAGCGGTCGTTCACCTCGGTGGCGGCCATGGCGGCCTGGGCCCGGTCGAGGTCGTCTGCCTCGACGTACCCGACCAACAGCCCGTCGTCGCCGAGGAAGATGGAGTAGTTGCGCCACTCGGTGTCGCGCAGCGCACGCAGCATGTCCGGCCAGACAGTCGCGTGCCGGCGGCGGTACTCGTCCAGCCGGTCGGTGCGTACGTGCGCGACGAAGCAGTAGCGCGGCACGGTCAGGCTCCCCAACCGGCCTGCACGCCGTCGGCCCGGGCGGCGGTGATGGTCTCGAAGTATCCGGAGCGGTGGTAGGCGCCGATCGGGTCGGGGTCGAGGCCGTGGTCCGCGCGCAGTTCCGCCAGCAGCGGCCGCACGTCGGTGTTGTAGGCGTCCATGAGCGCTGCGTTCGCGCCCAGCACGTCGCCGTCGGCCTGCGCCTTCGCCAGGGTGTCGTCGTCGACGAGGAGCGCCTTTGCCAGTGCCTCCTGCACGTTCATGACCGAGCGGATGATCGCCGGGATCTTCGGCTCGATGTTGTGGCACTGGTCGAGCATGAAGGCGATGCGCGCGGCCGGCTCGTGGGCGCCCGCACTGACGATCTCGTGCAGGATGCGGAAGAGCTGGAACGGGTCGGCGGCGCCGACCATGAGGTCGTCGTCGGCGTAGAAGCGGGAGTTGAAGTCGAACCCACCGAGCTTCGCGGCGCGCAGCAGGAACGCGACGATGAACTCGATGTTCGTGCCGGGGGCGTGGTGGCCGGTGTCGATGACCACCTGCGCCTTCTCGCCCAGCTCCATGCAGTGGGCGTACGACGTGCCCCAGTCCGGCACGTCGGTGGTGTAGAAGGCGGGCTCGAACAGCTTGTACTCCAGCAGCATCCGCTGGCCCTCACCGAGGCGCTGGTACGTCTCGGCCAGCGCCTCGGCGAGCCGGTCCTGCCGGGCCCGGATGCTGTCCTGGCCGGGGTAGTTGGTGCCGTCGGAGAACCACAGCTTGAGGTCGGCGGAGCCGGTGGCGTCCATGATGTCGACGCATTCGAGCAGGTGGTCGATGGCCTTGCGGCGGACGGCCGGGTCCGGGTTGGTGACGCTGCCGAGCTTGTAGTCGTCGTCCTGGAAGACGTTGGAGTTGATCGCGCCGATGCGCACACCTTGCTCCTTGGCGTGCGCGGCCAGCGAGGCGTAGTCGTCGACCTTGTCCCACGGGATGTGCAGCGAGACGGTGGGCGCACCGCCGGTGAGCCGGTTCACCACCGCCGCGTCGTCGATCTTCTCGTACGGGTCGCGGGGGACCCCTGGCTGACCGAACACCTTGAACCGGGTGCCGGAGTTGGCGTACGCCCACGAAGCCGTCTCCACCCCCAAGGCTCGGACTGCCGCTTTCACCGCGTCGTTGGTCCTCATGCGCTGCCTCCAGCCCCGCTCTTCGCCGCCCTGGTTGAACCGTTCCATCAAGCCGTAGGATGAATCGTTTCATATTTTCCTCGCAAGCTACGCTCCCCGGCCCGGCACGTCAAGCGGCGACGGCGCCGCACCGCGCCGTCGAGGCAGTAAGCTGCGACGATGGCAGGATCTCCGAACATCCGCGAGGTCGCGATGCGGGCCGGCGTGTCAGTCGGAACGGTCTCCAACGTGCTCAACCGCCCAGAGCTGGTGGCGGAGCAGACCCGCGAGCGCGTCAACGCGACCATCGCGGAGCTGGGCTTCGTCCGCAACGACTCCGCGCGGCAGCTGCGGGTGGGTCGCAGCCGCACTCTCGGACTCGTGGTGCTCGACGTCGCGAACCCGTTCTTCACCGACGTGGCCCGCGGCGTGGAGGACCTGGCCAACCAGGAGGGCCTCGCGGTCATCCTGTGCAACACCGACGAAGACCCGCGCAAGGAGTCCTCACACCTGGACCTGCTGGCCGAGATGCGCGTCCAGGGCGTGCTGATCAACCCGATCGACGTGTCGGACGGGCGCATCAAGGCGCTGCGGGAGCGCGGCACGCCGGTCGTCCTGTTCGACCGCATGGGCGACCCGACCGTCGAGTGCTCCGTGGCCGTCGACGACGTGCTGGGTGGCCGCCTGGCGTTGGAGCACCTGATCGAGAACGGCCACCGCCGGATGCTCTTCGTCGGTGGCCCGTTCACCCTGCGGCAGGTGCAGGAGCGCTACGACGGCGCCATGGACGCCATCGAGGCCAGCGGTGCCGACGTCGAGATGGGGGTCATGACGACGCCGGCCCTCAACGTCGTGGGCGGCCGGCTGGCCGGCGACCGCATCGCGGCATCCGGGGCGCCGCCGTCCGCGGTGTTCTGTGCCAACGACCTCGTCGCGCTCGGCGTCTTGCAGGCGCTCACGCACGCCGGGCTGCGGGTGCCGGCGGACGTGGCCATCGTCGGGTACGACGACATCGACTTCGCCGCCGCGGCCGCGGTGCCGCTGACCTCGGTGCGACAGCCACGTCAGCTGCTCGGCCGGACCGCCGCCGAGCTGCTGCTGGCCGAGACGACCGAGACCGAGCACGCCCACCGACAGGTGGTCTTCGAGCCGGAGCTGATCGTGCGCGATTCGAGCACCCTCCCTACTCGCACCTGAGAGATCCAGCTGCCCTTCGGCGAGGGACGGTTCGCTCCTACACATGCGGTTGATTCGATCGTGCAGCGTGCCGTCTGGTGCCCAGCTGACACGTGGGCCGGTAACGGCGCGAGTTGGCGGCGGCTGGTACGCGACCGGCCGCGCCCCGGCTGTTGACGTCCGGGTCGAGGCGCGACAGCCTGTGCCGTGATGTATGCCCGCCGTTCACAATCGGCCGATATGTTCTGCCCGGTCATGAAGTCTTGTAGGGGGTAGTTCCATGCGCCTCACCAGGCGTTTCCATGTTGCCCTGGCTGCCACCGCCGCCGTGGGCCTGTCCGGGGCCGGCCTCGCCGGCGCACCAGCCTTCGCCGAGGTCCCGCCGGGCGACGAAGTCCTCGTCGACGTCCTGGGCATCAACGACTTCCACGGCCGGCTCGAGGCCGACGGCCAGGCGGCCGGCGCCGCGATGCTCGCCGGCGCCGTCGACGAGCTGCGCGCCGAGAACCCAAACACGGTGTTCGGCGCCGCCGGTGACCTCATCGGGGCGTCCACCTTCACGTCCTTCGTCGACCAGGACCATCCGACGCTGGAGGCGTTGACCGCGGCCGGCCTGGACGTGAGCGCCGTCGGCAACCACGAGTTCGACCGTGGCTACTGCGACCTGGTCGACCGCGTCATCCCGTTCATCGAGGAGCAGGCGGCCGCGTACGGGCGCGATCCGTGGCACTACCTGGGCGCCAACGTCAAGATCGCTGACGGTCAGAGCACCGGCTGCACGAACGACGAGAACCTGACCGAGTCGTGGACGCGTACGTTCGACGGCGTCACCGTCGGCTTCGTCGGCGCCGTGACCGAGCACCTGCCCGAGCTTGTCAGCCCGAGCGGCATCGCGGCGCTCGACGTCCTCGACATCGTCGACGAGACCAACCGGGTCGCCGCCGACCTCAAGGCCGGCGGCGCCGATATCGTGGTGCTGCTGGTCCACGAGGGCGCGGCAACCACGGCCGTCGAGTCGGCCACTGACCCCGACAGCGACTTCGGCAGCATCGTCAACGGCGTGAGTGCCGACATCGACGCGATCGTCTCCGGCCACACCCACCTGGCCTACAACCACGCCATCGAGATCCCGGAGTGGGTCGAGGACGGCCGCGAGGTCACCACCCGGCCCGTGGTCAGCGCCGGCCAGTATGGCTACAACCTCAACCGGATCCGCTTCACCTACAGCGTCGACGACGAGGCGGTCGCCGCGGTCGAGTCCGAGATCATCCCGCTCACCGTCGAGAACGACGAGGGCGAGTGGGTGCCCAACCCGGAGTTCGCGCCGGACGAGACGGTCCAGGGCATCGTCGACGAGGCGGTGGCCAACGCCGAGGAGCTGGGCGCACAGAAGCTGGGCGACATCACCGCCGACTTCAACCGGGCCCGCAACAACCCGACCGAGGGGGAGCCCGAGGGATCGGAGAACCGGGGTGGCGAGTCGCCGCTGGGCAACTTCGTCGCCGACGTGCAGCTGGCGGCCGCGCAGGTGACCGACCCAGAGGCGCAGATCGCCTTCATGAACCCCGGCGGCCTGCGCGAGGACCTCGCCTACGCCAGCAGCGGCGCGGAGGACCCGGACGGCAACGTCACTTACCAGGAGGCGGCGGTGGTCCAGCCCTTCGCCAACACCCTGGTGACCACGACCCTGACCGGCGAGCAGATCGTCCAGGTGCTGGAGGAGCAGTGGCAGCCGGCGGGCGCGTCGCGACCGTTCCTCAAGCTGGGCGTCTCGGCCGGGCTCACCTACACCTACGATCCCGACGCGGCCGCCGGCGAGCGCATCACCTCCGTGACGCTCGACGGTGAGCCGCTCGACCCGGCCGGCGCCTACCGCGTCGTCGTCAACTCGTTCCTCGCCTCCGGCGGCGACAACTTCCTCACACTCGCCGAGGGCACCGACCCCACCGACACCGGCCAGATCGACCTGCAGGCCATGGTCGACTACCTCGGCGCCAACTCGCCGGCCACGCCCGACTACGCGCAGCGGTCCGTGGGCGTCAACTGGGTCACCGACCCCGCGGCGGTGTACACGCCCGGCGACGAGGTCGCCGTCGATCTCTCGTCGCTGCTGTACAGCAACGGCGAGCCGGTCGACGCGACGGCGACCGTGACGCTGGACGGCGTCGAGCTGGGCACCGTGGAGGTCGATCCGGCCATCGTCGACACGACGGACGAGGTCGGCCGGGCCTCGGTCAGCGTCACCATCCCGGCGGAGCCCGGTGCGACCACCGCGGAGGCCACCGAGACTGCGCTGGTCGTCTCGCTGCCGCAGACCGGTACCGAGGTCACCCTGCCGATCACCGTCGACCTGAGCGACGAGCCGGGCACCGACGACGGCACGGACGACGGCACGGACGATGGCGGCACCGCGGACGGCGGCGACGAGACCGGCACCGACGAGACCGGCACCGACGACGGTGACGACGAGACCGGCACGGACGACGGTGGCGACGAGACCGGCACCGACGACGGCGCGGAGCTGCCCGACACCGGCTCGTCCGGCGTGGTCTGGTGGGTCGTCGGCGGCATCGCGGTGCTGGTCCTCGGCGGGGGGCTGTTCGCGCTGTCGCGGCGCCGGAGCTCCGCGCCGGACGACGGGGCCGGCGGCTCGACCGTCTAGGACGACAGTGGTGGTGCCCCGCGGCGATCCGCGGGGCACCACCGTGAGACCACCCAGGGCACGACCGACGGGCACCCCGAGACACCATCGACCGCAGCACGAGTGTCACCAGCACCAGCGATCACCACACGAAAGGGTCGTCCGATGCGCTCGACACGGCGTTCCACCCGATGGCTGGCGGCCGTTGCCGCCGCCGGCCTAACCGGCGCGGGCCTCGCGACCGGCGCCGTCGCGGCCGGGCCGGCCCTGGCCGCCGACGGCGACCCCTTCATCTCCGAGATCCACTACGACAACGCCAGCACCGACACCGGCGAGGCCATCGAGGTGCAGGCCCCGGCCGGCACCGACCTCAGCGGCTGGCAGGTCGTCCTCTACAACGGCAACGGCGGCGCCGTATACAACACCCGGACGCTCAGCGGCGCGGTGCCGGAGGCCGGCGTCGTCGTCGCGACCTACCCCACCGACGGCGTCCAAAACGGCTCGCCCGACGGCGTGGCGCTGGTCCGCCCGGACGGCACCGTCGCGGAGTTCCTCTCCTACGAGGGCTCGATGACGGCGGCAGGCGGCCCGGCCGACGGCATGACGAGCGTCGACCTCGGGGTCGCCGAGGCGAGCAGCACCCCGGCTGGCCAGTCGCTGCAGAAGGTCGACGGCGCCTGGACCGGGCCGCTGCGGAACACGTTCGGCGCGGTCAACGGCGGCGACCCGGACCCCGACCCCGAGCCGCGGGACGCCACCATCCCCGAGATCCAGGGCACCGGGGCCGATTCACCGCTGGCCGGCGCCGTCGTGACCACGTCGGGCGTCGTCACGGCCACGTACCCCACCGGCGGGTTCGCCGGCTACTACCTCCAGACCCCGGGCAGCGGCGGCGACGAGCCCCGCGCGGGGTCGGACGCGGTGTTCGTGTACTCGCCGGACACCGTCGGCGACGTCGAGATCGGCGACCACGTCGAGGTTACCGGCGAGGTCACCGAGTACTTCGGCCTCACCGAGATCGAGGTGGCCGACGACGGGCTGGAGCCGCTCCCGGAGCCGGCCGAGGCGGTCAAGCCGGTCACCTTCGAGCTGCCAGCCGATGCCGCCGGTCGCGAGGTCTACGAGGGAATGCTGGTCCGCCCGGTCGACGGCTACGTCGTCTCCGACACCTTCGCCCTGGGCGGCTGGGGCTCCAGCGCGTTCGGATCGATCGGGCTCGGCCTCGGTGGCCCGCTGGTGCAGGAGACCGACGTCGCGGCGCCCGGCACGCCGGAGTACGACGCCGCCGTCGCCGACAACGCTGCCCGGGCGGTCACGCTGGATGACGGCCAGTCCAACCGGACGGCCACCAGTGCCGAGGTGCCGTACCTGTCGACGGGCGCGCCGCCGCGCACCGGTGCCGGCGTCACGTTCCACCAGGACGTCATCTTCGACTACCGCTTCCAGTGGAACTTCCAGCCGACGGAGCCGGTCACCGGGCCCGCGCCCGACGTCGTCACGTTCGACACCGGCAACTCCAGGGCCGCCAACGCCGCCCCGGAGGACGTCGGCGGCGACCTGAAGATCGCCACGTTCAACGTGCTCAACTACTTCACGACACTCGGCGTCGACCTGCCCGGCTGCGAGCCCTATGTCGACCGCGAGGGCAACCCGATCAGCGTCGCCGGCGGCTGCGACGCGCGCGGCGCATGGGACGAGGAGAACCTCGAGCGCCAGGAGGGCAAGATCGTCGCGGCGATCAACGGCCTGGGCGCCGACGTCGTCTCGCTGGAGGAGATCGAGAACTCCGCCAAGTTCGGCACCGACCGCGACGAGGCGCTGGCCATCCTGGTCGAGGCGCTGAACGAGGACGCCGGCGCGGGCACCTGGGCGTACGTGGCGTCACCGGCCCAGCTGCCGCCGCTGGCCGATGAGGACGTCATCCGCAACGCGTTCATCTACCGGACCGCGGCGGTCGAGCCGGTGGGCGAGGCGGTCATCCTGACCGGAGACCCGGCCTTCGACAACGCCCGCGAACCGCTGGCGCAGCGCTTCGTCTCGGTCGAGTCCGGATACGAGTTCCTGGCGATCGTCAACCACTTCAAGTCCAAGGGCGGCGACTGCGGCGAGCCGCCCGAGGGCTGCTTCGACGCCGACCGGGTGGCCCAGGCGGAGTCGCTGGTGGCCTTCGCCGACGGCCTGGCCGAGCAGACCGGCGTCGAGGACGTGTTCCTGCTCGGCGACTTCAACGCCTACGGCCAGGAGAACCCGATGCGGGTGCTCTACGAGGCCGGCTACACCGATCTGAACAGCGCCTACGCCGGCGAGCACACCTATGTCTTCGACGGCAAGGTCGGCTCGCTCGACCACGTGCTGGCCAGCTCGTCGGTCACCGAGGCCGGCCTGGTCAGCGGCGTCGATGTCTGGAGCGTCAACTCGGTGGAGTCGGTGCTGTTCGAGTACTCGCGGTTCAACTACTTCGCCAGCCACCTGTTCGAGCCGGACACCGTGTTCCGGGCCAGCGATCACGACCCGATCCTGGTCGGTGTGCACGACCCGCGGATGATGTGTGCGGACCAGCGGGCCACCATCGCCGGCACCGACGAGCGGGACGTGCTGCGCGGCACCCAGGGCGACGATGTCGTCGTCGGGCTCGGTGGCGACGACATCATCATCGGCCTGGACGGCGACGACGTCGTCTGCGGCGGTGACGGCGACGACCGCATCCTCGGCGGGCTCGGCGACGACGCCCTGCACGGCGGTGCCGGCGACGACGACATCGACGGCGGCCGCGGCGACAACACGATCGCCCAGGACTGACGCTGGGCGGCCACCATGAGGAGGGACCCCCGGCTCCGCGATCTCCTAGAGTGTCCGGCATGACCGAGCTCGCTGCCGCCGTCGAGGCCGTCCTGCCGTCCGTCCGCGCCGACCTCGAAAGGCTCGTGCGCATCCGCAGCATCAGCGCCGACCCTGCCCGCGCCGACGATGTGCGCGCCAGCGCCGAGGCGGTCGCCAAGCTGGCCCGTGGTGCGGGCGCGGCAGAGGCCGACGTCGTCAGCGTCGACGGTGGCGCGCCGGGCGTCATCGCCCGCTGGCCCGCGCCCGAGGGCGCGCCGACGGTGCTCCTGTACGCCCACCACGACGTCCAGCCGACGGGCCCGCGCGAGCAGTGGAGCAGCGACCCGTTCGAGCCGACCGAACGCGACGGGCGGCTGTACGGTCGCGGCGTCTCCGACGACAAGGCCGGCGTCGCGACGCACATCGCGGCTCTGCGTGCGTTCGCCGGCCGGCCCCCGGTCGGCGTCGTGCTGTTCGTCGAGGGCGAGGAGGAGATCGGCTCGCCGACGTTCACGTCGTTCCTGAGCACGTACCGCGACCGGCTGGCCGCCGACGTCATCGTCGTCGCCGACTCCGCCAACTGGACCCCGGAGGTCCCGGCGCTCACCACCAGCCTGCGTGGCCTCGCCGACTGTGTCGTCACCGTCCGCGTCCTCGACCACGCCGTGCACTCCGGCGTCTTCGGCGGACCGGTCCTCGACGCGCTCACCTCGCTGAGCCGGCTGCTGGCCACGCTGCACGACGAGAAGGGCGACGTCGCGGTCGCGGGCCTGGACGAGGGCGAGGCCTCCGACGTCGACTACCCCGAGGCCCGGTACCGGACCGAAGCCGGCGTGCGCGACGGTGTCGAGCTCTCCGGCACCGGTCCGCTGGCCGACCGGCTGTGGACCCGCCCGGCGCTGTCGGTGCTCGCCATCGACGCACCGGCGGTGGCCGACGCCGCGAACATCCTGCTGCACGAGGCGCGGGCCAAGGTGAGCCTGCGGCTGCCCGCGGCGCACGACCCGCAGGCCGCCCTGGACGCGTTGATCGCACACCTGCGCGGCCACGCCGAGTTCGGGGTGGAGGTCGAGATCAGCGACACCACCGTGGGCGGCGGCAGCGCGCTGCCGACGTTCGGCCCGGTCGTCGAGGCGGCCGAGGAGGCGCTCACCGAGGCGTTCGGGGTGCCGTCGGTGCGCGCCGGCATGGGCGGGTCGATCCCGTTCATCGCCGAGTTCGAGGAGACCTTTCCGGACGCCACCGTGCTGGTCACCGGCGCCGGCGACCCCGAATGCCGGGCGCACGGGCTGGACGAGAGCCTGCATCTGGAGATGTTCGCCAAGGGCTGCCTGGCCGAGGCGCTGCTGCTGGAGCGTCTGTCCGGTGTCCGGCCGGCCGCGCCGCGATGACCCGCTACGCCGCGCTGCTGCGCGGCATCAACGTCGGCGGGCACAACACCGTGCGCATGGCCGACCTGCGCACCCTGGTGGAGGCGCTGGGCCACACCGACGTCGTCACGTACATCAACAGCGGCAACGTCGTGTTCACCGACGGCACGCCCGGTGCGGACCGCGCCGCGCTGGAGACGGCCATCGAGGACCGGCTCGAGCAGGAGCTGGGGCGGCGCATCGCGGTCCTCGTGCGCTCACGCGACGAGCTGGCCGAGGCGGTGGCGGCCAACCCGTTCCCGGACGCCGCCCCGCCCCGGGTGCTGCTGGCGTTCCTGCGTTCCGTACCGGCACCGGCCGACCTCGCCCGCGCGGGCGAGGTCGAGTCCGGCGACGACGAGTTCCGGCTCCTCGGGTCGACGCTCTACCTGCACTGCCCGGACGGCATGGGCCGGAGCAAGCTCGCGGCGGCGTTGAGCAAGCCCACCGCCGACGGCACGTCGCGCAACCTGGCCACGGTCCGGAAGCTGGTGGAGCTGGCCGACCGCGCTGGCTGAGCCGCCAGTCGTATGTGATATCCGCTCAACCAGCCGTCCCAGTTGCCCGGCGCTGGGACACTCTGTGGCATGGACAACGAGGCCATCCTGTTACAGGTGCGCGACGGCGAGCTGGTCGGCGTCGGTTCCTGGGTCTACGTGTGGCTGCGGCCCGGTCCGGACCAGCCCGTGATCTACGTGGGCAGCACCGGGGTGCCGCCGGTCGTGCGCACCTGGCTCCACCTGCACGACGCCGACCCCGACGTCGGCCGGGTCGCGGCCCGTTACCCGGCCGCCGCGCACGAACCCATGGACGTGCTGGCGTTCCCGGTGCCACGGCACCTGGAGCGTGCGGCGGTGAAGGCGGCACTGGTCGACCTGCTGGACATGCGCGGTCTGCTGTCCGAGTTCTACGTCGGCGACCAGCCCGGTCTCCTCACCCCCGACGGCGGCACCTCACCGACGGTCGGCTGGATCGCGGACCAGATCGCCGCACACACCAGCCAGGATCATCGGCTGTGAGGGTGGGTGAGCGCGCGGTCGACCAGCGTGTCGGAGAGCTCGCGCAGCCGGCGCCGGGCGCTCGCGTCCGCGGCCTGTGGGTTCGGCGTCGCCTCCATGGTCTGATCGAAGTAGACGCCGCTGACCTCGGCCAGCCCTGGGTCCACGACGAGCCGCAGGGTGGCCTCGCCGCCGTCGTCGAGCGTGCTCAGCGGCCGCAGGTCGGTCTCGCGCACCATAGTGGTGTCCATGAGGCTGGCCGGGTGCAGGGCGTTCACCGTCACGCCGGAGCCGCGCAACTCCGCGGCCAGGTCGATGGTGAACATGATCTGCGCCAGTTTGCTCCGCCGGTAGGCGCGAAACCCGTCGTAGCCCTGCTCCAGCATGGGGTCGGCGAAGTCGATGGGCGCCTGGCCGATCGAGGCGACGTTGACGATGCGGGCCGGTGCCGACTTCAGCAGCGTCGGCAGCAGCCGCCGGGTCAGGTGGTAGCCGGCGAGGTAGTTGACGGCGAACCGCAGCTCGTAGCCGTCGGCGCTCAGCTCGCGCCCGCCGCCGGGCGCCCCGAACCCGACGGCGGCGTTGTTGACCAGCACGTCGAGCGTGTCGAACCGGTCCGCGACCTCATCGGCCAGCCGATCCACCTGCGCCAGTTCGGCGAGGTCGGCGAGCAGGGTGCCCGCCGGCTCGCGGCCTCCGGCCCCGCGGATCTCGGCAGCGGTCCGGTCCAGCCGCGCCTGGTTGCGGCCGTGCAGCACGACCTCGGCGCCGTCCGCTGCCAGCCGGAGGGCGAGCCAGCGCCCCAGCCCGTCGGTGGCCCCTGTGATCAACACCTTCATGGTGATGCGAACCACACCGCGGCGGCTCCTCTTCCCCGTGATCATCAACCATTTCGGGGGCGATGGCGCGGGGAATCGTTGATGATCATGGGTTCCCCCTACACTGGGTGCCGTGGCCCGGGGTGATGGACGACTCACACACGACATCGACCCACAGGAGAAGGCGCCGCAGGACGCCTGCGGCATCTTCGGGGTGTGGGCACCCGACGAAGAGGTCGCCAAGCTCACCTACTTCGGCTTGTACGCGCTGCAGCACCGCGGCCAGGAGTCCGCGGGCATCGCGGTGGGCAACGGCGAGCAGATCCTCGTCTACAAGGACATGGGCCTGGTCAGCCAGGTGTTCGACGAGTCGACGCTGAACACGCTGACCGGCCACGTCGCCGTCGGGCACACCCGCTACTCCACCACCGGCGGAAGCCACTGGCAGAACGCCCAGCCCACGCTCGGCGCCACCCCGGCAGGCACTGTCGCGCTGGCACACAACGGCAACCTCACCAACACCCCTGAGCTGCTCGAGCTGGTCCACCAGCGCGTGGGCAACGACACCGGCGAGCTGCGCTACGGCAACACCACCGACACCGCGCTCATCACCGCGCTGATGGGCTCCTACGCCGACCGGACGCTCGAGGAGAGCGCCCAGGTGGTGCTGGCCCAGGCCCGGGGTGCGTTCTCGCTGGTGTTCAGCGACGAGTCCACGCTGTACGCCGCTCGCGATCCGCAGGGCGTCCGGCCCCTGGTGCTGGGACGGTTGGAACGCGGCTGGGTCGTCGCCAGCGAGACCGCCGCGCTCGACATCGTCGGTGCCTCCTTCATCCGCGAGGTCGAGCCGGGTGAGCTGGTGGCCGTCGACGCGGACGGTCTGCGCTCGCACCGGTTCGCGGCCGCGGACCCGAAGGGCTGCCTGTTCGAGTTCGTCTACCTGGCCCGGCCCGACACCCACATCTCCGGCCGGTCGGTGCACCAGACCCGGGTCGAGATCGGCCGGCGGCTGGCCCGCGAGCACCCGGTCGACGCCGACCTCGTCATCCCGGTGCCGGAATCGGGCACGCCCGCCGCCGTCGGGTACGCCGAGGAGTCCGGCATCCCGTACGGCATGGGCCTGGTCAAGAACGCCTACGTCGGCCGCACGTTCATCCAGCCGTCGCAGACCCTGCGCCAGCTGGGCATCCGGCTCAAGCTCAACCCGCTGCGCGAGATCGTCGCCGGCAAGCGGCTCGTCGTCGTCGACGACTCCATCGTGCGCGGCAACACCCAGCGGGCCCTGGTGCGGATGCTGCGCGAGGCCGGCGCCAGCGAGGTCCACGTGCGCATCTCCAGCCCGCCGGTCACCTGGCCGTGCTACTACGGCATCGACTTCGCCACCCGCGCCGAGCTCATCGCCACCGGACTGTCCGTCGACGAGATCTGCCGTTCGATCGGTGCCGACTCGCTGGCCTACGTCGACCTCGACGAGCTGGTCGAGGCCTCCACGGTGCCGAAGGACCGGCTGTGCCGGGCCTGCTTCGACGGCGTCTACCCGATCCAGCCGCCGGAGCGGGCCGGCAAGGACGTGCTGGAGCAAGCGACCATCCCTGGCATCGGCGGACGCGAGTCGTCGGACCGCGAGGGCCATGAGCGATCCGCGTCACTCGGAGACCCCAGCGACGGCCTGAATACGCTGCTCAGCGCGGGTGGGGCCGCCGACTCACTGAAGCGGCCGTGATCGAAGTTGTGACAAATTGCCCGAAATGTGGTTGCCTGCTCTTCGGTCACGAAATGGTCTCGACCGCTGACGAGGGAGGAACGTAGTGCCGCGATCCCGTCATGGACGGTCTCGCCACCGACGCACCAGGGTCCATCCGTTCACTCGTCGCCTCGTCATCTTCGTCGCCCCGGCCGTCGTCGTCGCCGGTGCCGCCGGCGGACTGGTTCTCTGGCCGGACGACACCGACGGGTCGGCCGCAGCCGACGCCACCACGACGCTCGGCATCCCGGAGCGCGAGCAGCTTCCCAGCCGCGGTGAGGATCGCGGCGAGCTGCCGCCGGTCACGCCGAACGCCGCGCCGAGCGGGACACCGTCGCCCAGTCCCACGCCGACACCCACGCCGACCCCCACTCCGACCCCGACCCCGACTCCCACGCCGACTCCGGCGCCCGCGCCGAAGCCGACGGTGGCCGGCCACATGTTCGTCACGGCCGGGCTGAACGTGCGCACCGAACCGGACTTGGAGGCCGAGGTGCAGACGGTGCTGGGCACCGGCACACAGGTGGCCGTCACCGGCGCCACCAACGGCACGTGGTCGCAGATCCTGATCGACGACGAGGTCTTCTGGGTCGCCACCGAGTACCTGTCGGAGACCGAGCCAGAGGACGAGCCGTCCGGCGGCATCTCCGCGGCCGAGTGCGAGTCCGGTTCCGAGGTCGAGGACGGCCTCCAGCCCGACGCGATCCGCGTGCACCGCGCCGTCTGCGCGGCCTTCCCCGACGTCTCCTCCTACGGCGGGCTGCGCTCCGGCGACGGCGGCGAGCACGGCGAGGGCCGGGCGCTGGACATCATGGTCCGCGGCTCGCTCGGCGACGAGATCGCCGCCTACGTCCGTGAGAACTACGAGGCGCTCGGTGTCAGCGAGGTCATCTGGGAGCAGCGCATCTGGACCGTCGAGCGAGCCGACGAGGGCTGGCGCTGGATGGAGGACCGCGGCGACGACACCGCGAACCACTACGACCACGTCCACGTCACCGTGTACGGCAACGAGGGCACCAGCTGACCTCCCGCTGAATGATCATGTTGAGTATGGTGCGCCGCTTCACCGGACGTCACGCGGATTTCACGTGCCCCACCACGAATGTAACCATGGTGAAGCGCGGGAAGACCTCGTGAAGCCGACGTCCTCGAGAGTCGGGCGGTTACGCTCTTCCCGTGTCGAGCAGTGAGCCTGCGCCCTCGGGTGCCACCTATGCCAGCGCCGGTGTCGACATCGAGGCCGGTGACCGAGCCGTCGAGCTGATGAAGGAGTGGGTTGCCAAGACCCGCCGCCCCGAGGTCGTCGGTGGCCTCGGCGGGTTCGCCGGGCTCTTCGACGCCAGTGCGCTCAAGTCCTACCGGCGGCCGCTGCTGGCCACCAGCACCGACGGGGTCGGCACCAAGGTGGCGGTCGCGCAGCGGATGGACGTCCACGACACCATCGGGTTCGACCTGGTCGGCATGGTGGTCGACGACATCGTCGTCTGCGGCGCCGAGCCGCTGTTCATGACCGACTACATCGCGTGCGGCCAGGTGGTGCCGGAGCGCACCGCAGCCGTCGTCAAGGGCATCGCCCAGGCATGTGTGGCCGCCGGCTGCGCCCTCAGCGGCGGCGAGACCGCCGAACATCCCGGCCTGCTGGGTCCGGACGAGTACGACGTGGCCGGCGCGGTCACGGGCGTGGTGGAGGCCGATGAGCTGCTCGGGGCGCAGCGCGTGCGTGAGGGCGACGTCGTGGTGGCCATGGCGTCGTCGGGGCTGCACTCCAACGGCTACTCGCTGGTGCGGCACGTGTTCTTCGACCTCGCCGGCTGGAAGGTCGAGCGGGAGGTTCCGGAGTTCGGCCGGACCCTGGGCGAGGAGCTGCTGGAGCCCACCCGCATCTACGCACAGGACTGCTTGGCGCTGGCCGACGCCGTCGAGGTGCACGCGATGTCGCACGTGACCGGCGGCGGGCTCGCGGCCAACCTGGCCCGGGTGCTGCCCGACACCGCCCATGCCAGGCTGGACCGCTCGACGTGGGCGCCGAAGCGGGTGTTCACGCTGGTGGGCGAGCTGGGTGGGGTCAGCGAGCTAGAGCTCGAGCGGACCCTCAACATGGGCGTGGGCATGGTGGCGGTGGTGGCTGCCGACGCCGCTGACGCGGCGCTACGACTGCTCGCCGACCGTGGCGTGGAGTCGTGGGTGGCTGGCGAGGTGGTAGCCGGAACCGGCGTCGCGACCTTGCATGGCTACTACCGCGGCTGAGCGCGTCGCCGAGCAGCTTTGGCGGCCTGCTGGCACCGGATGCCCGGGACCAGCAGACCGTCTCGCTCTATGTGGACCCGGTCAACCCGCGTGACGACGGGCTTCGCCGTCGTCGTCGTCGAGGTAACTCGCGTACTCATCGTCCTCGGCAAGGTCGGGTTCCTCGCCACCATCGCCGTCGGTGCCCAACTCGCGCTGCAAAGCGTCGAAGTCGGTGTCAAGTGTCTGGTACTTCAACCGACGGGCGACCTTTGTCTGCTTGGCCTTGGCCCGGCCGCGCCCCATAGGGTCGACCCCCTCGCACAAAACCGGGGCGACCAGTTCACCGGACGCCCTCGTTTCCCTTCGAATGACATCTGCTCGTAGGGATAACGGTACAGGGTCCGAGCCTGTTCCGCCTCATCCGGTTCCAACTACGGCGTGGCCGCGGCCATCAGCCGAGGTAGACGTCGCGCAGCCGGGCGACCGCGGCGATCCGCCGCTCCGCGAGCCGGTCAGCGGCCACCGCGGGTGGCACGCCGTCCTCCCCGGCCAGCGCGAAGATGTCGCGAGTGGTCCGGAAGATCTGCTGCGCCTTGGCCTGGGCGCGGTCGAAGGAGAATCCGTGCAGTTCGTCGGCCACTTGGATCACGCCGCCGGAGTTGACCACGTAGTCGGGCGCGTAGAGGACGCCGGCGTCGTCGAGCTGCTTCTCGATGCCCGCATGCGCCAGCTGGTTGTTCGCGCCGCCGCAGACCGCGGCCACTCCGTTGTCGGTCAGCGCGGCGACCGTGTCGTCGTCCAGTGCGCCGCCGAGGG
The DNA here is from genome assembly GCF_004349065.1 of Jiangella asiatica. GTDB lineage: Bacteria > Actinomycetota > Actinomycetes > Jiangellales > Jiangellaceae > Jiangella > Jiangella asiatica. The sequence goes on from NZ_SMKZ01000006.1 coordinate 41,478, forward strand.
CGCATGGCGCGTACACGTCGACGCCGGCGCGAACGAGGGCATCGGCATCGTCGACGACGTCCACTTGCGGGTGGATGGTGCGCACCTGCTCCACCGCCTGCTCGGACACGTCGGTGACGACGACGGAGGCGCCGTCGTCGAGCAGCAGCCCGGCGAGCTTCGAGCCCACCTTGCCAACCCCGGCGATGCCAACGCGTCGGCCGGTCAGGGTGGTGCTGCCCCACAGCCGCTCCGCGCACGCGCGCATGCCTTGGAAAACGCCGTAGGCGGTGAGGACGCTGGAGTCACCGGCGCCGCCCTCGGCCGGCGAACGACCGGTGACCCACCGGCTCTCGCGCGCCACGACGTCCATGTCGGCGACGTAGGTGCCGACGTCGCAAGCGGTGATGTAGCGGCCGCTGAGCGATGCCTGGAAGCGCCCGTAGGCACGCAGCAGCGTCTCGGACTTGTCGAGGTCGGGGTCGCCGATGATGACGGCCTTGCCGCCGCCGTGATCGAGGCCGGCAAGCGCGTTCTTGTACGTCATGCCGCGCGAGAGCCGCAGGACGTCGTCGAGCGCGGCCTCCTCCGATTCGTACGGGTAGAACCGGGTACCGCCGAGGGCGGGTCCCAGCGCGGTCGAGTGAAGGGCGATGATGGCTCGTAGTCCGCTGCCTGCGTCGTGACAGAACACGACCTGTTCGTGTCCGGTGTGGCGGCCGAATACCAGGGGCGACGCCTCGGTCATGGTGGTGACCCTTTCACGTCCGGGCCCGCCGGGGTGGTGCGGGCTTGATGTCACGCTCACTTTAGGACGAGCGAGGAGGCGTTTGGTGAGGAGATGGCGTGGCAACCCCTGGGCGATCCTGCTCACTCTGTGCCTCGGGTTCTTCATGACGCTGCTCGACGTGACGATCGTGAACATCGCGATCCCGAGCATGATGGACGACCTCGGCGCCTCGCTCGACGAGATCCTCTGGGTGATCAACTCCTACGTCATCATGCTCGCGGTGCTCGTCATCACGGCGGGCCGGCTCGGCGACCTGCGCGGCCAGCGGGCCATGTTCATTCTCGGTGTCGCCGTCTTCACCACGGCCTCGCTTGCCTGCGGGCTGGCGCACGGCCCGGCCATGCTCATCGCGTTCCGGGTGCTGCAGGGGATCGGCGCGGCGATCCTCATGCCGCAGACGTCGGCGCTACTGATCACGACCTTCCCGCCGGAGCGGCGGGGCACCGCTTTCGGCATCTGGGGTGCGGTAGCCGGCGTCGCCACCGTCGCCGGCCCTACCCTCGGCGGGTTCCTGGTCACGGCGTTCGACTGGCGGTGGATCTTCTTCATCAACGTGCCGGTCGGCGTGCTCGTCCTGACCATGGCGTGGGCGATCATCCCGGAGCCGCCGCGCCGGGCGCGACACTCACTCGATCTGCCAGGCGTCCTGTTGGCCAGCCTCGCCCTGGTGTGCCTCACGTTCGGTCTGGTGGAGGGCGAGCGGTTCGGCTGGGGTGAGGTCTGGGCGTTCGTCTCCATTCCGGCGCTGCTGGTGACCGGCGGCGTGCTGCTGGCGATCTTCCTGATCCTCCAGGCCCGCCGGCAGCAGCGGGAGCCGCTGATCCCGTTCGGGCTGTTCAGCGACCGCAACTACTCAGTGATGAACGTGGTGGCCGGCCTGGTCTCCATCGCCATGATCGGCACATTCCTGCCGATCACCATCTACCTGCAGTCCGTGCTGGGCTTCTCCGCGCTGCGCGCGGGTCTGACCCTCGCGCCGATGTCGGCGGTGTCGATGGTGGTGGCTCCGTTCGCCGGTCGGCTCAGCGACCGCGTGGGCGGCAAGTACATCCTGATGTCGGGACTGTTGCTGTTCGGCGGCGGCATCAGCTGGTTCGCCCTGGCGGCCTCGGCGGACTCCGAGTGGTGGCACTTCCTCGCGCCGCTGCTCGTAGCGGGGCTGGGCCTGGGTGGCGTCTTCGCGCCGATGAACACGGTGGCGATGCGCGACGTTCCCGGCCGGGTGGCGGGTGCGGCCTCCGGGGTGCTCAACACCAACCGGCAACTGGGTCAGGTGCTCGGCAGCGCGTCGGTCGGAGCGGTGTTGCAGAGCCTGCTCGTCGGCAGTCTGCATTCCCAGGCTGTTGCGGCCGCAACAGAATTGCCGTCCGGCGTTCGCCAGCCGTTCGTCTCGGGTTTCGAAGATGCCGCCGCGGGCGGTCTGCAGGTCAGCGCCGCGGAAGACGACATTGACTTTGCACTACCACCTGGAGTTTCTGAAGAAGTCGTGGGAAAGATCGCCGAAATGGCCCACGATGTGTTCATACAGGGCTATGTTGATGCAATGAAGCCGACGCTGATCGTTCCGGTCGCTGCCGTGACCTGTGGGGCACTGCTGTGTCTCGCAGTCAAGCGGCGGCGAACGGACCGGGAAGCGGCGGCCGAGGGTGCTGGCGCTCGGACGATCTCCGACGCCAGATGACCCGGCCTGGCATGACTTGGGCCGGTTCGCGGCTTACGTCGACCTTACGTAGGCTAGAGGCATCCTGGGTAGACATCATCCGAATGGATGGCATGGTCCAGCCGTACGGAGGTGCCGACCCAGGGTGGCGGCAAGGTGGAATATACCGGTGTGGCGGGAAACCTCCCGCTATAGTTCTAAGGAGGTGACGATGGCGACCAGGACGCAAGACGCCGAGCCCCTCCTCACTCCTGCCGAGGTGGCGGCCATGTTCCGGGTGGATCCGAAGACGGTGACCCGGTGGGCCAAGGCCGGCAAGCTCACGTCGATCCGGACGCTCGGTGGCCACCGGCGGTACCGCGAGTCCGAGGTGCGTGCGCTGCTCAACGGGCAAGGTTCCGCAGTGGAGCGCGTCGAGGTGGGCGAGCTCTAGAGGGGTGAGAATCGCCTCAGCATACGCTCGACATTTACCGGGCGGGGGCGGTACACGGGGAAGTCAGGCTGGGCTCGTAGGCGGCGGGCCAAGCCGGCGGAGGGGGCTGCGCGGCAACGCGTAACTAGAAGTCGTGCGACGTGTGAGTCACGATGCGCGCGAGACGGGTCGGCGTCGCAGGTGTGGCGTGATCATTCTCCTGGGTGGGACATGATCGTCACGCACACCGATGAAGCCGCCAGACGTCGACACGGGCGGCATGCACGGTTGCCGCCCGTGTCTGCTTCTTTCGACAATCACTTTCTTTTCTCGACCGAGGGCTTTCTTTTCTGGCGGCGTGATCGCTCCGCCGTCTCCCCGATCATCACATCGGCCGATCGGCCATTCTTTCGTCACGCAGGGTCGCTTGCGGGAACAACAATTCACCTTTCAATCAACACTGCCGCGATTGGTGATCACCTCGCGGGAATGCAATGGTGGTTGCGGTGATGTGACGCCGTCCGAGCCATTCTGCCGGCGATTGTCATGCCGCTGCTTCTCGGTGCGTTGAGGTGTCGGCGTTCAGGGTGCCGGCACAGGCGGCGGGTCGGCGGCCGCCCGATCCTCGACGGAACGGCGACGGCGGGCGAGGTCGGTCAGCGACGCCGGACTCCAGGCGCCGTCGGGATGGTAGGCGTTCCGGCCCGGCGGCATTATCTGGTCGATGCGGTTCAGCGTGGCGTCGTCGAGAGTGACCGCCGCGCCGTCGAGCAGGCTGGTCAGCTGCTCCATGGTCCGCGGCCCGATGATCGTGGCGGTGACGGCGGGGTGTGTCAGCGTGAAGGCGATGGCCAGCTGCGGCAGCGTGCAACCGATGTCGTCGGCCACCTCGACCAGCCGCTCGACGATGTCGAGCTTGGCGGCGTTCTCCGGGATCGACGGGTCGAAGCGGGCGGGGTTGAGCGCCGGGCGTCCGGTCGTGAGGTCAACCGGCCGGCCCTTGCGGTACGCCCCGGACAGGAAGCCGGAGGCCAGCGGGCTCCACACCAGCACGCCCATCCGGTAGCGCTGGCACACCGGGAGCACGGAGGTCTCGACGGCGCGGGCCAGCAGGGAGTACGGCGGCTGCTCGGTGCGGAACCGGTGCAGGCCGCGCCGATCGGCGACGTGATGCGACTCAACGATCTCCTCGGCGGGGAACGTGGAGCAACCGAACGCGCGGATCTTGCCGGCACGGACCAGGTCCGTCAGGACCGACAGCGTCTCCTCGACGTCGGTGGCGTCGTCGGGCCGGTGCACCTGGTAGAGGTCGATCCAGTCGGTCTGCAGCCGGGCAAGGCTCTCCTCGACCGCCGTCGTGATCCAGCGCCGCGAGTTGCCCCGGCGGTTGACGTCGTCGCCTATGGGGAAGTGCACCTTCGTGGCGAGGACGACGTCGTCACGGCGGCGGCCGCGAAGCGCCTTGCCGACGATGACCTCCGACTCACCCGCGGAGTACATGTCCGCGGTGTCGACGAAGTTGACGCCCCGGTCAAGGGCGGCGTGGATGACGCGGGCGCCGTCGTCGTGGTCGGGGTTGCCGACGGCGCCGAACATCATGGTCCCGAGGCAGTACGGACTCACGTGGATGCCGGTGCCGCCGAGGGGCCGGTAGCGCATGGGGTCTCCCTGGAGTTCGCGGATCGAGTTCGAGGCGGTGCCGGGAACGCTACGACCTCGAGCGCGCTCCAGGTCAAGGCCGCGCACCGCCTGCCTCGTGCCGGCGGCGTCCACCGGTGACCCGGTCGCGCGGCGTACGCGATTTGCCGTAGAGAGGTGCCGATTCTGGGCGTACGTGCCGACGCTCCCGCGCCCCTAGCGTCACTAACATGCAGAATCGCGCCCTTGCCCGGTCCCTGATCGCCGCCGCCGCTGTCGCGGCCACGAGCCTCGCCGCGTCCGTCGTCGCCCCGCCGGCGGCTGCCGGGCAACCACCGGACCCGGGTGTCATCCGGGTCGATTCCGGGTGGCTGCGCGGCAGCGTCGCCGACGACCACGTGACCTACTCGGCCATCCCGTACGCCGCGCCCCCGGTCGGCGAACGTCGATGGCGAGCCCCGGCGCCTCCGCGGCCGTGGTCCGGCGTCCGCGACGCCACGGAACCGAGCACCCGCTGCCCCCAAGGCGACCCGGCCAACCTGGTCGGTGCCGAGGACTGCCTCTACCTGGACGTCACGGTGCCCCGGGACGCACGCCCCGGGGCGCGGCTGCCGGTGCTGGTGTGGCTGCACGGCGGCGGGTTCAACTCCGGCTCGGCTCAGGAGTTCGACGGCGCGCGGCTCGCCGTCTCCGGTGACCTGATCGTCGTCACCCCGAACTACCGGCTCGGCGCGCTCGGCTTCCTGGCCTCGTCGGAGCTCGAGGCCGGCGGCGGGAACTACGGCCTCATGGACCAGGCGGCCGTGCTTCGCTGGGTGCGCCGCAACGCCGCCCGCTTCGGCGGTGACCCGGGCAACGTGACCCTGGCCGGCCAGTCCGCCGGTGCCCGGTCGGTGTGCGCCCATCTCGCCGCGCCGATGTCGCGCGGCCTGTTCCACCGGGCGATCTCGCAGAGCGGCGCCTGTGACAACCAGGTGCCGACGCTGGCCGAGGCGCACGAGTTCGGCGATCGTGCCGCCGCGGAGCTCGGCTGCTCCACCGCCGACGACGTCGCGGCCTGCCTGCGTCAGCGCACCCCAGGTCAGCTCCTCGACACGCTCGACGACGTCGGCTGGGAGGTCGACGGCCGGGTGAGCGACCGGCCGTGGAACCCCGTCGCCGGGACACCGGTGCTGCCGCGGCAGCCGGGCGAGGCGCTGCGGGACGGGTCCGCCGCGCGGGTCCCTCTCCTGATCGGCGGCACCCGCGACGAGATGCGAGGATTCGTGCTGCGCGAGGCGGGCCTGACCGCGGATGGGTACCGCACGATGATGACCGGCACCTTCGGCGACGAAGCCGACGCCGTCCTCGCCGCGTACCCGGCGGCCGACTACGACAGCCCCGCGCTCGCCCTGGCGGCGGTGCTCGGCGACTGGGGCGGTTCCATCGGCGCCTGCCCGGTGCTCCGTTCCGCCGAGGCCGCAGCCGCGCGCCAGCCGGTCTTCGCCTACGAATTCGCCGAGGACAGCGGCCAGGCGCCAGGCGGCTACCCGCTGGGGTCCTACCATGGCCTCGACCTGCCCTACGTGTGGGATCTCGACCTGGCCCAGAACCCCTACCCGGATCTCACCGCCGAGCAGGAACGGATGTCGGAGACGATCATCGGCTACTGGTCGGCGTTCGCTGACACCGGCGACCCGAACGGCGCCGGCCGGCCGCACTGGCCCGCGTTCGGCACGACCGGGACGGTGATCGAGCTGTCGACGGCCGGCATCGCACCCACGCCGTTCGCCGATGACCACCGCTGCGACCTCTGGGCCGGCCTACCGCGCTGAGCACCCGACGAGGACGTGGTCGATCACACCGCCGACGACCAAGGAGGGGTGACGGACATGGGGCACGCGCGTGGGGCACGATCACCGTGATCATGGCCGTCTATCTGCGGTTTTTGCTGGCGCCTGAAAGCGGAAGGTCGGCGGATCGAACCCGCCCCTGTCCACCCCTTCGCCAGCGCATTCATTGGTCGCTGGTTGCCGTAGTCGACCGGCCCGGCCCGATGCCGGCGGACCGCTCGGCGAGCGGAGCCGCTCATCGGCAGGCTGGTGCCGTCCGTGGCCTGCTCAGCCAGGAATCGGGTTGATGGGTCCGGGGTCGTCGGTCTGCTTCGGACACCGCGCGCAGCCGATGTAACGGCTGCCGTCGTCGTTCGACTTGGACACCCATTTGTGCCACCCGAGCCGGCACCGCAATGGCTTTCGTGCCATCGACTCAGCATGCACCCACCGACCAGCAAGGGCAATGGCGATCCTCTTCTGTCCGGCGAGAAGGGCACGCCGCTCGACGTCGGTGAGCACGTCTGCGAGGAGCCGCTGGTGTCGGGACACCAGGCTGGTCCGGTCGATCCCCGCACTCCTGGCTCGCCCACCGCTCGGCGTGCTGAACGAGGAACGTCAGCACGTGCGGAGGCGCCGTGACCTCTCGCTTCCCGGGCGGGGTCTTCGGCTCCTTGTTGTACCGGACCGGGGACTCCAGCAGCTCGACGTGGTTCTCGCGCACCGACACCGTGCCCTTGGCCAAGTTCACATCCTCGCGGCGCATCCCACAGACCTCTCCCCGACGCAAGGCACACCACGCCGCGAGGACGACGGCGGCACGGTAGCGCTCTGGGCTGATGGTCGTGATCAGCTCCACCACCTGGTCAGCCGTAGCGATCTTGCGTTCACGCGACTTGACCGACCCAGCGCCAGGGATCATGCAGGGGTTCCGGATGATCGCGTCGTCGCGGACGGCGGCGTTCATGACGGCACGCAGGGACCGGTACGACGACTGCGCGATCGAGGTTTGCCACCCTTGCCACCGAGACTCCGAGCCAAGCGGACGTGGGGGAGGATCAGTGCATGCACTCAGTGACTGTGCGAGCCGATGATCAGACTTGCCTACACGTTGGCATCACGGGAAGCGGACCCGACGTCCTGGTCTTGTCGGGCGGCCCGGGATGCGTTCATTACCTCGAGCACGACGACATCGCGCCGCGGGGAGTGCGAGCGTGGTATCCAGAGCCACGCGGCGTGGGGCGCTCCGCCGGTGGCCCACATACCCTTGATCAGGCGGTGGCCGACCTTGAATCAGTCAGACGATTTGCGGAGATCGACAGCTGGGTGGTGCTTGGTCACTCCTGGGGCGCGGACCTGGCAGTTCGCTACGCCTTGGACCACCCCTCACGCGTCCGTTCAGTTGTCGGCGTAGCTGGTCACGGCCTTCACAAGGACCGCACCTGGTCCCAGATCTACGAGTCCTTGAAGCACACCGAACCCGTGATCGACATCGACTGGGACCCGATGGTCCACCGCGGGTTGAGTGCGTCGTTCGTGGAGTGGATCCACGAGTCGGACCTGCTCCGCCGCCTAGCTGATTGCCGGGTCCCAATGACCATCATCGCCGCCGAGCACGACATTCGCCCCTCATGGCCGCTGCGTCAGCTCGCAGCCCTGGTCCAGCGAGGCGTCTTCGTTGAGGCACCCGGCGTTCCTCACGACCTGTGGGCAACCCACCCGCAGGTATGGGTCGACGTTGTGACGAATGCTTGCCACAACTTCGACTAACCAGCGTTTTTCGGGGGTTGCCGGACATGAAGCATCCCGGTCTGTGCCATCTGAACGGTGTCAGCAAACGCGAAACCCTGTACAAGTGTCGACGGTCATCGTGAGGTCCGGGAGGGCGGTCAGCTGGGCTCCGGGCTGGTGGACACCAGGTCTGCGGGTTGGTGGACATCGGTTCTCCGGATGGCTGGTCAGTTCAGTGCGACCATCCCTTTCCCCGCGAGTGCTTTGGCGAGGCGGTGGCTGTCGCCCTTAGTGGTGGCGAGGTGGGCGTGGCGCAGTAGCCGGTCCACGGTAGCGGTGGCCAGGGTCTTGGGCATGATCGTGTCGAAGCTGCTGGAATGGATGCTGCTGGTGACTGCGATCGAGCGGCTCTCGTAGGCGGCGTCGACGATGCGGTAGGACGCCTCGCGGCGTCGGCGCCGGCGGGCAGCATGCCGATGTCGTCGACCACGATCAGGTCACAGCCGAAGATCTTGGAGATGGTGCGGGATGCGCCTCGGTCGTGAGCGTGAAGCCGGGGGTGCAGCACCCCCGGCTTCTGCAGCTCCAAACCGCCGTCGCGTTCGACCAGGCGGGCCAGCCTCGGGACCCCGTAAGACCTGACTTGGGCCACGAATCGGGCCTCAGGAGAGGCACGCCTCGCTGACCTGTGGGTTCGTAGCCGAGGCGGCGGAGCTTGTGCACTAAATCGTGCCCTATGGTTGTCCGGTGGCGTACATCCGCACCGTGAAGACCGCCTCCGAAGCTGAGCAGCTGGTCGGTGCGGTCACCGACACGCTGGACCTCGCCTACGGCCTGCACGTGACCGAAGCCACCCACATTCCCGTGGGCACAGCGACGGTCAACTATCTCGTCACCGACCGCTCGGGTGACCAGTGGTTCGCCAAGGTCTACCGCGACCGCACGGTCCTGCAGCGGGAGCGGGAGGCGGTAGAACTGGCCGAATTCGCCCGGGCGGGCCAGGTGCCGATTCCGGGCGTGCGCCGTACCCGCGAGGGCAAGCTGGTTGAGGACCTGGGGCGGGTGCCAATGTCGGTGTGGCAGTACATCGCCGACGCCGAAACCGCCGAAGGCGGACTCACCGGCGACCGGTGGCAGGCCGTCGGCGCCGTCCTGGGCAGGCTCCACCGCCGTCTTGCCGATCACCCTGCAGCCGCGTCCACGGCGCGCCCTGGGGCAGGGATACGCGACATGCAGCGGACCCGCGCCAGGTTCGACCGGCTGATCGCCGAGTACCACCGCCGCAGCACACATGACCCGTTCGAAGTGTGGGCCCTGGACGCTCTCGAGGAGCGCCGCGCCTTGCTGGACCGCGTCACCACCATCCTGGCGCGCCTGCCCGAGCTGACCGAGCAGATCGTGCACGGCGATCTTGCCTCGCCGAACCTTCTGCTGAGGGGCGACAACGTCGCGGCCGTGATCGATTTCCAGCCGCCGACGCCACGCTACGTGTCGTGGGAGATCGCCCGGATCGGGTGCGACCCCAGGACCATCCTGCTCGGCGACCAATGGGTCACCGGGCTTCCCGAACTCCTTGCCGCGTACCGGACGGAGTATCCAGCTGCCCGGCTGAACGACCTCATCTCCACAGTCGCCGTGGGCTGCGCATACACACTGGCCTCGACGTATCCACTCGCCGAACCACTGGACAACCCAAGCGCGGTCGAGGCATCCCTGCAGGCATACGGGCGAGCCCGGCACGAGGCGGCACTCGTGCTGCTGGACAAGGTCGACGAGACCCAGGACGTGCTGCGAGACCACCTCCGATGATTCACAGCCGGCCAGCACCTCAGGATCACGCGAGCACGTGCCGCCCCGGCGCTCTGGAACCCTTTGTACTGGCACCATCCGAGACGATCAAGACCCGCGCCGCTGCACGCGCCGCGACCTCAGTCACCTCCATGCCCGCCAACACAGCCCGCACAGCGTCCAGGCGCTGCTCGACCACCGACAACGCAACCAGTGCCAATCCCGGCCTCCCCGAGTCCGGGACGCCCCCACGGAGACGCCCCGAATCAGGGTGCCGATCACGACCGATGTCGGAGATCAACCGACGGACGCGTGTCGCACATCAGCCGACGGAGCACAGCCCGGCGACGGCAGTGCCTTGACGCAGTTGATGCTTGACGGATCAGTGCCACCTGATGCTCGACATCGTCTCTAGGACGCTGAGGGGTACGGCAATCCTGGAGCAGGCGTGCCTCGCCACGGAGCCCGAGCGGGCCCGTGGGCTCGTCTCACGAGTCCGGCCAGAGGGGCGTGCGCGTTGGGGTTTGACGAGGCTGGCGGCGGTGCGGAAACATATGAGTTGGGCGCGGCCTCCGCCTCACCTTCGTTGACCGGCCCCAGCCTGGTCTTGACTCAGAAGGCAAAGGGACTTCCTGTCTCGGGCCCCTCGTCCTGGTCAACTGCCTCGGACGGGATCGCTGGGGGGATCGCGTGCGAGTGCGTGGAAGGCCAGATGACAGCGCAGAGGAACCTCAAACGACGGGTTCGCGCCCGCGCCGCCAAGACCGGTGAGTCCTACGTGGCTGCCCTCCGGCACTTCCGTCCGACTCCGACAGGAGCAGACATGCCGGACACGACTCAGACCACCCTCCGCATCGCCGTCGCCCAGTCGACGGTTCGCGACGACCCCACCGACGCCGACGGCTTGCGTGCAAGCGCGGCCGAGGTCCGCCAACTGATGAAGGACGCGGCCGACGCTGGAGCCCGCCTCGTGCACTTCACCGAAGGCGCGATCTGCTTTCCGAGCAAGTTCGTGATGTCCGAACTCGGGCCGGACCAGGTCGGGCCGGCCGACTGGACTAAAGCCCAGTGGGCGGTGATCGAGGAGGAACAGGGCCAGATCGCCGCGTTGGCGGGCGAGCTCGGCATCTGGGTGGTGATCGCGTCGGTCCATCGCCTGCCGGCTCCGACGCTTCCGTACAACAGCCTGTACGTGGTCTCCGACCAAGGGACCGTCGCGGCACGGTACGACGAACGCACGCTCTCCAACACGAAGATCACCTACATGTACAGCGCCGGCGCCACACCGGTGACGTTCGAGGTCGACGGGTACCGGTTCGGCCTCGCGTTGGGCATGGACGCCCACTTCCCAGAGGTATTCACCGGGTATGAGCGCCTCGACGTCGACGGCGTGCTGACGTCCTACGAGTCGAGCGGCCTCCCCGGTCGGGAAACCGTGGCGACCGAGGTCCGCGGGTACGCCGCGGCCAACAGCTACTGGATCAGCCTCGCCGTGCCGGCCAACCCATCGGGACCGTACGCAGGTGTGATCGGTCCACGGGGCGGTTGGGCCGCTCGATGCCCGGCGGACGGCATGCCGGCCGTCGCCGTCACCGAGATTCACCGTGAGGACACTCTCAGCCCGCTCGCACGAGATTGGCGCCGACGGACCCGAAGTCGTATCACCTACTGAGCGGCGGCACGGCGGCGTGGCAGCACGTCGCGGACGGCTGGCTCACGGTTGTGGGTTCGGCCGTCTGCCGGTCTCGATGGGCCACCCACGTCGACGCCCGCAGAACATCGTCGACAACGACGGCCGATCTCGGGGCCTGGTGTCAAGCATCAACTGGCACGCGACTGTCAAGCATCACCCGCGACAGGACAGCCCGGCGACGGCAGTGTGATCCGCCAACAGATCCGCGACACATTTCCGTCAACTGATGTGCGACAGGCTAGGAGTCTGGGACCACCAAGCGCCGGCCAATGCACGGATCTGCAGATGTCCGAGCCCGGCCGGGCTGGGCTCCGATGCGCCGTGCATCGGTTCTGTTTGACTGGAGCCAACATGAGGACGCGCCTTCTCAAAACCCTCGCTCGCATCAATGAGCACCACCCGTGGTCGCACAACGATGCATATGCGCCCTTCGTGATCTACCACGCCTGGCGCGGAAGACGCGCTGGTGCCGTCACGGGCCTCGACGTCGGCTGCGGTACCGGCAGATTGCTTCGCAGGCTCGCGCGCGTCTTGCCGGAGGTCACCGGGATTGAACCCGACCCTGACGCTTCGAAGAAGGCGACCGCGTCCACGAAGGATCGTTCCAACGTCACGGTCGTTCAATCCGCCTTCCCTACAAGCGAACACTCCCGCTTTGACTTCGTCTCGATGGTCGCCGTACTCCATCACCTCCCCCTGCACCGAGGCATTCGCGCGGCACGAGAGGTCGTCACCCCGGGTGGCCGGTTGATCATCGTTGGCTGCTACCGCGACGAGCCACGCTCGCAGCGGTGGCTCGAACTTGTCTCACTGCTGATGAACCCGCTCATAGGCTTGGTCCTTCACCCGCGGCGTGCCTCTGAACCCCCCCGAGAGCATGACGGCCCCCGTAGCAGAGCCGACCGACTCATACACACAGATCAGAGGGGCCCTCCACGCATCGCTTCCCGGCGTCAAGGTTCGCCGCGGCCCCTTCTGGAGGTACACCGCAGTCTGGCTCGCACCGCCGAACTGACTCAAGGCATGCGCACGGATCTGCCGCGATCCGTGCTCGACTGCCGCAGATCAACTGGCGGACGAGTGTCGCGCATCAGCCGACGGAGGACAGCCCGGCGACGGCAGGCGTGGTCGGGTAGCGCCGACACGTTGCCGTGTCGGCGCCCCCTCAGAACCGGACGTGCGGATTTCTCCGCGCCACGGCTCAAGCAAGCCGCGAGGGCGTTGCGGGTGGAGTTGCCGGGTTCCTGCGTTGGCGTGCCCGGAGGCTGCGGTGGCAGGAAGCGTGTACGAGGCGTGTTCGTTCACCGTCCGGCGTGCCGGTTCGTCCGTGATGCGTCAGGTCGTTCATGGCGATCGCTCGACGGACGATGTGCAGCCACCATCGTTCCCACGCGAGCGGGGATTGTGGGGGCTGGTCGGCGACGAGGAGGTGGTCACCGCACAGTGGGCAGCGGCCGTCCTGCTTGGCGAGCAGGCGCAGGTTGAAGCTGTCCAGCGGCGGTTTGACCCGTCGGCGCCGGGTGGCCCAGTAGTCGGCCAGGTGGGGATCGTCGGGCGATGCCGCACCGGCGACGAGCTGGTGCCGGACGATGTTGGTCCAGGCGAACTTGACCAGGTAGGCGACGTCGCCGCGGGCGTTGATGACCCGATCGCGGGCGCCGAACACCCATCGGTCGTTCCTGAACCTGTTGAACTTGCCGAAATAGCGTCTGACGATCCACCTCTTCGGCTTGTTGGGGTGGCTGCGTTTGGCCCACCGGTAGGTGAGCCGCCACAGGTGGGTGTCCAGCTCGGCGAATATTCTGCTGGAGACCACCCCACGGTAGTAGGCGGCCCAGCCCCGGATGACCGGGTTGAGCCTGGCGATGATCGCCATCGCGTTCGAGCCACGCAGGCTGCGCATCTCGTCGGTGAGCCGTTTCCGTATCCGCCTGACCGCGTCGGCGCTGGGTTTGATCAGCAGTTTGCCGTTTCGGTAGCGGCGGACGTTGAATCCCAGATAGTCGAAACCTTCGCTGAGGTGCACGATTCGTGTCTTGTCCTCGTTGAAGGCCAGCCCCCTGGGCGCCAGCCACTCGGCTAACTGTGCCTTGACCTGCTCGGCCTGCCGCTGGGAGTGGCAGCACACGGTCACGTCGTCGGCGTATCGCACCACAACGGGGGAGCCCGCCACCGTTTCGGCACGCACGCCGGAGGTGTGGTAGCGGACTCCTGCGGCCTGTTCGAGTCCGTGCAACGCCACGTTCATCAGCAACGGGCTGATCACCCCACCCTGAGGCGAACCCTCCTCGGTGGGCGTGAGCGTTCCGTCCTCGATCACTCCGGCCTTCAACCAGCCCGCGATCATGTCCCTGGCGGGGAACGACCCGAGCGCGTCGAGAAGCCGCGAGTGAGCGATCCGATCGAACGCGGCGGCGAGATCGGCGTCCAGGATCCACACTCGTTTGGCGCGAGGCCCGCTGAGCGTGACGAACAAGGCGCCGACCGCGTCGGCGCAGCTGCGGCCTGGCCGGAACCCGTACGATCGGGGTTCGAACCGGGCCTCCCACTCCGGCTCCAGCGCGTTACGGACCCGTGCCTGGTGACAACGGTCCATGATCACTGGGATGCCGAGCGGGCGCAGTTTCGCGCTGTTGCCGGATTTCGGGATGTACACGCGCCGGACCGGCACTGGCTGCCAGGACGAGCGCGAGCGGTGCACCCGCTCCGCGACTCGCGCTCGTTGCGGCGACGACAAGGCGATCTCGCCGTCGATCCCAGCTGTCCGACGCCCGGTATTGCGTTGAGTGACCTGGCGCACGCTGACCAGCGTGTTCGACCAGGACCTCAGCATCAACTTCTGCAAGGACCGGACCGACGCCCAGTCCTGCTCCCGCGTCGCCGTGAAGATCCTCTGCCGCAGTCTGACTACGTTGCGCTCATGGTGGCGCCAGTCAATGGCGTCCCAATCCAGCGCGTCGTCCTCGGGTCCGTTCACTCCCAGAGCCGCCATCGCCGCGGCGAAAGCTATCTCCGTCATCGTGTCTAACGTGCCCCTTCGGTTCGTCAGGCCGTACAGCGTCGGCGTTCACCGGCTCACCTGCCCACGTCAGCGCCCTCTCGGGCCCGGCCGCCAGGGCCGGCATCCGGCCGGTTCCCCGCAGCCACCGCCAGGAGTAGCGGCCTGTCGGTTGCGGGTCCCGTCGCCTTTCGGCCGCCGGCATCTGCTTCTTGGGCATCCTGTCCCGCCGAGGAATTCCGCCCCTCTTACGATCGGCCTACCGGACCGACGGCCCGGACCACGACGGGGTTTCCACGTTCCACGCACACGAGCAACGACCGGGGTGGGTGCCCTCTCAACCCCGAGGCCAGCGGTGTTCTCGCGACCGGCTCTCACTGTCCGGTCGCCGCTTGCCGCCTCTTCCAGCGGCCAGGCCCTACCACCCTGGTCTTCATCCTGTCTTCCAGGGCTAGAAGTAACGAGGCATCATCAAGGGTTCACTGACGTTCACCCGTCCGGTCTTCCCCTCGCCCGGTTGCTCCCCCGGACAGAACGGAGGCCCTTAGGCTTGCACCCTGGGCTTCGCACCCCAACGGACAGGACCCGTCAGCGCACGCCAGGGCGGGGATCGATCTCGAACACTGATCGAGAACTACGCATCCGGCATAACCGGCCTCCAACCTGCGAGTTCACTCGCCATACGCGACTTCGTGTCGCACGCGAGAACTTTCTTTACTCCGTCAAGGCGGCTCGGCTTTGGGCCGGGTCGGGCATGCGGCCTGGCGGCCGGTCGCTCCCGCGGCCCGGCCGGCGGCCGCGGGACATGCAGAAGGCCGGCGACGGAGAGTCGTTCCACCATCGCCGGCCAAACTGTCGACCGAGCCCTGCCGATCAGGAGGCGTCCCCCTCACGCCGCCATGATCCGGCCTGCACTGCGCGAGTCAAGGGCACTGCGCTGCGCTCCGTGTCGCTACGCGATCGACTACGTCGACCCTGGACACGCTCCGCGGCGGCCCCGGAAGGCGGCAGTTACGAGGGCGACGCCGGAGAGTGGCCACGCCCTCGCGCTGCACGATCTACGCGGCGGGGTCGCTGTCGATGAAGCGGCGCAGCTCGTCGGCGTCGGAGATGAGCCGGTTCACCGCGTCCTTCAGTGTGGCGTTCTCCCGAGCCGCCAGAGTGTTCAGCACCCATCCGCGGATCAGCGCCGACACCGGGAGCTCGGCCTCACGAGCGATCTGCTCGATCTTCGCGAACTCCGCTGCCGGCAACCGCACCGACTGCACGACCGACCCGGCCAGGTTCGGTTGAGTCCCCACCACACTTTCGGGATAGGGCTCCTCCCTGGTCGCCTCGGACTCTTCCTGGATCTCCTTGATCTTGTCTTCGATCCTGCTCATGCTCGCCTCCTTCGCATGTACTCCCGCCGGTCGCTGCTGTTCGACGGCCACCCGTTCGCGCCCCACAGCCACGACACGGCCGGGTCGCGGACCAGGATCACCGTCAACAGCTCCTCTCGTGACCGGCACAACCCGATGACCCGGATGCTGTCGCCGGACTTGCTCTTCGGGTCCGGGTCCATCACCCATGCCAGCGGGTCGGCCAGCGCCTCGTTTGCCTCCTGAACACTGACCTGGTGGCGGTCCCACATGTGCGCGGCACCGTGCGTCCAGTCCACATTCATCTACTACAACCCTACTACGAGTAGTGACATTCGTCATTCCGATGCCGTACTGCGTCCAGCTCCGTCGCTCGCTCGGCTGCCTCGGTCAGCGCGGCCGCGATGTCAGGCACGGACGCGGCGGCGAACAGGTAGCCGGCCGTCGACGCCCACGGAGTTGTCACTGTCAGCTCGACGCACACCGACGCTCGCGGCTGGACGCGTTGGGCGAGGTTCACGCCGACCAGGCCCGCGCCGCGGATCCCACCTGGTACCGATGCGAGGTACTTGCGGTGCACCGTGTGCGTGCCGGTCTCGTCGCACCACTTCACCTGACACGCCGCGTTGCGGTCCTTGGCCCCGATCACGGCCGGCGCTCCTGCTCATCGATGTACAGCTGGCGCACGGCTTCGAGCGACGAGCGCAACTCGTCCAGCCGGTCGGCCAGCTCCGGGATCCCGGACAACGGCCCGGCGTTCTGTTCGATCAACGCCATCGAGCGTTCCAGCGTCTCGATGTGGTCCTCGACCATGAGCGCACGGGCGGCGGCACGATCGAGCCGGCCACGGAACCCGATCACGAGGCCGCCCCAGCGCCGGTAGAGCCGGTCCAGCCGCTCGATGATCTGATCGTCAGTCATTCCCGGCAGGTACGCCCTTGCATCCGCGAGGATGGTCGGAGTCCAACCGGCCCGCTGAACGATAGTGCCGATGCGGTGCAGCTCGTCGGCCAGCTGGTGCGCGTCGGCCGCGGTGAGTCCGAAGTGCGCGTACTCCTCGGAGCCCTCCGGGCGGATCGTCACATCGATGGTCGGGCCTTCTTCGTCGTGGTACGCGACGATCTCGCCGACGTCGGGATGCACGAACGGTGCACGGGTGATGATCTCTCGCTTCTTCGGCTTCGGTACGGTGACCATGGGTCTCCTCCTGGCTAGTACAGGGTGGGATCAAGTCCCCGGACCGGTGTTCGCGCACCGGCCGGGGGCGACTACAAGGGATGAGGTCGATCCCAGCTGCGGGAGGGCCACGCGCCCGGCGCACGATGAGCGCGATGCGGCGTGACGGGCGGAGTTCGGCTCGCTGACTCAGACGGCGCGAGCGGATGGATCGCCGTGCCCCCGGCGTGCCCCAAGGGGCGGATACGGCCGGGGAATCACGGTCAACTGCGGCAACGAACGAGAGATGTTCGTGCTGGTGAAGGGGTGGACAGGGGCGGGTTCGATCCGCCGACCTTCCGCTTTTCAGGCGGACGCTCTTCCAACTGAGCTACCTGTCCTTGCGTTGGCGGCACGAGTTTAGCCGACAGCGCCGCCCGGGATGAAATCGACCCGACCGGGCCGATCAGGGCTCGCGGCGGGAGCGTTCGTCGAGCTGGGCGAGGTAGGCGTTGTAGGCGGTGCGCTCGGCTTCGTCGTCGCCTTCGCGGCGGTCGAAGCGGCGGGCTTCGCGTTCGTCGGAGCGGTACCACTGGACGAAGAGGACGCCGATGACGAGCAGCCCGGGCAGCTCGCCGAAGCCCCACGTTATCTGGCCGCCGAGGATCTGGTCATCCAGCGTGTCCGGCAGCCAGGTGATCTCCTCGCCCAGCTCACGGTAGTAGTCGCCGGCGATGAGGCGGGAGGACTCCATGAGGGCGAGGCCGAACACGGCGTGGAAGACCATGCCCAGCAGTTGCAGCACCACCCGGGCCGGGAACGGTGGCCGTTTGGGGAGCGGGTCGATGCCGATGAGCATCTCGAAGAAGATGTATCCCACGACCAGGAAGTGCACACTCATGAGCATGTGGCCGGTGTGCTGGCGCATCGCCGACTCGAACAGGCCGGTGAAGTAGACCGTGAACGACCCGGACACGAACAGCGCCAGCGCCACCACGGGATGCGTGAGCACCCGGGCGACCGGGCTGTTGACGGCGGCCATGATGATCTCACGCGGTCCGGTATCGCCGCGCCGGGCCGGCCGGATGGCGCGCAGTGCCAGGGTGATCGGCCCGCCGAGCACCAGCAGGATCGGGCTGACCATCATGAGGATCATGTGCTGGACCATGTGCACCGAGAACATCGTCATGCCGTAGGTCATCAGCCCGGTCAGCCCGGCGAAGGCGACCGTGGCGACGCCGGCCATCCAGGCGATGGTGCGGCCGACGGGCCAGCGGTCGCCGCGGCGGTGCAGGCGCCAGACGCCGCCGGCATAGAGCAGCACGGCGGCCAGGCAGCCGAGGGCGAACAGCGCGTCCGGGTAGGTCTGCGTGAACAGCCGGCCGGCGCTGAACTCCGGCGGGATCGGGAACCCGATGAGCGACCGGACCGGCGTGATGACCTCGGGGATCTCCGGCGTCGGCGGCTCGGTGCGGCTCAGCGCGACGGCCATGCCGAGGGCGGCGGCCATGATGACGATCTCGCCGGCCGCCAGCCGGCGGAACGCGCCGGGCCGTCCGGCCTCGACCAGAGCCAGGGTCCGGCGACGGTGCTGGAAGCCGAACCAGCCGAGTGCGAGGAGCGCCATCGCCTTGCCGACGATGATCAGCCCGTACGCGGACGTGAACACCTCGCCGAGCGACGGGACCCGCACCCACGCGTTGAGTACGCCGCTCGCGGCCACCATGGCGAAGCACCCGAGCGCGACGGACGAGAAGGCCTTGGTCGCGCGGGGTAGTTCGCGTCCGCGCCTGCCGGCGTACCAGGCGACGGCGACCAGGCCACCGACCCACAGCGCCATCCCGATCAGGTGCACCAGCAGCGACACCCGGGCCGAGTGGTGGTAGTCGCCGGACGACGAGTGGCCGATGAGCCCCATGGGGACCAAGGTCGCGATGCCGAGGCACAGCAGCGCGATCGCCCCGCCGTGCCCGAGCGTGAGCCGCGCCGCCGGGATGATCGTGAGGGCGAGCACGACGGTGGCCGCGTACGCTCGCCCCTGCTCGACGCTCGACGTGTAGGAGACGAACGAGTCGCCGACCAGAGCGTCCTGCAGCGGCCGGCCCACCAGGTCGGACAGGGTGAGCAGGTGTACGACGGCGGCCCCGGCGGCCAGCACGAGCGCCGACCACGACGCCGCGCGCAGGGCCCGCAGCGCCTCGCCACCCAGCTCACCTTTGCGCACCGGCAGGATCACCGCGAGCCCGAGCAGCCCGACGGTGACCGCGCCGGCGCCGTCGAGCACGGCCTTGGCGATCGGCAGGCCCCAGCGGGTCACCTCGCCGGGGTCGCCCAGGCCGGGGATCACGGCGGTGGTGCCGCCGCCGCCCACGACGAGGGCCACGACCAGCGTGACCAGGGCGACGGCGACCGCCGCGACGCCCCACTGGCGGGTGGGCGGCACGATGTCGGTGGTCGGGCTCGCGGTGTTCATCAGCTGCCAGTGTCCTCCGGTTGGCCGCGCCGCCGCCCACCGGCCGCCAGGAAGGCGACGACGGCGACGACGGCGGCCGCGGCGACGATCACCAGGACGATCGTGGTGGAGCCCAGGCCGCCGTCGTCCTCCGACGAGCCGGCCGGGGTGACCGTGCCGGAGGTCGGCGACGGGGTCGGCTCACCGTCCCCGGTCGTCGTCGACGGTGTCGGCTCGCCCGTGCCGGTGGTCGGTGCCGCGGGCTCCGTCGTCGGAGGCTCGGCGGCAGCGGCGGCGACGCTGAAGGAGATCGTCCCGGAGATCGGGTGGCCGTCGGACGAGACGATCCGGTACGCGATCGTGTAGTCGCCGTCCGGCAGCTCGTGCACGGCCTGCGTGACGGTCGGCCCGACCACCGTCGGTGCGCCGTCCTGGTGCTCGCCCTCCTCCGCGTCGAGCACCGTCACCTGGGCGAACTCGGTGGAGACCGGGTTGTTGAATGTCAGCTCGACAGCGGTGAGTGGCGTGCCGACGACGGCGCCCTCCTCCGGCGAGCTGGACACCAGCACGTCGTGGGCCGCCGCCGGTGGGGCGGCCACCAGCGTGAGCCCGGCGGCCGGGGCCGCGGCGAGTGCCGCGACCCCGACGATGGCGGCGAGCCTACGCACGGCGCCGTCGCAGAGCCGCGGCACCGATGCCCAGGCCGGCGGCACCGACGACCACGCCGCCGATGCCCACGCCACGGGCCAGCCCGTCCGTCGTGTCCTCCGACGCTTCCGACGATCCCGAGGTGTCCGAGGACTCCGAGGTGTCGTCGACGGAGTGTGCGTCGTCGCCGCCCTCGACCGGCTCCTCGGCTTCGACGACGGTGAGCTCCGGCGCCGGCCGCTCAGGCTCCTCGCCGCCCTCGACCGGCTCCTCCGCCCAGGCGACGACCTCGCCGTCGTCGTAGGTCTGGGTGGCGGGGAGGTAGTACGTGCCGGGGTCCGGCAGCGGTCCGACGGAGATGGCGAACTCGTCGAACTCGTCCGGGCCGATGCGCACGCCGGGGTCTGCGGTCCAGGTGACGGAGGTGACAGCCTCCTCGAGGACGCGGTCGCCGACCTCGACCGGCTCGGGGAACTGCGTGCGGGTGAGCTCCGCCGTCCAGCCTGGCCGCGGTTGGACGCGGACCGACGCGAACGGGGTGTCGGCGGGCAGGTCGAGCTGGACCTGCACGGTGCCGGCCGTGTCGGACTCGTTCGGGACCCGCACGGTGATCTTGGAGTAGGAGCCGGAGGTGTCGACGTCCGGGCGGATCGTCACGTGCGCGGACGCGGTGGCGGTCAGCGCCAAGCCGGCGGCGACGGCTCCGGCGGCGGCGAGCGTTGCGCGCGCGACGGCGCGCCGATGGATGATCATGAGTTGACGTCCCTTGTGGTGGGTTGTGGAGAGCCGGCACACCGGGTGCCGGTCGTAAGCAATGCGGGAACCGCGGAATACGCGGGCGCGCACCGGTGATGCGATGTCAGCAGGTGCCAGCGGGCACCGGCGGACCTCTCCACGGCGTCGACCGGACCAGAACCACGCCGCGCGGCACGACGGCAAGCCGGGCACCGTCGACGATGATCCGCGCCGGTCCCACCAGCGGCGGTGACGCCAGCAGCCGGCGGACCCGCGTCAGCAGCACGGTGGCCGAGAGCGCCGCGAGTGACCACGCGACGTTCTCCGCGCCGGCCAGCAGCACCGTCAGGGCGGTCGCCGAGACGACATGGGCGACGAGCATCGACGGGCCGGGCAGCACCGAGGTCATCTCGTCGCCGTGCCCGCCCAGCGTGAGCAGCACGTGCAGCACCGGCTGAGAGAGCAGGAACACCGCCGCGATCTCGCCGGCCGAGCGGCGGCGGTCGGCCAGTGCCACGCAGGCCACGCAGAGCAGCGCGGCCGGCAGCAGGAAGCCGGCCTGGACCGGCGCGGCACCGCCGGCGGCGACGTGCGCGGCGGTGGGGACCAGCAGGCACGTGGCCGCCATGACGAGACCGCGCGTCACCCGCGCCCGTCCTCGTCCCAGCCCACGCACGTCGTCACTGTACCGAGCAGGTCAAGGGCCCCGATCAGGTGGCACGGGGGGTAGCCCCACCCCCGGCTCGGGAGGTCGCTCCATCGTCCGCGCACCCCGGTGATCCCTAGCGTGGCCATAGGCCGAGAACACAGTCATCGAGACGCCAGCGACAAGGAGAACGGACATGGCTGGGTACGACACGAGCAGGGCGGCGCAGGCCCTGCGCCTCGTCGGGGTCAGCAAGACCTACGGCTCCGGTGAGAACCCGGTCCGGGCACTGGACGGCGTGTCCGTCAGTCTGGCGGCCGGGACCTTCACCGCGATCATGGGGCCCTCCGGCTCCGGCAAGAGCACGCTCCTGCAGTGCGCGGCCGGTCTGGACCAGCCCACCGAAGGTCGGGTCTTCATCGACGGCTCCGAGCTGACCGGCGGCAGCGAGACCGCGCTGACGAAGTTTCGCCGGCAGCGCGTCGGCTTCATCTTCCAGCAGTTCAACCTGCTGCCGGCGTTGACGGTGATGCAGAACGTCGCGCTCCCGCTGCGGCTGGCCGGCAAGAAGGTGGACCGCAAGCAGTGCCGGTCCATCCTGGAGAAGGTCGGCCTGGGCGATCGGACCAACCACCGCCCGGCCGAGCTCTCCGGCGGCCAGCAACAGCGGGTCGCCATCGCCCGGGCGCTGGTGACGAACCCGAGCGTGATCTTCGCGGACGAGCCGACCGGAGCCCTTGACACCCGCAGCGCCCGCTCGGTGCTGACGCTGCTGGCCGGTGCGGTCCGGGAGTTCGGGCAGACCGTGGTCATGGTGACCCACGATCCGGTCGCGGCCTCCTACGCCGACTCCGTCGTCTTCCTCGCAGACGGTCAGATGGTCGGCACGCTCGCCCACCCCACGGCCGAGGCGGTCGCGGAGCGGATGACGCATCTGGGCGACGAGGTCTCCCTGCGACGCGTGGTGGGAGCCTGACCATGATCCAGCTGGCTGTGCGATCGCTGCGGCACCGCGCCGGTGGCTTCGTGGCGAGCTTCCTGTCGATGTTCCTCGGCGCCACCGTCGTGATGGCGTTCGCCGCCATGCTCGACACCGCGGGCGGTGCCGGAGTGGACGACCTCAGCGAAGAGACGCTGGTCACCATGGCGACCGTCGTCGGCGGCTGGGGCCTGGTGATCGTCCTGTTCGCGGTCACCTCCACCATGACGCTGTCGGTGCGGCAGCGGGCCGGGGAGTTGGCGCTGCTGAAGAGCGTCGGAGCAACCCCGTTCCAGGTCGGCCGGATGATCGTCGGCGAGACTGCCCTGGTCGCCGTCGCGGCGGCGCTGCTGGCGGTCCCGCTGGCCGCCGGCGGCGGGTGGCTGCTGCTGGAGATGCTGCAGGAGACCGACCAGGTCGCGTCCGGACTGTCCTACGCGTTCGGCCCGGCGGCGCTGTCCATCGGGATCGGCGTGACGCTGCTGGCGTCGCTCGGCGGCGCGGGCGTGGCCGCTCGCCGGGCCACGAAGCTGCGAGCCCAGGAGGCGATGACGGCCGTCACCATCGAGCAGACGCGCATGACCCGCAAGCGCACCATCGCCGCGATCGTGTTCCTAGCGGCGGGCGTGAACTGCGGCATCGTGACCGCGACCGTCTTCGATGGCAAGGGCATCGACGCGATGCAGACCGCCGGGCAGGCCTCGATCTGGTTCTCCATCGGGCTGGCCCTGTTCGGGCCGGTGCTCGTGCGGCTGGTGACGGCGGTGCTGGCGGGTCCGCTGCGGATGCTCGGCGGTGCCAGCGGCTACCTCGCGGTCGAGAACGTGCGCCGCCGGACGCAGCACGTGGCCGGCGCGCTGATGCCGATCATCCTGTTCACCGGCATCGCCACAGGCACGCTGTACATGCAGAGCATCGAGAACTCCGCACCCCCGGCGGCGTCGTCGTCGATCCCGGCCGAGGACGTGGCGGCCATCGAGACGCTGAACCTCGTGGTCGTGGGGATGCTCTCGGTCTTCGCGGCCATCATGGTGATCAACACGCTGGTCGCGGCTACCACCTACCGGCGGCGCGAGTTCGGCCAGCAGCGGCTGGTCGGCTCGACCCCACCCCAGGTGATGCGCATGGTCGGCATGGAGGGTGTCGTCCTGGCCGCGGCGGGCGTGCTGTTCGGTTCGATCGGCTCGATCGTGACCGTGTTCCCCTACAGCCTGGCCCGCACCGGCGAGCTGCTGCCGGACACCACCATCGGCATCTACCTCGCCATCGTCTCGGTGGCCGCGACATTGACCTTGGCCTCATGCCTGGGCGCGGCCCGCAAGGCGATCCGGATGCCGGCGGTGCAGGCCGTGGCGGTCTGATCGGTTCTTGGTCCCAGCGCGGGGCGATGGCGTCGGCCAGCAGGCCGGCGACGTCGCCCCGCTCGTGTCTGCCGATGCGCACCCGCGCCGCCGGGGCGTCGCCGACTCAGGCCGGCTCGGCCCAGAACGCGTGGCTCACCGGGTGAGCTCCATCAGGGGTTCGCCAGCGAGAGAGATGTGGTCGACGCTCGGCGGACTCGTTCACGTGCCTCGTCGCGCGGGACGCCCGCCATCAGGAGCTCGTCGTAGTCGGTGTCGGTGTGGCGGATGGCACCCAGGAAACAACACTGCCGCGAGACCCAGTGAGTGCGGAAAGCCGCCTCGACGTCCGCGTCATGCGCCCAGCGAGCCAGGGTGGCCGGCGCTGCGCTTCTCGGGCTCCGCGCGACGATCTCGACCGCGTAGCGCCTTCGGTGACCGTTCGAATCGCCGGCGATGGGGCATTGAACGAGCATGCCGGTGCTGGTGGGAACGTCGGGATGGCAGTACGACTCGTGGCGCGACGTGCTGTACGAGCGGTCGTTGCCGCAGCGGGACTGGCTGGACCGCTACGTCGAGGCGTTCGCGACCGTGGAGAACAACAGCGCGTTCTACCGGCTGCCCACGCGTGAGACGTTCCAGTCGTGGCGGGAGCGGACGCCGAACGGGTTCGTGATGGCGGTCAAGGCCAGCCGGTACCTCTCTCACATCAAGCGGCTGCGCGACGCCGAGGAGCCGGTGCGCCGGCTCCTCGACGCCGCGGCCGGGCTGGGCGACCGCCTCGGCCCGGTGCTGATCCAGCTGCCGCCGAACCTGCGAGCGGAGCCGGACCGGCTGTCCGAGTGCCTGGACCAGTTTCCGCGCGCGGTCCGGGTGGCGGTGGAGCCGCGGCACGAGTCGTGGTGGAGCGACGAGGTCCGTGCTGTGCTGACGGGACACGGCGCCGCGCTGTGCTGGGCCGACCGCGGCGGCCGGCCGGTGACGCCGTTGTGGCGCACCGCGGACTGGGGGTACGTGCGGCTGCACGAGGGAGCCGCCCGGCCGTGGCCGTCGTACGGAGACCAGGCGCTGCGCAGCTGGGCCGAGAGACTCGTCGGCGCCTGGTCCGACAGCCAGGACGTCTTCGCGTACTTCAACAACGACCCGGACGGTGCGGCGGTCCGCAACGCGGTCCGGTTCGCCGCGGCGGTGCGGCGGCGGGGCCGGACCGTGAGCCGGACCCCCGCGCGGGACGAGCTGGGAGTGAGCTGATCCATGGCGACGATCCGGGTGGCAACGCTGAACATCTGGGGCCGGCACGGAGACTGGCGACGCCGTCGCGACGTGCTCCGTGACGGGTTCCGCGCCCTCGAGGCGGACCTGGTCGCGCTGCAGGAGACCATCCTCGACGACGGGTACGACCAGGTGGCCGACCTCTTCGGCGCCGGCTACCACGTCGTGCATCACAGCCGACGCGGGCGCGGCGGCGTGGGCTGCTCGATCGTCAGCAGGTGGGAGCCCGAGGACGTGCAGGAGACCGCGCTGGACGGCACCCGCCGGGTGGTCCAGGCCGACTTCCTCGGCCAGTCAGCCGCCATCGACGTGGCGACCCCGGTCGGGCGGCTGCTGTTCGTCAACCACAAGCCGAGCTGGCAGCTGGGATACGAGCACGAGCGTGAGCTGCAGGCGGTCAGCGGTGCCCGGTTCGTCGAGGACCTCGTCGGTGAGCGCGAGGTGCACGTGGTCGTCGCCGGTGACATGGATGCCCGTCCGGAGTCGGCCAGCATGCGGTTCTGGACGGGCCGGCAGTCGCTCGGCGGGATGAGTGTCGCGTACCAGGACGCCTGGGAGTTCGCACGACCCGGCGAGGACGGCCTCACGTTCACGCTGGAGAATCCGCAGATCCTCGCCGAGAACGACTGGGCGCGCATCCCAGGCCGGCGCATCGACTACGTGTTGGTCAGGTGCGGTGCCCGCGGTCCCACGCTGCACATCGCGTCGTGCTCGCGCCTGTTCGACCGGCCGGTCGGCGAGGTGTGGGGCAGTGACCACTTCGGTGTGGTCGCCGACCTGGCCGTGGCGGACTGATCGTGGCGCGCGATCCCGGTCCGCCACGGCCGCGGGCGTGCACCGCGACGTGGGTGGGTCAGGCCTCACCCGCGTTCGGGTCCATCCACATGACCTCCCAGTGGTGGCCGTCGGGGTCGAGGAAGCTCCAGCCGTACATGAAGCCCTCGTCCTGCGGGTCCTTCGCCTTCTGCCCGCCGGCGTCAAGCGCCTTCTGGACCAGCTCGTCGACCTCGTCGCGGCTGTCGGTCGACAGCGCGTAGGCCGCCGCGGTGCCGGTCCAGGCGATGTGGTCGGTGACGATGGTCGAGAAGAAGCCCTCGGACACGAGCATGACGAAGATCTGGTCGCTGATCTTGACGCAGGCGGCCTGCTCGTTGCTGAAGTCCGGCACGAGCTCGAAGCCCAGAGCTGTGTAGAAGTCGGTGGCCCTGCTGACGTCCTTGGTCGGCAGGTTGAGGAAGAGCGTGCGGGACATGGTGCCTCCTGATCGGTGTTCCGGTCGGGTCAACTGTTTCCGCCGGAGATAACTGTGTCTTAAGGATACTGTTTCCGCAAGACTCAATTTTGGTAGAGTTCTCTCCGGATGGAGGAGAGGGCACATGGTGACGGACTCGGGATCAGCGGGCGACGGCACGATCGCGTTGTTGTGGGGGCTGCGCGAAGGGCCGACGCGCGGGCCGAAGCCGCTGCTGAGCCTCGAGCGCATCGCTCGGGCGGCGGTCCAGATCGCCGACACCGAGGGCATCGCGGCGGTGTCGATGCAGCGGGTCGCCCACGATCTGGACTTCACGAAGATGTCCCTCTATCGGTATGTCGCCGGCAAGGACGAGCTGATCGCGGCCATGATCGACCTCGCCGTCGGTGAACCGTCCGACCCGGCCACCATCGCCGGCGACGCCACCGGGTGGCGGCCGCGCATCGAAGCGTGGGTGCGGTTGCTCGGCGAGACATGGGAGGCGCACCCCTGGCTGCCGGGGGTGACCATGGGCGAGCGGGTGATGGGCCCCAACGAGGTCGGCTGGACCGAGGTGGCCCAGGCCATCCTCCAGGACAGCGGGTTGACGCCGGCGGAGCGGATGGGCCTGGCCCGGATGCTCGGCGGCCACATCCGCACCACCATGTCCGCGTCCACGGCCGGCACCCAGCCGTGGACCAGCCCTCTGCAAGCCGAGATCCTGCGCGACCACGCCGACCGCTTCCCCGTCCTGACCGCGCTGGCCGCGGCCGGCGACGCCCCGCTGGAGTGCGGCGATCGCGAGTTCGGCCTGCGCGTCATCCTCGACGGCGTGGAGCGACTGCTCGCCGAGCGCTCCGCCTGATCCTCCGGCCGAGATCGCCGGACCTCAGTGCCCGACGGGCGCGCGCAGGGGCCGGTGTAAGCGGGCGATGACGACCCTGACCTGCAGCGATGTGCCTGCTGAAGCGCCAGCGCAGATACATACTTGACTAAGTTTAGTAAGTCGACCTACGGTGACACCGTGCCCATCCAGCGAAGTGGCCCGGTCGACGGGACCCCGGCCGAGGCGGAGGTCTTCACCACCGTGCTGACGTCCGGCCCCATCGCCAGAGCCGACATCGCGCGCCTGACCGGGTTGTCGTCGGCGGCGGTCACGCGGGTGGCGAAGCTGCTGATCGACGAGGGCTACCTCGAGTACGCGCCCGGCGAGCCGGCGGCCAGCGACGAGACGCGGATGGGCCGGCCGAGCAGCCCTTTGCGAGTGCACGCGGACCAGACCGGGTCGTTCGGCGTCATCGTGCGGCGCGACGAGCTGATCGGCATGGTCTGCGACCTGGCCGGGGGACCACGGGTGGCCGAGCGCCGTCCGCTCACCGACAACCGCGTCGAGCCGGCGGTCGCCGCCGTTGCCGCGTTCTACCGCGACCTCGCCGCGAGCGCGCAGCGTCTCGGCTTCGTCGACCCGCCGGCGCACCTGGGGCTCAGCCTGTCCGGCGACATCGACCACGACACCGGCTACGTGCGCTACTCGCCGTTCCTCGGCTGGCGCGACGTGGACCTCGGCGCCGCGGTGTCGCGTGCCGTGGCTGCCCCGGTGGTCGTGGAGAACGATGTCAAGGCGCTCACCGTCGCCGAGCAGTGGTTCGGGCTGGGCCGCGGCATCACCAATTTCGCCGTCGTCACCATCGGCACCGGCATCGGCTGCGCGATCGTGGTCGACGGGGGCCTGGTCCGAGGCGCACACAGCGTCGCCGGCGAGATCGGGCATCTTCCGCTCGGCGACCCCGCGGTCCAGTGCCACTGCGGCGCGCACGGCTGCGTCGAGGCCGAGGCGTCGACGAAGGCGCTGCTGGACCGCTGCCGGGCGGCCACCGGACGCGACGACCTCACCATCGGCGCCGCGGTCGAGCTGGCTCGCGCCGGCGACGACGGGGTGCGCGCCATCTTCTCGCGGGCGGGGCAGGTGATCGGGCTGGCGCTGGCGTCGGTGGCCAACCTGCTGGGGCCGGAGCGCGTGATCGTCGCCGGTGAGGGCGTGTCGTCCTACGACCTGTTCGAGACCGCGATCCGCGAGGCCTTCGCCGAGCAGGCGTTCGGCGCCGCCCACCAGGTGCCCATCCACGTGCGCGACCTGCCGTTCGAGGAGTGGGCCCGCGGCGCGGCCGCCGTCGCGATCCAGGAGCTCGTGTTCCCGTCCCGCCAGCGTGTCGCGAATGACATGCGCCGTCGAACCGGGGTCCGCCGTGGCTGAGACCTGGTCCGTCGCCCACGGCGCGCGCCGCATCGCCGTCACGCTGACCGACGGCGTTCTGATATGGGAGGCCGTCGTCGGCGACACCCCGGTCACCCGGTGCGCGCCGCTGCACCTGCACACCGCCGACGGCCGCGACCTCCTGACCGGCCTCACCCACCGCTCCGACCACGCCGACACCGTCGTCGAGGAGTACAACCTGATCGTCGGCAAGCGGGTCGGCCGGCACTTCGTCGACCACCGGCAGCACACGGTCCGGTTCGCCGGTAGCGACGGCGGCGAGGTCGCCGTGGTGTTGCGGGCCGGGCCCGACGGGGTCGCGTTCCGGCTGGTGCTCCACGGACTCGACGGCACGACGGTGACCGGCGGCGACGCCGAGCTGCGGTTTCCCGGCGACGTCGCGGTCTGGCCGCTGTCCTACACGCCCTGGTACGAGATGCCGCGGTTCACCAGCACGCTCGACGTGCTGGAGCCCGGCGACTACGGCTTCCCGCTGCTGGTCGAGCTGGCCGACGACACGTTCGCGCTGGTCACCGAGGCGGACCTGGACGGTCGCTATGGCGGCTCGTTCGCCCGGTACGCCGGCGGCGGCACGTTCACCGTGACGCTGGCCAACGACGTCGAGCTGGCCGGCGCCAGCGTCGCGACGCCGTGGCGGGCCGTCGTCGTCGGTGACCTGGCCACCGTCGTCGCCTCGCACCTGGTGGACGACCTCGCCCCGCCATCAGTGGACGGGCCGCCACAGTGGGCCCGGCCGGGTCGTGCGGCGTGGTCGTGGTGGTCGGACTTCTACAGCGGCGCGCACCTGGACAAGCAGCTGCGGATGCTCGACTACGCGGCCGCTCGGGGCTGGGAGTACGTGCTGGTCGACTGCGGCTGGGACGGCGTCTGGATGCCCGAGCTCGTGGCCGCGGCCAGCCAGCGCGGCATCGGCGTCTTCGTCTGGGTCGTGTGGGACCACCTCGGCACGCCGGAGCTGCGCCGCAAACTCGCCGAGTGGGCCGCCTGGGGCGTCGCCGGCGTGAAGGTCGACTTCATGGAGTCCGAGGCGCAGGAGCGCTACCGCTGGTACGACGAGGTCATCGCGGAGTGTGCCCGCGTCGGGCTGATGATCAACTTCCACGGCTCGGTCATCCCGCGCGGCTGGGCCCGCACCCACCCGCACGTCATGAGCTACGAGGCGGTCCGCGGCGCGGAGTACTACGTCTTCTACGGCGAGCCGCTGACTGCCGAGCACAACACGATCGTGCCGTTCACCCGCAACGTCGTCGGCTCGGCCGACTACACGCCGGTGACCTTCTCCGCGCAGGCCCGGCTCACGACCGAGGCGCACGAGCTGGCGCTCGCCGTCGTCCTGGAGTCCGGTCTGCTCGACTACGCCGACGAGGTCGACGAGTACGCGAAGCGGCCGATCGCCGAGGCCGCCATCGAGCGCATCCGGGCGCACTGGGACGAGACCCGCCTGCTGGCCGGCCGGCCCGGCGAATGCGTGGTGCTGGCCCGGCGCTCCGGCCCGGAGTGGTTCGTCGGCGCGCTGTCCGCGCTGGCGGACGCGAAGTCCGTCACCGTCGACCTCGAGGCACTGGATCTCGGCGACGGCGCGTACACCGCCACCGTCGTCACCGACGACGAGCACGACCGGCTCGCCCAGGAGGTCCGGACCGTCACCGCCGCCGACACCATCGACCTCGAGCTGCGCCCGAACGGCGGCGCGCTGGTCATGCTCGCGCCGCCCGGCCACGCCCGGCCGGCGCCGGCACCGCGGCCCACCGTCACCGTCGCCGACGCGATCGTGCGCGGTGTGCCCGGCGAGACGGTCGAGGTCGTGGCCGACGTCGCCGGCGGCGAACCCCACCTCGTCGTGCCGCCGGGATGGGAAGCGCCCCGGCGGGCCGCCGCCGCGCCAGACCGCCCTGTCGCGTGGTCGGTCACCGTCCCGGCCGGCACCGCGCCCGGACACGTCGCGGTCCTGGCCGTGCACGCCGGCGAGCCGCTCGGACCCCGTCGTTCCACCGTCGCGCACGTCCGCGTCGTCACCCCGCTCGGCGAGCGGCCCGCGTCGCTCGTCGCCCTCACTCCCGTCGCGGCGGTCAACGGCAGCGGCCCGGTCGAGCGCGACATGTCCAACGGCGAGGGCAACCCCGCCGACGGCAACCCGATGTCCGTCGCCGGCGTGCACCACCCGTCCGGCCTCGGCGTGTGCGCACCGTCGGACATCACCTGGGCGATCGACGGGACCCCGGCCCGCCTGACCGCGTCCGTCGGCGTCGACGACGAGAGCCCTGCCGGCGCCCGGGCCACGGTCGCCGTCGTCGGCGACGGGCGCGTCCTCACCACCGCCGACGTCGTGTCCGGCGAGCCCGCCGCCGACCTCGATGTGGACCTCACCGGCGTCACCCGGCTGCGTCTCGTCGTCGAGGCGCCGGCCGCCGGGGCCGACCCCGCCCACGTGGACTGGATCGCCCCGCGCGTCCACCCCCAGAGCTGAACGACACCCTTCCCAACGAGAGGTACGACGATGAAGTCGACGAAGACCCTGATCGGCATCGCCGCCGCGGCGGCCGCTCTGACCCTGGCCGCCTGTGGCGACAACGGTGCCGGCACGTCCTCCGGCGGCGACGGCGAGGAGGTCGACCTGACCTTCGCCACGTTCTCGCCGGACCAGGAGCCGGCGATCCGCGAGATCCTCGACGTGTTCGAGGAGCAGAACCCCGGTGTCACGGTCGAGATCCAGATCATCCCCTGGACCGACTACTGGAGCACGCTGCAGACCTCGACCGCGGGCGGCACCGGCCCGGACGTCGCCTGGATGCTCGGCGCCAAGATCGGGCAGTACATCGACGGCGGGGTGCTGCTGCCGCTGGACGACGCGTTCGAGGAGTCCGGGCTGAACATCGAGAAGTACCCCGAGCAGCTGGTCGACCTGTTCGTCGACGACGACACCACCTATGCGCTGCCGAAGGACTTCGACACCATCGGACTCTGGTACAACAAGGCGCTCTTCGACGAGGCCGGCGTGGCCTACCCGACGCCGGACTGGACGTGGGACGACGTCATCGCCGCGGCCCAGGCGCTCACCAAGCCCGACGGCAGTGTGTACGGCATCGGCGCGCCGCTGGACCCGCAGGCGACGTACTACAACACGATCTACCAGGCCGGCGGCGAGGTGATCTCCGCGGACGGCACGACCTCGGGCTACGACAGCCCGGAGGCGATCGCCGGCATCCAGTTCTGGACCGACATGATCAACAAGTACGACGTGTCGCCGACGCTGGAGTCCTTCGCCGACACCGAGTCGGTCGCCCAGTTCATGTCCGGACGGCTGGCCATGCTCACCACCGGCTCCTTCTACGCCATCCGGTTCGCGAACGACGAGTACAGCTCGGCCAACTTCGATGTCACCGAGCTGCCGGGCGGCGTCGAGGAGGCCACCATCATCAACGGCATCGGCAACGTGGCCCTCGCCTCGACCGAGCACCCGGAGGAGGCCGCACGGCTGGCGGTGTTCCTCAGCGGTGCGGAGGCGTCGCAGATCTCCAGCGAGACCGGCACCGTCATCGGCTCCTACGAGGGCACCCAGCAGGCGTTCGTGGACGCGTTCCCGCAGTTCAACCTGCAGGCGTTTCTCGACCAGGCCGAGAACGGCGTGGTGCTGCCGGTCTCTCGCAACACCGACGCCTGGGCCAGCCGCGAGAGCGAGTTCCTGACCCCGGCCTGGACCGGCGAGCAGACTGTCGAGGAGGCCGCCGGCAACCTGGCCGGCGCCATGAACGAGGCGCTGGCGCAGGAGAACCAGGACTGAGTCGAATGGCGACAGGGACGACAGGGACGGGCGCGCCGGCCGGGGTCACGCCGGCGCGCCGGTCCGGCGGGGCCGGCGGCGCGATCGGCGCCGGTCGCGGGCGCCGCGACCGGCCGAACCGGTACCCGGACAACCGGTGGGCGGCGATCCTGCTCGCCGTGCCGTTCGCCGGGCTGGTGATCTTCTATCTCTGGCCGCTGGTGCGCACCGTGCTGCTCAGCCTCTCCGAGGGCACCGCCTTCACCGGCTACTCCGTCACCGGGTTCGACAACTGGCAGCGGGTCCTCGACGGCGGCGAGGTGTGGGGAGCGCTGGTCAACACCCTCGTCTACGCGGCGATCGTGCTGCTCGGCGTGCCGATCGCGATGGTGCTCGCCGCGCTGCTGCACCAGCGCGAGCTGCGCGGGCGGTCGTTCTACCGCACCTTGTACTTCGTCCCGGTGGTCACCATGCCGGTGGCGGTCGCGATGGTCTGGCGCTACATCTACAACGGCGACTTCGGCCTGCTCAACGAGGTGCTCGACGCGGTCGGAGGGCCCACCCGCGCCTGGGTGGCCGACCCGGACACCGCGCTGTACGCCGTCGCCGTCGTCGGCATCTGGATGGCTCTGGGCACCAACCTGATCATCCTGGCAGCGGGGCTGGAAGCGGTGCCGGAGTCGCTGGAGGAGGCCGCCACGCTCGACGGCGCCGGCCCGGTACGGCGGTTCTTCTCGGTCACCGTGCCGCTGCTGACGCCGTCGATCTTCCTGGTGTCGGTGCTGTCGGTGATCGGGTCGCTGCAGATGTTCGACCTGTTGTTCATCATGCTCGGCCGGACGAACCCGGCGCTGGCCGACTCCAAGACGATCGTCTACCTGTTCTACGAGGAGGCGTTCGTGCGCAACGACCGCCCGCTCGGCGCCGTCATCGCGCTGATCACCCTAGTGGTGACGCTCGCGGTCACCGCGGTCCAGTTCCGGCTGCAGCGGCGGTGGGTGACCTATGCCTGAGCAGCGTTCCCGCCGCCGGCACGTCGTCACGCACGTCGTCCTCATGGCCGGCGCCCTCCTGATGGTGTCGCCGTTCCTCTGGCAGTTCCTAACCTCGCTGAAGACGCTGGGCGAGTCGACCCGGGTACCGCCGACGGTGCTGCCGGAGGCGGTCCGCTGGGAGAACTACTCCGCGTTCTTCGACGTAGTGCCGGTCGGGTCGATGGCGGTCAACAGTGTGCTGGCGCTCGTGCTGCGGGTGGTCGGCCAGCTGCTCGTCGCGTCGCTGGCCGCCTACGTGTTCGCCCGGCTGCGGTTCCGGTTCCGCGGTCCGTTGCTGGCCTGCTTCCTCGTGGTGCTCATGGTGCCGCCGCAGCTGTTCGTGATCCCGCAGTACGAGGTGATCCGGACCATGGGGTGGCTCAACTCGGTCCAGGCGCTGGCGCTGCCGGGCATGTTCAGCGCGTTCGGGGTCTTCGTCCTCTACCAGTTCATGCGGACGCTGCCGGCGGAGCTCGACGAGGCGGCTCGCATCGACGGGGCGAACCCGTGGCAGATCTACCTGCGGGTGATCCTCCCGCTGTGCCGCCCGGCGCTGGCCGCGCTGACCATCCTGACCTCGCTGTTCTCCTGGAACGATTTGCTCTGGCCCTTGATCGTCAACACCATCCCGGACCGGATGACGCTGCCGGTCGGCCTGGCCACGCTGCAGGGGGCCCAGGGAACCGACTACCCCGTCCTGATGGCCGGGTCGCTGCTGACGATCCTGCCGATGGTCCTCGTCTTCGTCCTCCTGCAGAAGCAGTTCATCCGCGGCATCGCGATGTCCGGACTCAAGGCCTGATGGCCCCTCACACGAAAGCGTTCTCCATGCCACTCCTCATTCCCGGGTTCGACGTCGTGCACGAGGTGGCCGTCTCCGACGGCGCCCTGGTCTTCGAGCACGGCTGGCAGTCCTTCAGCCCTACCACCGCCTACCCGCTGGGCACCCGCCCGCACCGTCCGGTCTCCGAGCGCAACCGGATGCTCAACTACCGGCAGGCCTCGCACCCCGGCCGCGACGGCTACTTCAGCGAGGGCGTGCTGGCCGTGTCCGACGGCGCCGGCGCGGTGCACGTCGTGGCCGCGGCCGACCCGTTCACGACGGGGGTGCGGCTGTGCGCGTCGTCGTCCGGCTCGACCGTCGTGATCAGCGCGGACGGGCCGGTGCGGGTGCGGGCGTCCACAGGGCTGCCGGCCGGCGAGGACGGCGTACAGGCGGCGCTGCGGGACTGGGCGGTGACGGCGACCGCCGAGGCCGGGCTGTCGGAGGCGCGGCCCGCCCCGACCGCATGGTGCTCCTGGTACGAGTACTGGGGCGACGTGCGGGAGCGGGACGTCGTCGACAACCTCGAGGCGGTCGGCGAGCTCGACCTCGCCGTCGACGTCGTGCAACTCGACGACGGCTACAGCGCGGAGATCGGCGACTGGCTCACCCCGTCCGACCGCTTCGCCGACCTGCGCGGGCTGGTCGAGCGGATACGCGGCGAGGGGCGCCGCGCCGGCATCTGGCTGGCGCCGTTCTTCGCCGGCGCCCGGTCCCGGCTCGCCGACGAGCACCCCGACTGGCTGCTGCGGCACCCGCACGGCGGGCCCCTGCACGCCGGCCGCAACTGGGGCCAGGACCTCTACTCGCTCGACCTGTCGCACCCGGGCGCCGCGGACTGGATGCGGTCGGTCTTCGCCACGTTCTCCGCCTGGGGCATCGACTACTTCAAGATCGACTTCATCGCGGCCGGCGCGATCCCGGGAGCACGCCACTCCGGTGCCGCCCCGGTGACCGCCTACCGCGACGGCCTGCGCCTGATCCGCGACGCCGTCGGGACGTCCGCGCACATCCTGGGCTGCGGCGCGCCCGTGCTGCCCTCCGTGGGGCTGGTCGACTCCATCCGCGTCAGCGCCGACACCGGCCACACCGGCGCAC
Organism: Jiangella asiatica; assembly: GCF_004349065.1. Lineage (GTDB taxonomy): Bacteria > Actinomycetota > Actinomycetes > Jiangellales > Jiangellaceae > Jiangella > Jiangella asiatica. The sequence continues at coordinate 76,787 of NZ_SMKZ01000006.1, forward strand.
CCGACGACGGCGACATGTGCTCGCCCAGCCAGCAGGCCGCGGTGCTGAGCGCCCGCGGCCGGCAGTTCATGAACGGCGTGTTCTTCGCCAACGACCCCGACTGCCTCATCGTCGGCCCGAAGGTCGAGAGTCGCGAGGCCTGGGCCGCGCACGTCGAAGCCACCGGCGGCGCCGTCGTGAGCAGCGACGGGCTGCGCGGCCTGGACGGGTGGGCCCTGGACACGACGCGGCGCCTGCTGGCCGCGGCTGGCGGTTCTCCGACGCGGCAGTGACACTAGGGACATGGGTGTCGATGTCGAGACGCGGGACCACACGCCGGACGCGGACCACGCGGCGGTCGAACGCGCCATCGACATGCTGCGCTCCGAAGGTCACCGCATCACCGGCGCCCGGCACGCCGTCATCGAGACCCTGGCCACCATCGACGGGCATCCCAGCGCGGAGCAGCTGTCGGAGCAGGTGCGCTCGCTGCACCCGACCGTGCACCGCGCCACGGTGTACCGCACGCTCGAGACGCTGGCCGCGATAGGCGTCGTGACCCAGGTGCACCTCGCCGGCAGCGCCACCACGTACCACCTCGCCGGCGACGCAACCGGGCGCGACCACCTGCACGCCAGCTGCCGGGTCTGCGGCCGCATCATCGACCTGCCCGGCGACCTGCTCGACCCCGTCATGCGCCGGCTCGCCGAGGAGCGCGACTTCGCCCTCGACCCGCCGCACATCGCGCTGTCGGGCACCTGCCACACCTGCCGCTGACGCCGCGCACTTCCACTCCGCTCCCGTTGATGATCATGGTGCCGTGGCGCCCGTTCGGTGAAATCTGCGGTACGGCTGAGATGACGGCCGGCTGAACCGCTGCGCGTCCCCGAAGCTCAGTGGCTGCGTTCGACTTGATGCGACTTAGTCGCAGGTTGGCGCGACTCAGTCGCACATGCGACCTTGTATCCCGAAAGCCCGTGCATCCGACATCCGAGACGCCGTGAGACGGGGCGCGAGAGCGTTGAGCACCACCACCGACACACTGGAGCGGTCGTTCGCGGCTGACGACGATCTCGTCAGCTCGCACAGCGGCGGCGGATGTCCCTGTGGATCGGCGGACTGTCCATCGGACTGGTCGTCACCGTCGGGCTCGGCGCGGCACGGGCGGTCTGCGGCGTCGCGTTGCAGGCGATGGTGCGCAGCCTGCTCGCCGCTGGCCAGACGCATCGGGGTGCTGCATCGTCGGCACGGCAACCGACCGTTCGGGTCGAGGGCAACGATCCGCCCAGGGACTTGCCGGACAACTCTGTGATCGAGTCAACCTGTGCTGACTCGATCAGGTGCTGCGCTGTTGCTGTTGGCAGACTGATCACATGACAGGCCTGACCGCCGAACTCGTGGTTGATGGTCGCGCACCGCGGACCCCAGCCCTTGCCCCGAACGGGCAACTGCTCTGCTACGTCGTCGCTCCCATCAGCCGGACCGGCGACCATCTCGACACCGAACTCTGGCTCCTCGAAACCGACGGCGCCGCCGCGTCGCGCCGGGCGACCACCGACACCGCAGCGGAGTCCCGACCACGCTGGTCCGTTGACTCGGGCACCCTGTTTTTCCTGTCTGACCGAGCAGACCGAGGCACCTCGCAGGTGCACCGGCTCACCCTCGCCGACGGCGCGGCGACCGCGTTGACCTGCTGGCGCGCCGGCATCATCGACCACCTGCCGCTCACCGACCCCAACCTGGTCGCTCTGCTGGCCGAGGACGAGCACACCGAGCAGGACACGCGCCGCGCCCAGGACCGCGACGACGCCATTGTCGTCGGTGAGCGCGAACCGCGTGCCCGGTTGCGCCTGCTCGACCTGCGCACCGGCCAGGTCACCACCCCGAGCGTGTTCGGCGACCGGCACGTCGTAGAACTGCGGCAACGACCCGACGGTGGCCCGCTCGCCGTACTCACCCAGGCCAACGCCGACAAGGACTACGGCCCCCGCACCGGCCGACTGCACCTGTTCGATCCCACAACGGGGACCGCGGAGGACCTCGGACCGGTCGAGGCCGAGGCACACTCGCTGGCTTGGTGGCCGGGCGAGGACGGTTGGCACCTCGGTTACGTAGCCCTCACCCCACCGGTTCTGCAAGCCGGCACCGCCGTGTTCGACCTGACCGTGGACAGCCACGTCCGGTGTAACCGGACGTCCGGCCTCCCGATGTGCCCCACCGAACTGCACCAGACCGATACCGCCCCACTGGTTGTGTTCGCCGACGGCCTGAACACGACCCTGGCCCGACTCGACCACGCCGGCCCCACGACCTTGTCGCAGCACCCCGGACAGCTCGAGGACCTCGCCACCACACCCACCGGCGAGAAAATCGCGGCACTGACCGGCACCCGATACCAACCCGCGAACGTTCACGTCGGGCCACCAACCGGGCCGCTGCGGAAGATCACGGACACCCGCCCCGAACTGGACGGCATCATATTCGGCACCCAGCGACCACTGGCCTACCGTGCCGCCGACGGCCTCGATCTGGACGGTCTGCTCGTATTGCCGGTCGGGAAATCCGCGTCGGATGGCCCGTTCCCGCTCGTCACGATCGTGCACGGAGGCCCCTACGATCGCTACGCCGATCGTTGCCAGTTGTCCTGGTTCCCCAGCGCGCAGTGGCTGGCCACCGCCGGATACGCGGCGTTCCTGCCCAACCCGCGCGGCGGCCAGGGCCACGGCCACGCCTTCGCCGCCAGCGTCGCCGGCCGGGTCGGCCGGGAGGAGTGGACCGACATTTTGACCGGCATCGACCTGCTCACTGCCGAGGGCATCGCCGACCCCGATCGGCTGGGCATCGCCGGCGTAAGCCACGGCGGGTTCATGTCCGCCTGGGCCATCGGGCAGACCGATCGGTTCCGCGCCGCGCTGGTCCTCGCCGGCGTCACCGACTGGGGCATGCTTGCCGCGACCGGAGAGAACGGACAGTTCGAGGCCGCGCTCGGCGGCAGCACCGGCTGGTCCGGCATCGGCCCGCACCCGCATGACGCGGTCAGCCCGATCTCCTTCGCCAGCCGCATCCGCACCCCAGTGCTCATTTTGCACGGCACCGAGGACACCAACGTCCCCCTCAGCCAGGCCGTGTACTTCCATCGGGCACTGCGCCACTTCGGCGCCGAGCACGAGTTCGTGATCTACCCCAGGGAGGGCCACTCGATCCGGGAACGCAACCACCAACTCGACGTCCTGCGCCGGACCCGTGCCTGGTTCGACCGCTGGCTCCAACCCTGACGGGTCTGTCAGGTAAACGGTGTGCGGGTCCGGCGGGGTTCAGCGAGTGGTCCGCTCGAACCGGCCTGCGAAGGTGATCGCGAAGGCGTTCAGGGCGGGTTTCCATCTGATCACCCAGCGTGCTCTGCCGCCGCCAGTGGGGTCAAGGGACCGGGTGACGAGGTACAGGCACTTCAGCGCCGCGGTCTCGTTCGGGAAGTGCCCCCGAGCTCTCACCGCGCGCCGGTATCGGGCGTTGATCGACTCGATCGCGTTCGTGGTGCAGATCACCCGGCGGATCTCCACGTCGTAGGCCAGGAACGGCACAAACTCGGCCCAGGAGTTCTCCCCCCAACCTGATGATCGCCGGATACCGTCCGCCTCACTGGTCAGCGAACTCGGTGAACCGCTGCTCCGCCGCAGCTTCGGACGGGGCGGTATAGACGGGGCGAAGGGCTTTTGACGATCGCGTCGCGGTGCTGCCTTCCGGCATAGCGGAAGCTGGTGCGGATCAGGTGCAGGATGCACTGCTGGACAACTGTGTGTAGCCAGGTGGTCGTGATCGACTCCGCCAGCCCCTTGAGCCCGTCGCACACGGCGATAAGCACATCGGTGACACTCCGGTTCTCCAACTCCGAGAACACCTGCAGCCAGAACCGGGCACCCTCGCCCCCGGTCCCCGGCCCAGATGCCCAGGATCTCCCGCTCACCGTTCACGGTGACGCCTATGACGACGTAGAACGGGGGGTCGCGCACCTGGCCATCACGGACCTTGACCACGATCGTGTCGACGAAGATCACCGGGTAGATCGGACCAGCGGGCGCGAAGACCCATTCGGCCAGCTCGCCGGTTACCCTTCTCGGTGATCTTCGAGATGGTGTCCTTGGACACCTTGGCCCCGGAGACCTCGTCAAAGTGCGCGGCGATCTCACCGGTCGTCAGTTCCTCGGGCGCTGAGGAAGAGCACGATCTGGTCGATACCGTCCAGGCGCCGCTCGCGCTTGGGCACAATGACCGGCTCCAACGAGCCGTCCCGGTCCCGGGGAACCTCGATCTCGACCGGGCCGATTTCAGTCAGCACCGTCTTCGACCTGGTGCCGTTGCCGATGTTCGAGTCCATCGGTGTCTGGCCGTGTTCGTGGCCCAGGTGCTCAGTCAGCTCGGCCTCCAAGGCCGTTTCCCGCACCTGTTTCGTCAACCCCGACAGCAGCCCACCCGGGCCGACGAGGCTCACGCCCTGCTCCTTGGCCTGGGCGAGCAGCCGCGCGGCCAGGTCCTTCTGATCGATGATCTCTCCGGTCACGGGATCGATCATCTCGTCCAGCGTCTCGGTCGCATCAGCCACGGCCATCTCCTCTCGGATCAGGCCAGACCCTTACACACCGCTATTCAGACAGTCTCTGGTGAGGGCGCTTCGGTGACCGATCGCGGGGGTCGCACCGCCAGCGCCGGCGTGTACCGTACGAAGGCATGTGTACCGGCTGCTTCACGCAGGTTGACGCGATGATCGTGCAGGGGACGGTGGCCGCACTGCTCGCCCGGGCCGGGTGGACGCGGGCGCGCGACCGGATCGCCGGCCGCGACGCGCACGACCGCCGTCGGGAGGCCTACCAGGAGAACGCGGAGTTCCTCGCCGGGCTGGGCCACGAGCCCTCCGCCGTCCTGGGCCCGCGGCCGGTGCGCGACCCGTCCGCCGAGGTGCTCGAGCCCGCCGTGGTTTGGCCCGAGCCGGCCGTCCGACGCGGCCCGTCCACCGGGACCGTCGGCGTTGTCGGCTGACACCCGAGACCCCGGCCGGCGTCCGCCACCCCGCCTCGGCCTGGCCTGGTACGCACTCGCGCTGATGGCGTACGTCGTCGCCGGGTACTTCTACAAGCCGGTCCTGATGAACTGGACGCTCGGGCCGCTGTTCCTGCTCGCCGCCCTGTACGTGGTGCCGACGGTGGGCCGCGCGGCGTGGTCGCGGCTGCGGACGGGACAGTCGTCGTGAGCTGGGCGGCCCACGAGTTCGAGCTGTACTTCATCCAGAAGCACGTCGGCACGAAGGCGTCGTTCCTGGCCGTCGTCGTCGGTACGCAGCTGCCCGACGCGCTGACGAAGTCGTTCGTCTACGCCGCCGACGACACCGCCCACTTCCACCGCGGCTGGCCGGGCGTCGGCTTCACCCACTCGCTGATGTTCGGCGTGGTCGTCGCGGCGCTGGTGCTGGCGTTGACCAGGAGCCGCGGCTGGGCCCTGGGCATCCTGGTTGGGCACTGGGCACACGTGTTGACCGACATCGCGGACACCGCCGGCGTCATGTTGTTCTTCCCGTTCTCGACCGAACCGATCACCATCAGCATGTGGAAACACGCCGCCGTCGAGGGCAGATACGGCGACGCCGCCGCCTACTACAGCAGCCTCGGCGGTGTCTGGGACCTGTTCTGGTTGGTCGTGATGCTGGTCTTCGCCTGGCGGACGCTGACGCCCAGCTACTTCCGCGCCGTGGTGGTCCCCGCGGACCCGCACGTCTGGGGCTGGTTGCACCGCACGTTTCGGCTGCCGGAGCGCGCGCTGCTGCTGATCTACCAAGGGCTGCTGTTCTACGGCATCGGCCGCATGGTCACCTGGTTCCTCTACGCCAGGTTCGACGCGCGCACGCCGTTCGAGCCGTTCTGGGGCGGGCCAGGGTACATCGCGGGCAACGACATCTCCGACGCCGGCCTCGCGGAGGTGCTCGTGCGCACGGTGATCGGCGCGGTGCTCTTCGCGGGCTTCCTGTGGCTGTGCTGGCGGACGTTCGGGCGGCGGCTCTGGGCCCGCGGCTACGACGTACCCGCGGCGGCGGAGCCCTTGCGCGCCAGCACGTAGGCCTGCGGCGTCTTCTCCGGCCCTTCCGGCTCGCGCACCAGCGTGGAAAGCGCCAGAACTCCCGCCTCGGCGAGCATGCTCGTGACGCCGTCGGGCAGCAGCCGGTAGGCGTGCAGCGACACCTCGTGGCCGTAGCCGTGCTGGATGTGGAGCTTCTCGTCGCCGACCTGGAATGCGAGGAGCAGATGGCCTCCGGGCGCGAGCACCCGGGCGAACTCCGCGAACACGACCGGCAGCAGCCCCGGCGGGGTGTGGATGACCGAGTACCACGCGACCACGCCGCCCAGGGCGCCGTCGTCGACTGCCAGCTCGGACATGGTGCCGACGGAGAACTCCAGGCCCGGGTGGTCGCGCCGGGCCTGCTCGATCATGCCGGGGGACAGGTCGACGCCGGACGCCGTCAGCCCGAGGGACGCCAGATGTGCCGTCACCCGGCCCGGGCCGCATCCGACATCGGCGACCGGCCGGACCGCGTCGTCGGCCAGGACCAGCTCGGCGAACGCGGACAGCATGGCGCGGTCGAACGGCTTGCCGGCGAGCTCGTCGCGCAGCACGTCGGCGTAGGCGGCGGCGACGGTGTCGTAGGCGGCCCGGGTGGCGGTCAGGTACGGCGGCTCGGCGGGGCGGGTCATGCCCGGGACGTTAGCCGCCGGGTCCGACAGGCTCGGTCGGCTAGAGGCGCAGGGTCGCGGCGACCGGCCAATGGTCCGACGGCAGCCGGCCGCCGGGCCGCTCGTAGGCGACCGCCGCGTCCTCGACCGTCCAGTGCGGGCTGACGAGGATGTGGTCGATGGTCGGGCCGTCGTGCCGGCCGGAGAAGCGGTGCGTGGTGCCGCCCTCGATGGGGACCCGGCGCAACCCGACCGCCTCCAGCGGGCCGAGCACGTCGCTCTCATCGGGCGTGGCGTTCAGGTCACCGAGCACCACCGCCGGCAGTCCGAGGTCCATCCAACCGGCGAGTTGCTCGGCGCTGGTGAGCCGGTTGGCCTCGATGCGCTCGTCCAGGTGGGTGTTGGCGACGACGAACTCGGCGCCGGACCGCTCGTCGCGGCAGCGCAGCATCGTAGCGATCCGCGGGAACGAGGCGCCAGGCAGGCGGTTGCCCGGGGTCGCCGGCGACGGCCCGAACCAGGCGGTGCGATGGTCACGGACGGTCAACCGCGGGTCGGTCACCGCGATCGGGCACTGCTCGCCGGAGCGGCCGCCGTTTCGGCCCTGCCCGTGCCAGCGCTCGCCGGGGAGCCGTCGATCCAGGTAGCGGCGCTGGAAGTCGTAGACCTCCTGGAGTCCCAGCACGTCCGCGTCCAGCGCGTCGATGGCGGCGGCGGTCGCGCTACGGCGGAACGGCCAGGAGTTCAGCCAGTCGAACCCCCAGCCGTTGCGGATGTTGAACGTCGCGAAGCGCAGCATCACCCCCGCATCGAAGCACGTCCGGACCCGCCGCGTCCGCCCCGCCGGACCGCGAACCTGAACCCGTCGCCGTCGGGCGCCGATGAATTCGCGCGACTCTGTCGGTCGGTACGGGCAAAATCACCGAGGGAGGACCTGACGATGACCGAAGGGCAAGCCGGCGGCGGCAGCGGACGTTCGCTGCCCCGTGCCCTGACTCCGTTCCGGACCGCGGCCTACCGCCGGCTCGCCCTGGCCCTCGTGCTGTCCAGCTTCGCCTCCGGCGTGTGGATCGTTGCCCAGGTGTGGGAGGTCATCCGCATAGGCGGCGGTCCGGCCCAGCTCTCCGTGGTCACGACGGCGTCGGCCATCGGGGTGCTGCTACCGGCGCTGCTGGCCGGAGTGGTGGCCGACCGCGTGCCGCAGAAGTCCATCCTGCTCTGCGTCGCCTCGGTCGAGCTGGGCGGTATGGCACTGGTCGCCGCACTGTCGCTCACCGACACCACCGAACTCTGGCACCTGGCCGTCGTCGCGTTCGCCACCGGCATGGGCATGGCCTTCTACTACCCGGCCTACTCCGCGTGGCTGCCGGCGCTGGTCCCCGAGTCCGACCTCATGGCGGTCAACGGTTTCGAGGGCATGGTCCGGCCGACCATCGGTCAGGCGCTCGGCCCGGCCGTCGCCGGCGCCGTCGTGGGCGCGGTCAACCCCGGCGCTGCCGTCGGCGTCGCCGCCACCGCCGCGGCGCTCGGCCTGGCCGCACTCACGGTCGTGCCGAAGACACCGGTCCGCCGGGAGCTTCCCGCCCAGACCGCCGCGCACCCCGTCAAGACGGCGCTGGCCGACGTCCGCGAGGGCTTCGTCTACATGTGGCGCACGCCGTGGCTACTCGCGACGCTGCTGTTCGCGAGCATCATGATCCTGGTCATGATGGGCCCGCTCGAGGTACTCATTCCGTTCCTGCTCAAGGACCGCCTCGGCGGCGGCCCCGGTGACCACGCCTGGGTCATGGGCGCGTACGGCGTCGGCGGCGCCGTCGGGTCGCTGGCCATGGCGTCGGTGAAGATGCCGCGCCGCTACCTCACGCTGATGAACCTCATGTGGGGTGTGGGCTGCCTGCCGCTGGTGGTCATCGGCATCGCCAACGCGATCTGGATCGTGGTCGCGTCGGCGTTCGTGGCCGGCGTGCTGTTCGCAGCGCCCATGGTCATCTGGGGCACCCTGCTGCAGCGGCGCGTCCCGCCGGCCCTGCTCGGCCGGGTGGCCAGCCTCGACTTCTTCGTGTCGATCTCCCTGATGCCGGTGTCGATGGCGCTGGCCGGTCCGATCTCCGAGGCGCTCGGGCTGCGCACCACGTTCCTCATCGCCGGTGTCGTGCCGGTCGTCGTCGCCGTGGTGGCGATCATCTGGGCCAAGCTCCCCGCCGACGAGCTCGCCCATCCCCTGCGCGATGGCCCCGAGCCGGGCCCGGACACTGCCCCGGACGCCAGCGCCGGTGCCGAGCCTGACGCCGACGTCGGGCCTGCCCTGGCCGACGAGCCGACGCTGGTCTGACCCGCCTCCCGAGACCCTCGCCGCTGTCGCTGTTGACCCGCCCCGGCGTCGACCTATTGGGGCAGCTGATATGGGGGACGGCGCGAGTGTGGGCACGGTTCCCGGCCCGCTGTGCTTCGTGATCATCAACGATCGCTGACATCACGAGGATTGTGCGTGCCCCACCATGCTTGTAGGCCTGGGTGGGGGCGGCAACGCCTGGTGATGTACCGGATCGTTGATGATCATTGCGGCCGTGGTGTGTATCGGCGCTCGTGGCCAATGCGTGGAGCAGCGGCGGAGCGAGGGCTGGTCAGGGGCAGTGTGCGGTAGTCGGGTGGCCGGATCCGGACAGTTTCGGCGTTGACAGGCTTCCGCGGCCGACTCTACGCTCGCCGCAATGTCGAACGTCATTCGACAATGCCGAACAGGTGCGAAGAGTCAGCTGATCAGCCTCGCGAAGGCGACGAGCGGAACGGACGCGATCCATGTCTGAGAACGACGGTCCCCGCCTGGCCGACGCGCCGCGCCCGGAGCCGCGCACGGCGATCCAAGCGCTCGACCGGACCATGGCTCTGCTCGACGTGGTCGCGGACGCGGGCTCGCACGGGGTCGCGTTGCGTGACCTGGCCGAGCGGGTGGGGCTGCCGGCCTCGACGGCGCGGACGCTGTTGGCGTCGCTGGTCACGCACGGGTTGGTCGCGCAGCATGCCGGCAGCCGCCAGTATCTGCTGGGCTCGCGGTTCTTCGAGCTCAACCGCCGGTTCGTGATGCAGACGGACCTGTCCGCGACGGCCGCGCCGGTGCTGCGGTCGCTGTGGGAGCGCACCGAGGAGACGGTGCATCTGGCGGTGCTGCACGGCTCGCGGCGGGTGGACATCGCGGTGCTGGTCAGCCCGCAGCTTCTCACGATCGACCCCACGTCGGCGCGGTTCGTCGACGCGTCGGCCACACCGCTGTACCGGACCGCGGCGGGCAAGGTGCTGTTCGCCGGGATGCCGCGGCCCGAACGGCTGACCATGCTGCGCTCCGCGCCGTGGCGCGACGAGCATCCCCGTGACGAGGGCGAGCTCATGGACAGCATGGACGACATCGCGCGCAGCGGCTACGCCACCAACATCGAGGAGGAGGCGCCGGGTGTCTGCGGCGTCGCCGCGCCGGTACGTGACCACACCGGCCGCGTCGTCGCGGCGGTGTGCGCGGGCTACCCGGCGGTGCGGCACACGGAGGCGCACGCCGCGACGTTGCGTGACGAGGTCGTCGACGCCGCCGCGGAGCTGTCGCTGCTGCTCGGCGCGGACCCGGGTGTGGTGAGCGCATGACCATGGACTACGACGTCGTCGTCGTCGGCGGCGGCACCGCCGGCGGACCGGCCGCGGTGCAGGCTGCCCGGCTGGGCGCGCGCACGCTGCTGGTCGAGAAGAACGGCGCACTCGGTGGCACGACGACGGTTGCCGGAGTCTCGCTGCCAGGGCTGTTCCACGCCTGGGGCCATCAGGTCATCGCCGGCATCGGCTGGGAGACGGTGTCGCGGTCGGTGCGCGAGGCCGGTCTCAGCCTGCCCGACTTCACCCGCTGGGACCTGCCGCACCACCGGCTCCAGGTGCGGGTCTCACCGGCCGTGCTGGCGGCCGTGCTGGACGACACCGTGGTCAGCGCCGGGGCAGAGCTGCTGCTGCACGCGATCGTCGCCGAGGCGGAACACGACGCCGACGGCTGGCGGCTCGCGCTGGCGACGAAGGACGGCCTGCACCGCGTCCGCGCCGGCGCCGTCGTCGACTGCACGGGCGACGCAGACATCGTCGCGCTGGCCGGGCTGCCGCGCCGCACCCCGCCCCGTCGTCAACCCGGCACCATCATGGTGCGGTTGGGCGGGTACGACCTCGCCGCCATCGACGTCGACGCGGTACAGGCCGCGCACGACGACGCCGTCCAGCGCGGGGACCTGATGCCGGCCGACCTCGCGCACAACACGGTCGGGAAGTTCCTGCGGGTCCGCGGCGAGAACGCCATCCACGTCACCGGTGTGCAGGGCGGTACCAGCCGCGACAAGACCGCCGCCGAGCTGGCCGGGCGCCGCACGCTGCTGCGCATCTTGCGGTTCCTGCGCCGGCAGCCCGGCCTGGAGGACGTCCGCATCGAGTCGTGGGCGGTCGAGACCGGCATCCGCGAGAGCTGGACCATCGACGGCTACGCCACCATCACCGTCGGCGACTACGTGTCCGGACGTGTCTGGCCGGACGCGCTGAGCAACAGCTTCTACCCGATCGACGTGCACCGGCCCGACGGCGACGGCATCGACATCCGCCCGCTGCCCTACGGGACGGTGCCGACGATCCCGCGTTCGGCCATGATCCCACGCGGGTCCACCCGGATGGTCGTGGCCGGCCGGGCCATCAGCGGTGACCAGGATGCGTCGTCGGCGTACCGCGTCCAGGCGTCCTCGATGGCCATGGGCCAGTCCGCCGGGGTGCTCGCGGCCCGCGCCGTCGCCACCGGGACGGACGTCATGGACCTGCCGCTCGACGTGATCCGCGCCGACCTGCGGGCGCACGGCGCGATCCTCCCCGGCGACGTGGTCATCCCGCCGTTGCCGGACAACCGTCCCGCCCAGGCCGGTCAGGGCCGCACCGCGGCGACCGCCGGGCCCTCCGATCCCTCGCCGACGAAGGAGTCAGCATGACCATCGACGCCCGGTCCCGCGTCCGGCGGACCGCGACCGCCACGCTGGCGGCGACCCTCACGACGGCCCTCACCGCCTGCGGGTTCGTCAACACCGACGACAGCTCCACCGAGGACGGCAGCGACGACGGCGGCACGGTCACCGCCTACGTCAACACCGAGCAGAACGCCGGATTGGCCCCGCTCGTCGAGGCCTACCAGGAGGAGACCGGCACCACCGTCGACATCTCCTCGGCCAACACCGACGAGCTGAACCAGCAGCTGCGCGTCCAGCTCACGTCGGGGACGGCGGCGGACCTCATCCGGGTGTCGCCGGGCAACTCCAGCCCGGTGGCCGCCGGCGTGCTGGGCCGTGAAGGGGAGCTGGCCGACCTGACCGACGCGGCGTGGACGGCAGACCTGTCCGACGACACCCGCGCGCTAGCCGAGGTCGACGGGCAGGTGCTCGCGTTCCCGGTGAGCCGCAACGCCATCGTGATGGCCTACAACAAGCAGGTCTTCGCCGACGCCGGCCTGGAGGTGCCGACAACCTGGTCCGAGCTGGTCGCGGCCTGCCAGGCGCTCGCCGACGCCGGTGTCACGCCGATCGCGGCGCCGTTCCAGGGCGGCATCTACTTCCAGTTCTGGGTGTACGCGCTGGCCGCGACGCTGGTCTACCCCGAGAACCCGGACATCGACGAGCAGCTCGCCGCCGGCGAGACGACGCTGGCCACCAACGCGGCGTGGGGCGAGGTGTTCGCCCGCATCGCCGAGCTGCGCGACGCCGGCTTCCTTTCCGAGGGCATGCTCGGCCTCCCGCCGGACCAAGGCCTGCAGTCGGTCGCGACCGGCGAGTCCGCCATGGTGCTGCTGGTCTCGGCCGGCCTGCCGCAGCTGCACGGCTACAGCGACCAGGGCGCCGAGGCGTTCGACGTGTTCGCGCTGCCGGCGAGCGACGACGCCGCGTCCACGCACGTGCCGGTCGCGCCGGACTTCCTGGCCGTGAACGGCGCCGCGGAGGACCCCGACGCCGCCCTGGCGTTCCTGGAGTTCCTCGCCCAGCCGGAGAACGTCGAGGCGTACGCGAACGAGATGGGCGTGCTGCCCGGCCTGGACGTCGGCGTGAGCCTCGACAGCGCCACGCTCGACCCGATCGAGCCGCTGCTGGCCGAGGGCCGCAGCGTCGGCTACGCGAACTACCTGTGGCCCAACGGCGACGTCCAGCAGACGATGCTGCAGTCCGGGCAGGAGTGGCTCGACGGAGCCATCGAGACCGCCGACCTGCTGACCCAGATGGACGCGGAGTACGCCCGGGGCCAGTCGTGACGGTGACCCTCCGCCGGCCCGCCGTGGCCGGCGGGCCGGGCCCGGGCCACCGGCGGGTGCGGCGCCGGTCGAACGTCCCGTACCTGCTGGTGGTGCCGGCGCTGGTGTTCTATGCCTTCGTCGTCCTGGTGCCGACGCTGACCGGTGCGGGGTACGCGTTCACCGACTGGGCCGGCCGGCGCGGGACGCCCGGGTTCGTCGGGCTGGACAACTTCACCGAGCTGTTCTCCGCACCCGCGGCCCGGTCGGCCCTGCGGAACACTCTCATCATCGCGGTGAGCACGACCGTGGTGCAGACGCTGATCGGCCTGGCGCTCGCGCTTGCCCTGCACTCCTCGCTGGCCAGTCGCAACGTGCTGCGCACCATGTTCTTCGCGCCGGCGCTGCTGCCGCCGGTCATCATCGGCTTTCTCTGGCAGTACATCCTCACCCCGGCCGGCCCGCTCAACGACGCGCTCGGCTCGGTCGGGTTGGGCGGGCTGACACAGAACTGGCTCGGTGACGCGTCGGTCGCGCTGGCCAGCGTCATCGCCGTCATCATCTGGCAGAACGCCGGGCTCACCATGGTCATCTACCTGGCGGGTCTGCAGGGCGTGCCACCGGAGCTGCACGAGGCGGCCGCCATCGACGGCGCCGGGCGCTGGCAGCGCCTGCGCAACGTGACGCTGCCACTGCTCGCGCCGGCGACCACCATCGCGCTGTCGCTCACACTGATCGGCAGCCTGAAGCTCTTCGACCAGGTGTACGTCATGACGAACGGCGGGCCCGGCTACGCCACCGAGACGCTGTCGGTGGTCATGTACAAAGAGGCGTTCGTGTCCGGCCGGTACGGCTACTCCACGGCGATCGCCCTGGTGCTCACGATGATCGTCTTCGCGTTCGCGCTGCTCCAGCTGCGCGGCCTGCGCCGATACGAGGTGCGGCAATGAGCGCGGTCGAGGTGGGCGGTACGACGACGGCGCCACCGCGCGTGCGCCACGGCGGCCGGCGCTGGACGCTGCCGCGCATCGGTGCCGAGCTGGGCATGCTGGTGGTCGCGGCGGTCTTCCTTTTCCCGTTCTACGTGTTCCTCTCGGTCGCGCTGAAGACGCCGGCCGACCTGGCGCGTTCGCCGTTGGCGTTCCCGACCGACCCGGCGCTGGCGAACTTCGCCGACGCGTGGGAGCGCGGCGACCTCGGCACCGCGATGGTCAACTCGGTCGTGGTGGCCGGGTTCTCGGTGCTCATGCTGGTGGCTGTCGGCTCCCTGGCGGCGTACGTGCTGGCCAGGCGGGGCTCGCGGCTGAGCTACGGGCTGTACCTGCTGTTCCTGCTCGGCCTCATGATCCCGCTCCAGCTCGGCATGGTGCCGCTGTACCAGGTGATGCGCGACCTCAACCTGCTGCAGACCTACACGTCGCTCATCATCTTCGAGGTCGGGCACCAGCTGCCGCTCGCCGTGTTCCTCTATGCCGGGTTCCTGCGTGCTCTGCCCAAGGAGTACGAGGAGGCCGCGAGGGTCGACGGCGCCGGCCCGCTCTCCGCGTTCGGCCGGGTCGTGTTTCCCCTCCTGCGGCCGGTCACGGGCACCGTCGTCATCCTCTCGGCCATCAACATCTGGAACGACTTCCTGACCCCGCTGCTGTACGTGGGCGGCAGCCCGCAACAGACGCTGCCGGTGGCGATCTTCGCCTTCCGAGGCGAGTTCGCCAGCCAGTGGCAGATCATCTTCGCCGGCATGGGCATCGCGATCCTGCCGATCCTGGTCGTCTACTTCCTGCTCCAGAAGTACGTCATCAAGGGCTTCGCCAGCGGCATCAAGGGCTGACACCACCGGAGGCATCCATGACCGTAAAAGGCGTTCGCCCGTCGCGGCGGACCGTGATCGTCAGCGGCCTCGCCGGGGTGACCCTCGGCGTCGCCGGACCGGCCACCGCGCGGGCCGACGAGCCGGCGCCGAGCCGTGACCCGGGCAGCGGTCCGCTGGCACCGCTCGCGCCGTTACCGGCCGGCGCACCGCGGCGGGCGGACTTCGCGCCAGCGGAGCAGCGCTATGCCCCGTACCTGGTGACGCTGGCCGCGATGGCGAACGACGTCGACGACTCCGACACCGACCTGCGCGGCTACCTGGCTGGTGGCTGGTGGCGCACCCCCAGCGAGCCGTTCAACGCGCGGATCATGGAGCACGTCGCGACCCTCGCCTGGTTCTACGCCACCGACCGGCCGTGGAACCCGTACGCGGCGACCCGGCGCTGCTCGCCCGGCTGGACGCGGCGATCGGCTACTACCTGCGTCTGCAGCACGACGACGGCTCCTGGCCGGAGTACAGCGTCGGCGAGCGGTCCCGGGCGGCGACGGCGTTCGCGCTGGGCTACCTGAGCAAGACGCTGGAGCGCCTGCGCGCCGCGGAGGCGCTGCCGCAACGGCGGGCGGAGGTCACCGGGGCGCTGCGGCTGGCGATGGCGTGGTTCCTCGACCCGGGCAACGCGGACATCTGGCAGGACAGCATGGTCGAGTTCGCGAACCAGCCGGCCGCCGGGCTGGCCGGGTCGGCGAAGGCGTTGGCGCTCGATCCCGACGAGAGTCTGCGCCGGCTGCTCGACGACCGCATCGGCTACTTCGCCGAGTACGCCCAGAGCCCCGCCGGGTTCCTGTACGAGCCGCGCGGCATGGACATCGCGTACAACCTCAACGTCACGCTCACCGAGATCCACGAGATTCACACCGAGCTGGGCAGCCCGGTGCTGCTGCCGCTGGTGCGCCGGCTCGCGGACTGGTTCGGCTACACCGTGGTGCCGGAGCCCGACGGTGCCGGGCTGGTCTCGTTCGCCTCCGGTGCCGCCCGCACGCCGATGTACTTCCTCGACGCGGTGACACCGGACCGGCAGCAGCGCGACCTGGGCTCGGTGTTCTGCCGCTCGGTGCCGGGGCTGCGGGTGTTCTATCCCGCTCGCGAGGACCGCGCGGCGCAGCGGGCGGCCTGGGCGGCGGCGTCCGAGCCGATCGCGCCGCTCGCACCGGGCGACACCAACCCGCGCATCCCCGCGAACATCCCCTACGGCGAGGGGTATCCGACGCGGTCGCAGCGGGCTGCCGCGCTGGCCGGGCTGCCGGCTGTCCGGCACGAGCGCTTCACCGAGCTGCGGGCCGACCCGCAGGACCAGCACTACCTGTTCGTCCGCCGCCCGTCGTACTACCTGCAGGCGTTCTTCGGCACCCGGCCCAACCAGGTGGTGCGGGCCGGTCTCGGGTTGCTGTGGCACCCGGCGGCCGGCACGTTCGTCCACGGCGGCCAGAGCTCGAACACCGAGTGCTGGGCGACGGTGCTGCCGAACGGCGGCACCGACGCGGCCTCGAACCTGACGCCGTCGTACTTCGACGGTCCGGCCGGGACGGGGACGGCGGTGCCGGCCGACGAGGTGCGAACGGTCCGCCGCGACCTCGGCCTGCGCTGGACCACGGCCGGTGGCAACGTCACCGGCGCCGTGCTCTTCACTGACGCGGGTCTGGTTCGGGAGGCCACGACGACGATGGACGGCCTCGAGCAGGTGCCGCTGGTGCTGCGGCCCCACGACGACGTCCGCTGGTCGACCGGCGGCGCGGCGGTGTACGGGGAGGCCGCCGCGGCCACCGCGACCGGCATGACGATCACCCGCGGTGGCGTCACGCTGTCCATCGACTGGGGCGGCCCGGCCGCCGCCACCGTCGCGCCCACCACGCGCACGTACTTCCTCGACGCATCGCGTCGGCTGCACGTGTTGCGGGTGCCGATCGGCCGGGCCGGGAGGATCGCCTACACGTTCGGCTGACGGGTGAAGACGTGCAGGTAGGGCGGCCGCGGCCGGATCGCCGGCGCGGGCGGCGTCGGGCCGTGGTCGCCGAGCAGCGCGACGTACCGAGGAGCGTGGCGAAGTCGAGCTTCACCAACCGGGCGGCGAGTGCCGGGTCGGCGAGCTGGTGCTTGGGGGCCCGCGCCAGCCGCCCGAGCGCACAGTCGACGGGTGACCAGCCAGGAATCGATCGAGGAGTCAGATCTGGGTGACAACGTTTCGGTAGGCGATGGTCGTGGACTTCGCCGGCTTGTCGGACTCGCCACCCGTCGAGCTGTGCGCGGCGCGCTCAGCGGCCGCATGCGGACCTGGACGGTGCGTCCGGCACCGTTCAGCACGAGCGCCGGCCATGGGGGCGACGGGTCAGGGTGCGGTCATGCGGCGGGCGAGCTCGACGACGGCGGCTCGTTGCGCGGTGCGTTCGACGCCGTCGGCGCCCACGGTCATGCGGACGACGTGTGGTGCGACGAACCACCAGTCGACCAGGGCCATGACGCCGTAGAGCAACTGTCCCGCGGAGACCGCGCGCGTCACCAGGCCGCGCTTCTGGGCGTCGGCGATGGCCGCGACCTTCTCGTGCTGCAGTGCGGTGCGCTTGGCGGCCGCGACCGCCTCGCCGCCCGTGGCCAGCCCTTCCCAGTGCAGCAGCCGGATGAAGTGCGGGTGGTCGGTGTGGTGGTCGAACAGCCGGCCGGCGTACTCGCCGAGGTCGGTGGCCTGGTCTTGGGTGAGCGGCACGGCCGCCGCCAACCGCTGCAGCTCCTGTTCGAGGACCGCGCGGAAGAGCCCTTCTTTGTCGCCGAAGTACTGGTAGATGCGCTCCTTGTTGACGCCGGCCGAGCGGGCGATCCGGTCGACGCGGGCGCCGGCCGGACCGTGCTCGGCGAACTCTTCGACGGCGGCGTCGAGCAGGCGGCGTCGGGTCGCCTCGGTGTCCCAGGCCATGGGTCCACGGTAGCAACTCCAACTGTCTAGTTGCTTTTTCGGTCGGCACGAGGCAAACTCCAACCATGCAGTTGGAAACCTCTCGCCCCGCCCCGCCGTCCGCCCACCGTCGTGCTCTGATCATCTGGCTGTCCATCTACCCGCTGGTCACCGCGGGACAGCTGCTACTGCGCCCGGTCACCCGCGACCTGCCGATCGCGTTGAGCACGCTGATGCTGACGCTCCTCGTGGTCCCGGTGGCCGTCTACCTCGTCATCCCCGCGCTGACCCAGCTGAACGCGACGATCACGGCCGCACGATCACGCCGCGCGCGACCAGCTCGACGGTGACGGCGACGGCCGCGGCCTCGACCGCCAGCAGCGCGACCAGCACGAAGAGCTGCACCGCGCCGGCCTGCACCGGGCTGGCCCCGCCGATCAGCATGCCGACGAACGCGCCGGGCAGCGTGACCAGCCCGACCGTCCTGGTCTGGTCGAGCACCGGGATGAGGGCGGTGGTGGCCTGCGGCCGGGCGATCTCCAAGGCGGCGTCGCGAGGCAGCAGCCCGACCGACAGTGCGGCCTCCACCTCGCCGCGCCGGGCCGCCAGCTCATCCAGGGCGCGGCGGCCGGCCAGCGCCGTCGCCGTCATCGCGCCGCCGACCAGGATGCCGGACACCGGGATCACCGCCAGCGGGTCGGTCGGCAGCACGCCGGTGGCCAGGAGCCCGACGACGACCGGTGCCGTGCCGGCCGCGATCGGCAGCACCGCCCACCGCCACGAGCGGTGCCGGGTCATCCGGCGCCCGGCCGTCACGCTGGCCGTCGTCAGCATCACGGCCAGGAACGCGACGGTGAGCGGCTCCAGCTCGACGACTGCCGTGAGCACCAGGGCGACCGCGGCCAGCTGACCGACCGCCCGCACGGCCGCCGTCACCACGGCCCGCTCGTGCCCCAGCCGCCCGGCGGCGCTGACCGCGACCGCGACGGCCATCAACACGACCATCGCGACCGCGAGCGCCGGGCCCACCGACAGCAGAGTGGACGACATGCCCGAGAATCCCACGCCGCGCGCCGTAATGTGGAGGCCGTGGTCAGGTTGACGAGGATCTACACGCGCACCGGCGACGACGGCACCACCGGGCTGGGCGACTTCAGCCGAACCCGCAAGACAGACCCGCGCCTGATCGCCTATGCCGATGCCAACGAGGCGAACGCCGTCATCGGCGTGGCCGTCGCGGCCGAGCGGGCCGGCATCGGCGGCGGCGACCTCGGTCCCGACGTGCTCGGGGTGCTGGAGCGGGTCCAGAACGACCTGTTCGACGTCGGCGCCGACCTCTGCCTGCCGCTCAAGCCCGAGTACAAGCACCCGCCGCTGCGGGTCCAGCCGCAGTGGATCGCCGAGCTGGAGGCCGACTGCGACCACTACAACGCCGAGCTGGCGAACCTGACGTCATTCATCCTGCCCGGCGGCACCGTCACCGCCGCTCACCTGCACGTGGCGACGACGACGGCGCGGCGGGCCGAGCGCTCGGCGTGGCACGCGTTGGAGACGTACGGGTCCGGCGACGACGACGGCGTCAACCCACTCACCGCGACCTACCTCAACCGGCTGTCCGACCTGCTCTTCGTGCTGGCCCGGTACGCCAACCGGAACGCCGGCGATGTCCTCTGGCGGCCCGGTGGCGGTCGGGCCGAGCGATAACCTCGGTCGCATGAGGCTGACGAAGTACGAGCACTCCTGCGTCCTCGTCGAGGACGGCGGCTCCCGCGTCCTCCTCGACCCCGGCGCGTACTCGCACGGGTTCGAGCAGCTCACCGGGCTGACCGCGGTCCTCGTCACCCACCAGCACGCCGACCACGCCGACATCGACCGGCTCCGGAGGCTGCTGGACCGCAACCCCGAGGCGGCACTGTACGCCGACGCGGGAACGGCCGCGGTGCTCGCCGAGGCCGGCATCGCGGCCGCGGTCGTGCAGCCCGGCGACCGCCTCGACGTCGGCACGACGGTGGAGGTGCACGGCGGCCACCACGCGGTCATCCACCCTGACGTGCCGGTGATCCCGAACGTCGGCTATCTGGTCGGCGGGCGGTTCTTCCATCCGGGCGACTCCTTCACCATCCCCGACGTGGACGTCGAGATCCTCGGCCTGCCCACCGGCGCGCCCTGGCTCAAGGCGGGCGAGGCCGTCGACTACATGCGGGCGGTCACCCCGCACGTCGCCGTCCCCATCCACGAGGCGGTCCTGGCCAACCCGGCCACGCACTACGGCCTGTTCGACCGGCTCGCACCGGACGAGTCCGAGCTGCGCGTCGTCGCACCTGGCGACACGATCGAGCTCTGACGGCGACGGCGGATGGCGGTCCTTTGGTGGCCCTGGTCGGCGGACGAGAGACAATAGGGACGTGAACGACGGCAGACCCACGCCCCACCGACGCCCGCAGCTCCGCGCGGAGCTGCCCGACCTGCCTGGCGACCCGGACCCGGCCGACCGCACCGCCGTCGCACACGCCACCGCGGCGGCCGTCATCCAGGCCGCGCGCGACGACGACTCGCGGCCCGGCACGACGCGCCGGCTGCTCGACCTCGCCGACCGCATCGGGCTGGATGAGATGGCCGAGCTGTGGCGCGCCTCCGGGCCGGGCACCTTGCCCGGCACGCTGTGGTCGCTGTATCTGCTGCGCAGCTGGGTCCACCGCAACGGCGCCGAGGCCGCTCGGGTCTTCGCTGCCGGGGAGCGCGTCGCCGAGGTCTCCACGGCGGTGGCCGGAGTGGCACACCCGCCCGGCCCGGCCGAGGTGGCCGCGCTCGGCGATGCCGTCCTGACCAGCGCGTTCACGGGTGACTTCGCGGTAGCGCTGGAGCGTGCGGGTGCGTTCTGCCGCGTGGTGGCAGCTGGGCGCGCGCACACTGCCGACCACGTCGCCGAGGATGAGGGTCAGCGGCAGACCCGGCTGGCCCGCGGCAACCTGCGCATGGCGGAGGAACTGGAGCACGCCGCGGCACTGTGGCGCCGCAACGAGCTGCACTGATCGCTCCCCAGACCCCCATGATCATCAACCGTTGGCGACGTCATGACGTCGCCAACGGTTGATGATCACGGGGGCCGGGTGGGAACAAGCGGGGAGATCAGGTAGTTTCTGGTACTGGCGACGGTCCCTCGGGGCTCTCGCTGGGCGGCGGGCCGTGGTAACCCCGGGTCCCACTTGTAGCCGCTACGAGCGGCCGTTGCGCCGAGAGGCGTTCCCGGCCCGACGCCCGAACATTCTTCCCGCCGTCGTCGCGGCGGGCCTACGACCAGCCCAACTCGTGCAGGCGGTCGTCGTCGATCCCGAAGTGGTGCGCCACCTCGTGCACCACCGTCACCAGCACCTCTTCGACCGCGTCCTCGGGTGACTCGCACAGCCGCAGGATGGGCAGCCGGAACAGCCGGATGGTGTCCGGCAGCACGCCGGTGTACCACTCGCCGCGTTCGGTCAGCGGCGTCCCCTCGTAGAGGCCGAGAAGCTCCGGGCTGTCGTCCGGCGCCTCGTCCTCGACCAGGATGACGACGTTGTCCATCATGGCCGCCAGCTCGGGCGGGATCTCGTCGATCGCCTCCGACACCAACTCTTCGAACTCCGCCTCGGTCAGCTCCAGCACGGGACCAGTGTCACGTGGGCGTGGTGGCGGATGGGGATGCGGGGTGCCGAATGTGTTACCAACAGGGTGTGGAGGCGACAACGCAGACCGCTGCGCCCGAGGCGCCGCGACGATTCAGGTGGCGGGACGGCGTGCGTCCCGCCACCTGGCCGTCGTGGCTCCGCCGCACCCTGTCCGTGCTGTCTCCGGTCGTGTTGGCACTGGTCGGGGCGTGGATCGCGCTGTCGGTCGCAGGGACCACACAGGCCTACGCGGGCCCGCTGGCCATCGACGTCGCGTTCAAGCCAACCATCGGCGGCGAGTCGATCATCCGCCTCGACCCGGTCGGCGCCGTCGTCCTCGACACCCACCAGGGGCCGGTGACGCTGGACATCTCCGTCCGGGAGGTGGACCTCGACGGGCTGAACGGCATCGTGCAGGACCCGAACACGCTCAGCAGCCTGGACGAAGAGATCACCAACGGCATCCAGGACGTCCTCGTCGATGCCGCGATCCGCGCCGCGCTGGCCGCCGTCATCGGTGCCGCGCTCGCCGCCGGGCTGGTGCTGCGCTCGGTCCGGCGTGCGTTGCTGGGCGCCGCGGTGGCCGCCGTCGCCGTCGTCGGCACCTACGGGCTGGCCGCGCTGACCTACGACCCCGAGTCGGTCCGTGAGCCCGCCTACACCGGACCACTGGCCGCCGCGCCGCAGCTCATCGGCAACGCCGAGGACATCGCCACCAACTTCGACGCCTACGCGGACCAACTGGCCGGCTTCGTCACCAACGTCGCCGCCGTCTACGACACCACGCTCAACCTCGAGACGTTCCAGCCGACCGACGACACCATCCGCGTGCTGCACGTCTCCGACCTGCACCTCAACCCGGCGGCCTGGGACATCATCGACGCGGTGGCCGAGCAGTACGACGTCGACGTCATCGTGGACACCGGCGACATCGTCGACCAGGGCACGCCGGTCGAGAGCGCGTACGTGCGCCCCATCGGCGAGCTCGGCCGGCCCTACGTCTTCGTCAAGGGCAACCACGACTCCGTCGCGACGGCCGCCGCCGTCGCCGCCCAGCCGGGCGCCGTCGTGCTCGACGGCGAGGCAGGCGAGGCGGTCGAGGTGGCCGGGCTGCGGTTCGCCGGAGCGCCGGACCCGCGGTTCACCCCGGACAAGTCCGTGCGCGGCATCCCGGACGACACCATCCGCACCGGCACCGAGGACTTCGCCGACGACGCCGCCGAACTCGACCCGCCGCCGGACGTCATCGTCTTCCACGACCCCAGCCACGCCGAGCTGTTCGACGGCATCGCCCCGCTGGTGCTGTCCGGGCACGCGCACAAGCGCGACACGTACACGCTGGACGAGGGCACTCGCGTGATGGTCCAGGGCTCCACCGGCGGGGCCGGTCTGCGCGGACTCCGCGACGAGGAACCCACGTCTGTCAACCTCTCGGTGCTGTACTTCAATCCCGAGACGAAGCGCCTCGTGGCCTGGGACGACCTGACGCTCGGCGGGCTCGGCCAGACCAGCGCCGAGATCGACCGCCACCAGGCCGACGAGGACGAAGGCGCCGCCCAAGGACCCGAGGACCCGTCGCCAGCTCCCGATTTGGAGAACTGAGCGCGCCCACCCTATGCTTTCAACGTCCCCGACGGCGACGAGCCATGGGCCATGTCGTCCAGTGGTCTGGTCCCCATCGTCTAGCGGCCTAGGACTCCGCCCTTTCAAGGCGGCAACGCGGGTTCGAATCCCGTTGGGGATGCGGTGCGCCTGCTCCGGCAGGAACGCCACGGCAACACATGCAAGGTCCTGTGGAGCAGCCAGGAGTGCTCGCCGCCCTGTCAAGGCGGAGGTCGCGGGTTCAAGTCCCGTCAGGACCGCCAGCTATCATCGCAGCTCAGGAGCCCTCTTCGGAGGGCTCTTCTGCTTCTCCGTGGTCGTCGATATCGCCCTGAGTCAGCGGAAAGTCAGCGAACAGCCCGCGAACCCTGCTTCCGGCCGCGCCCGAGTCGTGCGTGTAGAGGTTGAGCGTCGTCGTCGCCTGCTCGTGCCCCATGATCCGCTGAACGTCGTTGACGGGCACGCCGTCGGAGACCAGCCACGTCGCGTACGAGTGGCGCAGGTCGTGGAACCGCAACCCACCAGAGGCCCGGCGAGAGACCTCCATCACGGCGGCGGCCTCGGTCGTGAAGGTGTGCGAGCGCTCACGACCTGTGTCGTCATGCCAAGTGCCCCGGTACAGGCGTTCGCCTTCCTCGACGACCTTCCCGAGCAGTCCGGCCCGGACGAGCGCTGGACGCCACACCCGATTACGGAACAGGGTGCGCCGCACCGGTCCCCCGGCCTGGTTCGTGAACACCTCTCCGACGCTGCCCTCACCGTAGACGCGGCGATGCTCCCGCAGCGCTGCGATGACGAACGGCGGGAGCGGTACGACGCGGCGGCCGGCGCGCGATTTCGGGAACGGCTTCGTCGTGACCGTCCCGGCGACCTCGACGGCAACGCGCACGACGTGGACCTCGTCGGCGTCCAGGTCGACGGCGTCCCAGCGGAGGCCGGCGCACTCACCCCACCGCAGCCCGGTTCCACCGGCCAGCGCCACCAGGGCACGGTGACGGTCGGGAATGGCGGGCAGGAGCTGGCTCACGAACGCCTCGCGGCCGATTGTGCGCTCGTCAGTGTCCGAGCGACGGATCGCCGGGAGCTGGACGCCCTCACACGGGTTGAAGGCCAGCAACCGGTCACGCACGGCCAGCCGCATGATCCCCGCGAGCACGTGGAAGCACTTGCGCACCGTCGCGGGCGATCGGGTCCCGTGCAGCTCCGTGACCCAGCGCTGGACCGACGAATGATCGATTTTGCCCAGCGGCACGTCGCCCCAGCGTGGCAGCACGTGAGTCCGGAGCACCGAGTCAGTGCGGACGGTCGTCGTCGTGGCGCTCACTCGGCCAGCGGTCCACGTGCTCGCGTAGTCGGCGAGCTTGACATGCCCGGCACGCGGGTCGATGTAGAGGCCGCGCGACATGGTGGTCTCGACCTCGGCGAGGAACCGGGAGGCGTCGCGCTTGGTCGGGAAGGTCTTGGCGCGCTGGCGGCCGGACGGGTCGCGCCAGTTCGCCCGCCAGCTCCCGGCGGTGGTCTTGACGATGTGGCCCATCAGAACAGCCCGTCCTGTCCGGGCAGCGGCCCACGACCGGCGGGGTCGGGGAGCTGGGTGCAGTCGTTGAGCCAGTCCTCGAACGCGCGGATGGGGATGACCCAGCGTCCGCCGAGCTTGCGCGCGGGGATGCCTCCGGAGCGGACGAGGGCGTAGGTGCCGCCGAGCGAGATCGACAGCAGCGCAGACACTTCGGCGACGGTGTAGACGAGCCGCCCGGCGGGGATCTCAACGTCGGTTGGGCTGGTGTCCTGCTCGACGGGGCGAGCGGGACTGTCCGGGCCGGTCGAGCGGGAGCGGCGGTCGTGGAGGTTGATCACGTTGGCGGGCATGGCGGGTTTCCTTCCGGGGAGGCTGGGGCGGTTGCCGAAACATCGCCAGGCGGCGGCCGGGTGGCCTGTTTCGCCTGCTCGTACTGCTCACGCCAGCGCCGCCGACGGTCGATGGCGTGCCCGATGATCCGGGCGTAGGAGGGCCGGTCGGCGTCGCGGTCGAAGCGGACCGGCTCCCACACGTAGCGGGGGCGACCGTCCGGGCCGGTGGCGGTCGTGGAGTACTGGTCGTGCTCGTCCATCTCGACACCGGCCTCAGCGAGAGCGGCGCGGACGACGGCGGCCCGGTCCGCGCGGTGCTCGGTCAGCGTCTTGCCGGTCCAGCGGCGGGAGACGAGGACGCGGCGGCCACCCAGGCCGAGATGGTCCCGATCGTGGGCCTTGGACGTGCAGCGGCCGGGCTCGAGGCCGGGGCGGGCGTTCTTCGGCTGAGTGCCGTAGCGCAGCCAGTTCGCGCACGTCGGCGAGCACGGCAGCCACCGAACCTCAGCCGCCAGGCGGTCGACGTGGGCGCGGCGGGCGGGCGAGGGCTGGTAGTCGTCGTCGCCCATCGGGTCGCTGATCGACTTCGTCAGGTACTTGGTCAGGTAGCCGACGGCGCGGTCGGCCTGCGGGGTTCCGGCGAGGATGCCTTGCATGTCGACCTGGCGGCCGAAGCGCAGCACGTGCACCGGTTCCGCGTCGGTGTCGGAGTCGAGGTCGTCCAGGGCCTCATCCCAGGTCGGCAGCAACCAGCCGCCAGCGTCGACGTAGCCGCCCTGCTTCTCATCCCACACCGGCAGCCGATTCCCGGAGTAGACGGGGAACTCGCAGGACGGCCACCACACCTGGTGATACGTCGCGGCGACGACCTGACGCAGCAGCGCACGCGGGATCGCGCCACGCACGGCGGCATGCAGGTGCGGGGCGAGGCGGCGTTGCGGCTCGACGGCGGCGAAGTACTGCACGTTGAAGCCGGTCGCGCGGCGAAGGTTCTGCCAGAACCGGTCGACCAGCTTCGGGAAGTGCATCGCGTCCAGCCCGGCCCGCCGGTAGTCATAGCTCGCCGGGTCGGCCGGGACACCCTCGGACGTGACGCGGCCGTAGGACGGCATCGTCAGCGTCAGGAACATCGACGGCCGGTACGTCTTCCCGTCCGGGGACTCGAAGACACGGCCGACGGTGTGGGCCGAGATCGGCAGCCGGGGCAGGTCCGGCACGTCCTCACGGCGACGGGTCGACCGCACCCGGCGAGCGTCGTCGATGCCGTCGTCATCGTCGCCCTGGTCGCCGTCGTCGCCCTCGGGCGCATCGTCGGGCGAGGGCTCCAGGACCGGAGGCTCGGCGGCCAGGTGCCAGCCCTCCCGGCACTGCTGCATCCGCAACCGGCGCGCCCGCTCCGCACACGACGGGCACACCGCAGCACGGGTCGCACCACACGGGATCGGCACCGTCCGCGACTCACCCGTGACCGTGTCCGTCACCCGCGACAACACCGGCCGCACACACACCCCGTAGCTGATCGCGGCACGGCGGACCAGCTCGTCAGTGAGCACCGGAGCAGTCACGACCGCCCCACGGACGGGCGAGCGTTCACGACGAATCGGGGCTCATCCAGGTACGGCGGCCGCACCGGCAGCGCCCGGCCGTCGGCCTTCGCAGCGCTGGCCGGGGTCGCCTCGATCAGACCGTGCGTGCACATGCATGCCGTCATGCCGTCGTCACCCAGTGAGCCGAACCCGTCGCACTGATCGCACACCGCCCACAGCGACCGCTCATGCATCGCGATACAGCGCGGCAACTCACACCACCGCGTCTCGCACCAGATGCACACCTGCGCGAAGTTGAACCGCAACGGGCGAAGCGCCGGGACGGTCGCCTGCAACGTCTGGACTGTCATCGGAACCTCCGGGGATTGATGACGGTGGGCGGCATTCGCCGACCTCTACCAACGGAGCTTAACACATATGTCATAACTTGCGAGAAGCGCGACTCGCGGCACCGACTTGCGTCAAGGTGACGCGGATGGGGTAACGTCTCTTCACAGTCATAACCCGAGGTCGGAGCCGTGATGAGCGTGGTCGAAACTCCACGGGCGCGGTACCGCCAGGTCGCGGAGGAGCTTCGCAACGCGATCAAGCGAGGCGAGTACCAGCCCGGCGAGATGCTGCCGAGCCAGCCTGAGCTGGCGCGGAAGTACGGGTTGAACCAGACCTCCATCAACCGGGCTATCGCACTCTTGAGGGCCGAGGGCCTTGTCCGGGTCGAGCACGGGCGGGGAGCGTTCGTTCAACTCGTGCCGACCGTGAAGCGCACGCGGCGAGTGCCTCGGCCGGGCGGGAACGGCAGCAGCTTCGCCGACGAGATGCGGAAGGCCGGGCTTGATCCTCGGACCGAACTGGTCAGTCTCCGCACCGATCCGGCACCGGTAGGCGTAGCGGAACGACTCGGACTCGACGAAGGCGGCCCGGTCGTCGTTCGAGAGCGGCACATGTTCGCATCCGAACGCCCGGTCCAGCTTGCCATCTCCTACATCCCACTCACCGTCGCTGGGAGCGAGGACATCGCCGTCCCAGACGTTGGCCCGACCGGGCTATACAAGCGACTGGCTGAACGCGGCTACGTCGTGACCCGGTTCGTCGAGGAGATCGAGTCTCGGCGCGCACATCCCAATGAGGCCGGATTCTTGGGCCTCACCGACGCGCAACAGGTGCTCGAAGTCGCCCGAGTCGTGTTCGCCGGCGAGCAACCGGTAGAGACCGTCGTCAACGTCTTCCCCGCGCAGCAATGGCGGCTGTCCTACGAGTGGAACGCCGAAGGAGCTGGTCTTACGTGACCGAACTTCCGCGCCACTCTGTGAGCGTCACAGGCGTGGTCTTCGGCCACGACCGGCGGGTCCTGGCGATCCGCCGCAGCGACGACGACCGCTGGGTGCCGCCAGGAGGAGTCCTGGAACTCGACGAGACCCCGGAGGAAGGCGTCGTGCGGGAGGTCTACGAAGAGACCGGCCTGTACGTGAAGCCGGAAGTCCTCGTCGGCGTCTACAAGAACATGAGACTGCACGTCGTCTCGCTGGCCTTCCGCTGCCACGTGGTCGCGGGGCAGCAGCACACCACCACCCCGGAGGCCCGCCAAGTCGAGTGGTTCTCTATCGACGACGCCCAGCGCCTCATGCCCGAGGCCCGCGCCATCCGAGTCATGGACGCTCTGCGTGATGACGGTCCGTTCGTGCGCGTACACGACGGAAGCGACCTTCTCTGAGGCCCGGTCAACCTCCGCCGCCCAGTCACCGTGGCCGTGTTGCCGAGTAGACCTCTCTGATCGTCAAGGCGGCGCGCAAGCGCGCCGCAGCACGCCCGGCCACGCGCCGGGCGTGCGGCCTGGCGGCCGTTCCAGGCGCGGACCTGGCGTGCACACGCACTGACCGACACCAACTCAGGCCACCCGGACACCCTCACCGAGCGCCGTCCCCCTCATCGCAGCCATTCTTTGACCTCCACTCCGGGCGTCAAGTGCGTCAAGATCGTTCGCCGAGACCGCTGCCAAGCTCCTGTTGCGTCGATAGGGGCGAACCATCTTGACGTCGCTACGCGATGGCGCAAGCGCCACCCATGACCCCCTCCGCTCCAGCCAACGACCGGCAGCTATGAGGACGACGCCTCGAAATAGGGGGAGTCCCTCAACCTATGAGCCCCAAGGCAGAAGCGGCCAGCAATTTCGCACGCTCGGCAATGAACGTATCGAACTCGTCAGCCCAAAGGCTACCGGGAATGAACGCAGCCTGACTGATCCGCGTGATGTCAACCGGCATCGACTTCCGATATTCCGATGGCGCCAGGTCCTTAATGGTCCGGTTTTCGGTGCGCGAGATGATTGCAAAGTTGGCCAACGCACCTACGCGGTCCGCGCCCGCGGCATTTCCTTTCGCAACCCATGCCTTCGGTGCGCAGTGGTGGAACTCCTTCCGGTTGGGTTCCGAGAGAACTTCTTCGAGCGACACGTTCTGACCTGAGAGAAAAGTCAATGGGTGATTGCCTGCAAGCATTAGGATGAAAGTCTTGGTTGCGACAGTACGAGCATTGAAAGTATTTCGAGAGAAAAAGCTGTCATCGACGTTCGCCGTGATTGCATCTAAGGCGCTATCAGCTCCCTGTCGCAACTTGAGTGCTTCATCAACGTCGGTCTTGATATTGCGTCCCGGGTTCCCACTGTATCGGTGCCCGAAGGAACTCCGCCAGAACCAACGCAGTAGGGTACTGCGTTGGTCGTCGGTTATCGGTCGAGACTGGGAGTGCGAGAAGAAGGCGGCCAGCGGAATTAGTTGCGCAGTGTATGGCAGCGAGCGAACATGGCGGATGTGAAGATTGGAGCGAAGGAAGTCGATCGCGAGCCTCAATGCCTGCGCAACTCGGTCGAACTCGGCCCTCACCTCCGCGCCATTGATGTCGATGAGTGCCGCTGGCGACGGATCCCCTTTGAGAATAGCGGCGCAACAGCGCAGCATAAGGTCGTTGTCGCTTCCAACCTCGTCGAATCCGAAGGAAGTGAATTCCTCGGACAACTCCATAAACTTGTCCTGGAGATCAAACTCGTTGCTCCACGTCCAAGCGGTAAGCAGCTCGAATATGTCTAGGTCGACACCCATCCTGTTGACGCGTTCGAAGACAATCGCAACGCTTGCACGATCTTCATTCTCGAAGGTCTCCGCAGGGATCAACGCTTCCTTGAACTTCTCCTGAACGGTTACGATCTCAACTTTTCGCTCATCCGTCAGACTCGAAACTGCCTGAGCGAAGCCAACTGGATCGAAGAACGCTCTGAGCGGGAAGTATCTCTCGGCACCTGCGTCGCCCTGCGCGAGAGCCACAAAATGCGACTCCTGAGCATCTGCAACCGCCTCAAAATCGTAATAGATTGGAAGCCAAACCTCGGGATCCTCGGCCAGGGGACTCAACTGCGTCTGGAAGGTAGCAAATATGGACGTCAGTCGCTGCTGGCCATCCAGGACATAGTCGGTAGGATAATCCTTCTGCGGGTCCGACAGTACAAATCCACCCAGCTGCTTCTCACCTTCAAGCTTATTTCTCGTCCGCCATAGAAGCACAGACCCGAAAGGGTATCCCTTATAGATGCTGTCCATTAGAAGGGCGGCCCTCTCTGGCTCCCAGACGAATTTTCTCTGGAACCCAGGAATTCGTATGACTCCCTCGTGAATTCTGTCGATCGCTTTACGCAGCGGTAGCGGCTCGCTCATTCTGCCCCCCAGGCGATTAGTAGTCGTCCTACGGCGCGCAGCCCAGGACGATAGAGCCCCAACAGTGTGACGCGTACCTCGGACAGAACCAGACCAGGCTCAGCCGGTGGCCATCGCCGCACGGGCTCCCTACGCCTCCGGTCGGCTAACGGAGGCCGCGCGGTCTTACACCGCGTGCAGGCTGAGCGGCTTGTTAAGGGCGTCCGCGAGATTTGCCAGGTCGCCGGGGTCGCTGGTGACGACCAGGTCACCGCGTGACAGGGCGGAGATGACGACGGAGGCGTCGGCCACGTCGCTGGTTCTCGCGGCTGCGCATGCGGCGCCGGCCTCGCGGGCGAGCTGCTCGGTCATCGGCTCGATCTTGCAGCCACGCAGCAGACGCGAGAGCTGATGCTGTGGGCCGCCACGCCAAGCCTGCGCCAGAACTGCAGCGGGGACGACGGGGCGGATCTCGTGGCGCAGCGCGTCACGATGCAAGGCCCAGATGTCGACTCGATTAGCTTCCGCCGCGACCAACGCGCCGGTGTCGTAAGTGATGCCCATCAGTCAGCGATGATGCCTTCGCGGACCAGCACGTCGTGCGCCTTGCGTGCCTCGTCGGCGGGGATCGGTCCGTGCTCGGCCTCGAACTCCTCAACGGCAAGCAGCCCATCGAGGACGGCAGCTCGTTCCGCCGGCATGATGGCGGCCAGGCGCTCCCCGTGGTCGGTCAGGTAGATGACCTCCCCGGTGGACGTGGCTCGGCTGATCACCTCGCTGAGGTGATCCTTCGCGTCCTGCACCGGCATCTCGGACATAGTCCCAGCGTACGGCAGAAGCTCAGCAGACACAGCAGTCCTCACTTTCAGTCGAGACGACGCACGCTCGGAAGGCGTCGCGCGTCGTCGCAGCCAAAGGCTGGTCCCCGTCGCACCATTGGCGGATGCGGCGGGGACCAAGCGGCACATCGTCAGGCGGTGTCGCGGCCAGCTCCTCGCTGGATGCGCTCTACGGCCTCGCGGATCGCCTCGTGCAACAGATCGGCCTCATGGCTCCCGAGGCGGACCACGGTGCTCCGACCATGACGCGGCACGGTCGTCAGCTCGACTCCGGTCGTCGAGCTGTGCGGGCGGACGACGTTGACGCCGAGCACCCAACGTCCGGAGTCGGCCCGAATCGACTCCACGTAGTGCCGGTGCACGGTGTGGACGCCAGCCTCGTCACACCACTTCACCGAGCAGTCCTTCCCGTAGCCATTGGCGGTCACGACGCATCCTCGATCTCGGCGCGCTGGATCTTCCGCAGATCAGCAACGACGGACTCCAGCTCGCCCAGCGTCACCCCGGCCTCCGACACCACGCCGGCCACGCGGTCGACGACCTCGCCGTGAGCCTGGCTCCTCAGCGTGTAGCCGTCCTCCGGATGCAGCATGCCCGGCTTCATCAGCTCAAAGCCGCCGTCGCGCTCGGCCAGGCGGTTCAGCCGCTCGACGATCTCGGCGTCGGTCGCGCCGGGCAGGTACCGCTCACGGACATGCGCGAGCAGCTTCGGTGTCCACATCGCCTGCTGCGCCACATCAGCGATCCGCACCAGCTCAGCAGCGAGCCGGCGAGCCTCCTTCGGCACCAGATCGAACGACGCATACATGTCAGTCTCGAACGGCTTGATCAGCACATCGATGCGGGCATCACCGTGCAGCAGATGGGCGACCATCTCGCCTATCCCCTCGGTGAGGAACGGCGCACGGGTGATGATCTCTCTCTTGTCAGGTTCGGGTAGCGTGACCACGGGTCTCTCCCTGGTTGAGTCAGGTTGGGATCAAGTCCCCGCACGGGTGTTTCCGCACCCGTGCGGGGGCGCGTAGCCGTGAACGTAATGGCAGCGTTCGGTCTCCTCTCCGACGGCAGCAACGAGTCAGCGAATAGTCAGCAGAGCGGCCATCGGCGGCTGTCAGCGATCGTCAGCCGACGGCGTCTGACCTGCGCCGTCTGACCAGCATCACCAAGGGACGACAACGGATGACGCTTCGGCCCTGCACTGTCAAGGCGGAGGTCGCGGGTTCAAGTCCCGTCAGGACCGCCAGCAATACCCCGCGCGCTCGCGGACGCCAACGTCCTCTACTCCAGGACGATCCGCGACTGGCTGATCATGATCCAGCAGGAGTCGAAGGCTGGCATCTACATGCTGTGCTGGACCGAGGACATCATGGCCGAGGTCATCTACAACCTGCGACGCGATAGGCCCGACCTCGACGGTGGGAAGATCACCAGGCTGCGAGACCGGATCGCCGAGTCGCTCAAGCTCGGCTCGATCAGGACCGCCTGCCGTAGAGGTGCACAGCGCTGACAGTTTCCTGATGATGGTCGACGAGTACGCCCCTCAGACCGTCCGCGCAGTCACACAGAGGCAGGAACGCTATTGGGACGGTCGGTCGGGAGCGAAGAGCCTGGTCCAGGCGCTGAAGGATGCGGGATGTCCCAACTTGGCGGACCGGGTTCGAGAACATCTATGCCACTTGCAGGCCTCTGAGCGTCCAGTCCTTGTGTTCGTGGGCGATGAGAAACACACGACGCTGCTCATCGGGCCGAATCGGTGTCGGTGACGTCCACGTCAGACGAGGTGGGCGAAGGCGACGAGGTTGCTGTCGTAGCCGGTCTCCTCGTCGTAGTCACCGCCGCAGGTGATGAGTCGAAGCTCGGCACGGTTGGTCGCACCGTAAACGCTGCGAGTTGGGAACTCGTCCTTGTCGTAGGTCGTGACCCGGTCGATGACGAAGGTGGCCGCGGTGCCGTCTGCCCGGGTGACATGCACGCGATCGCCCCGACGGAGTTCACCGAGTCGATAGAAGATCGCTGGTCCGGTGTCGCTGTCGACGTGGCCGGCGATGATCGCGGGGCCGAGCTGCCCAGGTGAGGGGCCAGGGGTGTACCAGCCAGGTTGGTTTGCGTCGCGGGGCACCTCGATGCTGCCGTCGTCCTGGAGGCCGAGGCCGACGATGGTGGTACTTCGGACGGCGATGGCCGGAATGTCCAGCGAGACGGGTGGCGAACCCGGTAGGAACTGTGGGCGCGGGGCGTTTGCGCGGCTGTTCTGGTTGCCGGTGGTGGGATGGTTCGTGCCCTTGTTGTCGGCCGGGTTGGCTGGTGACGACGATGGCGTCGGCGGGGTGACGCCCGCCGCGGCGCTTTCGTCGGTGGTGATCGGGGCATCACTGGACGTGATGCCTAGGCCTATGACGAGAAGGATGGCGCCCAATGTCGCGAGCAGGGCGGTGGCCGCCGCGGCGAGGAGAACACCGCGACGGTCACTGCGGTCAGGCCCTGACCTCATCGGGCGCTGACGCGAGCTCGACGTGCCGTGGCGACGCCGATGCCAGCTGCCATGAGAGTGACACCGCCGCCCAGGGCGAGTAGGCCAAAGTCAGTAGCCGTCGCGGCGCCACCGTTGCCCGTGTCGGCGCCACCGGCGGGAGCCGCGGAGAGGACGCCACAGATCGCCGGGTCGGTCGCCTCGGTGGGCAGCGCGGGGTCGAGTTCGCTCATCGTTTCGCCGTCGTACGTGCCGCTTCCGTTGTAGTCCACGCCGTGGACGACGATCACGGCTTCATCGTTGGTGACGGCGGTGGCGACCTCTTCGGAGACCTCAATGCTGCCGCGCTCGTAGGACAGCTCGCCGCCGGGGGCGGTGTCGAAGCGGTCCACGGCCAGGGCGCTGTCCGG
Source organism: Jiangella asiatica (assembly GCF_004349065.1). Lineage (GTDB taxonomy): Bacteria > Actinomycetota > Actinomycetes > Jiangellales > Jiangellaceae > Jiangella > Jiangella asiatica. Next base: position 110,559 of record NZ_SMKZ01000006.1, read on the forward strand.
GCTGGTGTCACCGGTCTTGGTGAGCGAGACCACGATCGGCCCATAGGCGGGCTCACCGTCGGTGGTGTTGATGGTGCCGTCCCCGTTGGCGTCGTCACTTGCGGCGGGGCACTCGTGGCGCGCATCGGCACCGAAGTGGATGTGCGCCGCGTGCGGGTTGTCGGGCAGCAGACCGCTGGCGGCCATGGTGACGTCGACGGTGGTGCCGTTGACCTGCACCATGGCGGTGCCACTGGCGTCGACGCCGTTGAGGGCCACCGGCTCCAGATTGGCCGTCGTGTCGCCCTCCGCGGCGAAGGCTGCACCTACGCCGAGCATCGGCGCCACTGCCAAGCTGGCGACGGCCAACGAGGCGAGGGTAAGGGACTTGCGCATGAGACACTCCTTTGGTGCTGGGGTGGCCACTGCATGGACACCCGGGTTTCAGATGGATTCGGAGCGACCGCTCCGCGGATTGTTGTGGTCACGTGTTCTTCTGCGCGCCGTGAGTCCGCCGGGTCTGCGTGATCCCGAACGAGGTGGCGTCACCTGTGGTCGGAGGTCGCCCGCGTGCCATGCGTGGTCCATGACGGCACGAGGAACAGCACCAGGGCTGCCCAGAGCGGCCACCGCCTCGGCTGCCGCACCTATACCCATCTCGAGGAACCACACACCGGCTCGTACATCGCCGGCAGCGGCCCCACAGCCGGGAGCTCGAAGTAACGGGCGGTCATGACGGCCCCGAAGGCGCTCGCCGCAACCAGTACTACGACGCGGAAGCGCAGGTCACGTGGTGCCGTTCGTGGTGCGAAGTGGAGTCAACTAGGCGTCGTCAGTTGCAACTTGTGCCCCGTTCTCGGCGGCGTGCTGGTAAATGCGTTCCCAGTCGGCGAAGAGGGCGGCGAGGCGGGGGTCCGCCACCGACAGCGAAACGATGTACTCGCTGGTCTCCAGGAAGTACGAGCGCTGTTTCGCCAGCCGCGGGTGGGTGTGCAGGCGCTGGACGTTGCTGTAGCGGTCGGCGAGCTTCAGCAGCAGCGCGTCGGGCGGCAGGTGGCGCAGCCCGCTGGGGTGGCGCTCCCGAGCCGCGGCGCGGTCCTCGTCGGATGCCGACGGCGACGACGGTGGCTTGGTCACGTGATCGACCAGCTCGGCGACTCAGGCGCCGAAGCGCTCGGCGACCTCGGCCGGCCCGTCGAGGAACGTGCGGTATAGGGACCGGTCGGGGCGGCCGACCTAATGGCCAGGCCGAAGGCGAGCAGTTGGCGCGGCCCGCGTGTGATCCGACACCTGAGGCGCGACACATGTCTGCCACCTGATGTGCGACGGCCTAGACATGTGGCCGCTCTGATCGCGGCACCATGCGTGCGTGGCTCGGTTGGTGCGAGACGGTGACGCGGCCACCTCGTCGCGTCCGGCAACGCGAGTTACGCGCGTTCGTCTGTTCGTGCTAGCGTTTGCAAACGCAGTGGACCCCTTCCGGACGCCGGACGTGTCTGAACGTCAACCGGAAGGATTTACTCCATGCCTCGTCGCTACGGTCCTGGTCACTTCAGTGACGACCCTTACTCGCAGATAGTGTCGCCACACGGCATCCCGGTTGACAGCCTCGTGTCGGTTCTGCAGAAGGAGATCCGTAGGAGTCGGGTCGACAACGCTGTCCTGGCCGCTTACGAGATGTACACGACCTCGCCTGACGTGGCGCAGCACCTGTGGCGGCGGTTGCGGCTGATCGCGGTCGAGGATATCGGCATGGGGTTGCCGCTTGCTCCGGTCCTGATCGAGGTGCTCCACCGCAACTTCAACGCGACTCCCGGGGGTGACTGGATGATGGCCTGCCACGCGGTCCGACTGCTGGCGACCGCATCCAAGGACCGCACGGCCTCCGAGCACGCCGACTGGGTCGCCACCAAGGTCACGCTAGGGCAGGCGTTGGTCCAGGTGCCCGACTATGCGCATTGTGTGCACACCCGGGCAGGACAGGAAAAGGGACGGGGCCTAGTCCAGTGGTGGGAGAACGGCGCCCAGGTCAACGACGAACTCCAGGATGCGGACCACCGCTACCGCGACGACCTGGTCTGCCTTCACCAAGCGGACGAGGCCGACAACGGCACCGAGCCACCACCATCTCGCTGGACACCCGCGGTGGACAAACGACCCAGCCGGTAAAGGCTGCAACACCCGATCTTGGCACAGCCGCCCGAGCTCGTCGGCGTGTCGCGCATCACCTGGCGGACGACTGTCGCGGATCACCCGACGGAGACATTGGCGCGGCCCGCGTGTGATCCGGTGCCTGATGTGCGACCGATCTCCGTCAGGTGATCTGCGACAGGCTAGACGTCTGGCGACCTACTTGAAAGCGCCGGCCAACGCACGGATCTGCCGATGTGAGCGAGTCGGCTGAGTCGCCTGCCTATGAGCGGGATTCGTACTCCGATGCCAAGGGACGCGGGTTCTCGACCCCGAAAGCGGTCGGTGACGTGGACCAAGTACGCCGCGCAGCGGGTCGCGGTCACCGCGCGCGGTCGCACGCGATAATTCCGGTGACGTTGATGGTCATCCCCGCAATAATCGCCGACGTGGATGAGGTCGAGGTCGTCGTCGCGCATAGCGAGCGCGCGACCTTGCGCGTCGGTGACGTGTTCCTGAAGGTCGACGCTGATCAGACCAACATCGACGTCGAGGTCGAGGCGATGGCTTTGGCGCCGATCCCGACTCCGGAGGTGCTGTGGCGAAAGCCGCCCGTACTCGCGCTCGCCGCCCTCCCGGGGACGGCTCTCGGTCGCCTCGGCGAGCCGTCGACTGCGTCGCCGGCGGCGTGGGCCGCAGCGGGTGCCGCCGTACGGATGCTGCACGACGCGCCGCTGCCGCCATGGTCCGGTGGGAGCGTCGACGAGATCGCATCGCACCTCGACGCCGAGTGCGAGTGGCTCATCGCGAGCGGCACCCTTCCGAGCGACCTCGTCACGCGCAACCGCCAGGTTGCCGAGGCCGCGCTCCGGCCGTGGACACCGGTGTTTACGCACGGAGACCTGCAGACCACCCACGTATTCGTCGACGGTGACAAGCTCACCGGCGTGATCGACTGGTCCGAGGCGAACCAGGGCGACGCGATGTACGACCTCGCCATCCTGACGCTCGGACACGAGGAGCGCCTCGACGACCTCCTCGTCGGCTACGGCACCGACGTCGACCTCGACGTGATCCGCGGATGGTGGTCGTTGCGAAGCCTCGGAGCGTCCCGCTGGCTGGTCGAGCACGGCTTCGACCCATCCTCCCCAGGCTGCGAGTTCGACGTACTGAGATCCCGCATGTGAGACATCCGGTCATGCTGCGATCGGCGCGATGTGCCGATCGCGCGGAGCTGTCGCACGCAGCGGGACTGGCCCTACTCGTCCCAGCCGGTGAGGACACGAATCTCCCAGTCGTGACCGGGGTCAGGGCGTTGAGCGATGTGGCCCGGCGGCATGTCAGCAAGCGACGCGATCGAGCTGTTCCGCTTAATGGCGTGCGAGATGTGGGTCGCTCTTGCGGCACCGGGAATGTTCGGGTCGCCGACGCCATCGCGACGCACCACTCACCGTCAGGCGTGTGGATCACTTCTCGCGCCGGCTGCTCGCCGCGCAAGAGTGTGTTCTGGACAACAGCGCCCAGCGGGGCAGGAAAGCGATCGCCCTCGAAGGGGAACGGCATGACCCTGAACATCTCGACACCCGTCACACGCCGCACAATAGACCCCGCAAGGCGCCAGGTATCGATGCTCAACGTCCGCTCATGCCGATCCGCGCGCTTCCGACTGTCGCACATCACCTGGCGGGCGACCGTCGCGCATCACCCGACGGAGGACATTGGCGCGGCCCGCGGCGTTGCTGGATTGGGCTATTGAGGATCAAGCGGCGCGCTGCGCGCGCCGTGCCCGCCCGGTCGTCGGGCCGGGTGTGCGGAATGGCGGCCGTTCCGGGCCTCACCTGACCGGCGGGCACGCACAGGACCGACGCCAGTTCGCCCCACGTCTCCGCCGTGGCCCTGGGTCGGCATCCCCTTCATAGTTCGGACTCGGCGAGCAGCCCGGTCAGGTGGGGACCGGCCGGTAGCGAAGGTGTGCCGCGAGCGTGGGGTCGTCGCCGTCGCGTGCCAAGCGGATGATCTCGCCGCCGGGCGCGTCGTAGAGGCGGATTCCGTCGCCGAGCAGGACGGGTGCGATGTGGATGTCGATCTCGTCGACCAGTCCTCCCTGGAGCAGCTGCCGGCCGATCGTCGGGGAGAACACCTGCAGGTTCTTGCCCCGAGCCGCGTCCAAACCGATGCGAACCGCCTCGACCACCGAGCAGCTGAGGACCGTGATGCGCTCGGCAGCGCGGGCGTCTTCGGGGTGGTGGGTGAGCACGAAGATCGGTCCGTTCCATGCACCGCCGTAGGGCCGCGAGTCGCCGATCGCGCTGTCGTAGCCGTCGCGGCCGGCCAGGATCGCGCCGGTGCTCCCGATGTACTCCTGATGTAGGCCTTCGCGAACCGTGGTCCCTTCCATGAAGTCCATGCTGTGGCCGGGACCGGCGACGAAGCCGTCCAGCGACATCACGAACGCGAGATGGACCTTCCCGGCAGCGCTCTGCGGTCGGGGATCGTGCATGGCTGTCTCCTGATTCTCGATGGAGCTAGGGCACCAGCGGACGCCGGCCGGCGGCCGCCTCCATGGCGGGATCGGAGAGCCGCAGGCCGGGCGTGAGCGCGACGGTGACGGCGAGCGACAGTGCCGCCATGGTCGCCATGGCTGTCCCGATCGGAAGGACCTGTGCGATCAGGCCGGCCAGGGTCGCGCCGGCCGCCTGCATTGCCTTCATGCCCGAGGCGTGCAGCCCCAGCGCCTGACCGCGCACGTCCTTGCCGGTCAGCGTGATCAGCCGTTCTTGCAGCAGCAGTGTCGACATGAAGCCCACGGACGCGATGGCGGCCGCGCCGGCGGCGACGGGAAGGTTCAGCGGGAGCACGAACAGCAGGTACGGCACCGCGAGGGCGCAGCGCAGCGGCGTGACGTATCGCTGCCGTGTCGCCGGCGGCAGGAGTCGCCCTGCGGCCAGGTCGCCGAGCAGCATGCCCAGTGCAGCCGCGACGAACAGGACGGCGGCGGCGTGCGGTGCGTAGGGGACGAACAGCGCCTCGCAGCCCACCACCAGGCCGTTGGGCACCCACATCGCGAGGTAGACGGCCCGGCGTGCTGGCGTGGAGAGCAGGTCCCGGTTGATCCTCCAGGTGATCGCGAGGGATGGACGACCCGAGGTCCGCGGCGGTCGGGCGCTCAGGCCCAGGCGGAGGACGAGGAGCGATCCGACGGCCAGTGCCGCACCGACGACCAGCGCCGTCCGTGGCGACACCACGGCGAGCAGGGCGCCGCCGAGCGCGAACCCCGTCACCTGCATCACGCCGACCGACATGTTGAGCACCGACCGGCCTAGGACGTACCCGTCGGGCGGCAGGATCTCGTCGAGGAGTCCGTACAGCACCCCGGACCCGATCGACGCCGTCAGGCCGAGCGCGAAGATCACCGCGAACATCGCCGGCAGCGACATCCCCGGTGCCGCCAGCGCGAGGCAGCCCACGGCAGTCGCGAGGGCGACCAGTGTCATCGCCGGTCGCGGCGGCACCCGGTCGGTCACCGAGAGCAGCGTGGTGGCGCCGATCACCGCGGCGAATGACGGCCCGAACATGCTCAGCGCCGACAGCAGCGGAGACTCCGTGCGGGCGTACACCAGCGTGGCGAGCGCGAGTCCCGTCAGCGTCGTCGCGGCGACCTGCGCGCACGACGCGGCGAACAGCGCGGTGAACTCCGGTGTGCGGAACAGTTCCCGGTACGTGCGCATGACAGGCAGTCTCGCCAGCGCCATCGTCAGTTCGGTAGAGTTTCGTGCGGAGGCGAAACGTGGGCATCTGGCTGATCGATGCCGACGTCCTGGCCGGCAGCCGGTTCCGGGTGTCGGCGCTGGCCGAGACCATCGCTGCCATCAGGGTCCTGACCGGGGAGCGGCACAACCGCCCCGGTCAACTGGCCCGCCCGGCCCAGCAGCGGGCGGCGTTCCGGGCCCGGATGGCCGACGATTCAGTGGGCCGGGCGTTCCTGAAGGGCGCGCTTCTCCCCACCTGGCTGGCCGACTTCCTCTGCGCGCCACCGCTCGACGACGAGCCCACGTTCGACGACGAGCTGCACCGCATCCGTACGACGCCGGCCGCCGCCCTGCGTGCCGACCTGGCCGGCGACGACCCGGCGCTCGACGTGCCGGACCTGCCTGACCGGATCGCCGCCGTGCTCGACTGGGTGTGGACCGAGGCGATCGAACCGGATTGGCAGCGCCGGGCACGGGCGTTCGAGGCGGACGTCATCGCCCGGACCCGGCGGCTGAGCACCAGCGGCTGGGCTTCCGCCCTGGACGACATGCGACCCGGCATGAGATGGCTCGGCGAAGGACGCCTGCGGATCAACGCCTACGACTATCCACCGCACGACCTGACTCAGGGGCAACTGCTGTTCATCCCCGTCACCGGCGCCCGCGGCTGGGTCGGCTGGCGCCGGCCGCACCGCTACTCGATCGTCTATCCCTGCGCCGGACTGCTGGCGGAGGGCCGCCGCACCGCGCCGGGCGCTCTGGGCCGGCTGATCGGCCCGGCTCGCGCAACGCTGCTGGCCCTGCTCGACAACCCGATGAGCACGACCCAGCTCGTGGCGGTGACCGGCTTCGCCCTCGGCTCCGTCGGCGACCACCTCAAAGTGCTCCTGGACGCCCAGCTGGTACGTCGCCGCCGCGCCGGTCGCTCCGTCCTCTACTACCGCACGGCCGACGGCGACCGCCTGGTCCGAGCCGCCACCGTCCAGGTCGACGGCGTCCCAGCGGCGGCGGGAGCACCAGGGCACGCGGAGGAGGCCAGGTGAAGCCCGCTAGCTTGGGTCCTGGATGTCGACCGACGCGCAGGAGTGACGACGTGCCTTTCGAGAACCTGGAATTCGATGTCCCCGAAGGCCTGGCGACGGACGACTTCGTACTCCGGCCGATCGTGACCGCTGATGCCGAGCTGGACTTCGCGGCAGTGATGGAGAGCAGGGACTACCTGCGAACCTGGGAGCAGACGAGCTGGCCCGAAGACGACTTCACCGTGGCCGCCAACCGGGAAGACCTGGAGAAGCTCGAGCGACGGCACGCGAGCCGCCAGGCGTTCACCTACACGGTGATGAACCCGGCTGGCACGGAGTGTCTCGGCTGCGTCTACATCATGCCGACCGATGCGCGTATGTTCGCCAAGGCGCGCATCACTCCGGTCGGAAACCGCCGGTGGGACGACTACGGAGCTGCGGTCTACTTCTGGGTTCGCAAGTCTCGACTGGCAACGGAGACCGATCGCGTGTTGCTCGACGCTCTTCAGACATGGCTTGCTCGTGACTGGAGTCTCGGGGCTCATCTCATCGTCACCAACGAACAGTTCGCCCAGCAGGTCGACCTGATCCAACGCACCGACCTCCAGTTGCGTTTCGAGGTCGAGGAACCCGACAAGCCAGGCCGGTATCTCGCCTACGAGTAGGCGCAAGTTGCCCTGCTGGGCTGTTTCATCTCCGTGTCATCGGTCCGCGCTCAACGAGGGAGGCCCGCCCGGTTGAGCTCGTCCTGCAGCGCGGGCTTCGGGGCGTGCAGAGTTCGTAGTGTCGTGATTTGTGTGTGCGTGGCTTGGTCCCGTCCGCAGCGCTGGGCGTGCACCTGTGCCTCGCGAAGCAGTCGCGCCGCTTCGCGGTAGGCGGAGCGGTTCTTCATCTCGATGAGGCGCTCCGCCGCGGGTCGGAGGATCGGGATCGCGTCCGCAGGGTGGGATCGGGCTCGTTGTCGGGCGAGAGTGAGCCACAGCGACTTGCCGCACCCACCGGCTTGGGCCGCCTCCCATGCCGCGTCCACATCGCCCTCCCAGAGAAGCACCTCGACGAGGATGGAGTGCCCAGGCGGGTCGGCATGCGGGAACCTCTTGGGCTGATCGGCCGCTCGTGGCTGGGCGCTGAGCACCGAGAGCGCCCGATCCGCCACTGAGGCAGCTGGTCACCGGCGTCGACCTCGTCGACCACGTCGTCGATGTTCCGGAAATAGCCAGCCGCGCCGCTGTAGTCCACGAATGAGCCGATCGAGATGGCCCGGTCCAGCCGATCACGTAGGTCACTGTCGTCGTACACGGTGCGGGAGTCGGCACCGGCGGCGAGGCCGAGTTGCGCATGTAGCGGCGGGGACGCTTGTGCCGCCTCCATGAGCTGGTCGACGAGCCAGGCGGTCCTGGCGTCGAATGAACGCTCGCAGCGCGTCGTCGCCGATTCCGCCGCTCTCCCGCGGAGCTGCCGCATGTCCTGTCTCGCCTACGGACCGAAGCCAGGTCAGGGCCGTTGCGACAGTGCTTGCAGAAGACGCCGTCGGCAACCGTACGGGCAGGTGCTCTCGCCGGTGATCTCCGTGCCACTGATCTCGAGCATGACCCGATACGGGTAGGTCCCGTCGACCGTAACCCGAACGGTGTTGCCGTTGATGTCGAGGCGACGCACCAAGCCGGTCGAGGCGTAGTGTCGGTCGCGTTCGTAGGCACCCGGGTCGGCGCGACGACGGACAGCGTCCGCTAGAAGCGAGGGCGTGGCCATGACGACCTATCGTCGTGCATCGGTCATCGATGACCACGCCGGTTCAGGTGTGTCGCGCATATGGCGTTGCGCGCGGCGGAGCTGCGCCTGCTACTCCGTGGCGTCGACGATGAACTCCTGGCCGAGTGCGAGCAGGATTCTGTCGGCGGTCAGCAGCCGCAGATTCGCTCGCGCCGCCTGGGCGACCAGGAGTCGGTCGAACGGATCATGGCGAGCGATCTCCGGGAAGTCTCGGATCGCTTCGGCGTGCTCGGCCGTGACGTCCAACAGGACGAGACCTTGGTCGGTCAGCAGCTCGGCGAAGCCGTCAGGTAGCTGCAGCTTGCCGAGCATCGACTTGATGGTCAGCTCCCACACGGTAGCGGCGGACACGTGCACGAGGGTCGCCGCGCTGATCAGTTTTCGGGCCGATCGTCCGAGGCGGGGGCTGTCGTCGAGGACCCACAGCGCGGCCTGGCTGTCAAGAAGAAGCATCGTCGCCGTAGAAGAGGTGCTGAATGTCCGGGTCCGGCGCGGTGAACGAGTCATCGTCGTAGTCGAGCTGGCCCTTCAGGCCGCCGAAGCGGACAGGCCGATGCTGATGGGGTATCAGGTCGGCTACTGGCCTTCCCGCCTTCGAAATCACGACGCGCTCGCCCGCTGCGACCTGCTCGAGCAGCCGAGACAGGTGCGTCTTCGCCTCATGGATGTTGACCGTGACGCCCATGGCTTGAGTGTACTTAGTCCGACTTAGTCATGCAACGCACAGGCGAACCCGTCAAGCATTCTCCCCGATTTACCGGCAGCAGTGCTGGTCCGTCGTGCCAGGGCCACGGCCCGAGCCGCCCGAGATCACAACCACAGGTTAGATTCGTGGCGCGGCCGCTGTCCCACGCGCCGCTGCTCGTTCGTCGTGTAGGTGAGAGTCCACCGCCCGGAGGCTGCGATGCAGTACGCGCTGATGTTCTACGCCGAGCCCGGCATGGAGGCAGGGCTGTCCGAGGCCGAGCGAGAGGCGGTCCAGGCGGAGTTTCTCGCGTTGGCCGACGACCCTCGACGCGTCGGCGGGGCGCGGTTGCAGCCGGTGGAGACGGCGACGTGCGTGCGGGTGACCGGTGGGCGGACGTTGGTGACTGATGGGCCGTTCGCGGACACCAAGGAGGTCTTGGGTGGGTTCGCCGTGGTGGAGGCGGCGGATCTGGACGAGGCGCTGGAGATGGCGGCGCGCATCCCGGCGGCCCGGTTCGGTGGGGTGGTGGAAGTGCGGCCGGTGGTGCGGCGCTGAGGATGTTGGAGGAGGTCTTCCGGAACGAGTGGGGCCGGGTGCTGGCCTCGCTGGTCGGGTTCCTCGGCGACTTCGACCGGGCCGAGGAAGCTGCGCAGGAGGCGTTCACGATCGCGGCACAGCAGTGGCCGGAGTCGGGGCTGCCGGACAACCCGGGGGCGTGGCTGGTGCGCACGGCCCGTAACCGGGCTATCGACCGGATCCGCCGCGAGCGCACCCTGGCGCAGAAGATCCGGCTGCTGCCGGTTCCCGAGGCGGCCACCATGGACGAGTTCGACGACATCGAGCTGGACGAGACCGTGATCAAGGACGAGCGACTCGAGCTGATCTTCACCTGTTGTCACCCGGCGTTGCCGTTGGAGGGGCAGGTGGCGCTGACGTTGCGGGCGTTGGGTGGGTTGGCCACCGCCGAGATCGCGCGGGCGTTCCTGGTGTCGGAGGAGACGATGAAGCGGCGCCTGTCCCGCGCCAAGGCGAAGATCAAGGCGACCGGTATCCCATTCGCCGTCCCCGACGCGCATCGGCTGCCGGACCGCCTGGACGCGGTTCTGGCCGTGGTCTATCTGATCTACAACGAGGGCTACGCGGGCCGGGGCGACCTTGGCGCCGAAGCCATCCGGCTGGGCCGGGTCCTGTCCGGGTTGATGCCCGACGAGCCGGAGACGCACGGGCTGCTCGCGCTGATGATGATCCACGACGCGCGGCGGCGGGCCCGGTTCGCCGGTGAGGATCTGGTGCTGCTCGAGGACCAGGACCGGTCGTTGTGGGACGCGCCGCAGCTGGCGGCCGGACAGGCGGTGTTGGAGCGGGCGGTCGCGCTGGGCGGTCGCGGCCCCTACGTCGTCCAGGCGGCGATCGCGTCGCTGCAGACCAGGGAGCGGGTCGACTGGGCCCGGGTGGCGGGCCTGTACCGGCGGCTGGTCGAGCTGACCGGATCACCGGTGGTCCGGCTCAACCACGCCGCCGCGATGGCGCAGGCCGGTGACCCCGCCGCCGCGTTGCGCACCGTGGATGCGCTGGACCCGGAGCTGGACGGTTACCTGTACTTGCACTCCACCCGCGGCGAGCTGCTGCACCGGCTGGGCCGCGACGACGACGCCCGTACGGCGTACCGTCGGGCGCTGGAGCTGGCCACCAGCACGCCGGAACGGCGCTTCCTCACCCGCCGGCTGGAAGAAATCTGATTCCCGCCTGCCGATCGACGCGACTGTCAGGCGCCGGCGACGATGGCGCCTGGGGCGGTTCAATCCTTATGGCTTCTGCTGCCCCGGCGGCTGGATGACGGACGCCTCGTGGATCATGCGCCGGACGATCGGGGCGAACGGCAGGGTGGCGAGGCGTACCTCGGCGCTCAGACGGGCAGCTGGGACGACGCGGCGATGGGAGATCTCGAACCGCGGGTCCCAACGTGCCAGCTCGACGTCGGCGCGCCACATCGAACGGACGAGGACCAGGCCCTGCTCGTGTCCCGCGACGCACACCCCGCGGGTGAATCCGAGCAGCCTGGCCCGGACGACGGTCGCGCAGGCTTCCTCGAGGACCTCGCGCCGCAGTGTCTCCTCCCAGGTCTCGTCGCCGTCGGGCCTGCCGGCCGGTAGCTCCCAGCGGTCGCCGTCGCGGCTGATGAGGACGATCTGACCGTCCGGGGTCACGCAGATGCCCTCCGCGCCGTGGCGCCGTCCGGCCGGAGGCTCCGGCGGCGGGTGCCATGCCACGACCCAGTCCTGGCCGTTCGCCCTGGCGGCGACGGGCTCTCCATCGGCGGCGATCGCGGACATGACGGTTCTCGGGCCGGTGACGTCACGACGCAGCGCGGTGCGCAGCCACGCCGGCACCTCGTCGACGCCGGCCTCCGCCTCCGTCGGCGCGTCGTACTCCGCCGCCTCGGACTCCCCGTCGGACGTGCCGCCGCGCCGGATCCGGTCGCTCCAGCCCATGTCGTCGCTTCCTCACTCCGTCGCGGCATTCGAGCCAGATGATAGGAGTCGAGGGTCGACGGTGGCTCACCCGGGGAACTCGGGGGCGAGCGGGTTCGCGACGCTGCCGACTGCGGAGACGACGGGCCGCTCGGCGTCGTCGGCATAGCCGCGGTCGAACAGTCGCAGCCGGTTGAGGCACAGCTTGGGGAACGTCGGCGTCTCGAGGTCGAACATCTCGAACCGGTCGCCCAGCTGTCCGGCGAACCGCGACCGGTACGCCGAAAGCACCGCCCGCGCCGACCCCCAGAACGACGACTCCGGCACACCCAGCCGGTCCGCGGCGATCTCCGCGAGGTAGCGGTACACGCAGATCAGCAGGCCGTTCTGCAGGTACTTGCGCAGCGTCTTGCCGTCCAACGTGACGTCGGACAGGGCGGCGCGAACGGCCGGGGTCAGGCCCGCGTGCTCCGGAATCAGCTCCGAGCAGATGGCCAGGTCGTCGACGAAGTCCTTGACGACCAGCCGGACCGGCACGCCGGACCGGTGCACGATCATGCAGTTCTGCCCGTGGGGGGAGAACATCGCGCCGTAGCGGTACAGCACGTGCAGCAGCGGCGGGAGGATCGCGCCGTGCAGGCGCGCCACCCATTCGGCCGCGGTGAGGCCACTCCGCGCGACCAGCGCCTCGGCGAATGACCCGCCCCACGGGTCGACGTGGAGCAGCGCGGCCAGCGACACGGCCTGCTCGCCGGGCGCCAGGTACGGCTGGACCGGCTCGCGCCAGATGGCACCGAGCAGCTCCGTGTACTGGTACGGAACACCTGGCAGCGACGCGTACGCCGGGTGCGTGACGCTGACCCCTGCCACCTCGCCGAGCAGGATCACCCCGGTCTCGCGCAGGAAGTCGTCCCCGTCGACAACCGAGGCCAGCCACGACGTCAGCGCGGGTGCCGCCAGCGTCCGCTCTCGCGGCAGCCCGCGGTAGACCGAGGTGTTGAGGATCGAGACCGGCAGCTTCAGGTACCGGCGGGTCGGGTCGTCGATGTCGGTCATGGTGCGGATGGCCAGCTGTGGCCGGTACCGGGCCGACCCTTCACCGAGGAACACCAGCGACCCGTCGGCCAGCGCCGACGCGTGCAGCGGCACGATCCGGTGCGTCCACTGCCAGGGGTGCACCGGCAGGTAGACACAGGTGTCCGGGTCGAGGCCGCCCAGCCGGGCCCGGGCGCGCACCTGCTCCCAGCCCGCGGGCCCGACCTGTTCGCGCACGACGGTGTGGTGGTCGAGCCCGGGCACGGTGGCCACGTCCGCCAGGTCTGGCGCGGCGGCCAGCCAGAGCAGCTGGACGTCGCGCCCGGCTTCCGGCGGGTACGCCTCCAGGTCGCTCACCGAGAAGCCGACCCGGCCCTTGCTGGCGACGATCCACGGGTGCCCGGTCAGCTGGCTCTCGACCAGGACCGGCTCCAGGTCGACCAGCTCCGTGGCCGGCCGCGCCTGCGCCAGCTGCCGCGCGTCGGACAGCAGCGTCGACGACAGCTCCGACACCGAGCCGGCGACGGTGGACGGGTCGGCGTCGCCGAGCAGCCGGGTGAAGACGTCGACGGCGTCCGGCAGGCCACTCGCACCGTCGCCGTCCTCGCCATTGTCACCACCGGTGCCGTCGAACGCGAGCGACGACGGGTCCACCCGCCACCAGCCCAGAGCACGGCGGACCGCCCGCCCGGTCAGCAGCCCGCCGGGCAGCGCGAGCCGCAGCGCTCCGTCCACGGTGACCGCTGGGGTGATGATCTCCTCGTACCAGAACTCGGTGATCATCTTGGCGATGAGCTCGCGGTTGGCCCGGTCCCAGTGCTGCGGGGTGAGGGCGGCCAGGATCGGACTGTCACTCATGCGGCTTCTCCTCGAGCAGCTGGTCGGCGCCGAAGCGCTGGTACACGGTGCGTGGCCGGACGGGGTAGACCTCACGGCCGGTCAGCGCGTTGACGATGACGGAGTTGCGGTGCGCGCCGAGGCCGAGGTCGGGCGCGCCGACGCCGTGGGTGTGCAGCTCGGCGTTCTGTGCGAACAGCGTGGACGGGGCGCCGGAGGCCAGCTCCAGCCGGTAGTCCGCCGACACCAGCGGCCGCCCATGCTCGTCGCATGTCAGCAGGCCAGGCGGTACCGGCAGCGGCGCCGGCTCGTGGCCCGTCCCGAGCACGATCACGTCGGTGTCGCGGGTGAACGTCCGGTCCTGGTCGCGGTGGTGCCACGTGAGCCGCCAGCGCCGGCCCGGCTCCGGGGACGGCGAGATGCCGCGCAGCTCGCAGCCGCCGGCGTAGGTCACCGGCGGGTCGTCACGGTCGACCGTCGCCTCGTAGAGCAGGTCGTAGATGCGCTCGCTGGTCTCGGCCGAGAGGCCCTTGTAGAGCAGGTCCTGGCCGGACCGGACCTCGTCGCGCACCGCTGGCGGCAGGGCGCGGAAGTACTCCGTGTACTCGGGCGTGAAGTGCTCGAGCCCGAGCTTGGAGTACTCCATCGGCAAGAACCCGCGCGACCGGGTGAACCAGTCCACCGTCAGCCCACCCGGCAGCCCGGTCTCCAGCAGGTCGGCCACGACCTCGCCGGCGCTCTGCCCCGACCCGACGACGGTGACGGCACCCGCCGTCACCGCCTTCTCCCGGTAGGTCAGGTAGTCCTCGGTGTGGAAGACGGCGTCGCCGACCACCTCGCGCGCCACGGCGGGGACCGACGGGCGGCTGCCCACGCCGAACACCACCGACCTGGCGCGGTGCTCGTCGACGGCGCCGTCGGCGAAGCGCACCCGCACCAGCCAGCCGCCGCCGGCCGCCGGCGTCACCGACTCCACCAGCGACCCGAACCGGCACGACGGCAGCGATTCGGCCACCCAGCGCGCGTAGGCGTCGAACTCCGCGCGCGGCACGTGGAACCGCTCGTAGAAGTAGAAGCGGTACAGCCGGCCGCGCTCGTGCAGGTAGTTGAGGAACGACCACCTGCTGGTCGGGTCGGCGAGCGTCACGAGGTCGGCGAGGAACGGCACCTGCAGCGTGGTGCCGGGCAGCATCAGCCCGGGGTGCCAGGCGAAGCGGGGCGCGGCTTCGAAGAACACCGCGTCGACCTCGGGGACCGGCGACAGCAGCGCGGCCAGGCCGAGGTTGAACGGCCCCAGCCCGACCCCGACGACGTCGTACTCGTACGAGCGACCCGCCCTCGCGCTGATCGTGGAGTAAGCGGGCAACTGCGGGGTGGAATGTCCGATTGATGGCCCGATCACTCCACGATCAACACTGGGTGCGGGGCCGAGGGCGGCGCGATCGTCCGGCCAGCGCGCGTCGAACTGCTCGCGCGTGCAGGCCAGCAGCGCCGCCCGCTTGTCCGGCAGATCGACCTCTCCCAGCGACCGCAGCCCCAGACGGTCGCAGTAGGCGAGCATCCGGCTGTTGCGCACGTCCGGCTCGCAGACGGCGCGGTCGCCGCGGTTGAGCAGCCAGGCCAGCACCGCGCGTCCCATCAGTCGCGGCACCCCGGTCCCGAGCATCGACGGCGGCCCGACCAACAGGTGGAACCCGACGTCGTCGTCGCGGGCGGGGTACGCCGACGCCAGCGGGTCGTCGGTCACGACGTACGTCTCCACGTAGCCGAACGGGACGCCGTCGGCCGAGACCAGCCACGGGCTGAGGTGGGTGAGCCCGGCCAGGTAGTCACGGATCCGCCGGAGCGGCCGGCCCAGCTGCCACCACGGGACGACGTGCTCGCGGTTCATCCAGTCGTGGACGAGCTCGGCGTCGGCGTCGGGCCGCACCGGCCGGAACGTCAGCTCGACGGAGGCGCCCGGCGGCGTCACCGACCACGCGGCCGTCACGACGCCACCCCGAGCAGCGGGTTCGGCAGCGTCACATAGACCGACTGGGTGGAGATGTCGCCGACCAGCTCGTCCATGTCGTTCGCCCGGGTCAGCAGGTTCGCTTTGCACGGCCAGCGATCGTCGTCGAGCAGCCGGTCCAGCAGCGTGGCCGGGTACCGGCCGCCGCACGACCGCTCCGTCGTCAGCACCCGGCGAAGGTCGGACAGCAGGGCGGTCTCGTCGACGCACGGACCGAGCGCGTTCACCACCCCGAGCGTGAGGTTGACGAACAGGTAGTAGACCAGCCGCTCGTCGGCCAGCGCCTCCGGGAAGAGCGACTCGGTGGCCTCACCCAGCCCGGGGACGACGGCGACCAGGTCACCGTGCGCGGCCTCGCGGTGGAAGTAGCCCTGACTGTCGCGGTACACCCCGCGCACCGGCCAGCCGTCTTCCAGCTCCACCAGGGTGTTCTGCTGATGCGCCTCGAAGCACAGCCCGACCTCGAGATAGAGCCGGACCAGGGACCGGACGACCACGTCGCAGAAGCGGCCGAACCACTCGCGGGCCACCTCGTGCTCGGCCCGCCCGGACCGGTCCGCGATCGCCGCGACGAGCGCGGCCAGCCGGCTGTGCCCGCCGTACGGATGGTCCTGGCACAGCGTGGTCAGCGCGGTGACGTCGGGCGGCCCGTCGACCCCCCATCGGTTCGACCGCAGCAGCACCGAGAAGCCGTTCAGCACCTCGTCGCCGCGGGCGACGGTCAGGTAGGCGGGGTCCTGGACGAGGACGAGATCCGGCGCGGCCGCCGCGGTCCATTGCCCGACGACCGTCCGGGCCAGCCGGGCGGACTCCACGGCGCGGTCCAGCTCCTTCGGCAGCGTCACCCGCATCGAGTTCGTCACCCGCACGTGCAGCGAGAACTTCAGCTGCCACGGTGCCGCCGCCCGATACACCGTCCGCACCGACGTGGTCGGCAGGTACGGCGACCCCCACGGGCCGAGGTCGACGACGTCGCCGCTGGCGAACAGGCCGGCGGTCTCCGGCGCGGCGGCCAGCCGGTCCGCCTCGTAGGGGTGCGCCGGCAGCAGCACCCGGTCGTCGCCGACGGCCTTCAGCGTCGCGTCGAGGGCGGCCGGGTCCACCGCGGGGTCGTCGCGCAACAGGGCCTCGGCCAGCCGCGGCGCCGGCGTCTCCAGGGCACTGGCGTGACGGACGAGGTCGGCCGCGACGGCCAGCCAGCGCAGCGGGAACCGGCCGCCGGGCTCGGGGGAGTAACGCAGCCGTTCGACGGCACTCATCTCGCCGCGGCTCTTCGGCGTCGGGTGCACCAGGTGGCCCAGCAGCAGTGCCTGCTCGGACTCGCCGAACGGCAGCGGCGCGGCCGACCAGAGCCGGTCGATGTCCGCGGCCCGCCGGGTCAGGTGGTCGGCGACGGCCGCGGCGCTGTCGAGCACCCGGCTGAGCAGGGCGTCGCCGCGTCCGGGCACGTCGTCGAGTGCGTCTGCCAGCAGCACCGCCAGCGGCGCGAGCGAGATCGGCCTCGGCGCGGCGTCGCCGAGCTGGATCAGCGCCGGCAGCTCCAGCTGGTGCCGGAACGTCGCGGACACCCGCCGGACGCGGACCAGCAGCCGGCCGTTCCAGCCCGGCAGCGGCACGACGACGACCGGCCGGTCGTCGAGCGTCTCCAGCCCCCAGCCCGGCAGCTCGCGCAGCCAGCACGCCAGCAGGGCGTGCGCTCCGGCGTCGTCGGCGGCCTGTCGAGGCGCCCGCGTCGCGGTCGCGGGGTCGAGGAAGTCGGTCATGCGGCCCGCTCCTTCGTGGTGCGAGCGACGTCCACGGCGGTGGCGACGACGGTGTCCAGCAGCGTCGCGACGTCGGCGAGGGTGGTCAGCGGGTTGGTGAGGGTGAGCTTCAGCGCCACCCGGCCGCGGTGCCGGGTCCGGCCGACGACGGCCCGGCCGGAGGCGAGGAGCCGTCGCTGGACGTCGACGTTGACCCCGTCGAGGAGCGCGTCGTCCAGCCCGGCGGGCCGGCAGCGGAAGAGCACCATCACCGTCTGGGGCGGCGCCAGCAGCTCGAGCTCGGCCCGCCCGCCCACGGCGGCGCCCACGGCCGCGGTCAGGTCGACCAGGTGCTCCACCAGCTCCGCCAGCCGCCGCCGCCCGGTGGCCCGCAGCGAGACGACGATCTTCAGCGCGTCGAAGCGGCGCGAGGTGTCCAGCGACCGGTCGACCAGGTTGAGCACGTCGCCGTCGTCGGTCCGGTTGAGGTAGTCGGCCGGCTCGCGCACGCTGCCCAGCGTTTCGCCGTCGCGGACCAGCAGCGCGCTGGCGCCGATCGGCTGCCACCACAGCTTGTGCAGGTCGGCGGTGACGGAGTCGGCCCGCTCCAGACCGGCCAGCCGCGGCCGCAGCCGGTCGCTGAGCAGCAGCGCCGACCCGACAGCGGCGTCCACGTGGAACCACGCGCCGGCGGCAGCGGCACGGTCGGCGAGCGCGTCCAGCGGGTCGATCGCGCCGGTGTCCGTGGTGCCCGCGGTGCCGACGACGGCGATCGGCACGGCCCCGGTCTGCCGCAGCCCGTCCAGGCAACGGTCCAGCGCGGCGACGTCCATCCGGCCGGCGTCGTCGGTGGCCACGGCGATGACGGCGTCGCGGCCGAGGCCGAGCACGGCGGCGGCCTGCCGGACGCTGACGTGCGCGGCCATCGACGCGAGGATGCGCCACCTGGCGGCCGCGGGCGGCAGCCCGTCAACGTTCGCCCCGCCGCCCGCGTGGTCCCGCGCGAGCAGCAGCCCGAGCAGGTTCGAGGCCGTCCCGCCCGCCGTGAGCACGCCGGACGCCGTCGCCGGGAGACCAGCCAGCGCGGCCAGTCGGCTCACCAGGCGATCCTCGAGGTAGGTGGCGGCCGGTGCCTGGTCGAAGGAGTCCATGGACTGGTTGGTGGCCGCGACGGCAAGCTCGGTGGCGGTCGCGGTCAGCAGCGTCGGCGGGTGCAGGTGGGCCGCGCACGACGGGTCGGTGACGCGCGCCCCGTTGGCCAGGATCCGGTCCTCGACGTCGGCGAGCACGTCGCCCAGCTCCTCGGCGTCGTCGGGGAGCGGTTCGATGCCGGTTGCCAGCTCTCGCAGCTGCGCCGGGCTCTGCGACGGGAACGGTGCGCGGTGGTCAGTGCTGGTCAGCGCCTCGAGGACCGCCGCGACCGCCGCCCGCAAGGCGTCGTGCGAGGCGGTGCTGCCGTCGAGGAACAGCGGGGTGTCCGGTCCGGTCACCGCGGCTCGTCCCGGCTCGCTCGCAGCGCCGCGCCGAACGCGTCGACCACCCGGTCGACCTCGGCCGCGGTGATGACCAGCGGCGGCAGGAACCGCACGACGGCGTCATGGGTACCGCCGACCTCGACGATGACTCCGCGCCGCAGCATCTCGCGCTGGATCCGGCCGGCCAGCCAGCCGTCCGGCACCGGGACCCCGTCGGCGTCGACGACACTCGGGTCGACCAGCTCGGCGCCGGTCATGAGACCGCGACCGCGGACGTCCCCGACCCGCGGATCGCCGGCCGCCACCGCCAGCAGCCCATCGGTGAGGCGCCGGCCCACGTCGCGGGCGTGCTCGACCAGGCCGGCGCTGACCACTTCCTTGATGGTCGCCGCGCCCGCGGCCAGCGCCAGGGTGGAGCCGCGGAACGTCCCGGCGTGCGCACCCGGCTGCCAGCCGTCCAGCGTGCCCCGGTGGACGATGACCGCCAGCGGCAGCCCGCCGCCGATCGCCTTGGACAGCACCAGGACGTCCGGCTCCATGTCGACGGCCTGGCTGGCCCACAGCTCGCCGGTGCGGCCGAGGCCGGTCTGGACCTCGTCGGCGATCAGCACCGCCTCCGCTGCCCGGGTGGCCCGGCGGACGGCGTCGGCGAACGCTGCCGGCATCGGGTGCACGCCGCCCTCGCCCTGCACCGGCTCGGCGATGACGGCGGCCGGCGCGGGGATACCGCTGAGATCGTCGGTCAGCGCCCACTCGACCAGCCTGGCGGCCGCGCCCCGGGCGTCCTCCAGGCCGAACGGCGAGCGGTACATCGTCGGGAACGGCAGGTGGTGCACGTCGGGCAGCAACGAGCCGAGCGGCTCCTTCACCGAGCGCCGGCCGGTCAGCGCCAGTGTGCCCTGGGTCATGCCGTGGTAGGCGCCGCCGAACGCGAGCACCCCGGACCGGCCGGTGGCGGTGCGGGCCAACTTGATCGCGGCCTCGACGGCGTCGGCGCCGCTCGGCCCGCAGAACAGGATGCGCCCGTCGCGCAGGTGCTCCGGCAGCACGTCGAACAGCTGCGTGACGAAGCGGTCGCGTATCGGCGTCGGAAGGTCCAGCGTCGACAGCGGCGCGCCCGCGTCCAGCGCGTCGCGGATCGCCTGGACCACGACTGGGTGGTGGTGGCCGAGGGCCAGCGCGCCCGCTCCGGCCAGGCAGTCGAGGTACGCGTTGCCCTGCCGGTCGCGGACCGTGCAGCCGCGCGCATCGACCAGCGCGACGGGCAGTCGGCGAGGGTAGGAACGGGCGGAAGACTCCCGCAGGCGTTGCCGTTCGAGCAGCTCGTCGTGGGTCTCGGCGGTTTCGGTAGGTGGTGGTTCGGCGAGCTTGACACCCTCGGGGTACGCCACGGGCCGCGGTCCTTTCACGGAGAATGATCTGCAGTCAGTCAACTAGGTTTGCCTAACCTAACTCAGACTGCAAGTTCGCTCCGTCAGGACCCCGTCACGTCGCCGGCTGTTCCGCGATGGTCCCGGTCAGGGCGCCATCCAGGTCATAGGCGATGCAGACGACCTCGCGGTCGCGCGGCCAGCCAGGCTCCTGCGGGTACAGGTAGAAGAGGCTGATGGTGGGGTCGCTGTACGCGGTCGGTGAGTACGTCATCAGGGCCTCGGCGCACCGCCGGTCGGCCTCCACCACGATCGCGTCCAGGCCCGGATAGTCGCCCTCGGCCAGGTCGAACCTCGCGTAGACCTCGCCTTCGTGCGGCTGCGAGCACGGGACGGCGGGCAGCGAGGCGACGCTGCTCTCGTCCTCGGTCTCGAGCAAACCGTTGAGGCAGTCGCCGATCTCGATGTCGAACGTCGACACCGTGCCCTCCTCCGTGATCTGGCCGGAGTCGTCGCGATCGGGCTCGGAGAACGACCCGAGCGCCGCGGCGATGACGAGGCCCGTCGTCCACACACCGGCACCGATCAGCCCGCCGATGGCCAGCGCGCGGCCGTCCTGCTTCCGCTCCGCGATCTGTCCGAGCGCGATGATGCCGAAGATGAACGCCAGCGGGATGCCGCCGACCAGGCCGAACACCAGGGATGCGATCGCGAAGCCGTTGGTGCCCCGATGGCGCGGCGGCTCGTCCTGGTCGACCCACGGATTGTACGGCCCGGGGGTGTAGGGCCGCGGCTCTGGATAGGGCGGCAGCCGCTGATGGGGCGTCTCCGGTGGCTGGGCGTACGGATTCGCCCCGTGATCGGACATGGCTGGAAAGTACCGCGTGGGCCGGACACATGCTGCCGATCGAGAGTCCGAAATGATCACGTTCAGCACGAAAACACGTGTCGCACCATGCTTGCATGCCTAGTGAAGCGCGGGTACGCCTGGTGATGGCCCCGGGCGACGACCGTCAGGCGGTCGGCGAGGTGTGCGTGACGTAGTACCGGCGCGCCTTGTCGCGGCTGCCGCAGGTGGCCATGCTGCACCAGCGGCGCCGATGGTTCCTGCTGGTGTCCAGGAACAGCCAGCCGCATGACGGGCACTCGCCCAATCGGTCCAGCGGCCCACGGGTCAGCAGGTCGACGGCGGACGCGGCGACTTCCCAGAGCAGCACCTGTGCCGTGCGGGGCGCACCCCAGGTCAGCCGGAACCTGTCGCCGTCGTCGTCGAGCCGCCCGTGCCGGACCCCCTCGGCATGGCTGGTGACGACGGCGTCGAGGTCGCCCCGCGTGGGCTGGTCGCCGCCCGCGAGCGGCGAGAACACCCGGAACACCGTCTCGCGCAGCTCGCGGCCTCGCGGGAGGGCCCGGTCCAGTCCGGCGCGATCGTCGATCGGGTGGCCGGCGGCGCGCGCCCAGGCCAGCGCCTGCTCAGGCGTGGCGAGCCAGTCGCGCCGTGTCGCCGGGCGGGTGTTGACGGTGTTGGCGAAGTCCAGGCACAGCGCGTTGCCGACCAGCTCGATCTCGGTCACTCTTCCAGTATCTCACCGATCAAACTTTCTTGACAGGTTGGATAGGCTGATCCCGACTTGACTGATCAAAACTTTTTGAAAGGTAAAGAGGCGTGGCTAGGTCGCTGGGTCGCTCGTTCGCTGGGCTGTGGTTCGGGACCGGCACGGCCAACCTGGCCGACGGCATGGCGCTGTTCGTGCTGCCGCTGCTGGCCATCGCCGTCGACGCCTCAGCCGGTGGGGTTGCCGCGATCACCGCCGCGCTGACCCTGGCCTGGCCGGTGTTCGGGCTGCATGCGGGCTGGATCGTCGACCATTCCGATCGCCGGGCCCTGCTCGCGTCGGTCAACCTGGGCCGAGCGCTCGTGCTGGGCGGCGTGACCGGCGCCTACCTGGTCGACGTGCTGTCCCTGCCCCTCCTGTTGGCCGCGGCGATCCTGCTCGGCGTGGCCGAGACGCTGGTCGACACCGCACTGACCACGGCCGTCCCGATGGTCGTCGGCCGGGATCAGCGCAACCGCGCCAACGCCCGGATCGAGGCCACCGTCAACGTCACCAACCAGCTCGCCGGCCCGCCGCTGGCCGGGCTGCTGGCCGGGGTGACGCTGGCGCTGGCCACCGGCGCGTCGGCCGCCCTGTACGTGCTGACGCTGGCCGGGATCGCCGCTATGACACTGCGCCGGTCGCGCCCCTCTGCCGGTGAGCAGCTCGACGGCGCCGGCGCGCGCACAGCAGGGGTGGCCGCCGGGTTCCGCTACCTGTGGCGGCAGCCGGTGGTGCGGACGCTGACGCTGTTCACGGCCGCCATGAACGTCGTGTGGGCGGCCGCGACGGCGCTGCTGGTGGTGTACGCGGTCAGCCCCGGTCCGCTCGGGCTGAGCGCCGCGCAGTACGGGCTGATGCTCACCGCGATGGCGGTCGGCGGGCTGGTCGCGTCGGTGGTCGTCGAGCCATTGCGCGGCCGGTTCGGCGTGACCCGGCTGTTGATCGCCGACACTGTCGGGACGATGCTCCTGGTCGCGCCGGTGGCGCTGGGCGCGGGGGCCTGGGCGGTGGCGGCCGGCGCCGTCGTCGCCGGTGCCGGCTCGAGCATCTGGCGGGTGCTGGTGGCCACCATCCGGCAGAACCTGTCGCCGCCGGACCTCCTCGGCCGCATCTACGCCGCGTCGCGGATGATCAGCTGGGGCGTGCTGCCGGTCGGCGCCGCGCTGGCCGGCGTGGGCGCGGAGCTGTGGGACGTGCGGACGGTGTTCGTCGCAGCGACGGCGCTCGCGGTGCTGATACTGGCCGTCTTCGTGCCTTTCGCGCTGCGCACCGACCTGTCCGCGGCGATCGATCCGGTCGAAGCGGGGCCGGACTGTCGGAGCCGCGTGTGAAGATGCTGGTATGGGCGATGAGCATGACGCAGGCCGCGCGTTGAGCCGCCCGGAGGCATCGGCGGCGGTCGAGCACTTGGGCTGGCGCTACTTGCTCGCCCGCCTGCACACGCGGGTCGCCGTCCACTCCGCCGAGCAGGCCGCGCGGGTCGCGGCACTGGCGGTGGCCGCTGCCGGCGGCGGGTCGGCGAGCCTGTCGCTGCATTTGCGTACCGACCACGTCCTGCTCGAGGTGCAGGATCCGGTGCTCGCCGACGTCACCATGGACGACGTGCGGACGGTCGGCCGCATCACGACGGCGCTGCTCGCGGACGGCCACCGGCCCGACGCCGCGCTGGGCGACCCGGTCCGCGTCGCGCAGTCCATCGAGCTCGGCATCGACGCGCTCGACATCCCGTCGGTCCGCCCGTTCTGGAAGGCCGTCCTCGGCTACGCCGACGAGCCTGGCCACACCGGTCCCAAGGATCCCCTGATCGACCCGCGCGGGCAGGGCCCGGCCGTCTGGTTCCAGCAGATGGACGCGCCCCGGCCACAGCGCAACCGCATCCATCTCGACGTGACCGTCCCACACGACGAGGCCGAGCACCGGATGGCCGCGGCGCTCGAAGCCGGTGGCCGCCTCGTCTACGACGCCGAAGCGCCGGCGTTCTGGGTGCTGGCCGATCCCGAGGGCAACGAAGCGTGCATCTGCACGTGGCAGGGACGGGACTGATGGCCACTGTAGGTCTGCTCGGCGTCCCGTCCAGCGTTGCCGCCCACTGGCCCGGTCAGGAGCAGGCGCCGGCCGCGCTGCGGGCCGCCGGGCTGTCCGACCTGCTGCGCGGTGCCGGCCTCGAGGTCGTCGACCACGGCGACCGCCCGGTGCGGCGGTGGTCGGCGCACCCCACCGAGCGGGCGCCGCACAACCTCAGCGCCGTCATCGACGTCCTCACCGACGCCCGAGCCGCCATCGGTGACGTGCTGGCCGCCGGGTACCGCCCGCTGGTCGTCGGCGGCGAGTGCACGGTCACCATCGCGCTGGTCAGCGCCCTGGTCGAGGCCGGCCAGAACGTCGGCCTGATGTACGTCGACGGCGGCCAGGACCTCATGAATCCGGTCGACCACCCGAACGAGCCGATCACCGACGGCATGGGGTTGGCGCACATGCTCGACCTGCCTGGCAGCGCGCCGGAGCTGGCCGCGTTCGGGCCGCGCCGCCCGCTCCTCACGCCCGACCACGTCTGCTTCTTCGGCTACGCCGACGACGAGGAGGACATCCACGGCCGGGTCCCGAGCTGGCGGTTTCCGGCACCGTCGGTGGCGCCGGACCCTGCCGGGTCGGCAGCGCTGGCGCTGTCCGCGCTGACCTCGGTCACCGAGCGGTTCGTCGTGCACCTCGACGTCGACGTCGTGAACTTCTTCGACCTGCCGGCCGCCGACGTTCCGCAGTACCACGGGCTCACCCTCGATCAGGTCATGACGGCGGTGGCGGTCATGGTCCGCCATCCCGGGTTCGCCGGGATGACCCTCACCGAGTTCAACCCCGACCACGGCGAGCCGGACGGGTCGACGGCGCGCCGGCTGGCCGAAGCCCTCGCCGGCGCGCTGGCTCGATGACCACCCGGACGGGGACACTGTGACGGTGAACGCCGGCCCCGACCCCGCCGCGACCCTGCGACGCATCGCGTACCTGCTGGAGCGGGCGCGGGAGCCGACCTACCGGGTGCGGGCGTTCCGCACCGCGGCGGCCGCGGCGGCCGCCGCCGGCGTCCCGGAGCTGACCGAGCGGGCCGCCGCCGGCACCCTCACCGAGCTGCGCGGCATCGGCAAGGTCACCGCCGAGGTCATCACGGAGGCGCTGGCCGGCGAGGTCCCGGTGTACCTGCGCCGGCTGGAGGCCACCGGCGGGCAGCCCGTGGCCGAGGGCGGCACCGAGATCCAGGCGGCCCTGCGCGGCGACCTCCACATGCATTCGGACTGGTCCGACGGCGGCAGCCCGATCCCGGAGATGGTGCAGGCCGCCGCCGCGCTCGGCCACGACTACGTCGCACTGACCGACCACTCGCCGCGGCTCACCGTCGCCAACGGGCTGTCGCCGGACCGGCTGCGCCGCCAGCTGGACGTCGTGGCCGAGCTCAACGAGCGCTCCGACGGTATCCGGGTGCTCACCGGCATCGAGGTCGACATCAACGAGGACGGCTCCCTGGACCAGTCCGACGAGCTGCTGGCGCGGCTCGACGTCGTCGTGGCCAGCGTGCACTCCAAGCTGCGGATGCCCGCGGACGAGATGACCCCGCGCATGGTGACCGCCATCGCCAACCCGCACGTCGACATCCTCGGACACTGCACGGGCAGGCTCATCACCGGCGGCCGCGGCACCCGGCCGGAGTCCACCTTCGAGCCGGAGATCGTCTTCGCCGCCTGCGCGCGGTTCGGCGTCGCGGTCGAGATCAACTCGCGGCCGGAGCGGCTGGACCCGCCGAAGCGCTTGCTGCGGCTGGCGGTCGAGGCGGGCTGCTCGTTCGCACTGGACACCGACGCCCACGCGCCGGGTCAGCTGGAGTGGCAGCCCTACGGGTGCGAGCGGGCGGCCGCGTGCGGGGTTCCGATGGAGCGCATCGTCAACACCTGGGAGGTCGACGACCTGCTCGCATGGACCCTCCGCTCGTCGTGACCTTGGCCCCGCATCGTAGGTCCCACGCTCCCGCCTCCTGCCTCCTCCTGCCTCCTCGTGCCGCCTCTTGCTGCCGCGTGCCGCCTCTTGCTGCCTCCGAAATGATCACGTTCAGCAGGATTGCCCGTGCGTCACCAGGCTTGCGAGCATGGTGCGACACGAGATTTCGTGCTGAACGTGATCATTTCGGGGCGAGGGGTGGCGTGCCGACGGGCGTCCGTCAGGCCCGTTTTGAGGCGTGTCGGTGCCGGAATGTCGTAGTGACGCGTACCTTCTGCGGATGGACATCATCCTGATCCCCGGCTTCTGGCTGGACGGCTCGTCGTGGAGCGAGGTCGCGCCGGTGCTGGAGAAGGCGGGCCACCGGGTCCAGGCGCTCACGTTGCCCGGGCTGGAGTCGGTCGGCACCGACCGCGGTGGCATCCAGCTCCGCGACCACGTCGAGGCCGCGATCGCGGCGGTCGACGGGGCCGACGGACCGGTCGTGCTGGTCGGGCACTCCGGCGGCAGCGCCATCGCACATGCGGCGGCCGACGCCCGGCCGGATCGCGTCGTGCGCGTGGTGCACGTCGACGCCGTGCCGCTCGCCGTTGGCGAGGCGATCAACAACGGGCTGCGCGTGGTCGACGGTGAGATCCCGCTGCCGGACTGGTCGGAGTTCCCCGCCGAGGACCTCCGTGACCTGGACGACGGCCTGCGCGAGGCGTTCCGTGCCGCCGCCGTGCCTCAGCCCGCGGCGGTCGCCTACGACCCTCAGGTGCTCACCGACGAGCGGCGCTACGACATACCGGCGACGATCATCGCGTGTGAGTTCACCGGCGACGAGCTGCGCGAGTGGATCGCCCAGAAGGACCCGGACACCACCGAGGTCGCGGCACTGCGCGACGCGGAGTACATCGACCTGCCCACCGGCCACTGGCCGCAGTTCACCAAGCCCGGTGAGCTGGCCGACGTCATCCTCGACGCCGTCGACCGCACGTGACGCGGCGCGGCACGGCGGACGGCGGTGGCCTCAGCCCTGGGCCGGCTCCACGTTGACGTTGAGCCGGAACAGGTTGCCCGGGTCGTAGCGGCGCTTGACCTCGGTGAGCCGGTCCCAGGTGACGCCCGGGTAGGCTTCGCGTACCCGCTGGGGACCGTCGTCGCCGAGGAAGTTGACGTAGGCGCCGGGGCCGCCGTTCTGGATGAGGCCGGCCACCTCGGCTACCCAGGCCTCACGCTCGGCCCGGGTCTCCGGCGTGTCCAGGAACGACGCCACGATGACCATGAAGGCGCGCTGTCGGTGTGCGTACGCCGTCGCGTCGTCGGGCACGCGGGCGATGGCACCGCCGAGCGGTCGGATCTGGGCGACCCGCATCGGCGCCGGCGCCGTCGCCAACCGCTCGAGGATCTGCTCGACCATCGCGCGGTCGAGCTGGTCGGCGAAAAAGGTGCGGGCGACGGCGGTCGGGTGGTACTCCTCTGCGTCACCGCCGTCCTCCTGCGGGTACATCTCCGGGTAGGCGATGGGCCGCACGAGGTCGGCGATCGGGGTGGCCAGCGCCCGGATCGGGGCCAGCACCTTCTCGCCGTCCTCGGCCGGCCCGGCGTAGCAGAGCAGCACCATCGTGACGAGAGTGCCGTGGACCTCCGGCGGGACGAACGGCATGGGCGGCGCCGGCATGACGTTGAGGATGATCGACAGCTCGTCGGGCGCGGCGGCGGCCTCGGTGAGGACCCCGTGCACGACGTCGGCGGTGGCCGGCAGCAGCAGCATGCCGCCCACGACACCGGGCAGTTCGTGGACTCGGTACCGGAACCGGGTGACGACGCCGAAGTTGCCGCCGCCACCGCGGATGGCCCAGAACAGCTCGGGGTGGTTGTCGGCGTCGACCACCAGCACCTGGCCGTCGGCGGTGACGACCTCGGCCGCCAGCACGTCGTCGATGGTCAGGCCGTACTTGCGGGACAGGTAGCCGACGCCGCCGCCGGTGGTGATGCCGCCGATGCCGACGGTGCCGGTGTCGCCGAAGCCGACGGCCAGCCCGTGTTCGGCCAGCGCCGTGGTGACGTCGCCCGCCGTCAGGCCGGTCTGGGCCCAAGCGGTGCGTTCGTCGACGTCGATCTCGATGGCTCGCAGCCTGGAGAGGTCGAGCATGATGCCGCCGTCGCTGACGCTATGGCCGGCGGTGCTGTGGCCGCCGCTGCGTACGGACAGCTCGAAGCCGGTGTCGCGGGCCAGCGTGACGATGGCGGCGACCTCGGCCGCGTTGCAGGGGCGGACGATGACGGCGGGACGGTTGTCGAAGCCGCCGTAGAACAGCGTGCGGGCAGCGTCGTAGCCGGGGTCGTCCGGTGCGATGACGTCGCCGGTGAGATCGGAGCGGAGGCGGTCGATGGAGAGGGTCGATGGCGTGCTCATGGGTATAGGGGTCTCCTTCGCGTCGTGACGCCCGCGACCGGAGCGGGGCCGGTGCGCGTGTCATGGGTGTGACACTGCCCGGAGGCGCTGACAGATCGCTTACAGAACGGTGTCAGCGCTGCCGGCCGGGGCGACGTCACCATTCAACCCGGGCCCACTGACAAGGTCGCAACGGGTTTTCAGTCCCGGTTCAGCCGGCCGGGACGGCGTGGTCCTCGATGAGCCCGTCGAACACGGCCACGCGGTCGAAGCGCAATGCGTACTCTCGGGCTCGGCGCGATGCGGTCCGGCGCTCGTCCGCCGTCATCCCCAGCACGGCGTGGTCGATGGCCGCCGCCAGCCCGGCCGGCTCACCGGCCGCGACCTCGATCGCGGTGTCGCCCACGGACTCGGGGATGCCACCGGTTGTGGTGGTGATCACCGGGCCGCCGCCGGCCAGCATCTTCTCGACCAGGGCGATGCCGAACGTCTCGACGAACTCCGGTCGCGGCTTGCTGGGCAGCGCGAACGCCGCACAGCCGTTCATCAGCAGCGGCTTCTCCTCGTCGCCCACGTCGGTGAGGAAGACGATGCGTTCGTCGCCGGCGGCGAGCGCCCGCATCTGGTCAAGCTCCGGGCCGGTCCCCGCGACGACCAGCCGGACCCGTTCTCGTCCGGCCGACGCCCGATACGCGGCGATCAGGTCGTCGATGCCCTTGGCCAGCGTGACCCGGGACAGGAACAGGAGGTATCCGTCGCGCTCCAGGCCGCGCCGGCGCAGCGCTTCGTCGACGCGGACCGGATCGGGGTCGAGGTAGGCGCCGGTGTCGATGGGCGGGTAGCTGATGGTGACCCGGGCGGCGCACTCCTCGGCGAACCGCGTGCCGCAGATCCGGTCGACCCGGTGCGCCGACTCGACGATCAGGTCGCGGGTGTAGTGCGACACCGCCACGCAGCGGTCGTTGGCCAGGAACGTCGCGAGCAGGAACGCGGCGGCGCCCGGCCGGCCCTGGTCGATGCTGGTGCGCACGATGTTGGTGATGTCCGAACCCACGGCCTTGGCGATGGTGGTGACGTCGAATCCGGAGCCGCTTGCCCGCGCGCCGCGCAGCGCCTCGACGGTGACGTTCGCGTGCGGGGTCAAGTACATGGAGATGCACACCGTCGGGACGCCGTCGGTGAACAGCTCGTACAGCCGGCTGGTCAGGCCGAGCGTGTAGCGGCCGTCGGGGACGCGGTAGTCGCCGACGGGTTCCGGCCGCTCGACGGTGATGCCCGCGCTGTACGGCAGGATGGAGTCCAGCGGCTTCAGCGGCAGCCCGGCCGCCTGCAGCGCCGGCAGCGGCCACGTCAGCAGCCGCACGTCGTCGAACCCGCGGGTGAGCGCGACCTCGGCGAGGTTGCGAGCCTCGCCCGAATGGCCGCAGATCACTGGATCGGCTCGCACGACGATCACCAGTCGGCGAATGCGTTGGCTCATGGCAACACCTCCGAGTCTTCCACCCTCGATTACGGTCGGAGATCGACGGCGGACGGAGCTTCGTCGCCCACGCCGTCGGTTCGGGCCCAGCTCGATGCGCAGCAAGCCGCCGCCTGACACGTCGTTGCCGCTGATGAAGCCGGCGTCGAGCGGCTTGCCGTTCAAGGTCGCCGTGTGGACGAACCGGGGCGGCGGGCAGGTTCCCGCCTCCTGGGCCAGCGGCGCCTCGCGGTGGCCGGTCGTCTCGATCAGCAGCTCGTTGCCGCCGAACCGCAGCTGCGCGTTGGCGAAGGCGGGCGCGTTGACGAGGAACGCGTTCTGCCCGGCGACCGGGAACAGCCCCAGCGACGCCGACACGTACCAGGAGCTCAGCGCGCCGGAGTCGTCGTTGCCGGGCAAGCCGTCGGGGCCGGTGCCGAACTGGCAGGCCAGCGCCGTGTGGACGATCTCGGCCGCGCGGTCGGTCCGGCCCGCGTAACGGTGGGCGTACGGCGCCTCGATGTCCGGTTCGTTGTTCAAGCCCTCGAACCGGTCCAGCGTCATGCCGGCGCCGTACTCGCCGCCGAACGGCGGCCGGCCGAGCTGACGCACCGGCGGCCGACCGAAGCCGAAGAACGCGTCCGGCATCGCCACGAACTCGCATCCCCCGCCGGCCAGCTCGATGCGGGCGGCCATGTCGTGCAACAGCCGGAACGAGTAGTTCCACCGGCCGCCCTCGTAGTAGTCCGACCGCTCCAGCGGACCGGTACCCAGCTCGAACGCGTTGACCCAGTGTCGGCTGCGACGGTCGCGGCGCTGCCGATGAAGGGGTCGACGCTGTCCAGTGTGTCCGCATTCTGCCCGCCCGAGGTCACCCGCGTGTAGCGTCGATATGAACTCCCGATGTCGCGCCCGTCAAGGGGTGTCCGTGCTGGTTCGCCCGCCAGGGCGGCGGCGGGCAGCGCTCGCGTGGAGCGGACCGCGTGGACTGGGTAGCCTGTGCCAGGGGCCTCTAGCTCAATTGGCAGAGCAGCGGACTTTTAATCCGCGGGTTCAGGGTTCGATCCCCTGGGGGCCCACTCCCGAGCTGCGGCGATGTGCGGTTCGCTGTTGAGTGCCTCACTCGGAGTCACTCTGGTCGAGGGAATTTCGCACCACGACCGGGTCCGTAGGTTCACCGTTCGAGGTCATCGTCTCAGCGATTCGGTGAGCAGGGCGGCGACGAGACTGAGCGTGTCCAGGTCGACATCAGCTCCACCGACTGCGCGGCTCCGCCTGGAATGATCCTTCCGAGTTGGTGACGAACCAGAGGTTGGCGTGGTCTTGTGCGTCGTCGATGGCGGCGAGCTGGTCGAGGGCTGCGGGGGCGACCCGTATGGACGCTCGGCGGCTGTCGAACGTTACAGCTCGCCCAAGGACCTGGACGGCTCGACGCAAAGTCGCTCGTCGGGAACGTGGAAGTCCGAGGGTGGTCAATCCGGTCCTGCGGACGATCATCTAGTAGGCCAAGGTGACGCATCCCCAGCATGGTGGTGACGGCAACTGCCGAGAGTGGTGGAAGCCGACACTGGGCGCCTCTGTCGGCACAGGTCAGCTGCGCGGACGCAGGCCGCGTGCCACTTGGAAACCGAGGGGGATGAACAAGACGCTCCAAAGAGCCAGGCTCACCCACCGGAACACCGGGTCTCCGACGGCGTTGGCGGGCGTGACCAAGACGACGATGACCACGCCTGTCGCCAATACGAGCCAGCGCCCCCACCCCGGCCAGCGGCCGGCGCGGATGACTCCGATCCCGGCGATGATGGCTCCAGCCGCGAACAGCAGCGACGACAGCCCGAACAGGGTGCCTACGACTGCCGCCACGCCGGAGTCCAGCGGCTCCTCCGCGATGAGACCGCTGAGGAGCTCGCAGAACCCGAGCGCGATGAGCCCCGCGACCGCGCCTGTGAACCCCACCCGCGAGGCCCGTCCTCCGCCGGCCACCGCCAGCCGCCTGGCCCCGATGAACCCCCCGACCGAGAGCGCGTGGGCAACCGCTAGGACGAGGCTGATGGCGAGCAGCTGGGACGGGGTCTGCGGGTAGCTCCACTGGTCGTCGGGCACACCGTCGGGCGGGAACACAGTGAAGACGCTGACGCCGAGCATGAGAACACCGGAGATGGCGCAAGCGAGACCGAGCCGGCGGACGTCGGCCCCTGCCCGCGCGTGGGTGATGGCGGAAGACATGGCGATCCGCTCCTCACTTGCCAGAAGGTTCACTAGTGGTATCACTAGTGAATGCTCCAAGTAGACTGGCTGCCGTGGCGGATGTCAAGGGGATGAGCCGCAAGCAGAAGGCCGAGGCGACACGTCGCCGGATCGTGGAGACCGCGTTAGAGGCGTTCGTGACGCGCGGGTACGCCGCAACCACGATGGCCGCCGTGGCTGCCGACGCCGGTGTTGCCGTCCAGACGGTCTACTTCGTCTTCCGCACCAAGGGCGACCTGCTGCAGGCCGTCTACGAGCACGTCGTGCTCGGGCCGGAGCGGACCCCGCCGCACTTGTCCGGGTGGTGGCGCGCCGTCGAGGCCGAGCCTGACATCGAGCGGGCTGTGGGGCTGCTGGTCGAGGGCACCGCGGAACTGCTCCAACGAGCGGCGCCGCTGGTGCGTGCGGTGCTGGGCGACGAGACAGCCCAGGAGGGCTATGACTTCAACGAAGGGCTGCGCCGCGACGGCAACGAGGTGCTGCTCAGCATCCTCGTCGGCAAGCACCCGCTGCGCCCCGGCCTGACTCCGGAGCGGGCGCGCGACATCCTGCTGCTCCTCACCGGGCCCCAGATCTACGTGCAGCTGACCCGCGACATGAAGTGGACTCGCGCCGAGGTGGAGGACTGGATGGCCGCATCTGTGCTCCAACAGGTGTTCGGCGTCGGCTGAGCTCCGTCACTCCGCCGCGCAGGAGGTCACATCAGGGGAGCAGTCGGTAGAAGCGCCAATAGTCGGTGTCTATCGGCAGGGTCTGTACGTCACGGAAGCCTGCCTGGAGGGCATACTGACGAAGCATCGAGGGACGCATAACGGCTCCGGTGGCTGCGGTCTGAGGGTCTGCCATCGCGCCCGGAAGGCAGGAAACCACGCTCCAGCCGTACTCGGTTCGTTCCCGCGGCGAGGCGGGTGCCATGAACTCGTCGTTGACCAACCCGTCGACCACGAGCAGGATCCCGTCCTGGGCGAGGATCTCCCGGGCAGCGCTGAGCGCGTCGACGGGTCGCGACATGTCATGGAGGGCCTCGAAGATGGTCACCAGGTCGTACCCGCCCCGTCCGGCAAGGTCGGCGGCGTCAGTGACTGAGAATGTCACTCGATCGGCCACGCCGGCCCGCTCGGCATTCTGACGGGCGGCGGTGATGGCATCGTGGTCGAGGTCGACGCCGTCCACGTGGACGCTGGGGTACGCGTGGGCCATCGCGATGCTGGACCAGCCGGTGCCGCACGCCACGTCGGCGACCCGCGCTGGCCGTTCGGCCCGTAGCCGGACGTCGATGTCGGCAATCGCGGGCAGCCATTCGTTGCCGAGCAGATTGATGAACCGAGCCCGGTTGGGATCCGCCCGACCCTCCGGCTCCCACGGCAGCGGTGGCGGCGCATTCCCGACCCGGAACGCCTCCACCAGCTGCGGAAGCCGGCGTCCAGCTCGCACGATGTCCACACCGGTGTGGGCCTCGTAGCGGACGTCGTCCGGATCGGCCAGGACAGGGATGTGCTCCGGTGGCAGCCGGTACCGCCGAGCGAGCGGTTCCGCCCGAGGGTCGTCGACGTCGATGAGCCCGCTCACTGCCTGCTGCTCAAGCCACTCACGCGCGTAACGCTCGGCTATCCCCGTGCGGTCGGCCAGCTGCGAAGAGCTGGCCGGACCACCGTCTGCCAGCGCCCGATACAGTCCGAGTCGCACCCCGATGTAAATGGTGTAGAGCTCCAACGCGGCCATGGCACTGCCGAACATCCGCTCGCGCAGCGCCTCCGTCCGGTCCACGCCAGGGCGCGAATCCACGGGGGCATTCCTCGCGTTGAAGGGTTCGGGTCGGCCTTCGGACATCACCGCCACCTTCCGATACTGCGGTCGTCGAGCCTCACAAGGCGCCACCCCGACCCACCACGGAGAGAGAACCAATCGCATGCCTGGCCCTGGGGACGGCTACGCCCGCCCAATCATGCCGTGCTGAGGCTGGCCGCGCTCGTCCGACCAAGCCGCAACGACCAACTGATCGCTAGGCAACCGGATGCCGACGTCGACGTTGGCGCATGTCGAGGAGAGCTTGCGCCCTGCCGTGGATGCACTCCGGAGACTGCGGAGCTCATCGTTCGCCCGATCAACGTCGTCTGGAGCAACCGTGTGGCCGTTGGGCGGCGTGCAGGTGCAGATCATGGGTGCCGGTGTAACTGTTGTTGCTGGTAGAGGCTCTGTGAAGCACTGTCCCGCAGAGGTCGATCCACTGGGTCTCCGGACTCGCCGCGGAGATTCAGGGCGGTCTTCAGCAAACTCCTAGAGTGAACCGCGTGTCCACGCCCCGCTTTTCGCCCGTATGGCTCGTTCTGATCGGCATCCTCTCGGTGCAGTTCGGGGCGGTGGTATCCAAGGGCCAATTCGACGAGATTCCCCCGGTGGGGATGGTGTTCCTCCGGCTGTTCACCAGCTCCCTGATTCTGCTCGCCTTTGTCCGGCCGCGGCTGCGCGGCCGGACGGCCACGGACTGGCGGCCGGTGCTGGCGCTGGGATTCGCGCTCAGTGCGATGAACTGGGCGTTCTACGAGTCGTTCGCCCGCATCCCGCTCGGTGTGGCGGTCACCATCGAGTTCATCGGTCCGCTGTTGGTGGCCGCGGTCGGCAGCCGGCGGCCCCGCGATTTGGTGTGGGTGGGCCTGGCCGCGCTCGGCATCACCCTGTTCGGCGTCGGCCCCACCAAGGTCGACGCCGTCGGGTTCGGTCTGGCGCTGCTCGCCGGCGCCTGCTGGGCGCTGTACATCGTCTCGACGGCGGCAACGGGGCGCCGTTGGGCCGGCGTCGAAGGGCTGGCCGTGGCTAGCACCATCGCCACGCTGGCGATCGCACCGTTCGCGGTGGCGACGGCCGGTGAGCGGCTGCTCGAGCCCCGTCTGATGGTGTTGGGGGCGCTGGTCGGGGTGCTGAGTTCGGTGGTCCCGTAC
The DNA here is from genome assembly GCF_004349065.1 of Jiangella asiatica. GTDB lineage: Bacteria > Actinomycetota > Actinomycetes > Jiangellales > Jiangellaceae > Jiangella > Jiangella asiatica. Next base: position 145,448 of record NZ_SMKZ01000006.1, read on the forward strand.
AGCCTCGAGATGGTGGCTCTGCGCACCCTTCCGTCCCGCGTGTTCGGCATCTTGATGAGCCTGGAACCGGCCGCCGCCGCCCTTGCCGCCGCGGTCTTGCTCAGCGAGTGGCTCACGCCCCTGCAACTGCTGGCGATCGCGTGTGTGACGGCCGCGAGCGTGGCCGCCGTCCGCACGGAGTCGACCCCCGAGACCCTCCCGCGCGACTGACGCCCACCCGGGCCGAACTCCAGCGGGGGACCTCGCCGGTGACGCCCTACGCCAGCTCGGCGCGGAGTCGATCCGGTTCGTCTATCAGTGGTCGAGCTGGAACCGCCAGAAGATGGCGATCGGCAGGCCGCGGTAGGCGGCGTTGGTCGCCTCGGGGGCCCAGCCGTGCAGAAGCCACGGGTCGGCGACGGCGCCGGCTGGAAGCGGCTCGGGAGGGCTGGTGGGATCGACCAGCTCGCCGAACCGCGGCTCGAAGCAGCTACGGACCTGGAATCCGACGGGCAGCGCCGCTACGAGATAGTCGCTGGTCCGGTGGCTCCACTGCGGAATGTAGCCCGGTGTGCCGTCCGGTCCTGGCTTGATCAGGGGGAAGCCTTGCGCGTTGATCATGAAACTGTGCACGTCTGAGATCACCAGGTGACCACCTGGCCGGAGCACTCGGGCGAACTCGGCGATGGCGGGTCCCAGGGCGGGCAGGTGGGTCAGTGCCAGCGCACAGACGACGACGTCGGCGTGGTTGTCGGGCACCGGCAGCTCGCGAAGGTCGCCAAGGCGTAGATCGGCGTCGGGCAGCCGCTCCCGAGCCTTCGCCAGCATGCCGGGACTCGCGTCGACGCCGATGACGTCGTGGCCAAGGGCTTTGAGGTGCTCGGTGTGTCGGCCGGTCCCGCATGCTGCGTCGACCGCGATGCCGGCCGGGATATCGTCGAGGATTCGCCGGACGATCGGTCCGTCGAGACCGAGAAGCCCGTTGCCCGGTTCGTCGTAGTCGGTGGACCAGATGTCGTATCCCTCGGTGACGGTGAACGGTTCCACCATCATGGCTTCGCCCAACTGACCCGCACCGTTCAGGAGTGCTTTCGTCTCCTCCAGCCGCGCGTCGATGAAGTCACGTCCGTAGTCCCCTCCGAAGGCGCGCAACAGCGCCACACCTTCGAGCCCGATCAGGTAGGCGAGCGGGTGCTGAAAGACCGCGCTCGCACCGAACGTGTGCCCGTCGCAGACCTGGGCGCCCGACGCGGCTGGGCGTGCGGTGTCGGTCATGTGTCTTCCTGGAGTGGGAACGGATGCCTGCCGCAGTGTCCGCGTCCTGACCCGAGCCCTGCAACCCGTTATCGACGGTGGGCCCGAAACTACCGCTCCGGGGGCCGTTCCTCGTCGTCCCGTCGACCTGGCTTTGGGGCGGGTTCTCCGACCGAAGGGGTGTAGAGGTTGCGGACGTCGCCCCCACTGGGGCCTGCTTTCAAAAAGATGAATCCGAGCTTGCGGCAGATACCAGCCGTCCGCAACCTTCTTGATGTCTCGTTCTGGGTCGAGACGCCAGCGGCTGTGCGGCTAGCGCGGCAGCTGATGCGGAAGGGCCGAACGGTTGTCGGGCTCGTCCTGCCGTCACTCACCGGGTACCTGGAGAATGTGCGCCCCGCGCACCACCGTTACGTCCAGCCGTCGTCGTCCCACGCCACACACATCATCGACGGTATGAGGGAAACGGTGGAGCAGGCAGAGCTCGTCGAGGGCATTCTCGACAGGTCTGCGGGGTCGAAGCGCTCTCGCCAGTCGCCGAGCTCAGGGGCTTGACGTCGATCCCGCCCGGGCGCTTCAGTTCGAGGATGACCGCTGTGGAGTCCTACGTCGAGCGTCCGCCGTTGCCGGGACTGGCGGGCGTGGTCCGGACGGTCTGGATCCAGCGCACCGGTGACGTGCCGTACGTCCAGCGGCACCTGCCCACGGGCGGGGTCGAGATCCACTTCCCGATCGGCGGCCGTCCCCAGCTGGTCGGTCCGCTGACCGGTCCGGAGATCGAGGTCATTCCGCCGCACACGACCATCGTGGGTGTGCGGTTCCAACCAGGGACCCCGCCGCCCCTGCCGACGGTGCTCGACGACCTGGTGGACCAGCACCTTGGCCTGGCGGACCTGTGGGGAAGCTCGCTGGACCGCATCGAGGAGGCGATGGCCCGGGCCGGGACACCCCGGCGAGCGCTCGTGGCCCTGCAGGCCCATCTGCTGCGGGAGTTCCGAACCGCCGGCCGGTTGGATCCGCTGGTGCGCGAAGCCGTGAAGGGGCTGATGCCCTGGCATCCGCTCGACATCGACACGCTCGCCACCCACCTTGGGCTCTCCGCCAGTCAACTGCGTCGCCGCTGCTTGCACTCGGTGGGGGTGGGTCCCAAGGTCCTCCAGCGGACGTTGCGGTTCCAGGGCTTCCTCGCGCTGGCTCAGGCCGGCGCCACGGCGTCGGGTCGTCGTGGCGCGGACGGCGTGGCGGGCCTGGCGGTCGACGTGGGGTACGCCGACCAGGCACACCTCTGCCGAGAATGCCTGCGTCTGACCGGGCTCACCCCGCGCCAGCTCCTCGGCGGCAACCTCGACCGGTGCGCCTGTGGCCACGAGCACTCCGCCTCCTACGAGCCGTTCCTCGCCACTCGCAGCGTGCCGCCGCTACGAGCCTGACTCTGCTGGATTTCGTTCAAGACCCGTCGTCACGGCGCCCATGGTTTCGAACTCCTGCCCCGCCTGATGTCAGTGTCGGGCGGTGGTCTGGCCGGGCCGGCGATGAATCGCGAGTGCCCACGTGAGGCAGCCGAACGCGATCGTCGACGCCACGGCCCGGACGGTGTTCCAGGCGGTCCACATCGCTTCATCGAGCTGGGCGCGCGCCGCCGCGAAGCCGGCGTCGGTGTCTGGGTCCCCGGCTGACCTGATCTCCTCGTTGAGAGGCTCATGGACGCTGAACGTGATCACGAAGACCAGCAGGTAGAAGACCAGCGCCGCCCCGATCCACATCAGAGCCGGCCGCTGCTCCGCGCGGCGATGGAGGGCGACCGACAGCCCGGTGAACAGCAGGGCGCCGATGTACCCCACGCCGAGGAACAGGGGGTTGGTGATCGCCGAGTCGAGCGCCTGGAATGCCACGACGAACGTGCGGTCATCGACGTCGCTCAGGCCGGGCATGATCGTGTTCGACCAGTCCACGAAGACGCCCGCCGTCAGTCCGGTCGTCATGGTCGCCAGGATCAGGATCGCGGTTCGCACGGCGCCGGTCTGGCGGACGGCGGTGTTCGGTGCAGTACTCATGTGTTCAGGAAAGCTGGATACGGCGAGACTATCCATGGTCGAAAGCCGCGAATCCATTCGAATTCGTCTACGGTGGTGCCGATGGACCCGTTGACCGCCCTGCTGGACGCGCCTCGCGCGCGGGGCGCCTTCCTGCTCCGAGTGACGATGACGCCGCCGTGGGCCGTCCGGGTGCAGGACGAGGCACCGCTGTCGGTGGTGGCGGTGACGGCCGGGTCGACCTGGTTCGTGCCCGACGACGGCGACCCCGTGCGGTTGCTCGCGGGTGACCTGCTGCTGATCGCCAGGCCCGACCCGTACCTGTTCGCTGATGCCGTGGCGCGACCGCCGCAGGCCGTGATCAACTCCGACGGTCGGTGCGAGACGCCGGCCGGCACGAACCTGGAGCTTCCGACGTATCACGGCGTGCGTACCTGGGGGAATGCACCGATGGGGTGCGACGCCATGCTCGTCGGTACCTATCCGAGCGTGAGCGAGGTCGGTTCCCGGCTTCTCAGGGCGCTTCCGCCGACGTTGCTGATGCGTGCGGCCGACCACCGTTCCGGGCTCATCGAGGTCCTGGCTGACGAGATCAACGGCGAGGGAATCGGCCAGGCCAGCCTGCTGGATCGGCTGTTGGACGGTCTCACGGTCGCCGCGATCCGCCATTGGGCGAACTTCTCGGCCGCCGACCCGCCGGGGTGGCTCCGCGCTGGCACGGACCCGATCGTGGGCGCCGCGCTGGACCTGATGCACGACCAACCCGCCCAGCCCTGGACCGTCGCATCCCTGGCCCAGCGGGTCGGGATGTCACGCGCGGGCTTCTCCCGCAGGTTCGTGGCCTCGGTCGGCGAGCCACCGATGGCCTACCTCACCTCGTGGCGGCTGGCGCTCGCGGCCGACCGGCTGCGACAGGACAGCGTGCCGGTGTTCCGCGTGGCCGCGGAGGTCGGCTACACCAGCCCGTTCACCTTCAGCACCGCCTTCAAGCGCCACTACGGCGTCAGCCCGCTCACCTACCGGCAACAGGGCGCGGTACCCGCCTGAGCCGCCGCGCTCTCGGCTGTGACTGGGACTGCTCGAGATCTCACGCCGGTTCCGGCGGATCCATCCACGGACGATTAACGTCGGTCAATCGGAATCTATTGACATTCGATCGATAACCACTGAAAGTCAATGCATGACGACGATGGGCCGGGCGGTCGGCGTGCTCAGAATCCTGCTCGTACTGTTGTTCGCCGGCCTGGTCGTGGCCCAGGTCGCGATCCTGCCCGGGACGTTGGCGCACCTGGCGGAGGAGGAGCCGGACCTGGCGTATCTGCGGTGGCCGATGCTGGCCTTCTCAATCGTGGAGCTCGTGTGCGTCCAGGTCGTGATCGTGTGTACCTGGAAGCTGCTCGCCATGGTCAAGGCCGACCGGATCTTCAGCGAAGCGGCCTTCGCGTGGGTCGATGCGATCGTGTGGGCCATGGGCACGGCCTGGGTGCTGCTCTTCGGAGTGTTCGTCTTCGTCACGACAGTGGTGGCGGGTCCCGGGCTGCCGGTCCTCCTGTTCGGTTCGGTTCTGGCCGCGGGCGTGCTGGTGCTGCTGATGGTGGTGATGCGGGCGCTGCTGCGACAGGCCACGACGCTTCGCACCGACATGGACGCGGTGATCTGATGCCCATCGTGGTGCGCATCGACGTCGAGCTCGCCAGGCGCAAGATGAGCGTCGGTGAGTTCGCCGAGCGCGTCGGGCTCACGCCGGCGAACGTGGCCGTGCTGAAGAACGGCCGAGCGAAGGCTGTCCGCTTCAGCACGCTCGAAGCCATGTGCCGCGTGCTCGAATGTCAGCCCGGCGACCTCCTGGAATGGGTCGAGGACTGACCGCCGCGATGGACGTCGACGTGCTGGTGGTCGGTGCCGGGCTGGCGGGCCTGTACACGGCGACGTTGCTGGCTCAGCGCGGTCACGACGTGCTGCTGGTCGAGCGGCGGCCGAAGCTCACCGGCGCGATCCGCACGACGGGCATCTTCGTCCGGCGCACGCTCGACGACTTCGCGCTGCCTCCCGACTGCCTCGGGCCTCCGATCCGACGCGTCGTGCTCTACCCTCCCAGCCAGCGCCACCCGGTGACGCTGGTCAGCGCCCGCGACGAGTACCGGGTGGCCGACATGGCACGGCTCTATGTGGCGGCGTCCAGCGCCGCGGCCGACGCCGGCGTGCGGATCTCGTTGGGCACACGCTATGCCGGTCGGGAGGCCGACTCATTCCTCGTGGTCGGTCCGGACGGTCCGGCCTGCGTCCGGGCCCGGTTCGTCGTCGGCGCCGACGGTGCCCGCTCCCGGGTCGCCCGCGACCTCGCCCTCGACCGCAACCGGCACCTGCTGGTCGGTGCTGAAAAGGTCTTTGCGATCTCCGGTGGCGAGGAGCCGCCGACGTTCCACTGTGTCCTCGATCCCTCGCTCGCACCCGGCTACCTGGCGTGGGTCATCAATGACGGGAATCGGGCCCACGTCGGCGTTGCCGGGTACGCCGACCGCTTCCCCGACGGTCTTCGGCGGGCCCTGGACCGGTTCGGCGCCTCCGCGCCCGGGCTGGCCGGTGCCGGCCGCTCCGACGAGGTCGAGCGGCGCGGTGGACCGATCCCCGTCGGCGGGGTGCTGCGCCGCATCAGCTGCGTCGACGGGCTCCTCGTGGGTGACGCGGCGGGTGCGGTCTCGCCGCTCACCGCCGGCGGACTCGATCCGTGCCTTCGGCTGTCCGAGCACGCCGCCGCGGTCCTCGACGAGGCACTGCGAGCCGGCCGGCCCGACGCGTTGAGCCACTACGACGGGGCGGTTCTGCGTGCCGGCTTCCGGGGCCGGCTGATGCTGCGCCATGGGCTGGCCCAGGTGCGCACGCCGACCCTGGCGGCGACGGCGTTCACGCTGCTGCGCACGCGGTTCGGCCGGGCCGCGGCCGGGCGCATCCTCTTCGGCGACAAGTCCTTCCCGGCTCCCTGAGACCTGCGCAGTGTGCGAGTCCGATGGCGGCCGGGCGCGGGGACCGGCGTGCAGGACCGTGTCCACGCGCAGGTCCTCAACTCACCCGTGCCGGGTGACGTGCTCCACGCCGGCCGGCCGTGATCCTGGCCGGAGCCGTCGGCGACCGCGTTCCCCGAAGAGGTTGACCCATGACAGTCCAAACCGTCCGCGCCAGGATGTCGCCACTCGTCATGGTGGCGATGATCCTGGCGGTCTCGATGTCGTTCATCGACCAGACGATCGTCGCCATCGCATCGCCCGACCTCCAGCGCGACCTCAGCCTCACCCGGGCCGAAGGGGAATGGGTGATCAACGCCTACCTCGTCGCCTTGGCGGCGACCTTCGCGCTCGGCGGGCGCATCGCCGACGCCTGGGGCCGTCGCACGATGGTGACGGTCGGCGTGGCCGGGTTCGCCGTCAGTTCGGCGCTGTGCGGTGCGACGCCCGACACGTCGTGGGCCGAGACGTGGCTGATCTCGGCGCGGGTGGCGCAGGGCATCTTCGCCGCGGTCCTCATGCCCGCGGCGATAGCGATCGTCTACGGCAGTACGCCGGCCGAGCGGCGCGGCCGGTCGATGGCGATGTTCTTCGGGCTGACCGGGGCGTTCACCGCGCTGGGCCCGATCCTGGGCAACTACCTGCTCGAATGGTCGTGGCGCACGATCTTCTGGATCAACCTGCCGGTCGCGGCGGCAGCCCTGGTGACGATCGCGGTGGCACCCATCGAGCAGGATCGCGGGAACAGGCGGATCGACTGGCTTGGTGCCGTCATCGTGGCTGCGGGCATGGCGCTCAGCGTCGTCGGGTTCTCGCAGGCCGCCGACTGGGGGTGGAGCAGCGCCATGACGTGGGGATGCCTGGTCGCCGGTGCGGCGCTGCTGACGCTCTTCGTCGTGGTCGAGCGTCGCCGCCCGGTGCCGCTGGTCCGGCTCGACATCTTCAGGCTGCGGGGGTTCCGGGTCGACTCGGCCGTCCTGTTCTTCGTCATGATCGCGTTCGTTCCGGTCTCGTACTTTCTCAGCGTGTACGCCAACGTCTCGCTGGGCATGGACGCGGCCGGCGCCAGTCATCTGCTCCTGCTGTTCTTCCTCGGCTTCTTGATCGCGGCGCAGGCCGGTGGGCATATCTTCGACGCCCGCGGCGCGAAGCAGACCATGCTGCTCGGCTGTGTCGTCGGCATTGCCGGGTTCGCGTGGTGGGCGACGCAGGTCACGACGCTGGACGCCGCCGACCAGCACCACCCGCTGCTGCTGGCCGGTGCCGGCATCGGGTTCCTTCTGGGCCCTGCCAGCGCGGACGCGGTGAGCCGGGCGCGGGACGCGTCCTACGGCGAGGTCACCGGCATCAACCAGACGGTGCGCAACTACGGCTCCGCGCTGGGATTCGCGCTTCTGGGGACGCTGGCCACGCATGTGTTCACCAACCGGTTTTCGGCCTCGTTGCGGGAGGCCGGCCTCGGCCGGGACGCGGCGGAGGAACTGGCACGCGACGTGGCGGCCGGCGGCAGTGGTGGCTCCGGCGCGAGCTCAGCACCCGCCAGGGTGCGCGAGGCGGTGGAGCGGGCCGTCGCCGAGGACTTCGCAGAGGGCATTCGGGCGGTGCTCATCGCCATGGCGGTCGCTCTGGCCGTGGCGTTCGTCATCGCGCTGCGGCACCCCGGTGACCGACCGGCGCGCGAGGACGCGACGGCACCACCGCAGCCGACGACCGTGGACCAAAATTGAGTCTTGCAGAACAGTATCCAGAGGACCCAGTTCCCGGTGCCGACGAGCGCAGCAGGGCCCTGCTCGAGGACGGTCGGCAGAGCCTCGGGGCGATGATCACCGGGCGGACCACATACGTTGTTCGTCGTCACCCATGGCCCGACACCTGCGCCGCCGGATGGTGGCGTGTACACGTTCGTCACCGACGGCCTCGACAGCGCGATGAAGCAAGCCATCGAGACAGCCGGCGACAAGAGTGTCGGGGTCAGCGGGGTCGGCATCGGCAGCCAGCTCATCCGGGCCGGGTACATCGACGAGCTGATCGTCCATGTCGTGCCGGTCCTCTTCGGGGCCGGCACTCGGCACTACGACCACGTCGGTGGCGAGCACGTGCGCCTGGAGCTGATCGAATCGATCCCGACACCGAACGCCACCCATCTGCGCTACCGCGTCGTCGGTCGTCGCGACCCGGCCTGATCGAGGGGTCAGAGCCACGGCCACGTCGGGATAGGCGGCGGGCCGTGGCACCAGGCGGCGCCGGGTTCCGGGCCGTACCGCTCCGGCAGCCGACCGGCGTCGAGCGGCCATGGCCCGTCGGCGCCGGTGCGGCGTTCGTGCGCCAGCCGCCAGGCACGCTCGGCCACGTCGTGGCGGCGGTGGACGACGGCCGCGGCGTAGGAGACGGACATCAGGCGGTCGCCGGCGGACCGGAGGACGGCGTCCCAGGTGGCTTCCGGGATCGGGCGGCCATGCGCGTGTAGGTCGTCGACGACGAAGTCGAAGGCCCGCCAGCCGGTCGGCGTCGGCTCCAGCAGGGCGACCGACTGGTCGATCATCTCGCCTGCCCAGTCCAGTGCGTCGCCCATGGTCTCCGGCGCGACCGGGAGCGCGGACTGCGGCAGGTAGTGGAGTGCCAGCGCACACAGCACCGGCTCGGGAATGGCATCGAGGCCGGCGCGGCGCCAGTCGCTCGCCGCCCGCACCATCGCCACGGCCAGCTGGTGTCGTGACTCACCGGCGTGGAGCCGCTCGACGGCGACCATCCCGCCGCCGAAGTACTCGCCGAGGCCGTAGCGCAGGATGCCGGCGCGCGTCCGTGGATCGCTGGCCATGGCGGCCAGCCGGGCGCGCTCCTGCTCGTCCGAATGCAGCCAGACCGGCTGGAACCGCTCGAGGATCTCCCACTGAGATCGGCGAACGTCGCGCGTGGGCAGGTACGTCTCGTACGGTGCCGCCCGCATCGTGGCCACGACGATGTTGCGGGCACGCACGGCGCGGTCGAGCCACTCGACTCGGAAGTGCTCCCGCGGCAGGTACCGTTCGAGGTCGTCCAGCCAGACGACGGTGTCGACCGGGCTGGCTCCGGCGCCGAAGAGCTGTGCGAGCCCTCGAGGCGGCGTCGGGACGACGAGTGGCCGGTCGGCGAAGCGGCGGCGGACCACCTCCGCTCCGAGGCGGGACTTGCCGGCCATGGGGTGCCCCAGCACCAGGACGGGCTCGCCCACCTCCACCGCGGCCAGCACGTCGGCGTGGGCGTCACGCACCAGGTAGGGGACGTGGAGATGGGCACGGTGAACGCCGAACACCTCGAGCCCGGCGTCGCCGACGTGCTGGAGGACGCTGTCGTCGAGCGCCGAGCGGATCGTGGACTCGAGGGCGTGGTCTTGCCGGTCCCATCGCACGGCCTGTTGCCTGAGCCACCAGACGGCGGGCGTGCCGATGCCCGCGACACAGCAGAGCGCGATCAGGAGCCACCACGGACCATCGCCCCAGTAATGCGCGATGACGGCGCTGACGCCCGCCACGATTGCCAAGATCAGCAATCGTGCCGACTGCTGGTGCGGGGTGCTCCAACGCACGCCGCTGTCTCGCCTCAAGATCGGCCCCCTGCACTACCTACGCATTATCACCTTCTTGTCGCAGTGCTGGTAGTCACATCGCTCGTCACTTTTTGATCTCTTTTCGGCGGCGAACCCATGGCTCGCATATGGCGCAGGCGTCGCTCGCCCAGCGCCGGGGGCCGGGGATGTGCCGGCTCACGCGTCCGCGCGCACCGTCTCGCGGCGATCCCGCCGCACGATGTGGATCGCGATGAGCACGCCGGCGACGGTGAGCAGCGCCCCGACGAGGTAGAGCGGGCGCGGCCCCGGCCCGCCGGCGATGACGCGCCCGCCCAGCCAGCCGGCGAACGCCGCAGCGAGCTGGAAACCCGACGCGTTGACCGCCACCGCCAGCGTGGGTGCGGCGACGGCAGTGGTCAGGACGCGCGCCTGCATGCCGGGGATGATCGCGAAAGCCAGCACGCCGACGGCGAACGTCAGGACCGCCGCCGCGACCGGTGACTCGGCGACCGCCCAGAACAGCGTCAACGTGGCGGCCAGTGCGATGAGCAGTCCGCGCACCGCCGCCATCAGGGACCGGTCGGCCAGCCAGCCGCCGCCGAAGTTGCCCACGACCGCGCCCGCGCCGTAGACCAGCAGCAATATCGGAACCGCGGCGGAGGAGAACCCACTCACGCCGGTGAGCAGCGGCACGATGTAGGTGAACACCATCACCACGCCGACGCTGCCCACCGCGGTGAGCGCGATCGCGAGCTGGACGTCCCGGTCGGCGAACACCCGCAGCTCAGTCAGCACTGAGCGGGTGGTCTCGCTCGGCCGGTCGGGAACCGCCAGCAGCACCAGGAGCAGGGCCGCGGCGGTGAGTGCGGCCACCGTCGCGAACGTCGCCCGCCAGCCGAGACTCTGGCCGATGAACGTGCCGATGGGGCTGCCGAGGATGATGCCCAGGTTCATGCCGAGCGCGACCTTCGCGACGGCGGAGCTCTCCCGGCCCGGGCCCGCCATCGCCGCGGCGGTGGCGATGGCCACGGCGAAGAAGGTCGCCACGGCCAGCCCGGCGACGAACCTCGTCAGCAGCGCGGTGGCGTAGCCGGGTGCCAGCGCGGAGCCCAGGTTGCCGAGCACGGACACGGCCACCAGGCCGGCGATGAGCGGCTTGCGGCTCATCCGGGCGGTCAGGACGGTCACGACGGGGCCGCCGACGATCATGCCGGCCGCGTAGGCCGTCACCAGCAGGCCGGCGGCGGGAACCGACACGTCCAGCCCGTCCGCGACATCCGGCAGGATGCCGGCGATCACGAACTCACCGGTCGTGAGGCTGAAGACCACGAGCATGAGGGCGAGGACGGGCAGCGGCACGGCGGACTCCCTCGATAGTTCTAGTTTGAATAATCCGAATTAGAACTATCACAGCTCGAAGCATGCGCACTACACTCGGGGTGTGACGAGCCAGGCGCAGCCGCAGCGGGCGGACGGCGGCATCGATCGCGACGTCTGCCGGCTCATCCAGCAGTTCGTCCAGCGCCTCGACGTCCACGTCCGGCGGGTCGCCGACCAGCTCGGCCTCACCGCGGCGCAGGTGATCGCACTGCGCGAGCTCTCCGAGCCCATCACCGCGCGGGAGCTGGCCGGCCGGATGTCCTGCGAGGCCTCGAACGCCACGTTCGTCGTCGACCGCCTGGAGGGCCAGGGCCTCGTCGAGCGGCACCCCCACCCGACCGACCGGCGCGCCAAGCGGATCGTCCTGACCGCGGGCGGCCAGCGGACACGATCCACCGTCCTCGAGCGACTGGCCACGGACTCCCAGCTGAGCCCGCTCACCGACTCCCAACAGGAGACGCTCCGCGACCTGCTGCGTACCCTCGTCGCCCAGCCGTAGCCGCCCGCCGGCGGGCATGATGGCGCGGACGAATCGACGAAGCCCGGGTCCGTCCGCGCAACGGCGGACGGACCCGGGCTTCGTCGATGGCGGCTCAGAGGCCGATGTGGACGTCCACGTCGACCTGCGCGTCGGCCTCGATGGTGACATCGACGGTGGCGTCGACCTCGACGTCGAGCCCGTCGCCGAGGCCCGCGTCGACGGCAGCGCTCAATCCGGCCTCGACCGCGGCTTCGACGTCGGCCTCGACCGCGGCTTCGACGTCTGCGTCGGCATCGGCCTGCACATCGGCCTCGACCTCGACCGTGATCCCGGGCTGAGCCGAGAGATCGACGGTTGCGGTGGCTTCGGCGTCGATGTCGGCGTTGGCCCGCAGGCTCGCTTCGACCGCGGCCTCGATGTCTGCCGCGACGTCGGCCGAGAGGTCGGCGCTCGCGTCGACCTCGACGTCATCGACCTCAGCCTGGGCATCGGCCTCAGCCTGGGCATCGGCCTCAGCGGCAGCTTCGGCCTCAGCGGCAGCGTCGGCCTCGGCGGCAGCGTCGAGCTCGGCGGTGGCCTCGGCCCCGCCGGTCTCGGCCTTGAGGGAAGCGGAATGACTCGCCTTGGCGACGTTGTCCGCGGCAGATGCCGGCACAACGCCGAGCAGCAGGCCGGCGGCGACGGCCGGGACGGCGACAAGAGTGGACATACGGCAAGCATTCATGGATGTCTGGCTCTTTCGTGTCTAGGTGACGAAGGGCCCCACAAGGCTCCGAGTTACAGCGCTGCGAGTCAAGGTCGCTTTCACCTGCAAGTACTAATTGCCTCGGTCGCACAGTCCGCAGCCGGCGACAGATCTGATGCTGAGGACGCCACCACCGGTCACCTATGTCGGGGGCTGACGGGTTCAGTCCGGAGCCGTGGGCCGGGCGGCTTCGAGGACGGCGACGAGGCGGCGCATGGTGTCCAGTGCGCCGCGCAGCTCGTTCAGGTCGAGCTGAGCGCCGATGCGGTCGGCCCAGGGGTGCTGGACGAGCGAGATCCGGCGGATCGCCCAGTAGCCCGCCTCGGTGCAGGCCAGGAGCTTGGCGCGGCGATGGGCGGGGTTGGGTCGGTACTCCGCGAGGCCCTGGTCGGCGAGCAGGTCGGCGACCCGGCGGACGCCCTGGCGGCTCATTCCCATGAGCCGGCCGATGTCGGCGAGGGTGCGTGGCTGGTCGAGGACGCCGCCGAGGACCTGCCACCAAGCGGCGGTGATGCCGCCGGCCGCGGCCATGTCCTGTGCGGCCTCCATCAGGCGGGCGTTGAGCCGGAGCGTCGTCAGCGCGATGTCGGTGAGAGCATCGCCGGCGGGAGTGGCCGGCGGCGGGACCGGCCACTCCTCACGGGGCGGGACGACGGCGTCCGGCGCGTTCTGCGCGGTGGTCATGGGGTCTCAGTGTGCCTGCACGAGGACGGGGTACGCGCTCGCGTCGGCCCGGTGGAACACTCCCTCGTACGCCTCGAGTGTGCGGTCCGAGACCAGTCCCAGCCGGCGCAGCGTCGCGCGGGCGAACTGGACGGGCGAGTCGGGGCCGGCGGTGATGAGGTCGCCGTCGACGACGGCGCGTTCGTCGACGTAGAGGCCGGCGCCGGCGTAGCCGGTGGCCTCGAGGTACTCGGGAGCGGCGCTGGTGTGGCGACGGTGGTCGAGCAGGCCGCCTCGGGCCAGCCCGGCGGTTGCGCCGCAGATGGCCGCGACCGGAACGCCGACGTCCAGGAAGCGGGCGGCCGCGGCGACGAGCGCGGTACCGCCGTCGGCGTCCCAGAACTCGGCGCCGGCAAGGATCAGCAGGTCGCTCGAGGCCGGGTGGAGGTCGGCGAGCAGCATGTCGGGGACCATGCGGATCCCGCCCATCGACGTGACCGGCTCGGCAGTCTCGGCGACCGTGACGACGTTCCACGGGGTGCCGGTGAAGCGGCCGGTGCGCAGCTCGACGAGCAGGTGCCCGATCTCCCAGTCGGCGAGCGTGTCGTAGATGGCGATGTGTGCGGTAGGCGTCATGGACAACATGTTGTCATATTGGGAGCATGTTGTCAATAAGCCATGGGTGCATGGCCAGGCGAGGACGTCCCGCGCGTACGCTCCCGGTGTGGACGCCGTGCTGCCAGTGGTCGACGAGCACCAGGTGCTGGTGGCCGCCCCGGCGGGCGCGGTCTGGAGTTCGCTCGCTGGACATCTCCCGGGCGCTCAGGGTGCGCCCGCCGCGGCGTATGCGCGCCTGGTGGCAGCACGGCCCCGGCGATCCTCGGGTCGGCTGCTTGACATCGGCGCCACGCTGCCGGGCTTCACCGTGGTCGAGTCGGTGCCGGACCGGTACCTGCGGCTCGCCGGCCAGCACCTGTTCTCGAGATACGACCTCTGCTTCACGCTGGCCGGGGAGTCTGATCGAACGCTGCTCACCGCCCGCACGCTCGCGGATTTCCCCGGCTTGCGTGGACGGCTCTACTGGCTGATGGTCATCAAGTCCAGCGCACATCGCCGGCTCATGGCACGCATGCTGTGCGGAGTTCGCCGCGACGCCGAAGGGCGGTAGGGGCGACGTGATCGCGAACGGTGCGGCGATCGTGTGCGGGGCTCCGACCCGGCGGCGGCTGCCCGTCGCGGCGTCTCGATTCCCCCGTGAACGAGACGCCGGCCGGGGCGGAGCCCGCCCCCCATACACCAGGCAAGACGTCCGGATGTGCCCGCTATGACGCGCTCCGCACCATACAGCAGTGTGATCAGAGTCACATCAGGGTTTTCCACAGGCCGGCGCGGCCGGCCGTCGTCACCGCACGACGACGTCGACTCGCTGCGCGTGATTGTTGGCCATGCCCTGCCGGTTCCACGCGGCCTCGACCGGCTGACCGTTGCCGGCGTCGTCGCGCGCCCGGGCTCGCAGTGAGTACCGGCCCGGGGACCGGGCGTCCCACGTCCACGTCCAGGCCCGCCAAGCGTACGCATCCGGCTGCGGCCCGAGCGACGCCTGATGCCAGCTATTCCCGCCGTTGACGCTGACCTCGACGGCGACGACAGGTGCCCAGCCGGACCACGCCCGCCCGGTGAGCTCGACGGTGCCGCGGTCGACGATGCGCGTGCGACTCTGGAAGTCGGGGATGCCTGGCGGCTGGATCAGCGCCTTGGGCAGGATGCGCGTGACCGGCTCGCCGGGGTCGTCGGGTTCCTGCTTGAGCCGGTACGAGGTGACGTTCTGGTAGCCGTCGAACGGGGTGTCCAGGACTGTGACGCCCATCAGCCACTTGACGTGCGCCATGCCGTACCAGCCCGGCACGACCAGCCGCACCGGTGCGCCGTGCTGGGGCGGCAGCGGCTGCCCGTTCATCGCGTACGCGAGCAGGACGTCGGGGAGCAGCGCCTCGCCCAGCGGGAGACCGCGCCGGTACGTCTGCTCCTCGCCCCGTTCCACGCCGCGGTCGGCACCGGTGAAGGCGACGTCGACGGCGCCGGCCGACACGCCGGCCTCGGTGAGCAGGTCGGCCAGCCGGACGCCGGTCCACGACGCCGTGCCGACCGCCTCGTCCAGCCACGGCTGGCTCACCGGTCGTGGGTCCAGCCTGGCCCGGCCGTTGCCCGCGCACTCCAGTGTGACCCGTTGCGTCACCTGCTCGCGGGCGTGCAGGTCGTCCAGGCCGATCGTCAGCGGCCGCGACACCGACCCGTCGACGGACAGCCGCCAGGTCGCCGGATCGAGTGCCGGGATGTCGTAGTGCGTCAGCAGATAGTGCAGCCCGACGGGTGTGACGTCGTAGCGCAATGCTTCCAGCGGCATGCCGTGGTTGCGTGCGGCGAGCCGCAGCTCGTCGACAGAGATCCCCTCGCCCGGTTCCGCGACCCGCGCCGGAGCGCTGACGGATTCATCGATCATGGACATGGCCGGCCCCCGATCCTCGCCCCAGGGTCCAGTCATACTCCTGCTTCCGGTGATCATCAACGGTCAGCGACGTCATGGCGTCGCCACCGGTTGATGATCATGGGGAACTCGGCCCGCACACGCCCCGTCACACGGGCGTATGACAGACAGGTACCTCCGCATACCAACATAGGGGGCAGCCATGGCACAGATCACCATCGATCAGCTGCGCGAGCGGGTCCGCGGACCCGTCGTCGCCGAGGGGGACGAGGGGTACGACGACGCCCGCAGGGTGTACAACGCGATGATCGACCGGCGGCCGCGGGTGGTCGTCCGCTGCGTGAACGCCGGCGACGTCGCCGCGGTGGTGGATTTCGCGCGGGAGAACGGGCTCCCGGTCGCGGTCCGGGGCGGGTCGCACAGCGTGCCCGGCTTCGGCACCGTCGACGACGGCGTTGTCATCGACCTGGGCGGGATGCGGGGCGTCCGCGTCGACCCGCACAACCGCACCGCCCGCGCCGAGGGCGGCGCCACCTGGGGCGACTTCAACGCCGCCACGCACGCGTTCGGCCTGGCCACCACTGGCGGGATCATCTCGACCACCGGCGTCGGCGGCCTCACGCTGGGCGGCGGCATCGGCTACCTGGCCCGCGGTTTCGGGCTGTCGTGCGACAACCTGGTTTCCGCCGACGTCGTCACGGCGGACGGCCGCTTCCTGGTCGCGAACGCGCGGGAGAACGAGGACCTGTTCTGGGCGCTGCGAGGTGGCGGCGGCAACTTCGGCGTCGTCACGTCGTTCGAGTTCGCGCTGCACCCGGTCCGCGACATCTACGGCGGCCCGATGTTCTTCGAGCTCGACGACGCCGGCGACGTGCTGCGCTTCTACCGCGACTTCATCCAGGACGCGCCGGAGCAGTTCGGCGGCTTCCCGGCGTTCCAGATCGCGCCACCGCTCCCGTTCATCCCCGAGAACCGCCACGGCGACCCGTTCCTGGCGTTCGTCACCTGCTGGGCCGGGCCGCTGGAGGAGGGCGAACAGGTGGTCAAGCCGCTGCGCGACGTCGCGCCGGTCGTGGCCGAGCACGTCGGCCCGATGCCGTACCCGGCGCTGAACAGCGCGTTCGACGGACTCGTTCCGCCCGGACTGCAGCACTACTGGAAGGCCAACTTCGTCACCGAGCTCACCGATGACGCCATCGCGGCCCACTTGGAGTACGGGCCCCGGGTGCCGGTGGTCAACTCGACGATGCACATGTACCCGATCAACGGCGCCTGCCACCGGGTCGCACCGGACGAGACGGCGTTCGCCTACCGCGACGCCACGTTCGCGGCGGTTATCGCCGGGATGTGGCCGGACCCGGCGCAGAACGCGGCCAACACCCAGTGGGTGCGCGACTACTACGCCGCCACCGCGCCGTTGTCGGAGGAAGGCGGATACGTCAACTTCATGGCCGGCGACGACCAGGACCGGATCGCGGCGAACTACAAGGGCAACTACGCCCGCCTGGTCGACGTCAAGCGCCGTTACGACCCGGACAATCTGTTCCGGCTCAACCAGAACATCCGGCCGTGAGCTGGTGTCATATCGAGATGTCGGCCACGACGGCGTAGTGGTCGGACGGGTGCAGGCCGTTGACGGTCTCGTCGACGACGTACGTCCGGGTCACCTTCGGCGGGTCGCCGGCGGCGGCGCGGACCAGCACGTAGTCGATGCGCCGGTCCAGCTGCTCGAACGCGCCCCGCGGTGCGAACGGGACCGCGGAGCTGAGCGTGACGCCGTCGCCGGCACCACCGCCGGCGACCCAGGCGTCCGTCAGCTCCGTGGTCAGCGCCTGGATTACGGGACTGTCCGGTCCGGCGTTGAGGTCGCCGACGAGGATGACGGGCAGGCTGCTGTCGCGCGTGCTCAGGTCGGTGACCAGCCGGGCCAGCTCGCGGGTCTGGGCGAGGTGGTCGTCGGCGAGGTGGGCGTGGTACTCCGCGCAGGCGCAGAGGACGTACAGCGGGCCGCGCGGGTGTTCGACCGCCACGACGAGCGCGACCGGCCGCTCGGCCCGGCTCGACGGCAACGGGTGGGTCCACGAGTGCCGGATCGGCCACCGGCTCAGCACGCACACGACAAGGCCGACGTCGTCGTGGTCGGGTGACCCCGGGGCAGCGGGCAGGTCGGGCAATGACGGGCCGGCGGCGACGGAGTAGAGGCCGAGCGGCGCGGCGAGCACCTCGGCCTGCGACGACTCGCGGGAGGTCCACGACTCCTGCAGCCCGACGACGTCAGGCTGGTGCGCGGCGAGGGTGGCGGCGACGCCGATCTGGCGGTCGCGCCACCGCTCCCCGAACCGCCACCAGACGTTCCAGGTCATGACTCGCACGGTGTCTTCGCTCGGCATCCACGGACACCTCCTCGTCCTGCTGTGTACCCACGACGTGCGTACCCACGACGGACGAGGTCAGCGCGGCGGCTGGTCGCCGAACTCGTCGATCAGCGCGGACGGGGCGGTGAGCCGCCACGCCTCGAAGGTCAGCTCGGTCAGCTCGTCGGCCTCGATGTCGGAGAGGTGGACCACGACCCAGCCGAACGCGCCGGCGGTGAACTGGATCTCGAAGACGTGTGGCCGCTCGGCCACCAGCGCCAGTTGTTCGGGGATGGTCTGCTTCAGGCCGACCGTCTGCGTGGCCTCCCACAGATAGCCGAAGGTCTTGTCGCGCACCGTGAAGGACGTGTAGGTGGGCGACTCCCTGCGGCGCACCTCCGGCAGGCGGTCGAGGATTCCCAGGAACACGGTGTCGGGCACGGCCATGGGCTCATCGAACCAGGCCGCCGACAGCGCCCGCCATCGCCCTCGCACCGGCATCGCCCTCCATCCGACGCTCGTCCCCTCGAAATGATCACGTTCACCACGAGATCCCGTGTCGCACCAGGCTTGTAAGCGTGGTGGGGCACACAGACGCCTGGTGGTGGGTGCACGGCGCCGCCCCTCAGGCGTCGCCCGGTCCGGTGAGTGCGACCACCGAGGCAGGGACGGCGACGCCGGGTCGCAGGTCGGGCGCGTCGACCGGCGAACCGTAGCCGTTGCGCAGGGGGACGATGCCCGCCCAGGCCGGACCGGCGACGTCCTCGGGAGGGTCGTCCGGCCAACGTTCGGAGACCTTCAGCGACCACTCGTGGATGGGCATGGCCAGCAGGATCGTTGCGGCCAGCTCGCGCTTCGTCGGCCCCCGCAGCTCCGTGGACCGGCCCGGCACGATTCGGTCGACCAGGATGTCGAGTCCGCGCCGCTTGGCCGCGCCGTCGAGTGTCGCGAACCGGCCGAACACGACCGCGCTGCGATAGTGGAACGACGACTCGAACGCCGACCGTGCCACCACCACGGCGTCCATGGACGTCACCGTCAGCGAGGCGCGGGCACCGCCGGCCAGCGCCCGCAGCCACGACGACCCCGTCGACCCGTGCACCAGCACGGTGTCGCCGTCGCGGGCGACGGCCGTGGGGAACGCCACCGGATGCCCGCCGACGACGACGGCGACGTGTGCCAGCACTACGTCGTCCAGGAGCCGATGCAGCGCGGCGCGATCGTCGACGGCCTTGTCCGACATCCGGGTCAGCCGTGTCGGTGCCGGTCCGGCGGCCTCGTGTCGCGCCATCGCAGCCTCCCGGTCGTCGTCGCCGTCACCGAAGTCACCCGTCATTGTGCGTGTCCGTCGCCGGTGACGCGAAGGAGATCCAGGTGTCGGGCGCCGCCTCGGGGCGGCCGGGCACCGGGCGGTGCTCCTCGGTCCACGCGTCGCCGGCGAGTTGCTGGGCCACCCGCCGCCAGAAGCGCACCGCCGTCACGTTGTCGTCCTGGAAGGCGACCTCCCAGGGGCCCGGATGTCGCGCGACAAGGTCGCGCACCGCGCGCAGGCCGACACCGCCGCGCCGCAGCGCGCGCACGACGAAGAAGGCGTTCAGCACCCGGACCGGGCCCGTCAGCCCGCGCACCAGAGCGAGCCCGACCGGCCGGTTGTCGCGGGTCAGCAGGTATGCGGCCCAGTCGTCCGGGTTCTCGAGGGCGGTGGTCAGGCGCGCGGTGTGGAACGTGCCGTCCGGGTCGGGGAGCGCGCCCCAGAACTCGGACATGTCGTGGCGGAACATCAGCCACAGCCGCTCCAGGACGGGACGGTCGGCGGTGGCGACGGGTCGCAGGACGACGGGGGAGACGGACACGGGAGTTGCTCCTTCGACGGCGGCGTTCGGCTCGGCCCCTCCGCGGACGGACCGGCGGCAACTGCTGCGGTCGAGGAGAAGGGGCCCGAACAACAGCCTCCCGGCCGAAAGAATCCGGCCGGGAGGCTCACGTCGTCAATGCGTACGGTACCGCGCGGTGTCCCCATCCGGCGCCGCGGCGTCGGATCGCGCTGCCGCGCGGGGTCAGTGGCCGGCGGCGCTGTCGGCCCACTCGATCTCGCCGGTCACCAGGTAGCGCACGTTTGTGGCGATGTGCACGGCGTGGTCGGCGAAGCGCTCGTAGTAGCGGCCGAGCAGGGCGATGTCGACGGCCACCTCGACGCCGCGGTCCCAGCCGTCGTCGAACAGCACGAGGAACAGCGAGCGGTGCAGGTGGTCCATCTCGTTGTCGTCCTGGGCCAGCTCCGCCGCGGCGGCGATGTCGCGGGCCCGGACCACCTCGCAGGCCTTGGCCGACATGTCGACGGCCGCGCGGCCCATGGCGGCGAAGGTCTCGCGCAGCTCGTCCGGGACGGCGTGGTCCGGGTAGCGCATGCGCGCGACCTTGGCGACGTGCACGGCGAGGTCGCCCATCCGCTCGGCGTCGGACGTGGTGCGCAGTGCGGAGGTGACGATGCGCAGCTCGGAGGCGACCGGGCTCTGCGTGGCCATCAGCTCCAGGACTTCCTCGTCGATCTCGAGCTGGTCCCGGTTGATGCTGGAGTCGGCGGCCATGACCTTCTCGGCGGCGCCCAGGTCGGCCTCGAGCAGGGCGGTCGTGGCCAGGCCGATCTGCTCGCCGGTCTTGCGGATCATGCCGATCAGCCGGCCGTTGATGTCGTCCAACTGCTCGCGATAGGCCTCGCGCATACGTTCGTCATCCTGTCGTCGCCTGGGGAAGGGCACATTGCTCCCGTCAGATCAGAGTAGGCGCTGAGTATGGCCGAGCAACGGCCCAAGGTGAATGCACAACGAAACCTAGGTGAACATGCACTCGAAACAGCGCTGTGAAGTCTCTTGAAGTGGAGAGGAACCGGCTGCCGGGACATACCATCGGTGGATGTGGATGCCGTGACCGCCGGAGCGTTGGCCGCGTGTGTCGGCGCTGCGGTCGGCCTCGCGGCCGGCCTCGCGTTCAAAGCCAGCGAGCGGGCGCAGCGGACACCGCTGCCCGAACGTACCTCCCGCGTCCCCGAGGGCGTGGATGAGGTCCTGTCGGTGCTGCGTTCCAGCGCCATCGTCCTCGACAGCGCGCTCGACGTCGTCAAGGCGAGCCCGTCGGCCTACGCGTTCGGCCTGGTCCGCCACGACCGGCTGGCGGTGCCGGAGCTGGTCGAGCTCACCGAGCGGGTTCGGCGCGACGGGCAGATCCGCGAGGTCCAGCTCGAGATCCCGCGCTCGCGCGACACCACGCAGACGCTGTACGTTTCGGCACGGGTGGCACCGCTCAACAGCAAGCTGCTGCTCGCGCTGGTCGAGGACCGCACCCACGAGATCCGCGTCGACGAGGTCCGGCGGGACTTCGTCGCCAACGTGTCGCACGAGCTCAAGACGCCGGTCGGCGCGCTGAGCCTGCTGGCGGAGGCGGTCGAGGACGCCAAGGACGACCCCGAGGCCGTGCAGCGCTTCGCCGAGCGCATGCAACGTGAGGGCTCTCGGCTCACCCGGCTGGTGCAGGAGATCATCGACCTGTCCAGGCTCCAGTACGACGATCCGGTCCAGTCGCCGAAGCCGGTGGAGATCGACGACGTCGTGGAAGCGGCGCTGGACCGCAGCCGGGTCGAGGCGGAGAAGCGGAAGATCCGGCTCACCGCGGGCGGCGCTCCCGGGCTTCGGGTCCTCGGCAACATCGAGCAGCTGGTGATCGCGCTGGGCAACCTGGTCGAGAACGCCGTCAACTACAGCCCGCCCAACACCCGCGTCGCCGTCGGCGTGCGCCGCCGCGACGACTTGGTCGAGATCAGCGTCACCGACCAGGGGTTCGGCATCGCCGAGACCGAGCTGGACCGGATCTTCGAACGCTTCTACCGGGTTGATCCGGCACGGTCCCGGGCTACCGGTGGCACCGGCCTGGGTCTGTCCATCGTCAAGCACATCGCCGCCAGCCACGGCGGCGAGGTAGGCGTGTGGAGCGTGCAAGGAGCGGGGTCGACGTTCACTCTGCGCCTTCCGCTGCACCCGCACCGAGCCGGGCAACCGTCCGGGCTCGATACGCCAGTTGGTAAGGAGACGCCGTGACCCGCGTGCTCGTCGTCGAAGATGAGGATTCGTTCAGCGACGCCCTGTCGTACATGCTCCGCAAGGAAGGCTTCGACGTGGCCGTCTCGGCCACCGGCGATGACGCCCTCGAGGAGTTCGACCGGGGCGGAGCCGACCTGGTCCTGCTCGACCTGATGCTGCCGGGCCTGTCCGGTACCGAGGTGTGCCGCCAGCTCCGGCAGCGCTCCAGCGTGCCGGTCATCATGCTGACCGCGAAGGACTCCGAGGTCGACAAGGTGGTGGGCCTCGAGCTCGGCGCCGACGACTACGTCACCAAGCCATTCTCGTCCCGCGAGCTGGTCGCTCGCATCCGCGCGGTGCTGCGCCGCGGCACCGAGCCGACGGAGACCAGCCAGGCCGTGCTCGGTGCCGGTCCGGTCCGCATGGACGTCGACCGCCACGTCGTCACCGTCAACGGCGACACCGTCCGGCTGCCGCTGAAGGAGTTCGAGCTGCTCGAGCTGCTGCTGCGCAATGCCGGCCGGGTGCTCACCCGGGCCCAGCTGATCGACCGCATCTGGGGCGCGGACTACGTCGGCGACACCAAGACCCTAGACGTGCACGTCAAGCGGCTGCGCGCGAAGATCGAGCCGGACCCCGCGTCGCCGACGTACCTGCTCACGGTCCGCGGCCTGGGCTACAAGTTGGAGGCCTAGCTGGTCAGGCGCGCGCCGCCCTGGTGATGTGGCGGATCGGCGAGCGGGGTGGGTTCGTCGGCTCATCGTCCGCGCTGGCGCGTACTGCGACGGTCGCCCGTTGGCTCGCCGATGACAGCGATCGTGCACGCGACGTCCGAATGCGCAACGTGAGCAGCGCGCGAGGCTTCCGTGTGTATCCACAGACCGGCATGACATGCCCAAGCCGGGCCCTTCAGAACGGCGGCGGGTCGGGATCGGTGGTGGGTCCGATGGGTTCTGGGTTGACGCGGTAGGTGCGGCCGGCTGGGCTGGTCCAGACGAGCACGCCTGGTTCGGGGCTGTCCAGGCGCCAGCCGTGCAGGGTTTTGTCGAGTTGGAAGCGGCGGGCGAGGGGCTGGAGGTTGTGCTCGCTGGTGGTGCCGCCGTCGTGGTAGGGGAGGCGGTGGTCGAGGTCGCACGCCGGCGCGGGGGTGTCGCTGGTGGGGAAGCGGCAGGTGCGGTCGCGGGCGATGATGAAGTCGACCAGTGCCTGCGGTGGCTGGTAGGTGGTGTGGCCGTAGTCCAGCAGCCGCCCGTCGACCGGGTCGGTGACCAGCCTTCGTAGGGTGGCGTCGG
>NZ_SMKZ01000070.1 GCF_004349065.1 Jiangella asiatica
ACCACCGCGGCTGGGCAGTCCGCATCGGCGGCGACCGTCATCCCGAGTTCGTCCCACCACCCTGGATCGACCCCGGCCAACAGCCCCGCCGCAACACCTACCATCGCCTCATCGACGCACTCGGCAGCCACGGACCGCCCCTGGGCTCCGGCGAAACCGCCTGGCCGCCGCGCCCTGACCCGCCGACCGACCCACCCGACCATGTCCGCGCGGCCTGACGACGCGTGCCGGCCGTGCACGGCATCCACCGACGACACCGTCGCGGGCGGCCTGACGCGTCAACCGGCGGAGACAGGCACCATGACGTCGCCAACCGTTGATGATCACGACGGCCAACCGCACCAGCAGCGCCCGCAGCCGCGCCCCGCCGCAGCCGACCTCGACCGCCACGTCACCGTCGGTCAGCCGCAGCGGGCCGAGGATCGCGACGTCCACGCATCCACCTGCCATGCCCGGCCGACCACGCCGCACCCGATGCCGGAGGCAGCCGACGCGGATAGCGTGTCCAGATGAGCGACGGCCGCGGCGACACCGACCGGCCCCGGGCAGCGGACCCAGGCCCCCTGGAGGCAGAGTTGCGGCGCGCCCTGCGCGATGACGAGGAGCTGCTGGAGGCCCTGAAGCAGGCCATGGTCCGCGAGGAACGAGAACGTGCGGCGATCACCACCAACGAGGACGGCACCCCCTTTTCCGGCTCGGCCTGGGCCATCCGCGACCGCCGACGGACGACCCTCTCCTACGCGTCGGGTACACGCTCCTCGCGCACCTCCCGGACCGCTGGGAGGCAGTCCTCAGCGTGTCGGCAGCGGCCGACGACCTACGGATGATGGTCGTCGTTAAGTCGCGTCCCGACGAGCCCTTCATGGCGGAGACGCTGCTCTACCTTGCGGACGTCGCCGAGTCATGCGCCGTCCTGCGGCGCTCGATGGCCGAGCCCGGGTGTGCGTGGGGCCTGGTACAACGCCATCATCCGGCTCGAGCGCGACGGCACCATCAAGCCGAGCTACGACTTCGACGGCCCACCTTTCATGCAGTGGGGCCCGACGGAGGTCGACCTTCTGCGGCGCGACCAGGAGCTCTACCCTCGTCCCCACGAGCGGCTGCCGTGCTGCATCCCGCCCGTTGGCGGCTCGGGTCAGAACGAGATCGTCAGGACGTGGTCGGGCTCGACCAGGAAGACCACCCGGTCCGTACGCGGCTGGTACGGCATGCCGATGTAGGCATACGCCATGCGGTCGATGATCGCCCACGCCCGGTCGCCATCCACGCGCTCGACCACCCGACCGCGGACCAGCGCGGACGTGTTCGGCTGGTCGCGGCCGGTCACCGAGAGCGCCACCCGCGGGTCGCGGGCGATGTTGCGCGCCTTGCGGGATCCCGGTGAGGTCAGGAACGCGATCCGGTCACCCTCCAGGGCGACCCAGAGGGGGACGCTGTGCGGCGAGCCGTCGGGCATGAGCGTGGCGAGGTGGGCCTGGTTGGCGCCGTCGAGTAGGCGGCGAGCCTCGTCGGACAGGTCGGTCATCGTGCTTCCTCTCAGCCGGTCCGCTCATGGTCACGGACGGATGACCTGCGGGAAGGCGAAGAACCCCGCCGGATCGTAGCGCGCCTTGACCCGGCGCAGCCGCTCCAGGTTGGGGCCGTGGTACGCCGGGAGCGGGTCGGCGAGCCGCGGGTCGGGGAAGTTCGGGTACACACCGCCGGTCCCCGACGGGCGCGCCAGCTCCCACGACCGGTCCAGCCAGGCCAGGGCCGCCGCACCGTCACTGCCGGACGATGCCGTCACGGCGTGCTTGATCAGGAACCGCGCGTCGCGGTGGGCGAACGCCGTCGCCCGCACCGGGGTCCGCGTGTAGGCACCGCCCCACGGGCTCAGGTCCAGCTCCCGGGTCTGGCCGGGCACCCTGGCGGAGCCGAAGTGGCGCACCAGCGCCTCGACCGCCAGCCCGGGCAGCGCCTGTCCGATGAACTCCGACCGGCTGACTGGGTGCCCGGCCTCCGCCGGCGCTGCTGCGATCTGGGCGCCGAGCTCGGCCAGGTACACCTTCGTCTCGGGAAAGCTCCGGGTCGCGACGTCCAGGTTCACGGGATCGGTGCCGACGACGACGGCGAACCGCGCGAGCGCCTCGGTGGTCGCCGTCTCGGTGTCGAACATCGCGCCGAACAGGTTCACTACCGGCGGCTGCGCGAGGTCGGCGCCGGCGGTGACGAGCAGGCTGGCGGCCAGCCGGTCCGGACCCGACGGCGCCCAGTGCTGCCAAGAGTCGATCACCCGGACGGCGTCGTCGTACGGCCAGGCGGCGTGGAACGTGGTGGCCGCCGGCGCCGGCACCGCCCGGAATGTCAGCGCGGTGACGATGCCGAACTGGCCACCGCCGGCACCGCGCAGCGCCCAGAACAGGTCGCCGTCGCGATGCTCGTCGCAGTCGACGATCCGCCCGTCGGCGAGCACCACCCGGGCGGCGAGCAGCTGGTCGGCCGTCAGTCCGTGGGTACGGCCGAGGATGCCGAACCCGCCGCCGAGGGTGAGCCCGGCGATCCCGACCGTCGCACCGCAGCCGGCCGGAAGCGTCAACCCGTACCGGTCCAGGGCGTCGTACAGTTCGCGCAGCCTTGCCCCGGCGCCGACGGTGACCACGTCGCCGTCGACCGTCACCGACCGCAGCGGACGCACGTCGATTAGCAGGCCGGAGGTGGACGACCGGCCGGCGAAGCAGTGCCCGCCGCTGCGCGGGACGGCCGGCAGCCCGCGCCTGCGAGCCAGCGAGACGGTCGCGGCGACGTCGGCGTCGGCGCGGCAGCGCACGATGGCCAGCGGTGCGGCGGCACCGGGTGCGCCCCGGCCGACGGGAACGAGCCGCGCGTCGTCATAATCGGGGTCGCCGGGACGCAGCAGGTCGCCGGCCAGGCCCTCCCGCAGTGCCCGCCAGTCCGCGTCGGATACCGGATGGTCAGTGGTCGTCATGCTGCCGACGGTACGACCGGACGGCGCCGCGGTTCTTGAACGGAACGGCCACGGTCATCCCGCGCCGGACGGCCTAGCTCAGCCGGGGCGCAGCAGTGGGGTGAACGACACCGCGTGGTCGTGCCCGCGGCCGCAGGTCTCCTCGATGTCGCGCAGGAACGCCCGCGGTGTCACGCCGGTCAGCCGGACGCACTCGCGGGTCAGGTGCGCCTGATCGGCGTAGCCGGTGTCGACGGCCAGCCCCGCCAGGCCGTCCCGGTCCGGCGAGCCGCCGCGCGACAAGGCGAGCTGCACCCGGGCGAGGAAGCCCTGGAAGCGCAGCATCCGCTGCAGCGTCTTCGGCCCGACCCCGACCGCGGCCCGGCAGCGCCGCCGGAAGCCGCGCTCGGACAGGCCCAGCTCGGCGCCGACCGCGCCGACCTCCGTGCCGTTCCACGGCATCAGCCGGCGCACGGCCTCGGCGATGAGCGGGTCCGGGGCATCGGCGCCGACCCCGCCGATGGCAGCGGCCACCAGATCCTCCAGCGCGGCGACGGCGCCGGACTCCGTTGTCGCGGCCGCGACCCGTTCGCCGGCGACCAGAGCCGTCGACCCCCACAGCTCGGTCGCGTCCACCACGACGTCGGCCAGCTCCGCAACCGGCAGGCCGAGCAGGTCCGCCGCGGCGCCTTGGCGGAACCGCAGCCCGACGACGGCGCTTCCCGCGTCGAGCACCTCGACCCGCGGCCCGGTGAGCGGCCCCGCCACCCGTGGTGTCGTGCCGGCCCGGCAGACTACGTGGACGCTGCCGTCGGGGATATCGCGGTGCGGGTAGGGCCCGGCGCCGGGCAGCACCCGCTGGACCCACGTCGCCGAGACGAGCCCGGCCAGGCGCGGAGACGGCAGCCATTCGCGGTGGGTCTGCCCGACCACGTCTGGAGTCTCCCAGGTCACCGACGCGGGCGGAAGGGCCAGGTGTCGACTCTGCCCGCAGGGCAAGGCCGAGCGGTGCACCGTGAGCGACGAGGCGCGGCTCTCGCTCGGGCAGGTTGCTCGCCCGGGAGTTACGACGACCGCGAGCTGCTCCTGGCCGACGTGAAGACCGTTCCGGTGCAGCCGACTCCCGCCGGGTCTGGACATGGAACGCGCTGCCGGGCCAGGATCTCCGATCACCGGGAGATGGCCATGCAGCACGTGTGACGTGATGCGGCAAGTGGTTCCATGTCTTACGAGCTGCCAAACGGTGGGAGCGCCGATGAGCTGGTACGGGCGGAAGTCAGGGGTCGGTCGCTGGAGCATCGGGGCGATCGCCCTGGCGCTCCTGGGCATCGGGATCATGATCGGCGCGGCATTGACGCCGGGCTCGACCGGTCCCGCGTCGGCGGCGCCACCGGCCCTGGTCGACGGCGCGCCCGGGGACCAACCGTCACTGTCGGCCGGCGCGATGTGGTACCCGTGGGCGCCCGGGCCGGGCGAGCTGGGCGCGGCGCCGATGGCGTTCTCCGTCGACCACCTGCTCGACGGCCGCCGGGTCAAGAAGGTGGTGGCGTCCTGGGGGCGCAACGAGGACAGCTCGAACGCGCCGCTGCGCAACACCCGCGCCGTCGCCGAGGACGACGGCCAGGTCTTCGTACCGTACGAGGCTCTGCCGCCGGAGTTCACGATGGTGGCGACCACTCGGCTGCGCGACGGCGCGCTGTTGTCGGCCAGCTTCGTCCCCACCACCGCGCCGGCACCGAACCGCGTCGGCATCTCGATGGCCCGCTCGACCGACCTGGCGACCACGTGGACGCAGTGGACCGCGCCGCTGGTCGAGAACAAGTGGCGGCTGAACTGGTACCGCATCCACCGCGACATCATCGAGCTGGCCGACGGCACCCTCCTCATGGGCGCCTACGGCCACGGCACCATCGCCGGCGTCACGAAGGAGTACAGCCTGGTCCTGGAGTCCACCGACGGCGGCCAGACCTTCCAGCAGCGCTCGGCGGTCAACGCCGGCTCCCAGTACGGGACCAACGAGCTCGGGATGGCCCGCACCAGCGACGGCCGGCTCATCGCGGTCATGCGCGGCAGCGAGTCGGTGCCGCGGCCGCCGTCGATGCCGCTGACGGTGTCGTTCTCCGACGACGACGGCCTCACCTGGGAGCCGCTCCAGCCGTACGTCCCGCCGGAGGGCATGCCGAACAACGGGATCATGCCGAAGCTCGTGTTGCAGGCCAACGGCCAGCTGCTCATGTCGTACGGCCGGCCGGACAACAACGTCGTCGTCTCCCTCGACGGCACCGGGCGCACCTGGGACACCGGCACGGTCGTCTTCTCGCGCCACCCCGGCGACGACCCGCTGCGGCGCTGGATGGGCAGCAGCGGCAACATGGACCTCGTCCCGCTGCACAACGGCGCCTCGCTCGCCTTCGGCGACACCTGCCACAACATCTGGTGGTGCCGGGAGTACGGCCACGACAACAAGATCTGGACCCGCCGCGTCGACGCCGTCTCCCCCGGCGTGGGCAAGCTGGACCTGGCCGCCAAGGTCGAGGCCGGCACGGCGCGGCTCACCGGCCAAGTGGTCGCCGCCGACGACCGCTTCGCCGAGCAGCGCCTCGAGGGCGCCGTCGACGGCAGCTCGCAGTACCGCTCCGCGGCCCGGTTCGACGGCGACGAGACCCTGACCATCGAGCTGGACAAGGTTTACACGCTGAACCGGATCGGCCTGATGATGTCGCGCGGCGAGCCGAACAGCGCCCGCATCCAGGTCTCCGAGGACGGCCGCTTCTGGGGCCGCCCGATCGTCAGCACCGGCGTGCGCACCGACCACGCGATGCGCTACGAGGACATCGAGCCGGTGCGGGCCCGCTACCTCCGCATCAGCCGCGGCTCCGGCGGCGCACCGCTGAGCGCCGTCACCGAACTGGAGCTCTACGCGGCCAACCTCCTCACCTTCGAGAACGACGCGCCCAACAGCACGCCCCGCACCCTCACCGACACCCGGTACGCGTTCGTCGTCAACACGATCCTGCCCAGCTACGACAACTCATCCAGCCACATGGCGCTGGTCGACGCGGACATGGACGCCAAGGCCACCGCGACCTTCCCGGCTTCGGACCCGGCGCAGGACCAGCACGTCTCCTTCGGCTTCGAGGGCTACGGCTACGGCTCGGGCGCGATCTGGGACATCCTCGGCACCGACGTGTCCGGCGCGGAGGTGACGGCCTTCCGGCTCCACTTCGCCCCGGACTGGACCGCCAACGTGATGAAGGTGCGAGCCTGGAACGGCACGTCGTGGGTCGACGTCGGCTCGGCCGGCCCGGTGCCGCCGAACAAGACGTGGATGGCCATCACCATCGACAGCACCGCGACCGAGACCACCGTCAGCCTCAACGGCACGCCCATGGGCACCACGACCGTCACGCTGGCCGACGTCGAGCCGTTCACCGGCTTCCGGGCCGAGACCGGGCTGGTGCCGGCCGACGTCGGCAACATGGAGCACGCCTACGACGACGTCGTCATCGAGCCGCTGAGCTAGGGGTTCGCACGGCCATAGGGTGCGCCGCGCCCGGATGGCCGGGTCTACCGGCGCGGCCACGCGACGGTGGGAAACTCGTGATCGGCAGGCTGACCGAGCGGCCCACGTCGTCGCTCGGCGTCAGACTCGGCGGACGACGTGGATCAGGTACTCCTTGCGGTCCAGGGGGTTGTGGTCGGTCCGCGGCCGCTGCGGCACCGGCCCGGTGACCGGCTCGTACCGGGCGAACTCGGTCTCCAGGACGCCCTCGCCGCGGGTCAGCGCGGGCAGGTCCTGGTACAGGCGGTGCACGCTGGCGGCCGGGACCTCGCCCTCGATCTGGTACGCCGGGTCGCCGCCCGCCGAGCCAGCCGGCACCGGAGGGCCGGGCACCGCCCGCAACGCGGTCAGCGCCGGCAGCACCTGCCCGAGCGTGTCGGCGGGCAGCTCGAGCCGGAACCGGTGCAGCGGCTCGTGGACCCCGGTGTCGGCCTCGCGCAGCGCCTCGACCAGCACCAGCGGCGTCAGGAACCGGAAATCGCCGGCCGTGCTGGACATGCTCTTGTCGAACACGGCGTGCGCGTGGCTCTGTCGCGGCGCGTAGCCGGAATGCCACAGCGTGACCGAGCAGTCCGGCACCTCCCAGCCGTGCAGCCCTTGGCGGAGCGTCTCGCGCACGGTCTCCTCGATCGCCCGGAGGAACGCCAGCGGCAGCGACCCCAGCTCGATCGAGATGCCGAACTCGACGCCGGCGCCGGGCGGCAGCGGCTCGACCCGCAGGCCGATGCCGGCCAAGAACGGGTTGCCGTCCTGCTTCATCCGCTCCACCGAGCTGCCGACGCCGGTCAGCCGTTCGACACAGATCGTGGTGGACTCGCGGAACTCCACGTCCAGGCCGTAGTCGCCGGCCAGCGTGGCCTGGATGACCTCCTTCTGCACCTCGCCGTACAGCGAGACGAACACCTCCCGGCGCACGTCGTCCTGGCGCAGGTCGATCAGCGGGTCCTGCTCGGCCAGCTGGGCCAAGGCGACGTGCAGGGCGCCGCGGTCCGCGGGCCGGCTCGGGACCACCACCGTCTCCAGCGTCGGCGGGGCGAAGCGCTGCCCGTTGCGGGCCGCCCGGCGCGGCGCGCCGATGGTGTCGCCGATGCGGACCTCGCCGAGGCCCCACACGGTGGCGATCCGGCCGGGCCCGACCGACGGGGCCGGCCCCGCGCCGCCGCGGTCGACGACCCGCATCGCGGTGACCTTGCCGTCGCGACCGCCGCCGAGCGCGACGCGGTCACGAGTGCGCAGGGTGCCGCCGAACATCCGCACGTAGGCGATCTTCTCCCCCGCCGGGCCGCGTTCGACCTTGAAGACGGTGCCCGACGGCGGGCCGTCGGGGTCACCGCCCGCCGCCGGCAGCAGCTCGACGATGCCGGCCATCAGTTCACCGACGCCGGCACCGGTGATCGCAGAGCCGAAGAAGACCGGGTGCACCACCGCCTTCGCGATCTGTGCCGCCAGCGCCCGGCGCAACCGCCGATAGGACACCGTCGCCGGGTCGTCGACGTAGGCCGCCAACAGCGCGTCGTCGTGGTCGGCGAGCACCTCGGTCAGCCGCGCGCCGAACCCGTCGTCGGCGGGACCGAAGCTGGCCACGGCCGCGGCGCGCGAGCCAGGCGCCGTCGCCGACTCCATGGCAACCACCGACGGCGACAGCTTGGCGGCCAGCTCGCGCAGCACCCGGTCAGGCCGGGCGCCGGAGCGGTCGAGCTTGTTGACGAAGACCAGGGTCGGGATGGTCAGCCGGCGCAGCGCCCGCATGAGCACGCGGGTCTGTGCCTGCACGCCCTCGACCGCCGACACGACCAGCACAGCACCGTCGAGCACGTCGAGCACCCGCTCCACCTCGGCGATGAAGTCCGGGTGGCCTGGGGTGTCGATGAGGTTGACCGTCGTGTCGCCGACGACGAAGGAGACGACGGCGGACTTGATGGTGATGCCGCGCTGGCGCTCCAGCGCCAGAGTGTCGGTGCGGGTGCTGCCCGCGTCGACGCTGCCGACCTCGTCGATGACCCCGGCTGCGTACAGCAGCCGCTCGGTCAGGCTGGTCTTACCTGCGTCGACATGGGCCAGGATCCCCAAGTTGAGCGTGCGCAATGAGCTTCATGTCCTTTGGGTAGGCGTGGGTTCCCTTCTGTGTGGACACGAAAGCTGCGCGCATGACCCGCTCCTCAGGCTGATCCGGGTTGACCTCCGCAGTTCAGCAGACCGGCGACGATCACGGCAAACGGTTTTCGCCCTACACTCGGCGGATGGAGTCCGTGCGGCTGGCGGACCTCCTGGCCGGGCTGTCTCGGCAGGCCGACCTGGGGTTCGGGCTCCCGATCGGCACGGCGCTGAGGTCCTGTGCCCTGGCGACGCGGCTGGCCGACGCCGCCGGGCTGCCGGCCGACGACGCCCGCGCCGCGTTCTACACCGCGCTGCTCCACCACGTCGGGTGCACTGGATACGCGCACGAGACCGCCCAGCTCTTCGGCGACGAACTGGCCGCGAACACCGCCGCGGCCCGCACCGACACCGCGTCCGGGCGCGACGTCGTCACGACCTTTCTGCCGCTGCTGACCGGCGGACGGCCGGCCCGGCAACGCGTCCGCCTCGCCTATCGCGCCGTCGTGCACGGCGACAGCTGGGGCGACGCGTTCACGACGGCCGCCTGCGAGCTGGCCCGCGACGCCGCCCGCCGGCTCCACCTGCCGGAGACCGTACAGATCAGCCTCTTCCACGTCTTCGACAGCTGGCGGGCACGTGGCGCGAACGACGGCGGCGGCCGCCGGGCCGCCGGTGGACCCGGCCCGGTCGACCGGCCCGGAGGGCTGTCCGGATGGGCGGTCCCGGTCGGCGCCCGGGTCGCTCGGCTGACCGGCGTCGCGGTGCTGTTCGACACCGTCGGCGGCGTCGACGGCGCCGTCACGGCCGTACGGCGCCGCGCCGGGCGGATGCTCGACCCGGAGCTGGCCGAGAGGTTCCAGCGCGGCGCGGCCCGATGGCTGCCGGAGCTGGCCACGACCGACCCACGCCGCCTCGTCCTCGACGCCGAGCCCGGGCCCGTCGTGACGGTGCCCGACCCGCGCCCGGTAGCGGAGCTCTTCGGCGACCTGGCCGACGTCGCGACCCCGTACTTCCTCGGGCACGCCCGGGCGGTGGCCTGGCTGGCCGGTGCGGCCGCGCAGCGGCTGGGGCTGCCCGCCGACACCGTCGCGGACCTGCGCGTCGCCGGACACCTCCACGACGTCGGCCGCGTCGGCGTCTCCGCGTCCACCTGGGAGAAGCCCGGCCTCGACCTCGACGAGTGGGAGCAGGTGCGGCTGCACCCGTACTACTCCGAGCGGGTGCTGGCCGGGTCCCAGACGCTGGCCCGGCTCGGAGGGCTCGTCGGGCGACACCATGAGCGGCTCGACGGCAGCGGCTACCACCGCGGTTGCACCGCGGCGGAGCTGGCCATGCCGGCGCGGGTGCTCGCCGCCGCGGACGCCTACCGGACGCTGCTGGAGCCGCGGCCGCACCGCGCCGCCTGGAACCGGGAGGCGGCGGGCCGGCGGGTCAGCGACGAGGCGCGCCGGCGAACCCTCGACCCGGACGCGGTCTGGGCCGTGCTCGCCGCGGCGGGCCATGGCGGCGCCGTGCGACCAGCACCCGGCACAGCGCAACCACCACCAGCACCCAGCGGGGCGCCGCCACCACCCGCCCCCGGCGGGCTCTCCGACCGGGAGGTCGAGGTGCTACGGCTGCTGGCCCTGGGCTGCGGCAACGCCGAGATCGCGACCCGTCTGGTCATCTCTCGCCGCACCGCCGAGCACCACGTGCAGCACGTCTACGCCAAGATCGATGTGTCCAGTCGGGCCGCCGCCACGCTGTTCGCCGTCCGCCACCGGCTCGTCGAGTAGGTGGACCAGGCCGACCAGCCGAATAGGCAGCTCTACCGATGCCGGCCACCCCCGGCCCGCGCCAGCCTGGACTCGACCACACCGCGCACGGCGGTGGGCCGAGCGAATGGGGGCACCATGACGACACGCAGCATCCTGGCCGGACGCACCATCGTCACCACGCCAGACGGCACCAGCATCGCGGTCCACGTCTCCGGGGCCGGCCGCCCGTTGGTCCTCGTGCCCGGCACGACGAGCGACCACACCAGCTGGCGGTTCGTGGTGCCGCTGCTGGAGCCGCACGCCACCGTCCACGCCGTCGACCGGCGCGGCCGCGGCGACAGCGGGGACGGACCCGCTTACGCGCTGGAGCGGGAGTTCGCCGACGTGGCCGCCGTGGTCGCCGCGGCCGCGGCGTCCGCCGGCACCCAGGTCGACCTGCTCGGCCACTCCTTCGGCGGCGAGGTCGCCTGCGGGGCGGCGCTGTCGCGCTCCCGCCACGTCCGCCGGCTCGTGCTCTACGAGGGCTGGCCGGCACCGCGCGCGGAACACCGCCGCCTCCCTGACGACGTGCTGCGCCGGGTGGAGGGGCTGCTCGCGTCGGGGCGGCCGGAGGACGCGCTGCGGGCGTTCTTCCGCGACATGGTGCTGCTGTCCGACGACGAGGTGGACACGGTCGCGGCCGGGCCCACCTGGCCGCTCCGGGTCGCCGCGGCACACACCGTCCCGCGGGAGGTGCGCGCGTTCGCCAGCCACATCTTCGACCCGGCCGAGGCCGCCCGGCTCACCATGCCGGTGTTGCTGATCGTCGGCGGTGAGAGTCCGGAGGCGATCCGGTGCGACCCCGACGTCGTCGCGGCCGCGCTGCCGGACGCCACGGTGCGGGTGCTGGACGGCCAGGGCCACATGGCACACATCGCGGACCCGGCCGCGCTCGCGGCGACGGTCGTGACCTTCCTTGCCGACTGACCGCTCGCGGGTGGCTACTCCCCCATGATCAAGGGGACGGGAGGCTGACCGTGATGTCGAGGCCGCCGGCGGGGCGGGCCGCGACCGTGATCTCGCCGTGGTGTGCCTCCACGATCGCTCGCACGATCGACAGTCCCAGGCCAACACCGCCGTCGGTGCGGGTGCGGTGCGATTCGCCGTGCACGAACGGTTCGAGCAACCCAGCGGCGTCCTCCGGCGCGACGAGACGGCCGGTGTTGGCCACCCGCAGCACAACCGCCGGCTCCGTCCCTGCCTCGACGCCCGTCGTCACCCGGACCCAGCCGCCGGGCTCGTTGTAGCGGACGGCGTTGTCGACGAGGTTGCCGGCCAACCGCTCCAGCAGGACCGGGTCACCGTCGACGCGGGCCGGCCGCAGTGCCCGGTCCAGCTCGACACCGTGCGCGGCGGTGCTCGACGCGGCGCCGTCGAGCACCGCCGCCACCACGCCGGCCAGGTCGACGGGGCGCGGCTCGCCCAGGCCGGCCTGGCTGCGGGCCAGCGCGAGCAGCCCGTCGAGGGTCCGCTGGCTGCGCGCGACCGCGGTGCGGATGTCGCCGGCCATCGCGATCAGCTCGGCCCGGCTGGGCTCCCCGGCCAGGGTGACGTCGATGGCGGTGCGCATGGTGGTCAGCGGCGTGCGCAGCTCGTGAGCGGCGTTGGCGGCGAACATCCGCTGCCCGTCGAGGACACGGTCGCGTTCGGCGACGCCGCCCTCGATGCGGTCGAGCATGCCGTTGATCGTGGCCGCCAGCGCCGCGAGCTCGTCCGCCGGCGTCGTCACCGGGACCCGCTCGGACAGGTTCTCCGCGGACAGCCGGCGCGCGGCCGCCGAGATGGACCGGATCGGCCGCAGCACCCGGCCCGCCAGCAGCCAGCCGAGCACGGCCGCCAGTACCGTCACCACCGCGAGGCCGATCGCGGCCTGGGCGAGCAGGTCGTCGCGGGTCGCCGCCTGGACCTGCTCGGCCAGCTCCGCCAGGTCCTCCGCCGGCGGCGGCCCTGGGTCGTCACCCGGCTCGAGCAGGACGAGGTGCGAGCGTCGGTCCAGGTCCTGCTCGGTCAGCACGTAGGTCAGGCCGATCACGGCGACGCCGGCGACCAGCACCAGGCCGGTGTAGATGACCGTGAGCCGGGCGCGAGCGGACAGCCGCACCGCTCTCATCCGGCGATCCGGTACCCGGCGCCGACCACCGTCTCGATGAACGGCGGGTCACCGAGCTTGCGGCGCAGGGTCCCGACGGTGATCCGCACGGCGTTGGTGAACGGATCGGCGTACTCGTCCCACACCTTCTCCAACAGGGTCTCCGCACTGACGACGTCGCCGCCGGCTGCCAACAACTGCTCGAGGACGCCGAACTCCTTCGGTGTCAGCTGCAGGGTCCGGCCGGCCCGCTCGGCCGTGCGCCGGGACGGGTCGAGCACCACGTCGGCCGCGCGCAGCACCGGCGGTCGGGCGGGGGTGTTGCGCCGGCCGAGCGCTCGCACTCGTGCGACCAGCTCGGAGAACGCGAACGGCTTGCCCAGGTAGTCGTCCGCACCCAGGGCGAGCCCACCGACTCGGTCCTCCACCGCGTCGGAGGCGGTCAGCATGAGCACCCGCGCCGTGCCGCGCTCGGCCAGCTGCCGGCAGACGGTGTCGCCGTGCACCTCGGGCAGGTCGCGGTCGAGCACCACGACGTCGTAGGGCGTGACGTCGCACTTGTCCAGCGCGGTGCGGCCGTCGTAGGCGACATCGACGGCGAGGCCCTCCTTCCGCAGCCCCACCGCGATGTACCCGGCCAGCGGTTCCTCGTCCTCCACGAGCAGCACGCGCACCCGCCCAGTATTCCGGCCGCGGCGTATGGCCGGGATATGGTTCGGCGATCGGCCCGCCAGACCGGCCGGCCCGTACATCTGGTGTCACCGACTCTGTCGAACGGAAAGGTGACTCCCGATGACCATGAACCGGCGCTCGGCGCTCGGCCTTCTGGGCGCG
Source organism: Jiangella asiatica (assembly GCF_004349065.1). Classification (GTDB taxonomy): domain Bacteria; phylum Actinomycetota; class Actinomycetes; order Jiangellales; family Jiangellaceae; genus Jiangella; species Jiangella asiatica. The sequence goes on from NZ_SMKZ01000070.1 coordinate 13,323, forward strand.
ATTCCGGTGGCCGCGGGCGCGGCCGCCCTCACCGGCTCCGCCGCGGCGGCGGCTGCCGCCGCGTCCTCGTCCAGCGGCTCCTCCTCCAACGACTCCACGTCCTGGAGCGGGCGGATCCCGGCGGGACTCCAACCGGGCGGTGAGCTCGACGAACTCGTCGCCGAGCTGGCGGCCGCGGACCAGTTCTCCGGCACGCTGCTGGTCAAGCGGCACGGGACGACGATCCTGTCCCGCTCGTACGGCATGGCGAACAAGGAGGAGTCCGTCCGCAACGGCAAGGACACGATCTTCGCCACCGCCTCGCTGACCAAGCTGTTCACCGCGGTCGCCGTCGCCCACCTGGCCCAGCGGGGCGCCCTGAGGTACACCGACCTCATCGGCGCGTACGTCGACGGCCTCGCTCCGCAGATCGCCGAGCGGGTCACCCTGCACGACCTGCTCACGCACGCCTCGGGCCTCGGCAACTACCAGTCGGCGCCGGGCTATCCGGAGGCGGCGCGCGGCTGGAGCAGCGCGGAGGAGGTGATGGAGGGGACCTTGGACTTCATCCGGCAGCTGCCGGTTCCGGAGCTCCCGCCCGGCGCCTCGATGGTGTACAGCAACGCCGGCTTCCACCTTCTCGGCCTCGCCGTGGCGAAGGCGTCCGACCTGTCTTACCACGACTACGTCCGCGCGAACGTCTTCGAGCCGGCCGGCATGGCCAGCACGGATTTCTACACCATGCCGGAGTGGCTGGAGGACCGGCGCATCGCGCGGCCGTACGCGAAGAACGACGACGGCGCGTGGGAGGACAACATCGATGACAGCCTCTTCATTGGCACCCCGGCCGGCGATGCCCACTCCACCTGCGCCGACCTGGACCGCTTCGCCCGGGCGCTCTGGGGCGACGACCTGCTCTCGCCCGAGTTCCGTGACCTCACGGTCGGCGCGAAGCGGCCGCTGCCGCAGGGCGGCCCGCCGCCGGAGGAGCAGCCGGAGGAGCCGTCGCCGCCGTCGTCCTCCGAGGCGCCTGCGGCGCCGCGGCTGGGCTATCAGGCGTACGGGCCCATCGCCGGGCTGGCCGACGGGCAGTGGTCGTTCGGGCTCGGCGGGGGCAGCATCTTCGGAGCGTCCGCGAGCGTCGAGGCCTATCCCGAGACCGGGTGGACCTGGGCGATCATGAGCAACTACCCGGAGGGAACGTCCGAACCCATCACGAACCTGGCCAAGCGGCTGATCTCAGCCGGTTGATCTCAGCCCCCGTCGATCAGGCTCCGGTCAGCGGCGCCAGCGCGAGCACGTCGTCGACGTCCTCCAGGTCCGGCAGGGCGACGAAGATCGTCCGGACGCCGCGGTCGAACAGCTCGGCGTACCGGCGCACGGTGTCCTCGACGGTAGCGGCGTGGCGCCGCCGGGCGAACCTGGCCGCCGGGGTGGTGCCGCGCAGCCGCTCCACTCGGCGCCAGACGTCGCTCCGGTCGCGGCCCACGACCGGCAGGTCCAGCACGGTGACGTCGACGTCGCGCCCGGAGCGCTCGCGGTGCCGCTCGAACACCGCGAACCGCTCGTCGAACCCGTCGCCGGTGCGCAGGTTGCAGGCATCGCCGAGCTCGGCGGCCAGCCTCAGCGTCCGGTCACCGCTGCCGCCCACGACGATCCGCGGCAGCCCGGCCGGGCGCGGGTAGCTGGTGGTCTCGGGCAGGGTGACGTGCGCGCCGGCGTAGGGCTTGGTGCCGCTGGCCCACAGCGCCCGCATCGTCTCGACCGCGGCCGCCAGCTGGTCCAGGCGCTCCCCCGGTGCCGGGAACGGCAGGCCGAACGCGGCGTGCTCGCGCTCCCACCAGCCGGCGCCGATGCCGACGAACGCCCGGCCGCCGCTGAGCACGTCGAGCGTCGCCACCGCCTTCGCGATGGTGCCGCCGGGGCGGAAGGTCACCGGTGTGCACAGCGTGCCCAGGCGCAGCCGGGTGTCCAGGCCCGCCAGCAGGCCGAGGGTGGTGAACGTCTCCGGGATGGGATCCCACGCCCGGCCGACCTGCGGGATCTGGATGAGGTGGTCCATCAGCGCCAGGCCCGCGAAGCCGGCCTGGTCCGCGGCGAGCGCCATCCGGCGAAGCCACGCTGTCGGGTCGGCACCCCACGGGAACCGGGACAGTTGCAGCACGACCTCGCGGTCCAGCCCGGGTGCGGCCGCGGCGCCCGCCGGCGAATGCGCGGCGCTCGCCGGCGTCGGAGCCGCGCCGGACGCCGTCGTCGACGGGCCCCGGTCCGGGTCGCCGGCCGCGACGACGGTGACGACCGCGTCCCAGCCCTCCGCCGCCAGCTCGCCAGCGACGTCACGTGCCCTCCTGAGCTGGCCGGCCAGCTGCGGCGCCGGCACCGGCCGATCGCGGGCGGCGTTGCGCTCGCGGCACACCGCGGCCGGCGTGTCGAACCGCACCACCACCGCCGGCAGCCCCACCCCGCGGGCCAGCTCGAGGTAGCCGCGCCGCCGCTGCGCGTCCAACCCCAGCGTGTCCACGACGGTGGTGAGCCCGCGCCTGGTCCGGGCCACCACGATGCGGTCCAGCACCTCGAACGCGTCCGTGGTCGCGTCGAGGTCGTTCCGGCCGCTGCCGACCACGCCGCGCAGCTCGTCCGACGACACGATCTCCTGGGCCCGGTAGCGCTGCCGCGCCCACCACGACTTCCCCGCACCCGACGCGCCGACCAGGACCACCACCGCCGGATCGGGCAGCCGGCGCTCATCGGTCACGGTGTGTCGCCCAGAAGATACGGGTTGCCGTCGACACCAGGCTCGCCCACGACCTCCCGCGGCTGCGTGGTCAACTCGCACGCTCCGTCGACGGAGCACCTGATCAGCGCCGCCTCCTCGCCGTCGCGGTACGCACCGAACACCACGCTCGTGCCGGTCTCCCAGCGGAGGTTCTCCGCGTTCTCGGCGGTGAGGCGGCGGACCTCCGCGCCGGTCCGCGCGTCCATGATCACCACATGCCGCACCTTCTCCCAGTCGTCGGGATGCTCAGCGACAGTGTCGAGCATCTCCTGGGTCACCGTCACGGTCGGGCCGTTGCGCTCGAGCAGGTCGCCGGGCTCGGCGCCGTCCAGGTCCGACGGGATCACCCCAGGCGGCACCGGCGCCTCCAGGAGCGCCGCGTACCGGCCGTCGGGCGAGAAGGTGAGCACGGCCGGCGGACGGCTCCAGAGCACGTGGCCGGTACCGGTGTCGAGGACATCCGTCGCGGTCGCCGATGGTGTGATCGCAAGCAGCCGCCCGCCGGGCGCGAGTACCGCCGGCCCGCCGGCCGAGGACAGGCGATCGATCGCGCGGTCCTCCAAGTAGCGCGCGTAGCCGCCGCCCACGTCCCAGGTGAGCAGCGCACCGGTGCCGGTGCGCAGCAGCACGCGCTCGCCGTCGAGAAAGCCCACCGGTGTCGTCTCGTCATCCGGGGTTTCCAGCGCGTACAGCACCGTGCCGGTGGCCACGTCGACGACGCTGACCGTGTCCGCCGTGCTGACGGCGGCCTGCCCGGACAGCCCCGCGACCGCCACCCCGCGGATCGGACCGCTCGCCAGCGTCACCGGCGCGCCGCCCTCGCGAACGGAGTAGAGCGTCCGCGCCCGCGGATCACCGGCGCCGCGGCCGTTGGGCTCGGTGGCCAGGACGACGAACCCACCGGCCACGCGGTACAGGGAGACGGCGGCGAACTCGACGTCGAACGCGGTGGCGGTGTTGTCGATGTGCAGGTGCCCGTCGGCGTACCACGGCAAGGCCGGCGCGGGCCCGTCCGGCAGCGCCGCGAGATCGACGTCGTAGCCGCTGGACGAACGATCGGCGGGAGCGCCGTCATTGCGGTCGGGTTCGGCCGGCCCGATCATCGCGAAGGTGGCCGCGGCCGCGCCAACCAGCATCGCTCCGGCGACCGAGGCGAGCGCCACCCGGGTCCGGCGCCGGCGGACCCGCCGGATGGCGCCGTCGGCGAACCCGGCCGGGACGTCGCGCACCTGGCCGTCGACGCTCTCGCGGAGCAGTTCCTGGAGATCCATCGTCACGCTCCCTCGATGGTCGGGGCGGCGGGGACGGCAGTGGTCAGCTCGGGCGCGAGGGTGCGCAGCCGGGCAAGGGCGCGGAAGGTCTGACTGCGCACATTGCCGATCGAGCAGCCCAGCGCCGTCGCGATCTCCCGCTCGGTCAGCCCGTCGTAGTAGCGCAGCACCAGCACCGCCCGCTGCCGGGGAGCCAGCATGCTCAAGAGCCTGGTCATGTCCAGCCGGCCGTCGACCTCGGCGCTGCCGTCCGACACGGCACGCTCCGGCACGTCCTCGACCGGCTCCTCCCGTACCGTCCGGCGCCGCCGCCAGCTGCTGACCTGGTCGTTGTAGATGATCCGACGGACGTAGCCCTCTGGGTCGTCGACCGTCCGCCAGTGCCGGAACAGCTTCGCCAGCGCGCCCTGCACGAGGTCCTCGGCGGTGTGCCGGTCACCGGTCAGCGCGTACGCCGTGCGCAGCAGCGCCAGCGACCGGCCCTCGACGAACCGCCGGAACTGCTCCTCGGCTTCCACGTCCACGCCAGCCCCTCCCGTCGCGTCCGCCCTCATACCCGAGGACGGACCACGGGCGGGAATCTATGCGCTCCCGGCCTGACCGTGTCAGCGGGATCGCCGTCGGATCGGCCTCGCGCAACCACCCGCGCCCATGCCCATGCCCGTCCTCGGCGGAGAAGCCTGCCTCGGCCGGCTCGACGTGATCAATCGTGGGCGCAGTGGTGGCTGGTGCTCTCCGGGACGTCCAGGGTGGGGTTGCGGTCGAAGAAGCCGACCGGGCGCAAGGTGAAGCCGCAGTACTCGACTGGCATGACCGGCCAGTCCTCCGGCCGCGGGAAGTGGACCGCGCCGAACGTGTGCCACAGCACGATGTCCTGATGTTCGATCGGCCGGTTGGCGGCGATGAACTCGGGCAGCCCCGCGCCACCGGGGTGCTGGTTGATCAGATCGCCGGCAGGGTGGCGCTCGGCGGGATCGTAGCGGGTGACCCACAGCGCCTTGGTGGCGAAGGCGGCGCGGCGGGCGGTGGCCGAGGACGGGTCGGCCAGCAGGGTCGGGCGGCCTTCGGGACGCAGCTCGAACGCGACCGGCTGGCCCAGGCGGTTGGTGCGGTCGGCGTTGGAGACGCGCCAGGTGCGCCCCGCCAGCGGGTCGGCGGTCCGGGCGCCCTCGGACTCCGTCCGTAGCCTGGTCACGCGGCGGGTGAAGGCGTTGCCGTACTGGTTGTCGGGCCCCACGGGCACCGGCGCCACCTCGAGCTCGTCGACGCTGTTGACGAGACCGTCGACCATCATGTCGAGACGGGCGCAGTAGAGGTGCTGATGGAACGGCGCGCCGAGTCCGGGCGCCACCTCCGAGGCGTACGGGCTGTCCGGGCGGTAGGCGGAGGTGAACACCACGCCGGTGGCCTTGACCTCGAGTTGGATGGTGCCGTCGAGGTACAGGTACCAGTAGAAGCCGTAGTCGTAGACGCCGACGGTGACGAAGAACGAGATCACCAGTCGGCGCTGCCGGCGGGTCTCCATCGACTCGGTGAAGATGTCGGTGTGCTTCCACAGCACGCCGAAGTCCTCTTCGTGCAGGCAGATGGCGTTCGGGATGTCGCGTGGGTTGCCGTCGCCGTCGGCGAGGACGGCGTCGAAGTAGTGGATCTCGCCGAGGCAGTCGCACCCGTTGCGCAGCGAGTTGACCTGCTGCCCGAGCAGGTACTCGCCGGCGTCGAAGTAGCTCTGCCAGAACCGGACGGGGCTCGGGTCGGCATACGGGACCACCATCTCCGCCAGCGACGCGCGGTAGACGACGGGCCGGACGGTGTCGCCGTCGCGCAGGGACAGCTGGTGCAGGACGAGCCCTTCGCGCGGGTCGAAGCCCACCCGGAAGGTCCAGTTCTCCCAGGTCACGACGTCGTCCTCGACGGTGAAGCTTGGGCCCTCCGGCTGGGTGATCTCGATCGGCTTCAGCGACGTGCGCGGCGGCCCGGTGTAGGCGGGGTCGTCGTGGTTCGCCTCCTCCTCCGGCACCAGCATGACCTCGTGGTCGACAAGCTCGATGACCCGCTTCTCGATGAGGTCGACATAGGCGACGACGCCGTCGATCGGGTGCGCCCAGGGGTGGTCCTCGGGCCGGTGCTGCAGGAACGACAGGACGTGCAGGACGCGCCGGCCGCGGTGGCCGTCCAGGCCGAAGTTGCCGGCCGACAGCGGGCACGGACGCACCAGGTCCAGGTCGGTGATGCCGCGCCTGGCCATCGCTTCACGCCAACGGGGGTCCGCCTTGACGATCTCGTCGACGGTGACGAGTTCCTCCAGCAGGATGGGCGGCTGGCCGTCGACGGCCGGGTCGACGTCGACGACGGAGTCGACCGCGAGCCTGGTGAGCGACGCGACGGCGATCCGGACCGCGCCGGTCGCGAGGTCGAGGAGGACGGCGCGGACCCGCCGGTCGACCGGGTCGCCGGGCGCGTGGCCGAGCACGGTCAGCTTGTCCGGCTCCTCCAGCGCCAGCAGGGCGAACTTGGTGTCCGGGCGGACGAGGCCGTGGTCGTCGAAGAGCGAACGGGCCGCGCGAATCTCGTCGGCGGTCAGCCGCTGCAGGGGGTGCGTGTGCACGGGTGTGACGGTCACAAACGCCAACATTCCCGGCCGGGCTCGACCCAGTCAAGACATAACCGGGCGCAAGGAGCTATGTAAGGCGTCAAAGCCGCTCGACACATTACCGTTATGCAGGCCCCCTTGTCTTATCGGGCGAACGTCGACAAACTACCCCGCGTGGATGGGATAGGGGCACAGCGCAAACCGCACCTGGGCTGGGGGCGTGGTCGGGGTGCCGCTGGCAGATGACTTTTACTTCATCGTCCACGACGTCGGGAACGGCCGTTTGCGGCTGAATGCCCGCGCCGCGGGCCTCGGCCTGGCCGGCGCGTTGGTGGGCGAGTTGATCCTCAACAAGAATCTTCATGTCGCGTCCGGGACCCTGTCGCTGACCGGGGCCGATCCGCCCGACGACGACCTGGGATACCGCATCCTGCGCCAGTTGTCGGCCGACCAGCACAACCGGTCGCTGCGCACCTGGCTGGCGTACCTGTCGCAGGGCGCGGTGGAGCGAGTGGCCGTGCGTCTCACCCGCGCCGGCCAGATCGAACCGGAGACCAGCCGGCGGCTGTGGCGCAACAGCGTGCGCTACCTGCCGGTCGATCCGAAGGTCGCCGCGTGGCCGACCGACCGCCTGTACGGCAAGGTCGACCGCGGTGACCCGCTCGACTTCGGCGACGCGATGCTCGCCGGCCTGGTCGCCGTCACGGGGTTCACCAAGCAGGTGTGGTGGGACGGCGACGCGGTAACCATGCGCCACATCGCCGCGGCGGTCGGCTCCCTGCCGATGTCGCTGCGCGAGGTGCTGGCGCACACCGAAGCCGCTGTGGGTGACGCCACCCTCAGCCCGCACAGATGAGAACACCGATGAGTACGACGGCCGCGGCGTCTCCTGGTGCCACTGCCACGACCTCCGTACCCCGTACACCAAGGAGTCCCTCGTGTCCCATTCGAGCCGACTGGGGGCCGACAGCGTCTCCCGGACCCTCGCGCACAACCGACTCGGCGTCCCCGCCGTGGTCTTCTTCGTCCTTTCCGCCGCCACCCCGCTGACTGTTGTCGCCGGCGTCGTCACGACCGGCTTCGCGGTCACCGGCATCATCGGGCTGCCGATCGCGTTCGTCGCGATCGCGGCGCTGCTGGCGCTGTTCAGCGTCGGGTACGTGGCGATGTCGCGACACGTCACCAACGCCGGCGCGTTCTACACCTATGTCACGCACGGTCTGGGACGCCCGGTCGGCGTCGCCGCGGCCTACATGGCGCTGCTCGCCTACAACATGCTCCAGGTCGGCCTGTACGGCATCATCGGCGTCGCCGCCGCGCCGACCATCGACCGGTGGTTCGGCATCTCGCTGGAGTGGTGGGTCATCGCTCTGGTCGCCTGGGTCATCGTCGGCGTGCTCGGCGTGCTGCGGGTCGACATCAACGGCCGGGTGCTGGCGGTCCTGCTGCTGGCCGAGGTCGCGGTCATCCTCGTCTACGCACTGGCCAACCTCGGCAACCCGGCCAATGGCGAGGTCACCTTCGACACGCTGAACGTCAGCAACCTGTTCGAGTCCGGCGCCGGCGCCATCCTCGCCCTGGCCGTGCTGGGCTTCGTCGGTTTCGAGGCGTCGGTGGTGTACTCCGAGGAGTCGCGCAACCCGCGCCGCACCATCGCGCTTGCCACCTACATCTCGATCGCCGTCATCGGCGCGGTGTACCTGCTGTCGTCGTGGGCGATGTCCGTCGCCACCGGCCCGGACCAGATCGTCGCGTTCACCCAGGAGAACTCCTCCGGGACCATCTTCGTCCTGGCCGACATGTTCCTGGGCGGCACCTGGGTCGACATCGGCGAGACGTTGTTCGTGACGTCGGTGCTGGCCGCGATGATCTCGTTCCACAACACCTGCGCCCGGTACGGGTTCGCGCTGGGCCGCGAGCGGGTGCTGCCGGCCGCGCTGGGCCGCACCTCCCCGATGTCCGGCGCGCCGGTCGTGGCGTCGGTCATCCAGAGCGTCATCGGCCTGGCCGTCATCGTCATCTACGCGCTCTTCGACCTCGACCCGCTGGTGGAGCTCTTCTATTACGCGGGCACGACGGGCGGGTTCGGCGTGCTGCTGCTGGTGGCGGTCACGTCGGTCGGAGTGCTGTCGTTCTTCAACCGGCACCCGTCCGGCGAGGCACCGTGGCGGCGCGTCATCGCGCCCGTGCTGGCGACGATCCTGCTGGTGATCGTGGTGATAGTGGCGGTGGCCAACTACGACATGCTGATCGGCGTGCCCAGCGACGCGGCGCAGCGCTGGATCCTGCCCGGCCTGTACGTCGTGGTCGCCCTGATCGGCGTGCTGTGGGCGCTGTACCTGCGTTCGTCCCGGCCCGACGTCTACGAGCGGATCGGTCACGGCGCCAACGCCGCGACCGGCATCTCGGTGCTCGACCTGGACGCAACGGCAGATGAGCCCGGCCCCGAACCGGTCCGCTGAGGCCGACCCGCTGAATGGACCGACGGGGCGCCGCCACCCGCTGGGGGTGGCGGCGCCCCGATCCGTGGGTCAGCCCTTCGGATGTCGTCGGGCCGGCCCCTAGGAGGCGACGACGACGGCAGCCACCGGGTGGTTGCCGCGGATCACGCCGTCGGGGTCGCGCTCCTGCTTGATGACCCGCAGCCGCTCCAGGACCGCCGGCGGGTACAGCCGGTCCACCCCCGGGTCCTCGCTGAAGTTCGCCGGGACCCGTCCGCTCGCGTACGGCGCCATCGCCGACCGCAGCGCGTCCATGCCGGCGGCAAGCGGCACCGCCAGCTCGGGCACCGGGAGGAAGCCGCCGAACATCAGCAGGTACGGCTCGTCGAGGTGGCCGGCGGCACCGTCCCCATCGCCCGGCCGCGCCAGCGCGCCACCCAGGTGCCGGATCTCGTACATCGCCACCGCGGACGGTTCGCCCGGTGCCACGGCTGCAAGGAATGCGTCCAGGACCTCGTCGTCCAGCCGGTTCAGCAGGACGGTGTCGATCATGCCAGGAATCGGGTCGTCCGGCTCAGCGGCGACAGCGGCCAGCTCGGTCAGCGTCAACGGGCCCAGCTGGCCCGCGATCGGCGTCGACACGGCCGCCCGGATCGGTGCGATCAGCTCCTCCGCACGCTCGGCGGTCCCGATGAAGGCGGTGTCGACGGCGACGGCCCAGCGCCCGCGCAGCGGCTCGGGCACGATGGGCACGTCCGGAAGGTTCAGCAGCCACGCCCACAACGTCAGCTCTTCCGGCGCGGTGGCCGTCACCTCGGTGAAGGCCTTCATCACCGCACGGGCCTCGCCGACCGGCCACACCAGCTTGCCGCCGTAGAGGTCGGGCAGCGGTGCCAGCTCGATCTCCATCTCCGCGACGATCGCGAAGTCGCCGCCGCCGCCGCGCAGCGCCCAGAACAGGTCGGGATCGGAGGCGGCGGTCACCGAGGTCAGCACGCCGTCGGCGGTGACAACCTCGAACCGGCGCACCCGGTTGGCCGCCTGGCCGTACTTGCGCCCGAACCAGCTGAGCCCGCCGCCGAGCGTGTAGCCGACGACGGTCGGGTCGCCGGAGCTGCCCGGCAGGCCGCACAGGCCGGACCCGTTCAGCGCCGCGCTCAGTTCGCGGGCGCGCACGCCCGCGCCGACCGTCGCGGTACCGGCATCGAGGTCGACCCGCAGGTTCTTCAGCGCGCCGGTACGCAGGATGATGGCCCCGTCGACGGCGTTCGTGGCGCCGTGCCCGACCGGTTGCGCGGCCACCGACAGCCCTCGGTCGCGTGCGAAGCGGACCGCGGCCACGATGTCGTCGATGGTCTCCACGTGGACGACGGCGGCCGGCTGCTGGTCGACGGCCAGGTTCCAGCCCAGCCGCTGCATCGCCCAGTCCTCGTCGCCGGGCGCCACCACGCGTCCGGTCACGGTCTCCCGCAGTGCATCGATCAGCGCCGGCGCCACGCCTGGTCTCTCGTTCGTGCTCGTCACGTCCTGCTCCCCCGTTCGATGGACAATCCGGGCGAGCATCGCCGATCCGGCACAGCCTCGGCATCGGTGTCCGTTGCCCATCTCAGCGTGGCGAGCTGCCCATACCGACCGACGGCTGTCGTGGCACGAGGGATCGCGCCCGGGACGCCGCCCGCGGCACGTCGAAGCCGGTGACCAAGCCGCGGCTGCGGGCCGCCGCGGCGGCCTCGCGCCGGGTGGCGACCCCGAGCTTGCCGAGTATCGCGGAAACATGATGGTCGACGGTGCGGACCGAGACGACCAGGCGATCGGCGATCTCGGCGTTGGTCAGCCCGTCCGTCAGCAGCGTCAGCACGTCGGCCTGGCGCTCGGTGAGTCCGGCCGGATGGCCTCGGGTGGCGGCCCGGGCCCGGCGCGGGATGCCGGTCACGCCCAGCTCGGACAGCCGGCGGCGCACCAGCGCTGCGGCGGGCACGGCGTCGAGCTCGTCGAGCAGGCGCAGCGCCGACAGCGTCGGTTCGACCTGCCCTGACTCCGCCAGCTCCAGCGCCTGCTCGTAGCGGTCACCGAGCCGTTCCCAACCAGCCGCCGCCGACCGCCAGTCGCCACGCAGCCCGGCGGCGTAGGGTTCCGGGCAGCCGTCGTACGCACCGCCGCCGACGCCGGCCCGCGCGAGGTAGCGCTCCAGCTCGCCGCGGAGCAGGCCCGCACCGCGCGGCCACCGGCGGGCGACGGCGTCGCGCACGCCGGCGGCAACGGCTGGCCGGCCGACGAGCCACGCCCACTCGACGTAGGCGGTGCCGGCGTAGGCCAGGCCGATCAGGGACCGGTGTCGTACCGCGCGCTCCCACGCCGCGGCCAGCAGTTCCTCGGCCGCCGGGTCACCGCGGCGGGCCAGCAGCCGGGCCAGCGGCGGGACGCTGTAGACGTAGAGCATGCCGGGGTCGTCGGGGTCGTCGACCTTCGGGCGCAGCAGCCGCTCGGCGCCGTCCCAGTCACCGCGGCGCAGGAGCAGCAGCGCGCGGTGCACCTGCAGGTTGTAGCCGTGTGACCAGAACCCTCGCTCGCCGACGTAGCCGATGCCGCGACGCAGGCAGGCGTCCAGCTCGTCCCAGCGCCCGTACCGGTACAGCAGCTCGGCGAGGTTGGTGTAGGCCCGCGCGGCACACTCGTGGGCGCCGTTCGCGGTGGCGGCGGCCAGGCTCTCCCGCAGGTCGTCCAGGCCGCCGGTGTCGCCGAGGTCGCACCGCGCGATGCCGCGGTAGTTCAGGCAGAGTGCCGCCAGGTCGCCGCGGCCGGCGTCGACGGCCAGCCGGCGCGCCGCGCCCAAGACGTCCACGGCGTCGCCGGAGGCACCGGTGAGCGCGAGCATGGTGCCTCGCTCACAGGCCGCGGACGCATACAGCGGCGGGTAGCCGGTGGCCTCGGCGATCCGGACCGCCCACTCGACCGCCGCCTGCGCGGCACCGGTGTCGCCGGCCGTGTAGAGCTGCCGCGACAGCCGCAGCAGCGTGCCGCCCAGCAGCACCGGGTCGCCGACCCGTTCGCGCAGCTCGACCGCCTGCCGGCCGGCGCGCACGGCCTCGTGGAAGCGGTGCGCGATGTGCAGCTCCCACGCGTAGTCGTCCAGCAGCGCAGCCCGATCGCCGACCGGCAGCCGCTCGGCGTACGGCAGCGCGGCCTCGAAGTGCGCGAGCGCCTGCCGGTGCGCGCCGGCCCGCGCCGCCTGGCGCCCGGCCGACGGCGCGTGACCGAGCACCGTCGCGACGTCGGCGGCCTCTGCGGCGTGGTGGACCAGCCGGTCCGGGTCCGGCTCGCCGGCCGAGAACAGTGCGTGCACCACCGCGGCGTTGAGCTCGCGCCGCCGGGCCTCGGTCAGGCTGCCCTCCACGGCGCGGCGGGCCAACTCGTGCCGGAACGCCACCCCCGTGGCTGCTAGCTCGACCACGCCGGACGCCTCGGCCTCGGCCAGCGCGCCGGGGCGGTCGCCGACCAGCGCGCGGGCGACGTCGCCGTCGGCGGCCGCGGTCATCACGGACAGCTGCTCGAGGACCGCCACACTCGACGGGTCGAGCCGCTGCACCCGGGACAGCACGGCATCGACGACGCTGGCCGGTACGCCGTCGCCATCGGCGGCCAGCACCTCGGTGACGTAGAACGGGTTGCCGCCGGTGAGCGCCAGCACCTCGGCGGGATCGCGACCGGTGCCGGCGGCCAGCGCCTCGACCGCGGTCAGCGACAGGGGCTCCAGCGTGAGACGTTCCACCGGGCCGGAGCCGGCGGCAGCCAGCAGCGGTCGCAGCGGGTGGCTGATCGACAGGGACTCGTCGCGGTAGGTCAGCACGAGGACCGCCCGAACGGCGTCGAGCCGGCGTACGACGTGACGCAGCAGGTCCAAGGTTGCGTCGTCGGCCCAGTGCACGTCCTCGACGACGAGGACGGTGGCCTCACGGCCGGCCAGTTCGGCGACCGCGGCGTCGTAGACGGCGTCACCGGCCTCGCCCGCGGCCAGCGCGGCCTCCAGCGCACCGCCGGTCCCCCGCGCGGCGTCGCGCAGCGGTCCGAGCGTGCGTGGTGTGCGCAGGTCGTCACACCCGCCGGCCAGCACGCGGTGCCGGCCGACGGCGTCGCGCAGCTCGCGCACCAGGCTGGTCTTGCCGATCCCCGCCGGTCCGCTGACCAGGGCCACGCGGCTCCGGCCGGCTACCGCGGCCTCGACGCACGCGTGTAGCCGGCTCAGGTGGACGTCCCGCTCCAGCAGCTGGCGGGCCGGTCTGGGTGTCGTGATGGTGTCCACGGTGTGCTCCCCCGGCCGGGACACCTGCCCCCGCGGCGACCCGGCTTGATCGCCTATCGTAGCGGGCCTGCGAGGTGTGGCGCCGCTGGGTTTTCGCTGCTCGCGCGGGGCCGCTACCCGATGCGTCTCATCATACGGTCGATCTGCGTCCGAGATATGAGATTCGCCGGCTATCGATTTGCAGACCAATGGTCCAGAACGGATGATGAGCCCATGTTCCGCGTCTCGCCCGACACCGCACGGACCCCGCTGACCGCTCCCGGCGGCGGCATGTCCATGTGTCCGGCGAGCATGCGCTGCTGTCGCTGACCGCGCACCAGCAGCTTCCGCCGGCGCCGATCGACGCCCGGCCACCGCTTCGCTGAGCCCCGCTCCGCCGAGCCCACCCC
>NZ_SMKZ01000071.1 GCF_004349065.1 Jiangella asiatica
GCCCACCCCACCCGCCGACCCGAACGAGGCCTACGAGCAGGCCCTCGACGGCGCGCAGACGGTCGCGGTCGCGGAGGCGCAGCGGCTGCTGTCGCAGGTCATGGGCGACCTCGAGGCAGCGCGCACGTCGTTCGCGGAGGCTTCCGCGGCCGCCGACGACGCCCGTGCCACCGACGAGCAGGCCCGCCAGCAGCTGGCCATCGCCACCGAGGCCGTCGCACGCACCCAGCGCGAGATCGACGAGCTCGACGCGCGCACCCAGGCCACCCGCAACGCCCTCGGGGCGCTGGCGCGGCAGGCCTACCAGGGCAACAACCTCAGCGCCATGGGCGTCGTGCTCGCGGCGGAGTCGCCCGACGAGCTCGCCGCCCGCTACATGGGCCTGCGCGCGATGCTGCGCACCGGTGACGCCGCGCTGGAGCAGATGGCGGTCGACCAGGCCGAGCTGAGCAACGCCCACGCCCGGCTGGAGGCGCAGCGCAGCCAGCGCGAGCAGAGCGCCGACGCCGCGAGCCAGTCGCTGGCCGCCCGCGAGGCGGCCGAGCAGGCAGCGCTCGCCGCCCAGCAGGTCCTGGACAACACGACAAGCCTGGTGGAGGCCGCGCTGCAGGCGGCCGAGCAGGCCAAGCTGGAGGACTACCAGCGCTACATGGAGCTGCTGCAGGAGTCCACCGCGGTCGGCGAGCTGCTCACCACCATCGACTACGGTCCCGGCTACGGCACCGGCACGTTCGTCCGCCCGGCCACCGGCCCGACGACGTCGGAGTACGGGCCCCGGATGCACCCAATCCTGGGTTACGTGAAGATGCACACCGGCCTGGACTTCGGCCGCGGCGACGGGCGCATCTACGCAGCCGACGCCGGCACCGTCATCGAGGCCGGCTGGAACAACGCGTACGGCAACATGGTCATCGTCGACCACGGCCTGGTGAACGGCCAGCGGCTGACGACGATGTACGCCCACCAGGCCGACCTCATCGTCGGCCCGGGCCAGCGCGTCGAGAAGGGCCAGTACATCGGCAACATCGGGTCGACGGGGTACTCAACCGGGCCGCACCTGCACTTCGAGGTCCGGCTGGACGGGCAGCACACCGACCCGTGGCCGTGGGTCGCAAGCGCCCCGCTGCCGTCGTCGACCCCGTGATCATCAACGGTTGGCGACAGTATGACGTCGCCAACCGTTGATGATCATGGGAGCCAGGTCCCCGTCGCCAGCATGCCGAGGGTGAACAGGCCCAGCGCGATCCGGTAGCCGATGAACGGCGCGAACGAGCGCCGCTCAAGCCAGGACAGGAACCACGCGATGACGCCGAGGCCGACGAAGAACGCGATCACGGTCGCGAGGATGGTGGGGCCGGTGCCGTACGGCGAGCCCTCCTCCATGGCGCTGGGCCACTCGAAGATGCCCGACCCGAGCACCGCCGGGATGGCCAGGAGGAACGCGAACCGGGCGGCGGCCGCGCGGTCGAGGCCGAGGAACAGGCCCATGCTGATGGACGCGCCGGACCGGGACACGCCGGGGACCAGCGCCAACGCCTGAGCGCAGCCGACGAGGATCGCGTCGCGGTAGGTGAGCTCGGCGACGGCGCGGTCCTTGCGGCCGACGCGGTCGGCGATGCCGAGGATGACGCCGAGCACCACGAGCGTCGTGCCGATGATCCACAGCGAGCGGAAGTCGTCCTCGATGACATCGCGCAGCACGAAGCCGATGGCGCCGATCGGGATGGTCCCGATGATCACGTACCACCCCATGCGAGCATCCTGCGGGTCGTAAGCCTCGCGCCGGCGACGGCGCCCGCGCACCGGCTCCGCGGCCCGCCGGCGTCGCGCTGGCACCGTTTCCGCCGGAACCGTCTCCGACGCCGTCGACGTGCTCGACGACCGCGAGCCGGAGAACAGCGACCGGAACCACGCGTTGATGATGCGGCCGATGTCGCGGGCGAAGTACAGGATCACCGCGGACTCGGTGCCGATCTGGGTGACGGCGGTGAACGCCGCGCCCGGGTCCTCCCAGCCGAACAGCTCGGGGTAGATGCGCAGATGCGCGCTGGACGAGATCGGCAGGAACTCCGTCAGCCCCTGCAGGACGCCCAGGACGGCAGCCTGAAACCACTCCATCTGACTGTTCGACTCCTCCGTTACCTGATCGAGACGCTCATGAGGATGACGACGGCGACGACGCCAGCCCGGCGGCGTCCAGCGCCTCGGCGACGGTGCGCAGCGTCGCGACGCGCGTGTCGAGGTCGCCCGCGTGGGCCGCGACGGACAGCGTCGTCACTCCGGACTCGGCGTAGGCGTGCAGCCGGTCGCGGATGCGCTCCGGCGGGCCGATCAGCGCGGTGCGGTCGACGAACTCCAGCGGCACGGCCGCGGCGGCCTCGCGATGCTTGCGCTCCAGGAACAGGTCCTGGACGGTGCGCGCGGCGTCGCCGAAGCCCATCCGGACCGCCAGCGCGTTGTAGAAGTTCTGCTCGCGGCTGCCCATGCCGCCCAGGTACAGCGCGGAGTAGGCGCGGATCGGCGCGGCGCACGCCTCCGGGTCGTCGCCGACCGCGACGGGCACCGTCGGGACGATGTCGAAGCCGTCCAGGGTGACGCCCGCCTTCTCGCGTCCGGCGCGCAGCCGGTCCAGCGACTCCGCGGCGTGCTCGGGCGCGAAGAAGACGCCCAGCCAGCCGTCGGCGATCTCACCGGTCAGCTCCAGGTTGCGCGGCCCGATCGAGGCCAGGTAGAGCGGGATGGCCGGGCGCACCGGGTGGACGGTCAGCTGCAGGGCCTTGCCGGGGCCGTCCGGGAGCGGCAACCGCCAGTGGTCGCCGTCGTAGGTGAGCCGCTGCCGGGTCAGGGCGAGCCGGACGACGTCGACGTACTCGCGGGTGCGGGCCAGCGGACGGTCGAAGCGGACGCCGTGCCAGCCCTCGGAGACCTGAGGCCCGGATACGCCCAGCCCGAGCCGGAACCGTCCGCCGGAGAGGGCGTCCAGCGTGGCCGCTGTCATCGCGGTGGCGGCCGGTGTGCGTGCCGGGATCTGCATGACGGCGCTGCCGACGTCGATGCGCTCGGTCTGCGCGGCGACCCAGGCCAGCACGGTCGGCGCGTCGGAGCCGTAGGCCTCGGCGGCCCACACGACGCTGTAGCCCAGCCGTTCGGCCTCCCTGGCCAGCGCCAGGTTGACGGCGTTGTCGCCGCCGCCCCAGTAGCCCAGGTTGAGCCCCAGCCGCATGCGCCACCTCCCAGAAGACACTCTGGCGGACTCTACCCGTCCGGCGATCCGGGCCCCGAGCCCGCGCACCCACCCGGTAGCCTCACGGCGTGGAACAGCGACGACTCGGGGGAAGCGGGCTGTCGATCTCACGGCTCGGGCTCGGCACCATGACGTGGGGACGCGACACCGACCAGCATGACGCACGCGAGCAGCTCGTGGCGTTCGCCGAGGCCGGCGGCACGCTGCTGGACACCGCGGCGTCCTACGGCAACGGCGAGAGCGAGCGGCTCATCGGCGCCCTGCTCGACAGCGCCGTGCCCCGCGCGGACCTCGTCGTCGCCACCAAGGCCGGCATCTCGCGGGCGTCCGGGCAGCGTGTCGTCGACGTCTCACGCAAGGCGCTGCTGGACCAGCTCGACGACTCCCTCGATCGGCTCGACCTCGACTACGTCGACCTCTGGCAGGTGCACACCTGGAGCGACGCGGTCCCGCTGGAGGAAACGCTCGGCGCGCTGGAGCACGCGGTCACCTCCGGCCGGGCCCGCTACGTCGGCGTCTCCAACTACAGCGGCTGGCAGACCGCCGCGGCCTCGGTGCGGCAGCGGCTGACCGCCGGCAGCCAGGCGCCCCTGGTGTCCACGCAGGTCGAGTACTCCCTGCTGCAGCGCGGCATCGAGCGCGAGGTGCTGCCAGCCGCGGACCGGCTGGGGCTGGGCCTGCTCGCGTGGTCCCCACTCGGGCGCGGCGTGCTGACCGGCAAGTACCGCAGCGGCACCCCGGCGGACTCCCGCGCGGCCACCACGCACTTCGCACCGTTCGTCGACCCGTACCTGGACGGCCGGTCGGCGAAGATCGTCGAGGCGGTCTGCACCGCCGCCGACGGCCTGGACGCGCTGCCGCTGGAGGTTGCGCTGGCGTGGGTTCGCGACCGCCCGGGTGTCACGGCCGCCGTCGTCGGCGCCCGCACGGCCACCCAGCTGCGCGACATCCTCGCCGCCGACGACCTCGCGCTGCCGCTGGAGATCCGCGCCGCGCTGGATGAGGTGTCGGCCATCGCGACCGGCTACCCGGAGAGCCGCTGAGCGCTCACGGGACCTCGTCGTCGGTGTGGATGACCTCGTCGACGCGGTAGACCAGCAGCTCCTCGTCGGCCACCGCGAACGGGTCGCTGGTGAGCGTGCCCTCGTCGCCGGGGACCAGGGCCTGCACCCACACCGTCCCGCCGCGAGGACGCAGCCCGGCGTCCTCGGCCCGCTCGTCCAGCCCGTCGACGCCGTAGGCGTGCAGCATCTGGTACAGGGCGCGTCCGGGGTGCGACACGTCAGCGACGGCGGACTCCTCCGGGTCCCGCGGGTACAGCTCGCCGTAGGCCTCGCGGCCGGACACCAGCAGCGCGTCGGTGTCGTCGATCTCGTAGTCGCGCCGTACCAGCACCCCGACCAGCCCTGGCTCGCTGGACGGATCCTCGAACTCCAGGTCCGTCGGCGGTTCCTCCGGGAACTCCCAGGGGGTGACCTCGTCGGTCAGCTCGAACAGCAGGTCGTCATAGCGGTCGGCGACATTGCGCAACCTGCTGTAGGCGACCTGCACGGCCGGATCGGACTCGCCGGTGCGGGCCAGGCTTGCCTGCAGGTGGGCTTCCAGGGCGTCGGTGAGATCGTCGAGCGCGGACTGCAGGCGCTCGATGTCGTGCGGCGGCGTGGTCACAGTGCACGACCGTACCCGCTGCGGGCATGGCAAGATACGTGAATGGAGTGGTCGGTGGTGACGAGTCGCACGTCACGGTTCGCGCAGGCCACCGAGTACGAGTTCCGCCACCTGTTCCTCCCCCGCAACACCTCGCGTGGCGCCGCCCGCCGCCTGCTCACCGAGCACGCGGAGCACGGCCACTGGGAGCTCGCTCGCCTGCGTCTCAATCCCGACGGCACCCGCAAGGTCGTGCTGCGTCGGAAGATCATGCGGGTGCGCCCCACGCTATGAGCCAAGGAGGGCTTGGGTCATCACTAGGCGTTCCCGCGCGTCACCAGGATTGCAGGCATGGTGCGACACGGGTTTTCGTGCTGAACGTGATCATTTCGGGGTGGTGGCGGGCGGGCGCGGCGAGGCGCGCGGCTAGCGGCGAGCCTCAGGCGAGGTCGAGGAGGCGGTCCAGGACGCGAGCGCCGAACTGGAGGCCGTCGATCGGGACGCGCTCGTCGACGCCGTGGAACATGCCGGCGAACTCCAGGCCCGGTGGGAGCCGGAGCGGCGCGAACCCGAAGTTGCGGATGCCCAGGAGGCTGAACGACTTCGCGTCGGTGCCGCCGGACAGGCAGTAGGGGACGGTCCGCGCGCCGGGGTCCTCGGCCAGCAGCGCCTCGCCCATCGCCTCGACGAGCGGGCCGTCGAAGGTCGTCTCGACCGCGATGTCGTGGACCACCGACTCGCGTTTGACTCCCGGTCCCAGGACGGAGTCGAGGGTCGCGTGGAACTCCTCCTCGTAGCCGGGGAGGAATCGCCCGTCGATGTAGGCCTCGGCCTTTCCGGGGATGACATTGTGCTTGTAGCCGGCGCGCAGCATGGTCGGGTTGGCGGTGTTGCGCAGGGTGGCGCGGACGATACGGCCGGCGTCGCCCAGGGCGGTCAGCAGCGCCTCGGGGTCGTCCGGGTCGAACTCGAGGCCGAATGCCTGGCCGGCCTCCTCGAGGAACGCGCGCGCGGTGGGGGTGAGCCGGATCGGCCACTCGTAGCGGCCCACCCGGGCCACCGCCTCGGCAAGCTCGGTGACCGCGTTGGCGGTGCTCACCATGGAGCCGTGTCCGGCCCGGCCCTCGACCGTCAGGCGCATCCAGTCGATGCCCTTCTGGGCGGTCTCGACCAGGTAGAGCCGGAGGTCGTCGCGGACGGTGACGCTGAACCCGCCGACCTCGCTGATGGCCTCGGTGACGCCGTCGAACAGCTCCGGCCGGTGGTCGACGGCCCAGTGCGCGCCGAGACCGCCGCCGGCCTCCTCGTCGGCGAGGAACGCCAGCACCAGCGGCCGCGCCGGCAGCCGTCCGGTGCGCACGCGGTCGCGGACGACGGACAGGATCATCGCGTCCATGTCCTTCATGTCGACCGCGCCGCGGCCCCAGAGGCACTCGTCGGCGATCTCGCCGGAGAACGGGTCGTGCGTCCAGTCGGCCGCGTCGGCGGGCACGACGTCGAGGTGGCCGTGCAGCAGCAGCGCGTCGGTGCGGGCGGGGTCGGCGCCGTCGATCCGGGTGACGACGGTGGTGCGGCCGGGCGCGGCCTCGAAGACCGTGGTCTCGAGGCCGACGTCGGCGAGCTTCTCGGCGACGTACTCGGCTGCCTTCCGCTCCCCCGGTCCGCTGCCGTCGCCGAAGTTGGAGGTGTCGATGCGAAGCAGGTCGCGGCAGAGGTCGACGACCTCGGCGTCGGGCGTTCCTGTGGCGGGCGTCGAGGCGTCGGTCATCCACCTATCCTGGCATGCCGCCAGTACTGCTTCTCGTCCTCGTCCCGCACCACCACGCCCAGCCGGGCGAGCTCGTCGCGCAGCTCCGTCGCGTCGTCCTTCCCGCCCTGCTCGAGCGCCCGCTGCCGGGCCTTCAGGACCGCGTCCGCGCCGGGCGGCAGGTCCGGCGTCTCGGGAACCCACCGACGGTAGGCGTCGCGGTGCGGATCGGCGGAGCTCCACGGGTAGCCGTGCGCGGTGAACGCGGCCTCCAACCGGGCCGCAGCCAGGTCCGACGGCTCCCGCGCCAGCTCGTCGCCGTGCCGGCCCAACAGCACGAGTGCCTTGCCGTCCATGAACACCGAGTGCACGTCCGCGCGCTGGACCGTGCGGGTGTCGCCGTCGCGGGTCAGGCTCACCCGGCCGGTGCCGACGCCGACCCGCAGCACCTCGCCTTCCGCGGTCAGCGCGAGCACGACACCCAGCACCACGCCGGCGACGACGGCGACGACGGCGCCGATGGTGCCCTGCGCCTGCGGCAGCTCCGCGACCACGTGCGCGAGCCCGAAGTCCGGGATCCAGTCGACGTCGAGGATCCACTCGGCCAGTGGCCGCAGGCCCAGCCCCAGCAGCGCGCCGGCGACCGGGAACCCGACCCACACCAGTACGGCCTGCCAGGCCGGGCGGCCGACGACGGTCTCGTCGCCGGCCGTCCCGTTGGCCGGAACCACGCTCACTTCACCTCCGACCTCAGCACCCGGACCAGGCCCAGGGCCAGCGGCAGCGCCAGCCACAACGCCACCGACGTGCCCAGCTGCGCCCACGCCTGCCCGGTCAGGTCGCCGTCCAGCAGCACCGTCGTGGTCGAGGACAGGTCGAGCCACTGCGCCGGGGTCTCCAGCGCGGAGATCAAGCTACCGAGGACCGTCCAGGCCGTGGGTAGGACGAAGTAGAGGACGATGGCCAGCGGCGTGCTCAGCAGCGCCAGCCCGAACGCCGACCCGACCAGCACGTTGATCACCTGGAAGAGCAGCACCCGGCCGAGGCCGTCGGCACCGAACTCCCAGCTCGCGGAGGCGTCTGTGACCACCGGCGCGAGCAGGTTGGCCAGCGCCGCCCAGACCAGGCCGGCGGCGACGACGGCGACCGCCAGCAGCGCGCTCGCGCCGAGCTTGGACGCGACGACCCGCCCACGCCGGGGCTCCAGCGCGAACGTCGCCAGGGTGGTGCGCTGCGACCACTCGCCGGTGACGGCCAGGATGCCGACGACGGGCAGCAGCAGCCCGGTGCCGAGCTGGGCGCCGCCGAAGAAGTCGGCGAAGTTGCGGTCCTCGGCGCTGCCGGTGAACAGCTGCACCACCACGATGGCCAGCGCGACCAGCGCGATGACGGCCAGCAGCCAGAACCCGGCGCGGGTGTCGGTGGCCTTGCGCAGCTCGACGGCGGTCAGCCGGGCCAGCGAAGGGCGTCTGGTGTGGGCCGGCCGGTGCGTGCCGGCGGCCGGGACGGTCGTGAGGGCGGACATCAGGCGGCGTCCTTCCGGGAGTCGTTGGAGGTCAGGCGCAGGAACATCTCTTCGAGCCCGCCGGAGTCGGCCGGGCGCAGCTCGAGCAGGACGATGCCGGCGGCCGCGGCGGCCCGGCCGACGGTCTCGGCGTCTCCGGCGACGGCGAAGCCACCGTCACGGGTGGGCTGCGACGACAGCCCCGCGTCGACGAGCACCTTCTCCAGCGCGTCGGTGGCCAGGCCGCGGACATACAGCCCGCCGCTGTGCAGCAACTCGTCCTTGGCGCCGTCCGCGACGATCTTCCCGTTGCCGATGACGACGAGGTGGTCGGCGACGGCCTCGACCTCGCGCAGCAGGTGGGAGGAGAGCATGACGGTGCCGCCGCGGTCGGCGAAGTCGCGCAGGACGCTGCGCATCCAGTAGATGCCCTCGGGGTCCAGCCCGTTGGCGGGCTCGTCGAGCATGAGGACGGTCGGGTCGCCAAGCAGCGCGTGCGCCAGGCCCAGCCGCTGCCGCATGCCGAGCGAGTAGTTGCCCACCCGGCGCTTCTCCGCGGGACCGGCCAGCCCGACCAGCTCGAGCATCTCGGTCACCCGCTGCTGGCTGACCCCGAGCAGCCGCGCGGACAGGCCGAGGACCTCGCGGCCGGTACGGCCGGCGTGCTGCGCCGAAGCGTCCAGCAGGACACCGATGTGGCGTCCCGGGTTGGGCAGGTCGCGGAAGGCGACGCCGTTGACGGTGGACCCGCCGGACGTCGGCGGCGTGAGCCCGCAGATCATCCGCATCGTGGTGGACTTCCCGGCGCCGTTCGGCCCGAGGAACCCGGTGACCGTGCCCGGCACGCACTCGAACGACACGTCGTCGACGGCGGTGACGGCACCGTAGCCCTTCGTCAGGTGCTCGACAGTGATCATGGCAACCACGGTGGTGGTCCGGACGGGCCGCGCGCGTCGGCCGCGGGGCTCGCGCCGCCAAACCAAGGTCTACGCGCCGATCGACCTTGGTCGCTACCCGCGCGAGCCGATCGGCTCGTAGCGTGGTGTGCCATGAGCACCCCCGCCGGCTCGAGCCCGGCCGACCTGCCGGCCGAGCCCGCGCAGCGGCGGCCGGCCGAGTCGGAGGTGCAGGAACCGGCTCAGGCGCGGCAGCCGGAGCTGCCGTCGCTGCTGCCCGGGATGCTGCTGGTCGACCCGGACCCCGCCGATGCCGTCGGCGGCGGGCGGGTCCGGCGATCGGTGCGCGACTGGGTCGTGGACGCACTGTGCTTCGCCATCGCCGTCGTGGTCGGGCTGATGTCGTACGACACCGCGATGCGGAACGACCCGCCGGAGATGGTGCAGCTGCTCGACCTCGTCGTCGGCGCGATCGCCTGCGTGGCGCTGTGGTGGCGGCGGCGCTGGCCGGTCCAGCTGGCGGTGGCGGCCGCGATAGTCGGCACCGTCGTCGCCTCCATCGCCGGGGCGACGATGATCCTGCTGTTCACGGTCGCCGTGCACCGCCGGTACGTGGTCGCCGTCGCAATCGCGCTGCTGAACGTCGCATCGGGCCTGGTCTTCTACGGCGTCTATCCCGATCTCGACCTGTCCTACCGCGGCATGCTGGCCTTCACCGTCCTGGGTGTCGTGGCCATCACGCTGTGGGGGATGTTCGTGCGGGCCCGCCGCCAGCTCGTGCTGTCACTGCGAGAGCGGGCCCACCAGGCCGAGTCCGAGGCCGCGCTGCGGGTCGAGCGGGCCCGGCACCTCGAGCGCGAGCGCATCGCGCGCGAGATGCACGACGTGCTCGCGCACCGCATCTCCCTGTTGAGCGTGCACGCGGGTGCGCTGGAGTACCGGCCCGACGCGCCCGGCGACGACATCGCCCGGGCCGCGTCGGTCATCCGGTCCAGTGCGCACCAGGCGCTGCAGGACCTCCGCGAGATCATCGGCGTGCTGCGGGCCCCGTCGTCGGACGACGACCTCGACCGGCCGCAGCCCACCCTCGCCCAGCTGCCGGCGCTGGCCGAGGAGTCCCGCCAGGCCGGCATGCGGGTCAGCCTCGTCGACGAGCTCACCGGCGACGACGCCGAGCCGCCGCCCGCGGTGGCCCGCTGCGCCTACCGCGTGGTCCAGGAGTCGCTGACCAACGTGCGCAAGCACGCCCGCGGCACGGGCGTCTGCGTGACGCTGGCCGGCGGCCCGGGCGACGGGCTCGAGGTGGAGATCCGCAACCGGTTGCCGGTGGGCTCGGCGACCCGTTCGGAGATCCCCGGTACCGGAACCGGCCTGATCGGACTGTCCGAGCGGGTGGAGCTCGCCGGCGGCCGGCTCGACCACGGAATCACGCCGGACGGCGACTTCCGGGTGCGAGCCTGGCTACCGTGGCCGGCATGACGGACGAGGTCGTGAACGTGCTCATCGTCGACGACGACGCGCTCGTGCGCGCGGGGCTGTCGATGATGCTCGCCGGCGTGCCGGACCTGCGCATCGTCGGCGAGGCCGCCGACGGCGCGGACGTGCCGGCCCTGGTCGAGTCGGCCGAGCCCGACGTCGTGCTCATGGACATCCGGATGCCGAAGGTCGACGGCCTCGCCGCCACGGAGGCGCTGCGCCGGCGCCCGGACCCACCGGAGATCGTCATCCTCACCACGTTCGACACCGACGACCACGTCCTGCGCGCGCTGCGCGCGGGCGCCACCGGGTTCCTGCTCAAGGACACCCCGCCGGCCGACATCGTCGCGGCGGTGCGCCGGGCCGCCGCCGGCGAGCCGATCCTGTCGCCGTCCGTCACCCGCCAGCTCATCGCGCACGTGGCCGACGGCGACGACGGCTCCAGGCTGCGGCAGGCGGCCGCCCAGCTGGCCGAGCTGTCCGACCGGGAGCGCGAGGTGGCGGTCGCGATCGCGCACGGCAAGTCCAACGCGGAGATCAGCGCCGAGCTCTACATGAGCATCGCCACCGTCAAGGCGCACGTCTCGCGGGTGCTGACGAAGCTCGGGCTGAACAACCGAGTGCAAATCGCGCTGCTGGTGCACGACGCCGGCCTGGTCTGAGGCTCGCGCTAGCCCCCGTGCTCGGGCCACTCCGAGGCGAGCATGGCGTAGTCGTACTCGCTGGCCCACACGCCCTTGACGAACTCGTTGTCGACGAAGTGGGCCTCGCGCCGCATGCCTAGCCGTTCCATCAGGCCGGCCGACGCGGCGTTGGCGGCGTCGCAGCGCCCGATGATGCGGCGCAGGCCGAACGTCTCGAAGCCGAGCCGGAGCATCTCCACCGTCGCTTCGCGGGCGAACCCGTGACCGTGGTGGTCTGGGTGGAACGCGAACCCGATCTCGCCGCGCCGGTGCTCGGCGCTGAGCCACTGCAGATGGACCTCGCCGGTGAATTCGCCGGTGTCGTCGCGGATCACGGCCAGGTCGAGGCTGTCGCCCTCACGGGCGAGGGTGGGGGTCTGGATGCGTCGGCCCAGCGCCTCGACCGTCCTGCCCCGCGGCCACGGCTCCCAGTACATGTAGCGCGCCACGTCGGGGTGGGAGTGCAGCCGGTGCAGCGCGTCGAGGTCGTCTTCGGTGAACGGGCGGATGGTCAGGCGGTCGGTGGTGATCGGGTAATCCAGTTCGGACACCCGGTCATCGTAGGCACCGCGACCCTCCGATGCCGCGTCCTTTTTCCGCCAGCATCGGCGCCTGCCCGAACGCACCCTGGAGTCATGACGACATACCGCTACCACGCGATTCCCGCCGACGTGGCCACCGCCCTGCGGGTCCGCGACGACGCCGGCGAGACCCGCACCCCGTTCGTCGACGACGATGGCGGCGCGCCGCTGCGCTGCTGCCTGCGTCGCAGCACGCCCGGCGAGTCGATCGTCCTGGTGTCGTACGCGCCGCTGCGCCGGTGGGCGGCCGAGCACGGTGCCGAGCCCGGCGCCTACGACGAGGTCGGGCCGGTGTTCCTGCACGCCGACGAGTGCTCAGGTCCCGACGGCGACGGCTTCCCGGCCGCGGTCGCCTCCTCCCGGCGGGTGTTCCGCGGCTACGACAAGCGCGGCCACATCGTCGGCGGCCTGCTGGTCGACCCGGCACCGAGCGCCGCGCGGATCGTGGCCGAAGCCGCACTGGACGACCTGTTCGCCGACCCCGCCGTCGAGCTCGTGCACGTCCGCGCGGTCGAGTTCGGCTGCTTCCACACCGAAGTCCGCCGCCCGTCCTGAGGCCGGTCACCGGCCCTCGCTGTGTCTCGTGATCATCAACGATCGCTGGCATCACGAGGACTGTGTGTGCTTCACCATGCTTGTAGGCCGCCTGGTGGAGCGCGAGAACGCCTGGTGATGTCGCGGATCGTTGTTGATCAAGGCGGGCCCGGCGGTCGGGTAGGCCGGCTACCGGCCCCGGCGCCCGGCGACGCCGTGCTCGACGTCAGGCCGCTCCACCTCGGGCCGTTCCAGGGCGAACCGCGGCAGCACCCGGTCCAGCCACCGCGGCAGCCACCAGGCCCGCACCCCCAGCAGGCTCATGACCGCCGGCACGATCAGGCAGCGGATGACGACGGCGTCGAGGAACACCGCGACCGCCAGGCCCAGGCCGAACTGCTGCAGCATCCGGTCAGGGCTGAGCAGGAACGCCCCGAACACCACGACCATGATCGCCGCGACGGCCGTGATGACGCCGCCGGTGGTGGCCAGCCCTTCGCGGACGGCCCGGACGGCGTCGCCACTGCGGCGCCACTCCTCGTGCATGCGGGAGACGAGGAAGACCTCGTAGTCCATCGAGAGGCCGAAGACGATCGCGAAGATCATCACTGGTACGAACGCCTCGATCGGGCCGGCCGGGACGCCGAACATGCCCTCGCCGAACACCAGGGTCACCACGCCGAGTGACGCGCCGATGCTCAGCAGGTTGAGCACGGCCGCCTTCGCCGGCACCCACACCGAGCGGAACACCGCCATGAGCAGTAGCGCGGACAGCCCGACGACGACGGCGACGAACAGCGGCAGCCGGTCGCTCACCGCGTCGGCGAAGTCCTCCGCCGCGGCCGTCGACCCGCCGACGAGGTACGTGGCACCCGTCGACGCCGACAGCTGCGGCAGCACGTCGTCGCGCAGCCGGTTCACCAGGTCAGAGGTGGCTTCGTCCTGAGGCGCGGAATCCGGGAACGCGATCACCAGCGCCAGGTCGGTGCCCTCGATCGGCTGCGGCGGCACCACCCCGGCGACGCCCTCGGTACCGTCCAGCGCGCCGGCGAGCTCCGCGCCGTCACCTCCGTCGGCCAGGACGATCAGCGGGCCGTTGAAGCCGGGTCCGAAGCCCTCGGCGAGCAGGTCGTAGGCCTGCCTGCTGGTGGACGAGTCGGACTCGTTGCCGGCGTCGGCGAACCCCAGCCGCATGCCCAGCGCGGGCGCGGACAGCGCCAGCAGTATCGCGACCGCGGCGACCAGGGCGGGCAGCGGCCGGCGCCGGACCCCGTCGGCCAGCCGGCGCCACCGCGCACCCGGCTCGCGCTTCGACCGCTCGGCGTGCTTGACGATCCGCCTCTCGATCCGGGAGCCGAACACCGTCAGCAGCGACGGCAGCAGCGTCAGCGACGCCACCATGGTCACCAGGACGGTGAGGGCGACGGCCAGCGCCACGCCCTGTAGCGACCCCAGCCCCAGCGCGAACAGCCCCAGCAGGGCGATGATCACGGTGCAGCCGGCGAAGGTGACCGACCGGCCAGCGGTGTCCAGCGCGGTGCGCGCGGCGGCCTGCCGATCCGCGCCGTGCAGCAGCTCCGAGCGGTAGCGGGCGAACACCAGGAGCGCGTAGTCGATGCCGACGCCGATGCCGACCAGCATCATCAGCGGCGGCGTGTAGGTCGCGATCGTCACGACGTTCGACAGCAGCGCGATCACCCCGAGCGTGCTGCCGACCGCGAGGATCGCGGTGATCAGGGGCAGTGTCGCGGCCAGGAACGAGCCGAACATGAACACGAGGATCACCAGTGCGGCGAGCATGCCCGCGCCCTCGGCCGCGCCGCCCTCGGCCTCCTCCGCGGCTCGCACGGCGTCGCCGCCCAGCTCGACCTCCAGGCCGTCGCCGGCGGCGTCGCGCGCGGTGTCGATGATCTCCCGGACGGCGTCCGCCGGTACGTCGGTGCTGGTGCCGTCGAGGGTGACGGTGGCGTAGGCGATCGTCTCGTCGGCCGAGACCGCGCCGGGTGTCCGGAACGGGTCGGCGACGGCGACGACGTGCGGTAGCGCGGCGAGGTCACCCAGCATCGACACCGCTCGCTCCTGGTCGGCGCCGTCGAGCCCGGCCTCGTCGTGGAGCACCACCTGGACGGTGTCGCCGGCCTGCGCCGGGGCATTCTCCTCGAGGGTGTCGGAGAGCCGCTGCGACCCGGTGCCGGGCAGGGTGTGCTCGTCGTGGTAGTCGTCCCCGACCCCCTGCGACGTGGCCGTGATGGCCACCAGCACACCGACCCACAGCACGATGGCCAGCCAGTGGTGCCGCTGCGACCAGCCGGCGAGCCGATCCAGCCGGCGGTCGGCCGCCGGTCCGGCGGGGGTCTGAATGGACACGGTGGGAACCTCCATGAGCGCGGGATGGGCCGGTGTCGCGCCCAGCGTGGCGGCGGGAGGCCGTCCACGTCGTCCGGCCGGGGACGACACTTGGCCTACTGCGGTGGTTGCGACCAGCGGCGGCCACTACACCGTGGGTTGCGGATTGTCACGGGCGGCGGAGGGTTCCGGCGCGGTCCCCTAAGATGTCTGACTCACGCGGAGGCAGGGAGCCAAGTGAGCGACGACGCCGTGACGGAGCCGGAGGCCGAGCCAGGCGAGCAGCCCAGTCAGCCGTCACCGCCACCCCCGCGTCCCGGCCGCGTCGAGCGGTTCCGCAGCTGGCATCGCGCCCTGGGCACCGGCAACAGGCTCGCCTTCTACGGCTTGGTGGCCACGGTGGTGCTCGGCGCCACGCCGCTGCTGGCCGCCGCCTGGAACGCGGCCTTCGGTGACCGCGTCGCCATCCTGGCCGAGCAGCACAACGGGTCGTGCTTCTCCGTGTGGACGGTGACGCCCGAGGGCGCCGGCCTGCTCGACCGTCTCGTGCAGGCCGACGACCGGCAGTTCACCCGCTGGGAGCGCGACGGGCTGCTGGTCCACGCCGACCGGGTGTGGGCCGACGTGAGCCTGCGCGGCGCCGACGAGGCGATCGAGATCCGCGACATCTCGATCACCGTGATGGACCGCCGCGACCCGGTCGCCGGGACCACCTTCGGGCCGCTGAGCTGCGGCGGCGAGGACGAGACGGACGAGCCCGACTACCTCGTCGTCGACCTCGACACGCTGCCGCTGGGCCGCGAGGTGCCGGCCTCGTACCTGCAGCAGAGCGACCAGCAGGCCGCGGCGCGGGAGGAGGCGGAGAGGCTCGGCGAGGGCATCCAGCTGCCGCTCGTCGTCCGTCCCGACGACTTCTACTCGTTCACCCTGGTGGGACGCACCATGGCCCACGACACCGACTGGCAGGCCACCATCACCTGGTGGGACGGCCAGACGGTGCACACCGACGTCCTCGACGACGACGGCGCGCCGCTGCGCGTGTCGGCGGCGGGCTGAGCCGTGCGGCGGCCGATCCTGCGCGGGCGCCCACTGCGGGCGGGCCTGGCGGGCATCCTTTCGATGATCATGGTCGGAGCCCTCCCGGCACAGGTGACCTGGGCCGACGCGCTCGGATCACCGGAGGCGCTGGGCGACCGGCTGCGGTTCCAGACCGTGTCACAGACGCTGCTGTACGCCGACCGCTCCGGCTGGCCCGCGTACCTGGTCGAGGCGCTGTGGGCGGCGGTGTTCGTCGGCGTGCTCCTCGCGGCCGTGTGGTTGCTGGCCGTCGTCACGGCCGACGAGTGGACCCGGCCGGTCGTCGTCGCCGTAGCACTTCCGCTGTTCGCGCCGCTGGCGAACGTCGTCGCGCTGGTCGTCACGAACGTCGGCGACCTGGCGTTCGACACCGAACGCGGCGAGAACCTGCTGCAGGTGATGGCGGACGCCCAGAACGCGGCGGGTCACGTCATGCTCGTCGCGTTCGCCGGGGCGCTGGTCGTGGGTGTGGTGCACGCCGACC
Source organism: Jiangella asiatica (assembly GCF_004349065.1). Classification (GTDB taxonomy): domain Bacteria; phylum Actinomycetota; class Actinomycetes; order Jiangellales; family Jiangellaceae; genus Jiangella; species Jiangella asiatica. The sequence continues at coordinate 16,220 of NZ_SMKZ01000071.1, forward strand.
GGCTGTGGGAGCGCGGGCCGGACGGCGAGGTCGTGGTCAGCCGCCGGACGCTGCTGCTCCTGCTGCGCGGGCCGATGGACACGCTGTGGCCCCGCATCGGGGTGGCGGTGGTGGCGGCGCTGGCCGGCTACGTCGCCATGCGGGTCGCGCCCGAGCTGCTGTCGCGCGGGTTCGAGCCGGTAGCCCGGCTGTGGTGCCTGGGCGAGCGCGGCGAGGCCGGCTGCGTCCGGTCGCTCGTCGGCACGGTGGGCGACGGACCGCCGGACCTGGCCGCGTTGGTCCTGGACTCCGGGCGACGGTGGTTCCTGCGGCTGTACGCGCTGCAGGTGTTCCTCCTCGTCTTCGCCCTGGCCTGGTTCCAACTCCGCACCCAGCCGCTGCGCACCGGCCCGGCGACGACACTCCTCGCGGCCTGGCTCGCCTACACGCTGGCCGTCGTGACGCACGTCGGCGTGCTCGACGCCGGCCTCGGCGCCCAGGACCAGCCCGGGCCGGCCGGCGTGCTGGGGTTGCTCGTGCCGCCGTCGGGCCTCGCCTCCACCGTGTTCACCGCGCCCGTCGTCGCCGCGGGCTTCGCCGCGGTCCATGCCGCGGCTCGTGCCGTCGTGGCGCGACGACGCGGTCAGCCGAGCCAGCCGGGCCTCACCAGCCCGGCCTCGTAGGCCAGCACCACCAGCTGCGCCCGGTCGCGCGCGTCGAGCTTGGTCATGATGCGGCTGACGTGGGTCTTCGCCGTGGCCGGGCTGAGCACGAGGCGGGCGGCGATCTCGTCGTTGGACAGGCCGGCCGCGACCAGTCCGAGCACCTCGCGCTCGCGCTCGGTCAGCGCGTTCAGCCGCGGGCTCGGCGCCGGCTTGGCCACCCGGCCGGCGATCTCGGAGATGAGGCGCCGGGTCACCGACGGCGCGATGAGCGCGTCACCGCGGGCGACCACCCGGACGGCGTGGATGAGCTCCATCGGCTCGGTGTCCTTGACCAGGAAGCCGCTGGCGCCGGCGCGCAGCGCGCCGTACACGTACTCGTCGAGGTCGAACGTGGTGAGGATGACGACGCGGACCCCGGCGAGCCGCGGGTCGGCGACGATGCGCCGGGTCGCCTCCAGCCCGTCCAGCTCCGGCATCCGCACGTCCATGAGCACCACGCCGGGACGGGAGTGGCGCACCAGTTCCAGCGCCTCGGCGCCGTCGGCGGCCTCCCCCACCACCTCGATGTCGGGCTCGCCGTCGAGGATGGACCGGAAGCCGGCCCGGACCAGCCGCTGGTCGTCGGCGAGCACGACCCGGACGACGTCGCCGCTCATCGGCCCGCCTCCCGGTACGGGATGCACGCGGTGACGCGGAACCCGCCCTCGAGCCGCTCCCCCGCCGACAGGGTGCCGCCGAGTGCGCCGGCGCGGGCACGCATGCCTTCGATGCCGCTGCCGGCGCCCACCGGGCCGCCGCGCCCATCGTCCTGGACGTCCACCGTCACATCATCGCGCCCGTAGCCGACCCGCACGACGACCGCGCCGGCCCGGGCGTGGCGCGTGACGTTGGTCAGGGCCTCCTGGACGATTCGGTAGGCGGCGACGTCGACCGCGGGCGGCAGCGGCACCGGGTCGCCCGCTGTGTGCAGGTCGACGTCGAGGCCGACGGCTCGGGTGCGTTCCACCAGCGCCTCGAGTGTGCGCAGACCGGGCGCGGGCGCCGTCGGTGCGGTGTCGTCGACCTGGCGCAGCACGCCGAGCGTGGCCCGCAGCTCACGCAGCGCCTCGCGGCTGGTGTCCTTGATCGCGGTGAGCGCCTCGGTGGCCAGCTCCGACGAGGACGGGCCGGGGTCGCGCGCCAGGCCGTGCAGTGCGGCGCCGGCCTGGACGTTGATCAGCGAGATGTTGTGGCCGAGGACGTCGTGCAGCTCGCGGGCTATGCGCAGGCGCTCCTCGGTGGCCCGGTTGCGCAGCGCCTCGTCACGGCCGCGCTCGCGCGTATATGCGACCCCGCCGACGGCGACCACCGCCACCAGCCAGCTGATCAGCAGGAACAGGCCGGCGTCGCCGAGTGGGTCGGCCTCGGTGCCGAGCTCGCCCAACCCAGTCCCGACCGCAGCCACCGCGCCGAGCACGACGGCCGCCGCCAGCCGGCCGGTCGCCGCGACCGTGTACAGCGCGATGAGCGGCGTCACCAGCAGGGCACCGTCCGGGTTGACGGCCGGGTAGTAGATCATCGAGGCCACCAGGGTGACGACGCCGACGGTGACCGGGAACCGCCGCCGCCAAGCCAATGCCGCCGACCCGACGACCATGAGCAGCCAGCCCAGCGCCGGCACGCCGCGGAACGCGATCGGGGCGAGCGACTCCAGCGCCGTCGTGAGCACCACGAACACGCCGACCACCGCGGCCAGGACGGCGTCGCGGGCGTCACCGATGCCGCCGCGCCACCGGTCACGCGGTTGTTGAGCGACGTCGGCCATGGTCACACCCTAATTTGATTCCCCTTCTGGGACTCACCGCCGCCTGCGACCTCGCGGTCCGCGCCAAGCCTGGGGTGTGACCACGTGCTGGGCGGCGCGGACGACTGTCTGTGTCGTCGGGCATGCTGTACCCGGTTCGTCCCTCCGCTCCACCGACGTCCCCTCATCGACGCTCCACCTCACAACCGAGGAGTTCCGACATGAGCACCGGCAACGGCCGCCAGTTCCCCGACGGCTTCGTGTGGGGGTCGGCGACGGCCTCGTATCAAATCGAGGGTGCGGCCAAGGAGGGCGGGCGCGGCCCGTCCATCTGGGACACCTTCTCGCACACCCCGGGCAAGACGCTCAACGGCGACACCGGGGACGTCGCCTGCGACCACTACCACCGCTGGCCCGAGGACCTCGGGCACATCGCCGACCTCGGCCTGACCGCCTACCGGTTCTCCATCGCCTGGCCGCGGGTGCTGCCCGGCGGCCGCGGCCCGCTCAACCGCGAGGGCCTCGACTTCTACTCGCGGCTCCTCGACGGCCTGCTGGAGCGCGGCATCCAGCCGGTGGCCACGCTCTACCACTGGGACCTCCCCCAGGATCTCGAGGACGCCGGCGGCTGGCCGGCCCGCGACACCGCCTACCGCTTCGCCGAGTACGCCGAGATGGTCGCCGGCGAGCTCGGCGACCGCGTGCACACCTGGACCACGCTGAACGAGCCGTGGTGCAGCGCCTACCTGGGCTACGCCTCCGGCGCGCACGCGCCCGGCCGAGCCGAGCCCGCCGCCGCGCTGGCCGCGGTGCACCACCTCAACCTCGCCCACGGCCTGGCCGGCCAGGCGATCCGCCGGGCCGCGCCGTCCGCGCAGCTGTCCCTGACGCTGAACCTGCACGTCATCCGCCCAGCCGACCCGGCAAGCGAGGCCGACCTCGACGCCGTCCGGCGCATCGACGCGCTGGCCAACCGGGCCTTCCTCGGCCCGGTGCTCGAGGGCGCCTACCCCGACGACCTGCTGGCCGACACCGCACACGTCACCGACTGGTCGTTCGTCCGCGACGGCGACACCGCCGCCGCCCGCATCCCGCTGGACGTGTTGGGGGTCAACTACTACTCCACCGCGCTGGTGCGCCGCTGGGACGGCACCGGCCCGCGTTCGGAGGACGACGGCCACGACGACGCCGCGGCCTCGCCCTGGGTGGGCGCCGACGACGTCGAGTTCATCCGCCCCGACGGCCCCTACACCGCGATGGGCTGGAACATCGACCCCAGCGGCATGACCGAGCTGCTGCTGCGGATCCACCGCGAGTACCCCGGCCAGCCGCTCATGGTCACCGAGAACGGCGCGGCGTTCGCCGACACCGTGTCCCCCGACGGCGTGGTGCACGACCCGTTGCGGGTGGACTACCTGCGCGACCACATCGCCGCGGTCGGTACCGCCGTCGACGCCGGCGCGGAAGTGCGCGGCTACTTCGCGTGGTCGCTCATGGACAACTTCGAGTGGTCCTTCGGCTTCGACCGGCGCTTCGGCCTCATCCGGGTCGACTACGACACCCTCCGGCGCACCTGGAAGGACTCCGCACACTGGTACAGCGGCGTCATCGCGCGCAATGGCCTGGGCGACGGCGCCTGAGCGCCCCGCCCGTGATCATCAACGGTCTCGGGTGTGATGGCCCCCGAAACCGTTGGTGATCACGGTCAAGGCCAGCGTGACCAGGCCGGCGAGCAACAGCGGGCCGAGCCACGGCACCGCGCGGGGGACGCCGACCAGCCCACGGCGATCAAACCTGCTGTGACCAGGACGGATGTCGCGATCAGGCGTCCGGCCGCCCGTCCTCGCCGCCGCACCACGGTCCCCCTCCGCCGGCTCGATCGCCCGGCGACAACCTGGCCGACCGGCGAGCCCGACGCCCGTGGGGTCTTCCGCCACGTCATCTGGCGTGAAAGCGTGCTCGAAGGGCCGGTTGTGTCCATGATCGACCCGGTACGATTTCACCGCTGTCCCCGAGGCATCTCGGAGGTTATTGGGGCGTGTCGGCCAGGAACGGGATCGACGACTTCGCGGCTCTGCTGCGGCGACACCGGCAGGCTGCCGGCCTGTCGCAGGAGGAGCTCGCCGAGAAGGCCGGTCTCAGCTCCGATGCGGTGGCCGCTCTCGAGCGCGGGCGGCGACGCGCGCCCCGCCCGCTGACGGTGCGGCTGCTGGCCACCGCGCTGAATCTCGACAACGCCCAGCTCGCCCAGTTCATCGAGTCCTTGCGGCGCTCGCCGTCGGGCTACACGCCGCAGGTCCAGGGCCCGCCGCTGCCGCCGGACCGGCTCATCGGCCGGTCCACCGAGCTGGCCGAGACCACGGCTCTGCTCAACCACGGCGGGGTCCGGCTGGTCACGCTGACCGGCCTGGGCGGCGTCGGCAAAACCCGCCTCGCGGTCGCCGTGGCCACCGCGGTCCGCCGGCACTTCGAGGCCGGCGTCTGCTGGGTGTCGCTTGAGGGCAGCCCGAACGGCCCGGAGGTCACCGACGCCGTCGCGTCGGCCATCGGGCTGCGAACGGCGTCCGACGCCGCCGAGCTGGACGCACTGGCCGAACACATCGGCGGCCGGCAGATGCTGCTGGTCCTGGACAACTGTGAGCATGCGGTCGAGACGTGTGCGTCGCTGTGCAGCACGCTGCTGCAGCGCTGCCCGCGGCTCACCATCATCGCCACCAGCCGCGAGCTGCTGCGGGTTCCCGGCGAGGTGGTCCGGCAGGTGCAGCCGCTGGCTGTGCCGCCGTCGCGGGCCGGACTGGAGGAGATCCGCGAGGCCGACGCGGTGCGGATGTTCCTTGCCCGCGCGGCCGCGCACGGGGTGCACCCGCGCGACGACCGCCTCGTCCACGTCAGCCGGGCCTGCCGCAGCGTGCAGGGCATCCCGCTCGCCCTCGAGCTGGCCGCCGCCCGGGTGAACGTGCTGACCATCGAGCAGATCGCCGACGAGCTCGAGACCTCCTCGCGCATCCTCGCCGGCGGCAGCCGCACCGCGCCGCAGCGCCAGCAGACGATCGACGCCGCCTTGGACTGGAGCTACAACCTCCTCAGCCCCGACGAGCAGCGGTTCTTCGAAGGCATCTCCACGTTCTCCGGCGGCTGGACGCTCGACGCCGCCGTCGCCGTCTGCTGGCCCGACGGCAGCACCGACGCATCGCAGGCGGCGATCCTCGACCTCACCGGGCGGCTGATCGACAAGTCACTCATCCTCATCGAGCGCGATGCCGCCGAGGCGCGCTACTCGATGTTCTCCGTCATCCGTCAGTATGCCGGCCGGCGGCTGGACGACAGCGGCCGACGGGCCGAGGTCGAGCAGCGGCACCTCGCCTACTTCGTCGCGCTCGCCGAGCAGGCCGAGGCCGGTCTCGGCGGCGACACGCAGGCCGGCGTCCTCGACCACCTGGACATCGAGCTCGACAACCTGCGCGTCGCACTCGGCCGGGCCATCGGGCGCGAGCGCGCCGACGACGCGATGCGGCTGGCCGCCGCGCTGTGGCGCTACTTCTACCTGCGTGGCCACTACACCGAGGGCCGCGACTGGCTGGAGTCGGCGCTGGCGATCAGTCGCGAACAGCCGGACGCGGTCTCGTCGGTCGCGCAGGCCGGTGCTCTGCGCGGCGCCGGGTATCTGGCGTTCCTCCAGTGCGATTACGACGACGCCGCCGCCCGGCTGGAGGAGGCGCTGGCGATGTACCGGCGCTCCGGCGACGCCCTGGGCGCTGCCCTGACCCTGCGCCATCTGGGCGGCATCGCCCGCGAGCGTGCCGACTACGACCACGCGTACGAACTGCACCTGGAGAGCCTCGGCCTCTACCAGCAGCGGTCGGACCCGGCCGGGGTCGCTTGGGCCCGGCACCACCTCGGGTTCGTGTCGTGGCTGCGCCTGGACTTCGGCCGGGCGGGCGAGCACGCCGGCGCGGCGCTGGCCTATTTCCAGCGCAACGGTGACGGCGAGGGCATCACGTGGTCGCAGATCAGCCTGGGTGTGATCGCGCTGTACTCCGGCGATCTGTCAACGGCCGAGCAGTTGCTGCACCAGAGCCTCGGCCGTGCCCAGCGCCTCGGCTACCGTGAGGGCGTGGGCTGGTCGCTGAACCAGCTCGGCGTGGTGGCCCGTCGCCAGGGCCGGCTGGAGCGGGCGATCCACCTGCTCGACGAAAGCCTCGCCGAGCACCAGCAGCTGGGCGACAAATGGCGCGCGGCCAGCGTCCTGGAGACGCTGGCGGCGGTGGCGCAGCAGCACGGCAACGCCGCCTACGCGGCATTCCTGCTCGGCGCGGCGGCCGCTGTCCGCGAGACCATCGGCGCGCCGGTGCCCCTGTGCGAACGGGCCGAGACCGATGAGACGCTCGCCGCGGTCGCCGCCGCCCTCGGCGAGCGTGCCTTCGCCCATGCCTGGGGCGCCGGCCAGGCCACGCCCCTGCACGCCGTGGCCGACGGGTACCCACCCAATACCCTCAGCACCCTCGACACGCCCTGGTAGCGCACCCAGACAGTGCGGCCGGAACACGTGAATCAGGTGCCCCGGCCGGCTGCGGTCTTGCCCCCCGCTAGACGCGCAGCCGGCCAAGGTCTGCGGCGCCGGCATCAGCCATGTCCACCCAACTGGTCCGTCCGGCACTCTCCCCCCGCGGGCACAACTCTTTCGTGCCGGCGCGCGCCGCAACAGCTACAGCACCCTGACAATGGCCTGACAACCGAGCGCGCCCTCGTGACGGGCTGCCTTCCTGGTAGCACCTGAGGATGGCTCCACAGGGTGACGACCAGCGGTGCGGAGCTCCGTCGCCGGACATGACCACCGTGACCAATACAGTCCTGCCCGTGGCCCTGCGCATCGTCCAGCTCGTGCTGCTGGCGATCGCCTGCCTGGCGGTGGCCCGGGGCGCACTCTACGGCCTGGTCGACGACGGGCCGTACGACGGGGCCTGGGGCGTGCCCACACGCACCGGCGCCTGGTTGGTCCACCTGGCGGTCTCGATCCCGGTCTGCGCGGTCGTGGTGGCGCTGCTCGGGGCTACCAGCGATGCGAGGAGGCCTCCGGGCCCCGGTCTCATCACCAGGCCTGCCCGATCCTCATGAGGCTTACAAGCGTGGTGCGACACGAGATTTCGTGCTGAACGTGATCATTTCACCGGGCGCCGCCGGGCACGCGTACGTCGACCCAGACCAGACGGTGGTCGCTGGTGGGGAACGGGAACTCACCGGTCAGCCGCGCCAGCGGGTCCGAGCGCACCGGCCAGAACACGCCGGCGCCGACCGGGCGCAGCTGCCGCGACGGCAGCACGTAGTCCGCGCGCAGGTTGCCTGGCTCGGTGTCGGCGAAGTCCGCGGTGTCGTACCGCGGGTCGCCCTCGTGGGTGGCGTTCGCGCCACCTTGCAGCTCGGCTGCCTCCGGCGCGCCGGCCGAGACCGGCAGCGGGTCGACGATCCGCGGGTGGTCCAGGAGCTGCTGGATGGCGCCCGGCACGGAATCGCCGTCGACGGGGTCACTGTTCTGGTCGCCCAAGATCACGAACGACGAGCCCGGCTTCAGGCCGCCGCGCACGCCGTCGTCGTCGTAGATGTACGACGCCCGCCCCGGCCCCACGTAGTCGGCCCAGAACCGGATCTCGTCGTGGTTGCGTCGGCCGTTGCGGTCCTCCGCGCCGTCGAACGTCGGCGGCGTCGGGTGCGAGACCAGCACGTGCACGACCCGGCCGCCGACCTGGACCGGCACGTCCCAGTGCGACTTGCTCGACAACCTCACCACCTCCAGCTCCTCCGGCGAGAACCAGTCCGCCGGCGCCGGCGTCGACGGGTCGTCGGGCAGGAGGGCGCCCGGCAGGTCCGCCCAGCGGAACTCCTGGAACGTGCGCACGTCCTCGGTGTCGATCGGGAAGCGTGAGAGCACCGCCATGCCGTACTGGCCGGGGAACAGCCCGAAGCCGTACGCGTCGTCGCCACCGCCGACGGTGCCGTCGTTGTTCAGGTCGAAGCCACTGGGGATCCCGGTGTTGGAGGGCGCGACGTAGGCGTACGGGTATTCGACCGGGTCGGCGCCTCCCTGCCCGACCTCGAGGTAGTTCTCGCGGAACAGGTCGGCCGCCACCCCGTCGGGCACGTAGTCGAACTCGTTGAGCAGCACGATGTCGGGCCGGGTGCGCTGGATGACCTCGGCGACCGCGCGCGCCTGGGCGTCGTCGCCGGTGGACACGTCGCTGACGAGCTCGCCCTCGGCGGCCCGGTTGAGGCTCAGGTTGTAGGTGGCGACGCGGATCGTGGCGGCGCCCTGGCCGGCCTTGGCCGCGGCGGACGAGGCGTTCGCCGGTGCGACGGCGCCCGCGGCCAGCATCGCGGCGGTCGTGGCCGAGGCCGCCGCCACCGCGACGGGGCGGATCGAGATGCGCATGGGTCTCCTCCCGTGGTGACCGAACCGGGTAACCGTAGACCCACCCGGCGAACGGCAGGTGACACGTTCCCGTGGCGGGAGGCTTGAGTCGTTTCACGTGACGGCCGCCTGTGCCGGGGCGCGCGGCGACCAGCCCGGCGTCGTCGTCGACGCGGTCGGCAGCGGGCGCAGGCTGGCCGACGCGCTCGTCGTCAGCTCGCTCGGCGCTCGGATCGTGCTCGTCCTGGTTCTCCCGGCCGCTGGCCCCTCCCCTGATCAGGTTCCCTCACGGTCGCTGAGCCGCCCGAGGGAACCTGATCACCGGGAACGGTCAGCCCTGCGCCCAGTCCTCGGTCCAGCCGCCGTCCGCGGCCACCTCACGGGCCCATTCGGTCCAGTCCGACTGCATCTCCGCGAGCTGGTCGTCCAGCGACTTGTTGTCGAGCAGGAAGCCGTCGTAGACGGACTGGCCGCTCTTCGCCTTGGGGACGAACGTGATGGCCGGCACCGTCGGCGTCTCGAACCAGGCGCCGGTCATCAGGCTCTCCAGGCCGGGAGCCGGCGCGGCATCGGCCGCGGCCGGGATGCCGCCGGAGCCATCCAGCCACGGCTGGCCGTGCTCGGGGCTGCTGACGAACTGCAGGAACTTGATCGCCGCCTCCAGCTCCTCGCCCTCGGTGGTGGCGGGGATCATGTAGCTGGTGCCGCCGACGGCCGCGCCGAACTGCGCCTGCTGACCGGTGGAGAGGTCGCTGTCCTGTTCGGTGACGGTCGGGAACGGCATGGTGCTCCACTCCCAGTCGACGTCGGCGAGGTTCTCCGCGGCGAAGTTGGTGCCGTAGGTCATGGCCGCCCGCCCGCCGACGAAGTCGTCGTGGCCGATGAACGCCGCGCCGCCGGACACACCGGACCAGTTCGGCGTAGCGCACTCCTCGAAGAACTGCTTGAGCAACCGCATCGTCTCGGCCACCTCGGGTGACGACGCCGGGTCCAGCTCGCCGGTGAGAATGGCCCTGGCCATGCTCTTCGGGGTCAACTGGGCGGCGGTGCCCGGCTGACCGTCGGCGGCGAACTGGTTCCACTCCTCCGCGTAGGAGTTGAGCAGCATCGAGCCGATGATGCCAAGGGTCCAGCCCTGGCCCAGCCAGCCCTGGTCCATCGAGAACGGCACGTAGCCGGCGTCGGTGATGGCGCCGCAGGCGTCCATCAGCTCGCCCCACGACGCGATCGGCGCCTCGACACCGGCCTCGGCCAGGATGTCGGCGTTGTAGTACACACCGACGATGACCAGGTTGAACGGGATGAACTCGTAGTTGCCGGCGGCGTTGCGCGCGCCGCTGGCGTCGGGCCCGAAGTAGTCCTGGTTGAACAGGTCCACCCAGGCCTGGTTGCCCTCGACGTACGGGTTCGGCTCGGTCAGGTAGTCGTCGAGGGCGACCACCTGGTCCGGCGTGTGCGGCGCCTGGTTGAAGATCAGCTCCGGTGCGGTGCCGGCGGACAGCTGGGTGGACAGCGTCTGGGCGAACTCGGCGACTGGCAGGACCGTGGTCTCGACGTTGATGTCCGGCTCGGTCTCCTCGAACCGGTCGATCAGCTCCTCCCACGCCGGGCCAAAGCTCTGCGGGTCGTTGTTCCACTGGTTGGGCCCGGACAGCGTGATGGTCACCTCGCCCTCGGAGCCGCCGTCGTCGCCACCGCCGCACGCGGCGGCGATCATCGACGTGGCGGCGAGCGCTATCACCAGCGTCGATGCTGACCTGCGTCGTTGCGGGTGCACAGACATGGGGGTCCTCTCGTCGGCCTCAGTGTGAGCCGGGCAGTCCGCCTTGGACGCCGGCGAGGAAGTATTTGGACAGGAAGGTGAACAGGAGGAGCAGGGGGAGGCTGGCGAGCATGTAGCCGGCGAACATGGGCCCGTAGTCGGTGCCG
>NZ_SMKZ01000072.1 GCF_004349065.1 Jiangella asiatica
CGCCCTGGAACGCATAGATCGCACCCGTCGTCCGGTCCGGAGCATCCGTCGCGTCGATCTGGACCTCGTGACCCTGGTTCACCGCCAGCCACGGGTCGGTACCCGGGTCCGGGAACCCGACGAACACCCCCGAGTTGTCGTCCCCTGGCATCATCCAGTCCAGCTTCAAGCTGTAGTCCTCATACGAGTCCGCCTGATACCAGTACAGTCCGAGCCCGCCGAAGGACAGGAGCTGGCAGTCGGTGTGGTGGAAGCCGCCGGGACCGGCCATCGCCCAACCCGCAAGGCTGTCCGCCGTGCCGTCGAACAGGCTGGTGTAGCCCGCCTCCGGGACGGTCGGCTCACACGTGACCGTCGGCGCTTCGGTGAGGTGGAAGTGCTCGAACGCGGCGGTCTGCCCGACGCCGTTGTACGCGCCCAAGCCCACCTTCGGGCTCGGCAGCGCCGACATCGGGCGCGGCCGCCCGAACCGCGTCCACTCCTCGCCGTCGGCCGACCAGAACGCCGTCAGGGTGTGGCCGTTGCTGACCACCTTGACGTGCGCGTTCTCGGTGATGCCGGCCGGCAGCTCGCCGGAACGGTCCAGTGCCGGGTCGAACACGGCCTGGCCGCCGGTCGTCTGGCCGAACTCGAACCGCCAGCCCAGCCCCGGGATGTTGATCAGGACGGCCTTGGCGAAGTTCTGGTCGCCGGCGTGGACCAGGATGCCGGCCTGCTCGAAGTCGCCGCCGGCCGGCAGCGACAGCTGGGTCGTCGCCTCGAACCCGGCCGCCGGGTCCGGCACGTTCTGCAGGACGACGTTCGCGGCGCTGGTGTTGCCGGCGTGCATGTCGCCCTCCAGCGCGTCGATCCGCAACTGGCCGTCGGCCACCGACAGGTGCGCCGGGTCCGGCCGCAGGATCGTCGCCCACCGGCACCGGTCCAGGGCGTCGCCGTCGAACTCGTCGTTCGGGTCGATTTCGGCGCCGGGGTCCTCGCAGGCACCGGCCTGGGTGCTGAACGTCATCGCGTCGATGTCCATCAGCCCGCCGCCGCTGCCCTGGAACACCAGGAACAGCTCGCCGGTGCCGCCCGGATCGGTGACCGGCACGGGTTCCAGGTCGACGTAGTTGTCGGGGCTGCCGGTGTGTGGAACCTCGACGACACCGGCGAGCGGGCCGTCGGGGGCGCCGAGGCGCAGCTCGACCGTGCCGCCGGGACCGCCGGCGGACACCCTCATCGCCACCGACCGGATGCCGGCCAGGTTCCACGGCTCGAACGAGATCCAGTCACCGGGGTCGATGTAGCCGACCCGGGCGCCGCCCTCGGCACCGCCGTGGCTGACCACCTGGACGCCGCTCTGCGCGGAGAAGTGCTCGGCCTGCCGGTGCATCGGCTGCAGGACCAGCTCCGCGGTGCCGGTCACCGGCGCGCTGTCCGGCGACGGCGGCGTGTCGGTGTACTCGGCCAGCAGCAGCCCGAAGATGTTGTCGTTCGTGCCGTGCGAGCCGTCGGTGCCCGTCGGCAGTGTGCCCGAACAGCCGTTGACGCTCTCGCCGCCGTGGGTGTGCTGGTCGTGCCCGAGCGCGAACGTCACCTCGACGTCCGCACAGTCGACCGGCTGCCCGTCCGGGTCGGTGACCGACACCTCGAACGACACGGCCTCGCCGAACGTGAACATCCCGCCGTTCGGCGGCTGCACGAACTCGACCACCGGTGCGGTGTTGCCCACCACGATGTGTGCCGTGGCGACGCCCTCGAGGCCGCTCTGGTCGGTGACCGTGAGCGTGGCGGTGTACTCGCCGTTCTCGGTGTAGGTGTGCGACGCCTCGGGATCGGTGGAGTCCACCGTGCCGTCGCCGTCGAAGTCCCACGCGTAGGTGACGACGTCGCCGGGGTCCGGGTCGTCGGAGCCGGCGGCCGAGAACTCGACGGTCAGCGGCGCCAGGCCCGATGTCGGCGTGGCCGTCGCGACCGCCGACGGCGACCGGGTGCCCTTGACGTAGTCGATCCGGTACAGCGCGGAGTTCTCGTCGCCGTTGAAGAACCCGGTGCCGTAGTCGAGCACGTACAGCGAGCCCTGCGGCCCGAACTCCAGGTCCATCAGCTGTGTGTTGGTCATGAAGTCCGAGAACGGCTCGATGGACAGGGGCGTGCCGTCCTCGGCCACCCCGATGTTCTTGATCCATTGGCGGCCGAACTCGTAGGCGAAGAACTGCCCGTCGTAGTACTCGGGGAACTTCGTCGCCGACTCCAGGTCCGGGTCGTAGCGGTAGACCGGGCCGCCCATCGGGGACTCGCTGCCCGTACCGAACTCCGGAACCGATCCGGCGTTGTAGGCGATCCACGCTGGCTGCGCGGGCGGCACCGTGTCGAGCCCGGTGTTCAGCGCCGAGTCGTTCACCGGCCCGCCGGCGCAGTCGAACGGCTCGCCGATCGGGTCGTTGGTGCCGTCGTTGGGGTCCTGTTCACCGGTGTGCGGGTTGATGCCGTAGTACGCGGTGAACGTGCGATCGACGTAGGTCTCGGCCGCCGTGTTGTAGCCGGTGCAGTAGGGCCAGCCGAAGTTGGCCGGTTCGGTGACGCGGTTGAACTCGACCTGGCCGGCCGGGCCGTACCGGCCGGCGCTGCCGGAGTCCGGGCCGTAGTCGCCGACCCACACGTCGCCGGTCTCCTGGTCGACGCTGATCCGGAACGGGTTGCGGAAGCCCATCGCGTAGATCTCCGGTCGCGTGCCCTCCGTGCCGGGCGCGAACAGGTTGCCCTCGGGGACGGTGTACGACCCGTCCTCCTGGACGGTGATCCGCAGGACCTTGCCGCGCAGGTCGTTGGTGTTGCCGGAGGTGCGGCGGGCGTCGAACTGCGGCGCCCGGTCGGTGCGGTCGTCGATCGGGGAGAACCCGTTCGACTCGAACGGGTCGGTGTCGTCGCCGGTGGACAGGTACAGGTTGCCGTCGGCGTCGAAGTCGATGTCGCCGCCGTGGTGGCAGCAGTTGCCGCGGTCCTGCGGCACCTGCAGGATCACCTGCTCCGACGCCAGGTCCAGGACGCCATCGGCGAACGTGAACCGGGACAGGTTGTTGTGTCCCTCGTAGGCCTCCCAGATCGACGGGTCCAGGCTGCTGTGCGCCACCTCGCCGTCAGGGGTGTCCAGCACCGGCGAGTAGTAGAGGTACACCCAGCCGTTGGTCTCGAAGTCCGGGTCGATCGCGATGCCCTGCATCCCGTCCTCGCGGAAGTCGTACACCGGCACCTGCGCGGCGAGCGTCGTCTCGCCGGCCGCGGCGGTGTAGAAGACGCTGCCGTCGCGGGACGTGTGCAGCGCGCTGCCGTCGGGCAGCACCGCCACGCCCATCGGCTCGCCCATCTCCTCCGGGCCGCGGGCCAGCGTGATCTGGTCGAAGTTCTCCTCGACGGTGGCGCCGCAGTCGGCGGGGAGCTCACCCGCGGCGGTGAGGATGCCGCCGAGCAGGTGCTCGCGGAACGCCGGCTCCGCGTAGGACTCCTGGGTGTGGCCGCCGCCGGTGTACCAGGACCGGCCGCCCTCGTAGTCGTGGCACCACGCGATCGGATGGTCCGCGCCCATGGCGCCGCCGCCGGGATCGTAGGAGTCCTCGTCCAGCGCGGCCAGCACATGCACGTCGCCACGCGGGTTGGCGCGGTAGTTGTACCACTCGTCGGTGCGCTCCCAGCGCTGCGGGAGGCCTGCCGTCGACGGGTGCACCCGGTCGGCGACGGTGACCGTGGCCGGCTGGATCTGCGGGTGGGAGTCGAAGTACGCGCCGACCAGCCCGCCGTACCAGGGCCAGTCGTACTCGGTGTCGGCGGCCGCGTGCACGCCCGCGTAGCCGCCGCCGGCCGCGATGTAGCCCTCGAACGCAGCCTGCTGCTCGTCGTTCAGCACGTCGCCGGTCGTGGACAGGAACACGACGGCGTCGTACTGCGCGAGGTTGTCCGCCGTGAACGCCGCGGCGTCCTCGGTCGCGGTGACCTCGAAGCCGTTCTCCGCGCCCAGCTCCTCGATGGCCGCGATGCCGGCCGGGATCGAGTCGTGGCGGAAGCCGGCGGTCTTGCTGAACACCAGGACGTGCGCACCGTCGTCCAGCGGTTCGACGACGGTGTCGGCCGCCGGCGCGATGCCGGCCGACGAGGCGGCCAGCGGCGCCGGAGCCGCGGTGGCGGTCAGGCCGAGCGGGACGAGCACCGCGCCGGCCAGGACGGCCGCGGCGCCACGTATCAGGGGTGGTCGGGTCCTCGGATGGTGTCTCACAACGCCTCCTCGACGTCGATGTCCTGGTGCGCCCCGTTCCCCCGTGTCACTCGGCCCTGGATCAGTGGTGATCGACAGGGGACCGGTGCCCCTCGCGGGGCCGCGGCCCCCTGTCGATCACCGCGGTGCTGTTACAGCTGGGCTCGCAGCGCGTCGGCGTAGGCCAGCAGCCAGCCGCGAGCGTCCTCGTCCGTCACCTCCTCCGCGACCGCCACGTACCGGTCGAGCGAGGTGGTGGCACCTGAGGTGACGCCACGGCCGGCCAGCCGCTCGGCGTTGGCCAGGTGGGTGGTCATCAGGTTCGCCTGCGACCGGGTGACGCTGCCCTCGTCCTGGTAGCGCCGCACGAGCGCGCCCGCGCCGTCGTACGTGGCGACCACCTCGAAGGAGACCGTCACCTCGGCGACGTTGCCGGCCTCGTCGGTGGCGGTGGCCACCAGCTGGTGCGCACCCACCTCCGGCGTGGCCGACGACGGGTTGTCGACCGGCTGCCCGTCGAGGGCCAGCGTCACCGGCACGTCGCCGGAGACGTCGTCCGTCGCCGTCGCACCCAGCTCGAGCGCGGTCGCCAGGTCGTACGTGCCGCCATCCTCGACGCCGGCGACGGTGATCGCCGGCGGCGTGGTGTCGGGCTGCTCCGCCGTGACCCGGAAGTGGTCGAACGCGACGGTGACCGGCTGCGTCTGCTGGGGGCCGATCGCCATCAGGCCGAACGAGGTGAGCTCGGCGTCGTTCGTGACCGGGTCGCCCAGAGACGTCCAGTTCACCCCGCCGTCGCTGATCTCGGCGGAGTAGGTGTCACCGCTCTTCGTCAGCCGGAGGTAGTACCAGCCGCTCTCACTGGTCTCCGGGATGTCGATGTTGCGGTTGCCGCCGTTGCCGAACTGGCCGTCCTTCTCCGAGACGAGCTCGGCGTGCAGGTCGGTGGCCGCGCCGGCGGCGTTCTGGGCGACCACGTCGAACTTCACGTAGTTGTCGTCGTCGCCGTAGACCATGAGGCCGGCCAGCTGCCACTGGTGCAGCATCGTCGGCGTCAGCCTGGTTTCGATCGACCAGTCGCCATCTCTGATCTCAACCGGAACGTCTTGCAGGATGAAGTTGCGCGGGTCCTCGTTCGCCGCGCCGTTGATGTCACCCGGCTGGGTCTCGATCCGCAGCTGGCCGTCGGCCAGCCCGACCTTCGACGAGTCGTACCGTGTCACCGCGTTCCACCGGCAGCCGTCGATCGCGCTGCCGTCGAACTCGTCGCTGGGCTCCCGGACGCCGTCGTCGTCGACGTCGGGGGTGATGGTGAAGTGCTCGAACACGGCGTCGACCTCGTGGGCCGCGGTGTCGCCCGCCGCCATCGGGCCGATGGTCGAGTTCTCGATCAGCTCCGCGGCGCCGGCCAGATCCACCCACGTCTCGCCGTCGGCGGAGTACGCCGCCGTCAGCTGCGCCCCGTCGCTGGCCAGCCGCAGGTGCGCCGTCGACGGGAAGTCCGCCGGCAGGTTCACGTTGGCGTGCCAGGTGCGCGTGCCGTCGGCCTCGGTCTGGAACTCCAGGATGCGCCCGCCGCTGTTGGTGCGGGCGAACGCCAGCTTGACGTAGTCGTCGTCGCTGCCGTGCATCAGCAACCCGGCGTGCTGCCACTCGCGGGTGTGCTCCAGCGAGACCGCGGTCTCGACGATCCATTCCCCGTCCCTGGCCGGCTGGCCGACGTAGCTGATCGGGCCCTCGACGGCCTCGTTGATGTCGCCGTTGGTGACCGGCAGCACCAGTGCACCGTCGGCGACGCTCACCGGGAGGCCGTCGGCATGACGGACCGTCGTCCAGCGGCGATCGTTCAGCGTGTCGTCGTCGAACCCGTCGGTGCCGCTCATGAGGCAGACCGGCGCCGGCTCCGGTTCGGGATCCGGGTCGGGCAGACCGTCGACCAGCGTGAAGTCGCTGAACACCGCCGTGCTCCGCGCCGACCCGCTGTGCGCCGTGACCGCCAGGCCGATGTCCTGCGCTTCCGTCGCGCCCGGCAGCGTCACCGGGTCGCCGACCTGGGTGAAGGTCTCGCCGTCCCGACTCCAGTACGACGTGTACTGGTCGCCGTCCCGGACGATCCGCACCCACGCCGGATAGCCGTGCGTGCCGGCGCTCGTGCTGGCGTCGAGCTGGCCGTTGCCGTCGCTGTCGCGCAGCCACTCGAAGCTGTTCCCCGCGCGCATTGTCATCGCCGCGTACCCCGGCGAGACACCCGGCTGGGTGACGTCGTTGCGGACGATCAGCCCGGCCTTGGCGGAGTTGTTCGAGTTGGTCTGGCTGACGACCTGGGCCGTCGCCGTCCACTGATCTCCGGCCGCACCCGGCAGGTACACGGCGCTGTACTCGTCCGTGCCCTGCCACATGTTGCCGCCGCCGGACTCGATCACCCACGTGTCGGCGTCCGGCCGGTCGAACACGCCGGCCGCGTTGGCGTGCGAGAACGTCAGCCACTCGCCGAACAGGTCGCCGACCTCCACCTGGACGATTCGCGACGTCGTGCTGGCGCCGGCATCGTTGGTGGCAACCGCCGTGAGCCGGTACCGCCGTTCCTCGGCGACGGTCCACGTGATCTCGTAGGGCGCCGATGCGTCGACACCGATCGACTCGCCGTCGACGAAGAACTCCACCTGGGTGATGGTGTTCTCCGCGTCGGTGGCCTCGGCCGTCACCGCGATCTCGCCGGGCTCCAGCTCGTCGGCCGGCGTCGGCGCCGTGATGGCCACCTTCGGCTTCGACGTGGGCGAGGCGCCCTTGCCGTCGGCCTCGATGAAGTTCAGCCGTCGCTCACCGGCACCCGGGAAGATCGCGTAGAGCGTGAAGCTCTCACCCGGATCCTCGACGTCGACCGACACGTCGGCGTAGGCGGTCGAGCCGGTGGCCGGGACCTCGCCGGTGCCGAGCAGCTCGCCGTCCGGCGCATCCTTGCGCAACTCGATCGGGCCACCGGTCACCGACGACGCCCGCAGGACCAGCGCGTCGACGTTGTGCAGGCTCACCGGCTCGTACGCGGCCCAGGCCCCGTCCTGGCCGGTGATGGCGTTGCCGTGCCCCTCGACGTCACGCGACGGACCCGTCGTCACGCCCTGCGCCTGCTCGTGGAACTCCGCCTCCCGCTGCTTCGGGAACAGCAGTGACGTGTCCTCACCAACCAGTGCGGGGATGCCACCGGCGCCGCCGCTGTCGGTGTAGCGGGCGTTGAGGATGTAGAAGACGTTCATGTCCTCGCTGTGACCGCCGCCCAGCGCCGTGACCACCGAGCCGGTGCGACCGCTCATCGGGTCGGCCGGGTGGGGGTGGTCGTCGTGACCGAGCGCCGGCTGGATGATGACGTCCTCGTCGGCGATCTCGGTGTCTTCGGCGTCGGTGACGCTGACGTCCCAGCTGATCTCGTCCCCGAAGTCGAAGAAGGCACCGTCCGGCGGCAGGTTGAACTCCACCTCCGGCCGGGTGTTGCCGACGGTGACCGGCACCGTCGTGGTGCCCGTCTTGCCGTGCGGGTCGGTCACCGTGAGCCGGGCGTTGTACACGCCGTTCTCGGTGTAGGTGAACGACGCCTGCGCCTCGGTGGAGTCGACGGTCCCGTCATTGGTGAAGTCCCACGCGTAGCTCAGCGCCTCGTTCTCCGGGTCGGTGCTGCCAGAACCGTCCAGCTGGACGGCCAGCGGTGCCTGGCCGGAGTCCGGGGTGGCCGTCGCGTGCGCCACCGGCGAGCGCGATCCGGACACGTAGTCGACGCGGTACAGGCCCGAGTTCGGGTTGTCGCGGCCGAAGCCGCCGCCCCAGTCGAGCACGTACATCGAGCCCTCAGGGCCGAACTTGGAGTCGATCGGCGCCATCCACTGCTCGTTCGGCGGCGGCAGGAACGGGTTCACCTTCTCGACGTCACCGGTCTCCTGGTTGAGGTCGATCGAGTAGAGCCGGTTCTTGGCCCACTCGTAGAAGAACGGTTTGCCGTCGTAGTACTCGGGGAACTTCGTGTCCGACTCCAACGCCGGGTCGAAGTCGTAGAACGGGCCGCCCATCGGCGCGAGGCCACCGCCGGCCGGGATGATCCCAGGGACCGACGACGTGTCGTAGCCGTACCACATCTCCGGCTGCTGCACCGGCGGCAGCTCGGTCAGGCCGGTGTTGCGGACCGAGTCGTTGACCGGGTTGTCGCAGTCGAACGGCTCGCCGACGGTGACCGGGTCGGTCGTGTAGTCGACGTCCAGGTACGGCTCGTTCGGCCCGATGCACAGCGGCCAGCCGTAGAAGCCCGGCTCCTTGATCAGGTTCCACTCGACCATGCCGGCCGGGCCGCGGGTCGCGCTGTCGCTGCCGTTGTCCGGGCCGTAGTCGGCCAGGCCGACCCAGCCGGTCTCTGGGTCGACAGAGAACCGGAACGGATTCCGGAAGCCCATCGCATAGATCTCCGGCAGGGTGTTCGCCGTCCCCGGCGGGAACATGTTGCCCTCGGGGATCGTGTACGAGCCGTCCGGCTCCGGGTGGATGCGCAGCAGCTTGCCGCGCAGGTCGTTGGTGTTGGCGGAGGTCGCACGGGCGTCGTGGAACGTGCCCTCGCGTTCGGACAGCGGTGCGTAGCCGCCCGACGGCTCCGAGTGCGGGTTCACGTCGTCGCCAACGGACAGGAACAGGTTGCCGTCCGGGCCGAACGCCAGCCCGCCGCCGGTGTGGCCAGGCTCGTCGGGCAACCGACGGGCCGGCACTTCGAGCACGACGACTTCGGACGCGGGGTCGATCTGCGAGTTTGCGCCCACGGTGAACCGCGACAGGGTGCTGACGAAGTTCGCCGGATCGGAGTCGTCGGTGCTGGCCTTCGAGTGGTAGACGAACAGGTGGCCGTTCTGCTCGAAGTCGGGATCCAGTGCGATGCCCATCAGGCCGTCCTCACCGCCGGAGTACACCGGGATGGTGATGGCCGTCGATGTCGTCTGGGTCGCCGGGTCGTAGACGCGGATCTGCCCGCGAACCAGCTCGGTGAAGAACACCCGGCCGTCCGGCGCGACGTCGATGGCGAACGGCGCGCTGGTGTTCTGGTCCAGCGGCACCTTCTCGAACTGCTCCCACACCGTGCCGCCGCAGTCGCTCTCGACCATGCCGGCGGCCCACTGCACCCCGCCGACGATGTGCTGCACGAAGTCCGGCTCCTGCGTGTAGTGCGCGCCGAAGTGACCCATCGCAGTCACCCAGGCACGACCGCCGTCGTACGGCTTGCACCACGAGATCGGGTGGTCGTAGCCCATGGCGTTGCCGCCCGGGTCGTACGTCGTCTCGTCCATCGTTGCCAGGACGTGGGCGGTGCCGCGGACGTTCGTCGAGAAGTTGTACCACTCGTCAGCGCGCTCCCACCGCTGCGGAAGGTGGGTCGTGGAGGCGTGGGTGCTGTCCTCGATGCGAACGGTTCCGGGCAGGCCCGGGCTGGTCCCGGTGGCGGCGTGGCCCGGCATCAGGGAGCCGACCAGGTTGTCCCACCAGGCGTAGTTGCCGCGCATGTCCGCGGCGTTGTGGATGGCGACGATGCCACCGCCGGCCTGCTGGTAGCGCTCCAGCGCGGCCTTCTCCTCGGCGGTCCACGGATCGCCGGAGGCCTGGAACATCACCAGGGCGTCGAAGTGTGCGAGGTCCTGGTCGTTGAAGATCGACGAGTCCTCGGTGTGCTCGGAGGTGATGCCGGCGGCTTCGAATGCGGCCTCCAGGACAGGCACACCCTGCGTGATCGCCTCGGTGTGCCGGAACTGGGTGGTCTTGGTGAAGATCAGCACGTGCGCTTCACCGTGCTCGCCGTCGTGCGCCGACGACGGCAACGCGGTGAGCAGCGGTATCGCCAACACGGCGGCGAGCGCAACGGCCAGGAGCCGGGGCCACCGCTGGCGTAGAGCCACGATCATGAGGGGTTCCTCCAGGGAAAGAGCGTCGATGCTGCTTCGAAACCCCGCGGCGTGCCGGCGCCGCCGGTCGAACTACGTTCCTCAGGTGAGACCGAAGTGTCCGGTCGAACTACGTTCCTCAGGTGAGACCGAAGTGTCCGGTCGAACTACGTTCCTCAGGTGAGACCGAAGTGTCCGGTCGAACTACGTTCCTCAGGTGAGGCCGAAATGTCCGGTTGATGGATGAGCGCTGACAACGCGTCTAGGTCTCGCCGCGCATCACTCCCCTCAGGAAGGACAGGCCGTCGACTGCGATCGCGTCCTGGCTGGCGGCCAGGGGACGCCAGATCGAGGCGGCCGTCGCGATGGTCGCGTTGTCGGCCGTGAACGACTCGATCACCAGCGGCCCGTCGTACCCGGCCGCGTCGAGCGCGGCGAGGATGGCCGGCCAGTCGAGGTGGTCGGCGCCGGGTGCGCCGCGGTCGTTGGCGCAGACCTGCACGTGCGCGATCCGGCCGGTGGCCCGGCGGATCGCGGCGGGCACGGACTGCTCCTCGATGTTCTGGTGGTAGACATCCAGCGCGAGGCCGCAGCCGTCGGCAGGGAGGTCGCCCAGCGCCTCCAGGGTCTGGTCGACGGTGTTGAGCAGGCTGGTCTCGTAGCGGTTCAGAGGCTCGACCGCGACGGTGACGCCGGCCCGCCGGGCGTGCTCGACGACAGGTGCCAGCCCGTCGCGCAGCTCGCTGTAGCAAACCCGACGCTCGTGCTCGCTCATCCGCCAGGTCCGCCCGACCGACGCGTACGCGGGACCGGCGATGACCGTCGACCCGACCGTCGCCGCGACGTCCACGACGTGCCGGAGGTAGTCGCGGGTGGTCTGGACGGTCGCGTCGTCGGTGGCCACCAGTTCCCGTCCCGGCCCCATGACCAGCGTGACCGTGGCCGCCAGCCCCAGGTCGCCGAGTAGCTTCGCGGCCCGGTCGGGGTCCCAGTCGCCGGGGTTCTCGACCGGCAGCTCGATGACCTCGAACCCCCAGCCCTTGAGTTTTGGCGCCAGTCGAGCCAAGGACGCGTCGGTCAGCGGCGACGTCCACACCCACGTGTTGACCCCGAGGCGTCGGGTCATCGGCGTGCTCCTTTCGCGCCCGTGGACCGCCCACCCCGTCCCCGTTGGTCTTGGAGTAAGCGCGGAATCAATGGGGCATTTCGCCCCGAACCGCCGTAGCTCCAAGATCAACGGGGAGGTGACCGGGTGAAGGGCTGGGGTGGTTGACGCGGTGCGGTGCGGTGGGTTTCGGGTTACCGGTCCTGCCAGGCGGTGGGGTAGCCGGGAAGGTCCTCGCCGCCGAACTTGGCGTAGTGCAGGCTCGGCATGTCGGCGTTGCGGTCGAGGAACTCGTCGCGGTCGGACTCGGTGATGGGCTCCTGCGGAAGCACCCACTCCTGCGGGACCTGCTCGCCGTTCCAGATCATCGTCGCGGCGAGGATCGGGGTGCGCCACTGGAAGTTGGAGTACACCGGGGCGATCGCCGTCATGCCGGTCTCCTGCCACTTGCGCATGAAGCTGAGCTCGTCCTCACCGACCATGACGGGGTAGTCGTTGCCGGTGTCCTCGAACGCCTCGACGGCCGCCACGGCACCGTCGCCGGCGTCCATCCAGATGCCGTCGACCTCGCCGCGCTGCAGGTACTGGGTGACGATGTTCTTGATCTCCGCGCCGTCGCCGCCGGTGAACTCGTCGCCGAGGATCTCCAGCTCGCTGTCGGCGAAGATCTCCTGCGCCGCCGCCCACCGGTTCTCGAGCACGTCGACGCCGGGCAGAATGCGCAGCGCCAGCACCGTCGACCCCGGTTCGAGGTTCTCGACCAGGAACTCCGCACCGTCCGCGCCGTAGGCGTAGCCACCGATCGGGTGGATGAAGGTGACCATGCAGTCGGTGTTGACGCCGCGGTCGAACACGATCACCGGCACGCCGCTCGCGCAGGCCGCCTCCACCGCAGGGGTGAGGGTGGCCGTCGTCGACGGCGAGATGATGATCGCGTTGCAGTCGCCGGCGTCGATGAACGCCTGGATGTCGGTGATCTGCTGGTTGTCGTCGTCGGCGGCGTCGGAGTACCGGAACTCGCCGATCTCACCGGCCGCCCGCAGCACCTCGACCTGCTGCTGCATGGTGATCCAGCCGGTGACGCGCCACGGATTGCTGACCGAGGCGTTGGAGAAGCACAGCGTGTTGCCGTCCTGCGCGTACTGCGCGGTGTCGACGTACTCCGGCTCGATGGCCTGCAGCCACGGCTGGTCGGCAGGGCCCTCCGGTTCGACGTCGCGCTGGGCGAGCTGCCGGTCGTAGTCGGCCTGGACGAAGAACTCGCCCTCGGCCTCCGGCTCCTCCTCGCCCTCGGCTCCGGCTTCGTCGCCGGCGGCCGCGGTCTCCTCGGGCGCCGCGGTGTCGGCCGGCTCGTCGGTGGTGCATGCCGCGAGCATCAGCGCCGCTGCCGCCGACGCTGCCAGTAGAGCGCGCGATCTGCGCATCATTGCCCTCCTCGGGGGACGTTCTCGCTAGGACTTCTCGCTGGACTGTTGTGATTCAGCTGGTGTTTCCGCGTGCTGCCGAGGACGCGCCCTCTCACGCGCGGCATAGGCCACCGCCGCGATGATGATCACGCCTTGAACCGCCGGCCGGATGGTCGACGGCATGCTGAGCTGGTTGAACAGGGTGAACAGGGCCTCCAGCGTGAGCGCTCCGGCCATGGCGGCGACCACGGTGCCACGCCCGCCGCCGAGCACCACGCCGCCCAGCACCACCGCGGTGATGGCGGTGAACTCCAGGCCCTGGCCCACCTGCGCGGTGACGCCCGCGTAGCCGCCGATGAGGATGCCAGCGAGCGTGGCCATCACGCTGGACAGCACGAACGCGAGCGTCCGCACCCGCCACACCCGCACGCCGGAGAACCCGGCGGCTCGCTCGTTGTCGCCGGTCGCGATCAGCGTCCGGCCGTACGAGCTACGCATGATCGCCATCGCCACGATGACGAGACCGATCAGGATCAGCAGCGCGTAGGGCAGCTGACGCACGACGGCCATGTCGATGCCGCCGCGGCCGGGCTGCCGGAACGCCTCGGACAGGGCACCGGTGGGCGCGCCTCCGGTCCACAGCCTGATCGCGCCATAGAGGACCAGCATCATGCCGAGGGTCGTGATGAACGACTGCACCTTGAGCAGCGTTGTGACCAGGCCGTTCACCAGCCCGACGAGGATGCCGAAGCCGAGCATCAGCAGGATGACGGGGACCGTCCGGCTCTCCTCGCCGTCCAGCAGCGCGGCCGCGATGACGACCTGCGCTCCGACCAGCGACCCGACCGACAGGTCGAACTCGCCGGAGACGATGACGAAGTACTGCCCGATCGCCAGGATCACCAGTGGTGCGGCCTGCTTGATGAAGGCCATCAACGACGGCGGCTCGGCGAAGCTCGGGTTGATGATGAAGATCCACGCGAACACGACGAGGAGCAGGGCGAACACCGTCGCACTACCGCCGCCGAACAGCCGTCCGGCGAGGTCGGCGGCACGCGACCCGGCGCTGGGCCGGCGCGTGGGCCGGGGGGACGTAACAGTCATCGCGCGCCTCCCATGCCGTCGAGGTGTCGGGCCGGACCATGCACCCGGTGAGCTGCCGGTCCGCCGTCAGTGCGGACCGACGGCTCGAGCGGGCCTCCGGCCCCCGGTCGCTGATCGGTGCCGTCCGTCCCACCAGGGCTCCCGGCCTGGACGGTGCGCCCGGTCGGCGTCTCCAGCGACGCGGCACCGCCACCTCCGTCGTCGTCCCCACCGTTCGGACCACCACCGTTCGGCCCGCCACCGTTGCCGCCGTCGCCGAAGCGGACCCGGCTGGCCTTGCGGTCGATCTGCCTGCGGGCGTAGATCGCGACCGCGGCCACGATGATCACGCCGCGCAGCACGTCCTTGAAGAACGGGTCGACTTCGAGGATGTTGAAGACGGTGTCGAGCACCGCGAGGATCAGCACGCCGGCGATGGTGCCGCCGATGCCGCCGCGGCCACCCAGCAGCAGCGTCCCGCCGAGCACGACGGCGGCGATGGACTCCAGGTCGTAGCCGGAGTCGTAGACCAGTGCGCTGCCGGTGCCGAACCGGGCGGCGATCAGCAGCCCGGCCAGACCCGCCGCGATCGAGCACAGAACGTGGGCGGTGACGATGACGCGTCCGGTCCGGATGCCCGACAGCCGTGCCACGTCCGCGCTGCCGCCGACGGCGAACATGTGATAGCCGGTGCGGGTCTTGCGCAGGTACACGATGGCGGCCACCGCGACGGCGAGCATGACCAACGTGGAGACCGGGATCGGGCCGATGCGGCTGTAGCCGAACTGCTGGAACGAGCTGGGCACGTCGCCGGCCGGGCCCTGGTACTCGGTATCCAGGTAGCCCTTGATGATGAGACCGACGCCGAGGGTGGCGATGAACGGGTTCACCTTGAGCGCGGAGATGATCAAGCCGTTGCCGAGCCCGATCAACCCGGCGACGACGAGCACGGCGGCCACCGCGAGCGGGACGCGCGCGGGGTCGCCGTCCATCGTGGTCGCCGCGATCAAGCTGCACAGCGCCATCACGTAGCCGACGGACAGGTCCAGCGACCGGCACAGGATGACCAGCGTCTGGCCGATGGCGACGAACCCGAGCAGGCTCGAGCGGGTCAGCATGTCGCGGGTGTTCGCGGTGCTCAGCAGGTTGTGCCCGTCGATGGCGACCAGGACGGCACCGACGACAAGGACCCCGACCAGAGCCAGCCAGACGATCTCGGTGGAACCGAGCCGGCGACGCGACGTGACTCCGCGGCCGGCGACGGCCAGCACCCGGCTCATCGCTCCCCTCCCGTGTCCGTGGTGCTCGTGGGCTCGCCGGCGGACGGCCTCGGCGCGTCGGCGGTGGGCTCGGCCGCTGAGGTGGGCTCGGCCGCAGCGTGGCCGGTGGCCATCGCCATCACGGTCTCCTCCTCCGACCCGGCCGGCAGCTCCCCGGCGATCCGCCCGTCCTTGAGCACGACGATGCGATCGGCCATACCGATGACCTCCGGCAGCTCGGAGGAGATCATGAGAATCGCGACGCCCTCGGCGGACAGCTCGCGCATGAGCGTGTAGACCCGCTCCTTGGCGCCGACGTCGATGCCGCGGGTCGGCTCGTCGAGGACGATGACCGACGGCTCGGTGGCCAGCCACTTGGCAAGCACCACCTTCTGCTGGTTGCCGCCGGACAGGAAGCGCACCTCCTGGCTGGCGCCGCGGGACACCAGGTCCAGCGACGACAGAATGCCCGGGACCCGCCGCGCGGCCTGCGCGGCGCGACGAGGCAGCACCGCGTCCAAAACCAGGCGGGCGTTCGCCGCCACGGACTGGTTGAGCACCAGTCCCTCGGCCTTGCGGTCCTCGGTCACCAGCGCCAGCCCGGCACGCACCGCCTGACGTGGCGAGCGCAGCGTGACCGTCCGGCCGTCGAGACGGATCTGGCCGCGGGTGAACCGGTCGACGCCGAACAGCGCGTGCGCGATCTCGGTGCGCCCGCTGCCCTGCAGGCCGGCCAGTGCGACGATCTCGCCGGCGCGGACGTCCAGGTCGATGCTGTCGAGCTGCTCGTTGCCGCCGCCCGCGATCGACAGCCGCACGTCGCCGGCCTCGGTGCCGGGCAGCTTGCCCGGGAAGAAGCTGGAGATCGGCCGGCCGACCATCTTGCGGACCAGCTCGTCGGAGCTCAGCGCGGCGGTGTCGGCCGTCTCCACCAGCGCGCCGTCCTTGAGGATGGTGACTCGCGTTGCCAGGTCGAAGATCTCCTTGAGCCGGTGCGACACGTAGAGGATCGCGACGCCGCGCTCCCGCAGTGTCCCGATCAGCCGATAGAGCAGCTCGACTTCCTCGTCGGCCAGGGCGGCGGTGGGCTCGTCCATGGAGATGATGCGCGCGTCGTAGGACAGCGCCTTGACGATCTCGACGATCTGCTGGCCGGCCACCGACAGCGACCGCACCCTTGCCTCCGGCGACAGCCAGGTCAGCCCGAGGTCCTCCAGCAGCGCGGCGGTGTCGGCGTTCATCCGCGCGGCGTCGACCATCCGGTGTCTTCGCGGCTCGCGGCCGAGGAAGACGTTCTCGGCGACGGTCCGCTCCGGCAGCAGGTTGAACTCCTGGAAGACCGTGGACACGCCGGCGTGCTGGGCCTGCAGCGGGTGCTCGAACCGGACCTCACGCCCGTCCAGCTCGACGCTGCCGCCGTCGGCCTGGTACACGCCGGCGAGGATCTTCATCAGGGTGGACTTGCCGGCGCCGTTCTCACCGACCAGCGCGTGCACCTCGCCGGCCCGCAACTCGAGGTCGATGCCGCGCAGCACCTGGACGCCGAGAAAGGACTTGTCGATCCCCCGCATCCGCAGCACGGTGGTCGCCGGACTGGCGACGCTCGACGAGCTCGTCACGACTCCACCTCGACCCAGTGGCCCTCGCGCGCGGACCGCACGACGGCCTCGGCCAGCCGGGCGGCGCGCAGTCCGTCGTCGAAGGTGGGCAGGCCGTCGGGCACCTCGCCGTCGATGGCGGCCTGGGTGTCGGCGACGAAGGCGTCGAAGCAGTCCTGGTAGCCCTGCGGGTGACCGGCCGGGACCCGCGCGTACCGGGCCGCGGGCGTGCTGAGCGTCTCGGGGTCGCGCACGAGCTGGCTGCTGCGTTCGCGGCCGCCCCACCACAGCTGCTCGGGGTTCTCCTGGTCGAACGAGAGCGACCCGCGCGACCCGGAGACCTCCAGTAGCAGCCGGTTCTTCCGGCCCGCGGAGACCTGGCTGACGACGACGGAGCCGATGGCGCCGGAGGCGGTGGTGAACTGCACGACGACGACGTCCTCGGTGGTGACGCTGCGCAGGGTCTCGGCGCCGCGCAGCTTGTTCACCGTGGAGGTTTGCGCCGACAGCCGGGTGATGTGCTCGCCGCTGACGAATTCCAGCAGGTCGCACCAGTGCGAGCCGATGTCGCCGAAGGCGCGGGTCGGGCCGCCCAGCTGCGGGTCGACGCGCCAGTTGTCGTCGGTCGGGTGGAGCAGCCAGTCCTGCAGGTAACTGCCGTGTGCGACGAAGATCGTGCCGACCTCGCCGGCGCGGACGCGTTCACGGGCCTCGCGGACCATCGGGTGGAAGCGGTAGACGAAAGGGACGGCGGCGACCCGGCCGGCCTCGGCCGCGGCGGCGGTCATCGCCTCGGCCGCGCTCGCCGACGTGGCCAGCGGCTTCTCGCAGACCACGTGCTTGCCGGCGGCGAGGGCCGCGAGCACGACCGGCTCGTGCAGGTGGTTCGGCGTGCAGACGTGGACGACGTCGACGTCGTCGTCACCGTCGGCGGCGAGCATCTCGTCGAGGTCCGCGAACGCCCGCTCGCCGCCCAGGTCGGCCAGCGCCGACGATGCTCGCTCCGCGCTGGAGCCGACGACCCCGACCACGCGGCCGCCGGCCACCTGGACGGCCCGGGCGTGCACCCGACCCATGAAGCCGGTCCCGACGATCGCTGCACGGTAGCTCGGTGTCGGCGGACCACCGTCGGTGCCGAACTCGCGGTCTGTGATCGGAGTCACTGCCATGGCAGAGGAACTTAGAGGCACTTTTGCACGCACGTCAAGCAAAAGTTGCGCACGTGTTACCGCTCGGCCGGTTGTTGCACGGAATGAAGTCCGGTGTGTTTCACTAGTGCCATGCTCGAAGGCGTAGGCGTCACCACGTCACGGCCGTTCGGTGCGGTGGCCGAGAACGGCGGATCCATGTATGCCGCCGGCTCCCTGTTCCAGCTGCTGCGCGACGGCCGGCCGCGCACGCGCGCCGAGCTCGCCGCCGAGACGGGCCTGGCCCGTTCCACCGTCACCCAGCGCGTGGACTCCCTGCTGGCCAGCAATCTCATCGGCCCGGCCGACAAGGCCGCGTCCACCGGTGGGCGGCCGCCCACGCGGTTCGCGTTCAACCCCAACGCACGGTTCGTACTGGCCGCCGACATCGGTGCCACCCACGCCCGGCTCGCCCTGACCGATCTGGCCTGCGAGGTGCTGGCCGAGGCCGCCGACGAGCTGCTCGTGGCCGCCGGTCCGGAGCCGGTGCTGTCCTGGGTGAACGCGACCGGGCAGAAGCTGATCGCCAAAGTCGGCCGCGACCCCGCCGACCTGCTCGGCGTCGGCATCGGCCTGCCCGGTCCGGTCGAGCACTCCACCGGGCGCCCCGTCAGCCCGCCGATCATGCCCGGCTGGGACGGCTTCGACGTCCAGGGCTACCTCGAGGACCGCTTCGGCGCCGTCGCCCTGGTCGACAACGACGTCAACATCATGGCGCTGGGCGAGCACTTCGCCCACTGGAGCAACGCGCCGCACATGATGTTCGTGAAGGTCGCGACGGGTATCGGCAGCGGCCTCATCAGCGACGGACGGCTGCACCGGGGCGCGCAGGGCGCCGCCGGCGACATGGGCCACCTCCAGCTCCCGCACGGCACCGACGTCGTGTGCCGGTGCGGCAACACCGGCTGCCTCGAGGCCGTCGCCAGCGGAGCGGCCATCGCGGCGAAGCTCGCCGCCCGCGGCATCCAGGCCGCCTCCAGCGGCGACGTCGTGACGCTCGCCCGCGGCGGCAACATCGAAGCGCTCCAGCTGCTGCGCCAGGCCGGCCGCGACATCGGCGAGGTCCTCGCGGCCGCGGTGAGCCTGTTCAACCCGTCGGTCATCGTCATCGGCGGCTCGCTGTCGCAGGCCGGCGAGCACCTGATCGCCGGCGTCCGTGAGATCGTCTACCGGCGCTCGTTGCCGCTGGCCACTCAGGACCTGCGGATCGTGCAGTCGAGCACCGGCGACCGCGCCGGCATCATCGGCGCCGCCGTCATGGTCATCGACCACGCCCTGGCACCCGCGCAGGTCGACCTGATGATCGCCGCGCCCGCCGGCACCTGATCTCGCGGCGGGACCCGCCCGCCTCGCAGACCCCCGAACCGGCGATCACCGCCTCCCTTGGCCCAAATGATCACGTTCAGCACGAGATCTCGTGTCACACCATGCTTGCGAGCCTAGTGATGCGCGGGAAAACCTGCTGAACGTGATCATTTCGGGCTCTCCGACCCGGTCCGTGGGGAGGCCGGCGCGAGGGGTGGAGTCGAGGCGGTTGGCCGACGGCGGGTCAGTTGAGCTCGCCGTCGGCCAGCAGCTGCTCGAACGGGGTGGGTACGGCGAACGGGTCGGCCGCCTCGCGCGGCGGCCGGGCCGCCACCAGCTCCGCCAGCTCCGCGGCGGCCCGCTCGATGCGGCGGGTCAGGCCGGTCGCAGCGCCGCCACCGTCGCCGTCGGCCCCTTCGCTCCCCCAGTCCGACGTGGCCGCGTAGACCGCCGTCGGCACCGTCATCGCGCGCAGGTAGGCGAACAGCGGGCGCATCGCGTGCTCCAGCGCCAGCGAGTGCCGCTCGGTTCCACCGGTCGCGCCCAGCAGCACCGGCATCCCGTCCAGCGCGTCGGCGTCGATCACGTCGAAGAACGATTTGAACAGCCCGCTGTAGGACGCGGAGAAGATCGGTGACACCGCTACCAGGCCGTCCGCGCCGACGACACCGTCGATCGTGTCGGCCAGGGCCGGGCTCGGGAAGCCTGCGAGCAGGTGGTTGGTGAGGTCGTGGGCGTGGTCACGCAGCTCGACGACGCGGACGTCGGCGCCGACCCCGCGAGCCTCGAGGTCGCGCAGCGTCGCCGCGGCCAGACGGTCGGCCAGCAGCCGGGTCGACGACGGCTGGCGCAGCCCGCCCGACACGACCGCCAGGGTGCGCCGGCTCATCGCAGCGACTCCGCGGCGGTGGTTTCGTCAGCGGTCTCCTCAGCCACCCGGCCGGTCACGTCGTCGACGGCGGTGACGGTGGCGTCGCGCTTGCCGCCGGCGGCGGCCACCAGGGACTCGTGCGTGGGCGCGTCGGGGACGTGCGCCGGCCGCCCGGCGGCCATCTCCGTGCGCAGCACGGGGACGACCTCGGTGCCGAGGATCTCGATCTGCTCCAGGACGGTGTTCAGCGGCAAGCCGGCGTGGTCCATGAGGAACAGCTGCCGCTGATAGTGGCCGACGTGGTCGCGCATGGTGGCATAGCGGTCGATGACCTGCTGCGGGCTGCCGACGGTGAGCGGCGTCTGCTCGGTGAACTCCTCCAAGGACGGACCGTGACCGTAGACCGGCGCGACGTCGAAGTAGGGCCGGAACTCGCGGACGGCGTCCTGCGAGTTCTTGCGCATGAAGACCTGGCCGCCCAGCCCCACGATCGCGGTGTCGGCGGGGCCGTGGCCGTAGTGCTCGAAGCGCCGGCGGTAGAGGTTCACCATCTGTTGGGTGTGCGACATCGGCCAGAAGATGTTGTTGTGGAAGAAGCCGTCGCCGTAGTAGGCGGCCTGCTCGGCGATCTCCGGGCTGCGGATCGACCCGTGCCACACGAACGGCGGCACGCCGTCCAGCGGCCGCGGGGTGGACGTGAAGCCTTGCAGGGGGGTCCTGAACCGGCCCTTCCAGTCCACGACGTCCTCGCGCCACAGCCGGTGCAGCAGCGCGTAGTTCTCGACGGCCAGCGCGATGCCCTCGCGGATGTCCTTTCCGAACCACGGGTACACCGGCCCGGTGTTGCCGCGTCCCATCATGAGGTCGACCCGGCCGTCGGTCAGATGCTGCAGCTTGGCGTAGTTCTCCGCGATGAGCACCGGGTCGGTCGTGGTGATCAGCGTCGTCGCCGTCGAGAGGATGATGCGCTTCGTCTGAGCACCGATGTAGGCCAGCGTGGTCGTGGGCGCCGAGGCGATGAACGGCGGGTTGTGGTGCTCACCCGTGGCGAACACGTCGAGGCCGACCTCGTCGGCCTTCTTGGCGATCTCGACCGTCGCCTTGATCCGCTCGTGCTCGGTGGGGGTACGCCCCGTGGTGGGATCGGTGGTCACGTCCCCCACCGTGAAGATCCCGAACTGCATCTCAGGTCACTCCCTCTCGGCTGGATCGTTGACGTGTCAACGAAACTACCCGCCTCAACCGGCGACCACCTGTCAGTATTCCGGCTGGACGGGACCGCGCCCAGTCGAACCGGCGCCGGGATCGCAGCTCCACCATCCCTGCCTCCCCTTCCAAATGATCACGTTCAGCACGAAATCTCGTGTCACACCATGTTTGCAAGCCTCATGAGGGTCGGGCAGGCCTGGTGATGAGACGGGGCCGGGCGGCCGCTCAGCCGTGCAACCGGATCCGGGCCGCGGCGTAGGCCTCGCGCACGTGCTCACCGCCGCCACGCGGCTGCGTCGTCGCCTCGACGTCCAGCGGCCAGGCCGGCGGCGCCGCCGCACCCGAGAGCGCCCACGCCGCCTGCCGGGCCGCACCGCGAGCGACGTACTCTCCCGCGGCCGGCACGACGACGGGGGTGCCGAACACCTGCGCCGCCACCGCCCGCACGGCCGCCGAGCGCGCCGCTCCGCCGATCAGCAGCACCCGCTCGACGACGACACCCTGCGCGGCCAGCGCGTCGACCCCATCGGCGAGCCCGCACAGCATGCCCTCGACGGCGGCGCGGGCGAGGTTCGCCGGGGTCATCGCGGCGCGGGTCAGGCCGACGAGCGAGCCGGTGGCGTCGGGCAGGTCGGGGGTGCGCTCGCCGTCGAGATACGGCAACAGCACCATGCCGCCGGCGCCCGGCTCGGCCTCGAGGGCGAGCCGGTCCAGGCCGGCCAGGTCGGTGCCGAGCATGGTGGCCGCCGCACTCAGCACCCGGGCCGCGTTCAGCGTCGCGACCAGCGGGAGGTGGCGCCCGGTGGCGTCGGCGAACCCCGCGACCAGCCCGGAGGCGTCGGCGACCGGAGACTCCGACACCGCGAACGCCGTGCCGCTGGTGCCGAGCGACACGACGACGTCGCCCGGCTCGAGCGTCAGCCCGAGCGCGGCGCCCATGTTGTCGCCGGTGCCGGCCGCGAGCGCCGCGCCCGACGCCGTCGTCCCCACCACCTCGGCGGGCCCGGCGACGCGGGGCACGCCGAGCTCGCGGCCGAAGCCCAGCCGCAGGAGGTCGGGCCGGTACGCGTTGGTGGCCGCCGACCAGTAGCCGGTGCCGGACGCGTCGCCGCGGTCGGTGACCGGCTCGTCCGGGCGACCGGCCAGCTGCCAGGTGAGGTAGTCGTGCGGAAGCATCACCTGGTCGACGCGGTCGGCGTTGGCCGGCTCGTGCCGGGCCAGCCAGCGCAGCTTCGTGACCGTGAAGCTGGCCACCGGCACGAGCCCGACGGCGTCGGCCCACGCTCCCGGGCCGCCCAGCTCCTCGGTCAGGTCGCGGGCGGCGCCGGCCGAGCGGGTGTCGTTCCACAGCAGCGCCGGCCGCACCACCTCGCCGTCGGCGTCGACGACCACCATGCCGTGCTGCTGTCCCCCGACGGCGACGGCGTCGGCCCGCTCCAGCAGGCCCGCACCCGCCTGTGAGAGCGCCGCCCACCACGCGCGCGGGTCGACCTCGGTGCCGTCGGGATGATCCGCCCGGGCGGACTCGACGACGGCGCCGGAGTCGGCGTCGACGAGCAGGACCTTGCAGGACTGGGTGGACGAGTCGATGCCAGCGACGAGGGTCATGCCGAGCATCATGCCCGCCCGCGGCGGCTCCCTGGAAGGCGCGGTCGGCCGGATGGGAGCGAGGCGGGGTGCGACGGTTCAGGAGATGCGAGCGACCGCCAGGCCGTACGCATCCTCCAACGCGGCCAGGAACGTCTCGACCGGCTGGGCACCGGACACGCCGTGTGTGCGCCCGAGCACGAAGAACGGGACGCCGCCCGCGCCGAACTGGCGGGCCAGGTCGATCTCGGCCCGGACGTCGTCGGCATGGTCGTCGCCCGCCAGGACGCGGCGGACCTCGTCAGCCGGTACGCCGACCTCGGCGGCCAGCCGGATCACGGTCTCGGGGTCGGCGAGGTGCTCGGTCTCGACCAGGTGGGCGCGCATGAACCGCTCGTGCGCCTGTGGACCGAGGTGATGCTCGCGGGCCAGGTGCGCGACCCGGTGCGCGTCGAACGTGTTGGCGATGTGGGCGCGTTCGAGGTGGTACTCCAGGCCCTCGGCCGCCGCCAGCGACGCCACGCGGTCGTTCATCGCCCGCACCTGCTCGGCCGTGGCGCCCAATTTCCGGGCCAGGTGGTCCCGCACCAGGCCGTCCGCGCCGGGCGGGACGGTCGGGTCGAGCTGGTAGCTGCGCCACAGGATCTCGACGTCGCGGGCGTGGTCGAACCGGGTGAGCGCGGCCTCCAGCCGGCGCTTGCCGATGTAGCACCACGGGCAGACGAAGTCGGACCACACTTCGACGAGCACGGTCGTCTCCTCGGGAGTTCGGGGGGTGATGGGAGCTCGGACGGAGCCTAGAGGTCGCAGACGCCGTCGGCGCACTGGCCTGCGTCGGTGCCTGCGGCGAGCACGATCAGGGCCGGGCTCGCCGGCGTCATCGGGTCACCCCCTCCGGCATCGCTGAGTTGCTGATCGACGGCTGCCTGACCGGTCATGCGCGGGACGCCTCCGTGGTCGTTCGGTTACTGGTTTAAGCGTCAACCATCGGGTGGCTATTCCCGCCTCGGCGGCTCGTCCACAGGCCCGTCCAACCTCCGGCGTTGTCCACATTCGCGCCAGTCCGGATGGACGAAACCGGCACTGCCCGTCATCGTTGTCAGCAACGGCACCATCCCGAAGGAGAGCTTGATGAACGACGCGCAGACCTGGACGCTGATCGGCGGGTTCGTCGCCGTGGTCGGTCTGCTGCTCACCATGCTCCTGCGCACCGTCGAGGCGAAGCTCGACGGCATCATGGGCCGGTTCGAGGGTCGCTTCGACGCCATCGACCACCGCTTCGAGGCCGTCGACGCGAAGTTCGACGCCTTCCGCAACGAGGTGACGGTCCGGTTCGACTCCGTCGATCGGCGCCTCGACGGGCTCGACCGCGACGTCCAGGCACTCACCCGGCATGTCTTCCACAACGACGGCGGGTGACCGTGCCACGGGTCAGCTGGCGCCGATGCCGCGCTCTCGCAGGTCGCGGCGGTGCTTCTCCAGCGCCATCAGCTCGCCGAACAGCCGGTTGTACAGCTCCACCTGAGCCGAGGGGTCGGTGCGCTGGAGCTTCGCCTTCAACGACACCAGCTGCCGCGACACCCACACCTCGTGCAGCCGCAGCACCACCGACCCGGCGTATCGCTGCACGGCCCCTTCGTCCACCGGCATCGCCTCGACCGCGAGCTGGGTGACCACCTGGCGGACGGCTTCGTCGGTGGTCGCGCCCAGCAGGGCGTCCACCCAGGGATGGCCGCCGGCCTGGGTGCCGCAACCGCCGGCCTTGCCGATCGCCTCGCGGACCGCCCGGTACACCGGCGACACGAACGCCTCAGCGCCGAGGTCGTCGAACGTGGGGCCGGCCAGCGCCGGCCGCTGCACCGCGACCCGCAACGCCTCGCGCTCCAGCGCCAGCGTTTGCGGGTCGACGTCGCCGTGGACGGGGACGCCGAGGGCCTGCTGCCCGGCGATCGGCTCCGGCACGGGGCCGCGCTGCCGGCCCCGCGACTGCTCCGGCGCACCTGACACCGCCCGCACCCGGCGCACCACCGACAGCTCGTCCGGCGCACCGACCCAGCCGGCCAGCCGCCGCGCGTACTCGTCGCGCAGGGCACGGTCACGGATCTGCGCGACCAGAGGGACGCCCTTCTCCAGAGCCCGGGTGCGCCCCTCCGGGTGGTCGAGGTCGTACCCGTCGACCATGGTGCGGATGGCGAACTCGAACAGCGG
This sequence comes from Jiangella asiatica, assembly GCF_004349065.1. Classification (GTDB taxonomy): domain Bacteria; phylum Actinomycetota; class Actinomycetes; order Jiangellales; family Jiangellaceae; genus Jiangella; species Jiangella asiatica. Next base: position 24,950 of record NZ_SMKZ01000072.1, read on the forward strand.
ACGGTGCCGGGCCACCAGCTCCCGCACCGCCAGGTCGCCGGAGCGCTGCCGCAGCTCGCACGGGTCCAGTCCGTCGGGGTCGATCGCCACGTAGGTCTGCGCGACGAACCGCTGGTCGCCCTCGAACGCCCGCAGCGCCGCCTTCTGCCCGGCCGCGTCGCCGTCGAAGGTGAAGATGACCTGGCCGCGGTACTCGTCCTGGTCGCGCAGGAGCCGTCGTAGCACCCGGGCGTGGTCCTCGCCGAACGCGGTGCCGCAGGTGGCGACGGCGGTGGTGACCCCGGCCAGGTGACAGGCCATGACGTCGGTGTAGCCCTCGACGACGACGGCCTGCGATGTGCGCGCGATGTCCTTCTTGGCGAGGTCGACCCCATAGAGCACGTGGCTCTTCTTGTAGATGGAGGTCTCCGGCGTGTTGAGGTACTTTGCCTCGATGCGGTCGTCGTCGAACAGCCGGCGGGCACCGAAGCCGACGACCTCGCCGAGCAAGTCGCGGATGGGCCACATGAGCCGGCCGCGGAAGCGGTCGTACGGCGCGTTGCGGCCCTGTGCCACGATGCCGGCGGCGATGAGCTCGACGTCGCTGAAGCCCTTCTGCCGCAGGTGCTTGCGCAGCACCTCGCCGCCCTGAGGGGCGTACCCGACGCCGAACCGTTCGGCCGCGGCCTGATCGAAGCCGCGCTCGTCGAGGAACTGCCGGCCGGTCATGGCCTCCGGCGACGATGCCAGCATCTCGGCGTAGAACTCCGTGGCCATCCGGTGCGCCTCGACCAACCGGGTGCGCTGCTCCCGGCTCTGCCGCGGCGCCGACCCGGCCTTGGTTTCCTCGTACCGAAGCTGGAGCCCGACCTTGTCCGCCAGCCGCTCGACCGCCTCGGCGAACGACAGCTGGTCGATCTTCTGCACGAAGCTGATGACGTCGCCGCCTTCGGCGCAACCGAAGCAGTGGAAGAACCCGCGGGCCGGGGTGACGTGGAACGACGGCGTCTTTTCGTCGTGGAACGGGCACAGGCCCTTCAGCGAGCCGCCTCCGGCGTTGCGCAGTGCGACGTACTCGCCGACGATGACGTCGATGCGGGCGCGCTCGCGAATGGCCGCGATGTCCTCGTCCCGGATGCGTCCCGCCACGTGCAGAGTGTACGACCGCGCGACGACACGGCGGACCGGCCGCCCGACCTTCGCCGGCTCGCCGCCTGACCCCGCCTCACCCCCGGCGCCGCGGCTCGCCCGCACTCGGCAGGTGCCCGGCCAGCAGCACCACGGCGAGGCCCGCGACGGCGACCACGCCGAACGCCGCCGTCAGACTGCTCAGCCCGGCCAGCGTGCCGATGACCAACGGTCCGGTGAACGAGCCCAGGTAGCCGACCGTGGTCACCGCGGCGATGGCCGACGGCGCCTGCAGCCCGCTTGCCGCCGGGGCGGCCCCGAGCACCACCGGCGCGAGGGCGGACACGCCCAGGCCGACGACACCCCACCCGGCCAGACTCGCCGGCACCGACGGCAGCGCCATCACCAGCACCATCCCGGCCGCCACGACCGCACCGGCCGCTCGCACCGCCCACGCGCGGCCGAACCGTACGAGCAGCCGGCTGGTGACCAGCCGGCCGATCGCCACACCGAGCGCGAACACCGTGAACGCGGCCGCGGCGGCGCCGGCCGCGGCGGCGCGGTCGGCCCGCAGGTGGACGGCGCTCCACTGGTAGGCCGTGCCGTCCACCAGGAAGGCGCAGAACGCCACCAGCCCGAGGACCACCAGGCCGCGACCCGGCCGGGCCAGGACCCGGTCCGCCGGAGCTCCGTCGGGCACGAACCACCGCGCGGCTGCCGCGCCGGCCAGCACACAGACCGTCGCCGTCAGGGGGAAGTGCACTGTCACCGCCAGCTCCGACGCGGCCGCGGCCG
>NZ_SMKZ01000073.1 GCF_004349065.1 Jiangella asiatica
CGATTGTGGTTGCAAGTGGGGGAGAGTGGAGTAGAGTGGCGGGCATTGGAGGAAGGGTGGTCCGATGTGGCCGTCGTCGGGGACCAGATGACGGCCACCACGGACAGCGGGGAGGTGGGCCGTGTTCCTCGGTACCCACACGCCCCGGCTGGACGACAAAGGACGGCTCATCCTTCCGGCGAAGTTCCGGGACGAGCTGGCGGAGGGCGTCGTGATCACACGAGGACAGGAGCGCTGTCTCTACGTGTGGCCGCGTGCGGAGTTCCTCCGGTTCACCGAGCAGCTGCGGGCGGCCCCGATCACCCACAAGGGCACCCGCGACTTCGCCCGGATGCTGGCCGCGGGGGCCAGCGACGAGGTCCCGGACAAGCAGGGCCGGATCACCATCCCGGCGGGTCTGCGGACCTACGCCGGGCTGGAGAGGGAATGCACCGTCGTCGGTGCGATGACCCGGGTGGAGATCTGGTCCGAGCAGGCCTGGGAGACGTACCAGGCCGAGAAGGAACCGATGTTCGCCGACATCTCCGAGGAGGTGCTGCCGGGCATCTTCTGACCCCGCCGACGCCGGCGCGCACGGTGAGGTCTCCGGCCGCTCACGTCGCTTGGCACACCTTCCCCGGTGCCAAGAGGCCAGAGCTGGCAAGCCCGAGCGGGCGGGGACCTGACCGTACGAACGGCGAGGCGGACCGAGCGACCGATCGAGGACAGACGCGGGGGTGTCGATGACCGAGCAGGAGTCGCGGGGGGCGTCGCACGTTCCGGTGATGCTCGACCGGGTCGTCGGCCTGCTGGCGCCGAGTCTCCAGGGCGGGGCTTCGGCAGCCCGCCGCGATGGCGCCGAAACAGTTGACAGAGTCGTCGTCGACGCGACCCTCGGGCTCGGCGGACACGCCCAGGCGATCCTGAGCCGCTACACCCGCGCGCGCCTGATCGGCCTCGACCGCGACCGTGAGGCGCTGGCCCGCTCGCAGGAGCGGCTCGCGCCGTTCGGCGACCGGTTCACCGGCGTCCACGCGGTCTACGACCGGATCGCCGACGTCTTGGCGGGCCTCGGCATCCGGCGTGTCCACGGCGTCCTCTTCGACCTGGGGGTCTCCTCCCTCCAGCTGGACGAGGCCGGCCGTGGCTTCGCCTACGCCCAGGACGCACCGCTGGACATGCGGATGGACCAGTCGTCCGGGCCGACCGCCGCGGACGTGCTCAACACCTACGACGCAACCCGGCTCACCCGGATCCTGCGTCGTTACGGCGAGGAGCGATTCGCCTCGCGCATCGCCGCCGCCGTCGTGCGCGAACGCCAGAAGCAGCCGTTCGACACCAGCGCTCGGCTGGTCGAGCTGGTCCGCGCCGCCATCCCGGCCGCGACCCGGCGCACCGGCGGCAACCCGGCCAAGCGCACCTTCCAGGCACTGCGCATCGAGGTCAACGGCGAGCTGGAGGCACTGGAACGAGCCCTCCCGGCGGCCGTGGACGCGCTGGCCGTCGGCGGCCGGGCTGTGGTGCTGTCATACCACTCGCTCGAGGACCGCCTGGTCAAGCAGGTGTTCGCGGCCGGCGCGACGAGCACCGCGCCGCCCGGGTTGCCGGTCGAGCTGCCCGAGCACCGGCCGGTGCTCGAGCTCCTGGCGTCCGAGCCGCCCACCGACGAGGAGGTCGCAGCCAACCCGCGCGCGGCCTCGGCCCGGCTGCGGGCCGCTGAGCGGATCCGGGAGGCGGCATGAGCGCCGAACGAGCCTATGCACAGGTCAAGAAGCAACGGCGGCCGTCGCTGCGCAGCGTGCCGGCTCGGTCCTCGCGGGCGCCGCGCGCGCCGTTCGTGGTGCTGGTCCTGCTCGTGCTCGGGTTCGGGCTGATCGGGCTGCTGGTGCTCAACACCGCGCTGCAGCAGGGCTCGTTCGACCTGGGCGAGCTGCAGTCGCGCACCGACGAGCTGCGCGACCGGCAGGCCCAGCTGGCCGAGGACGTCGCCGAGCGCAGCGCGCCGGACGCACTGGCCGAGCGGGCCCGGCGGATGGGCATGGTGCCGGCCGAGGCGCCGCCGGAGTTCCTGCGGCTGCCCGGCTCCGCCGCCGACGAGACGGTGGCAAACGGCGACGGGGCGGCCGACCAGCCCGGCGGTGACGGCTGATGCCCCCGAAGGGACGTGACGAGCAGCGCCGGTCCGGCGACCGCGGCGGACGCCAGCGCGGCACGTCGCGGGGCCGGACCGAAGCACCGAAGGGCGGCTCCCTGCGCGGCGGTAGCGTTCGTGGGGTCGGCGCCGGTGCTGGGCGTGGGGCAGGGGCTGCCGCGCGCCCGGCGGCGGCGCCGAAACCCGCCCGGAAGTCCGCCGCGAAGCCGGCGCCAAAGCCCGCCGCGAAGTCGGCCGCTAAGCCCGCTGCCGCGCGAGGCGGCTCCGTCAGCTCGCGGTCCAAGGGCTCCGCCAGCTCCCGGTCCGGTCGTTCCGCCTCCGGCCGTGGCGCCACGTCCACCGTTGCCGGCGCGGGCCCGCGGCGCACGCCGTCGTCGACCTCGCCGAAGAGCGCAGTGCGCCAGCCGCGACCGAAGGCGGCCAAGCAGCCCAAGCCGCCGCGCGCACCCAAGCCGCCCAAGCCGCCCAAGAAGCCGCGGACGGTCCGGTTGGCCGACCCGCGCAAGCGGCTGCGGGCCTCGCTGGTGGGGGTCTGCGTGGTGCTGTCGCTGTTCGGCGGACGCCTGATCCAGCTGCAGGGCATCGACGCGTCCAGCTACGCGGCGGTCGCCGGGCGCATCGGGCTGGAGACGGTGCCAGTGCGGGCCGAGCGCGGCGAGATCCTCGACCGCAACGGCGAGGCCCTGGCCACCACCGTCGAGGCCTACGACGTCGTCATCGACCAGACCCAGGTGGACAACCCGGCGGCGTATGCGCTGCAGCTCGAAGGCATCCTCGGCATCGACGCGGCAACCCTGCAGGAGACCCTGACCGGGGACGACCGCTACGTCTATGTCGCCAAGGGCGTCACCGGCGCGGTCTGGCGGCAGGTCCAGGCGCTCGAGCTGCCGGGCTTCACCGCCGAGACCGCCGCCGCGCGCGACTACCCGGGTGGCGGCGTCGCCGGCAACGTGGTCGGCGTGCTCGGTGCCGACGGCGTCGGGCTCACCGGCCTGGAGCAGGCCATGGACGAGACCCTGTCGGGTGCGGACGGCGAGGCCACCTACCAGTTCAGCCCGTCGGGGCTGCGCATCCCGAACAGCTCGTCCAACCACGTCCAGCAGCCGGTGCCCGGCACGGGGCTGCGGCTGACCCTCGACCGTGACGTGCAGTGGCAGGCCGAGCAGGTGCTGGCCGACGCGGTGGAGACCGCCGGCGCGGCCGACGGGGTCGCCGTCGTCATGGACGTCGAGACGCAGGAGATCGTGGCGCTGGCCGCCACCCCGACGTTCGACCCGAACGAGCCCGGCGGCACCGAGGCGGCCGACCGGGGCAGTGCCGCGGTCGAGGACGCCTACGAGCCGGGCTCGGTGTTCAAGCCGATCACCGTGTCGGCCGTCGTCGACGAGGGCCTGGCCGACGGGTCCACCGTCTTCTCCGTCCCCGACAGCCTCCGGCGCGGTGGCGAGACCATCAACGACTACTACGGCCACGGCGAGGACCAGATGACGCTGGCCGGCGTCATCGCCAAGTCCAGCAACGTCGGCACCGTGCTCGCGGCCGAGCAGCTGGAGAAGGACGTCTACCACGACTACCTGGAGGCCTTCGGCTTCGGTGCCGCGCCCGACCTGGGCCTGCCGGGCGAGACCGGCGGCCACCTGCCAGCCGACGACGCCTTCAGCGACCTGACCCGCGACAACGTCGCGTTCGGGCAGGGCATCTCGGTCAGCGCCGTGCAAATGGCCTCCGCCTACGCCACCATCGCCAACGGCGGCGTGCGGTTGGAGCCGAGCTTGGTCGCGGCCACGATCGGCGCGGACGGCAAGGAGACACCGGTCGAGCCGGCGGCGCCCGAGCGGGTCATCAGCGAGGAGACCGCCGCCGAGGTCACCACGATGATGGAGGCCGTGATGGGCGAGGGCGGCACCGGCCGGCCCGCCCAGGTCGACGGCTACCGGGTCGCCGGCAAGACGGGCACCGCCCAGCGGGTCGACCCCGAATGCGGGTGCTACGCCGACTACAACTCGTCGTTCATGGGCTTCGCACCCGCGGACGACCCGAAGTACGTCGTCGTCGTCTCGCTGTTCGACCCGCAGAACGGCAACTCCGGCAGCGCGCTGGCCGGTCCGGCGTTCGCGGAGATCATGCGGTTCGCGCTGGAGCAGGGCGGCGTGGCGCCCTCGGGCACGGAGGCGCCGCAGGTGCCACTGTTCGCCGAGTGACCGAGTAGATTGCTCTGTCGTGCCCGACCGCCCAGGACTGCGTCCCCGCCACGTCGCGCCGCTCCCGCTGGCGGCGCTCGCCACCGAGACCTCGCTCTCGGTGGACCCGGGGGTCCGCGATGTCTCGGTGACCGGGGTGACGCACGACTCCCGGCAGATCCGGCCCGGTGACCTCTACCTCGCTCTGCCCGGCGCGGTGACGCACGGCGCGCGGTTCGCCGCCGACGCCGTGCGGTCCGGCGCGGTCGCCGTCGTCACCGACCCGGCCGGCCTGGAGCTGGCCGGCGACCTGCCGGCCCCGGTGCTGACGCTGGACCACCCGCGCTCGCGGCTCGGTGCCATCGCGGCGGCCGTCTACGGGCACCCCGCCCGCGACCTGCTGATGCTCGGCGTCACCGGTACCAACGGCAAGACCACCACGTCCTACCTGCTGGAGTCGGGGCTGCGGGCCGCCGGGCACACCACCGGGCTCATCGGCACGGTCGAGACGCGGGTCGGCGACGAGAAGGTGGCCAGCATCCGCACCACGCCGGAGGCCACCGACGCGCACGCCCTCCTCGCGGTGATGCGCGAACGCGGCGTGACCGCCTGCGCGATGGAGGTGTCGAGCCACGCCATGGTGTTCGGGCGGGTCGACGGCATCGTGTTCGACGTCGCCGGGTTCACCAACCTCTCGCAGGACCACCTCGACTTCCACACCGGCCTCGAGGACTACTTCGCCGCCAAGGCACGGCTGTTCACACCCGAGCGGACCAGGAGCGCGGTGGTCGTCGTCGGCGACGAGTTCGGCCGGCGGCTCGCGGCGACGTCGCAGGTCCCGACCGTGACCGTCCTCCCCGTCGATCATGGGACGCCGGCGGAGGTGCCGGCCGACTGGCGGGTCGAGCATCTCGGAGACGCCGCCGTGCTGGCCGGCCCGGACGGTGAGAAGCTCGAGCTGCACGTGCCGCTGCCGGGCGAGTTCAACGTCACCAACGCCGCGCTCGCGGTCACCATGCTGCTCCGGTCGGGCATCGACGCCGCCGACGCGGTGCGCGGGGTGGCCGAGTGCCCCGGCGTGCCGGGCCGGATGGAGCGGGTGACAGTCGCGGGTGCGGGTGCTCGGCCTAGCGCCGTCGTCGATTTCGCGCATTCGCCGGCCGCCATCGACAATGTACTGCGCGCGCTGCACCCGGCCGGCCGCCTCATCGCGGTGGTGGGCGCCGGTGGCGACCGCGACCGCGAGAAACGTCCGCTCATGGGGCGGGCGGCGGCGGCCGGGGCCGACCTCGTCGTCGTCACCGACGACAACCCGCGCTCGGAGGACCCCACCGCCATCCGCGCCGCCGTCGTCGACGGTGCTCGGGCCGTCCCGGCCGGTGAGCGGGCCGAGATCCTCGAGGTGGCCGGACGCCGCGAGGCGATCCGGGCCGCGCTGCGCGCGGCGACAGGAGCCGAGGACACCGTCGTGGTCCTCGGCAAAGGGCACGAACAAGGGCAGGAGATCGCAGGCGTCGTGCAGCCATTCGATGATCGAGAGGTGCTCCGCGAGGAGCTGCGGCGGTGGAGCGGCGGGTCTGGTTCGGGATCACCCGGCGACCCCGGGCAGGGAGAACGCCGGTGATCCCGTTCACGCTGGCCGAGATCGCCGCGGCCACGGACGGCACACTGGACGCCGTCCCAGACCCGGACGCCAGGGTCACCGCCGCGGTCGTCACCGACTCACGCGAGGCAGGCCCAGGCGGGCTGTTCGTCGCACGGCAGGGGGAGGCGCGGGACGGGCACGACTTCGCCTCCGCCGCTGTCGACGCGGGAGCGGTGGCGGTGCTGGCGGCGCGCCCGGTCGGTGTCCCGGCGGTCGTCGTCGACGACACCGAGGTCGCGTTCGGCCGGCTGGCCCGCGCCGTCGTCGACAAGCTGAATTCCGGCCTCGGCGGAGAAACGTACCTCGACCGACGCCCACCGCTGACCGTCGTCGGCGTGACCGGATCGTCGGGCAAGACCACCACGAAGGACTTACTGGCGCAGGTGCTCGAGCCGCTGGGTCCGCTGGTCGCTCCACCCGGCTCGTACAACAGCGAGATCGGCGTGCCGCTGACCGTGACGCGGGTCGACGAGGACACCCGGACGCTCGTGGTCGAGATGGGCGCCCGCGGCCCCGGCCACATCGCGAACCTGTGCGGCATCGCCCCGCCGACGGTGGGCATCGTGCTCAACGTCGGCAGCGCGCACCTGGGCGAGTTCGGCGACCGCGAAACGATCGCGCGGGCCAAGGCCGAGCTGGTCCAGGCGCTTCCGGAGACCGGAACCGCCGTGCTCAACGGCGACGACCAAGTGGTGCGCCGGATGGCCGACCAGACCGCGGCCACCGTGCTGATGGTCGGCGAGTCCGTGCACGCCGACGTCCGCGCCGAGGACGTCGAGCTCGACGACACCGGCCGAGCCTCCTTCCAGCTGATCACGCCGGACGGTGCCGCCCCCGTGTCGCTGCGGCTGGTCGGCGAGCACCAGGTCGGCAACGCCCTGGCGGTCGCGGCGGCCGCGCACGCGCTCGGCCTGACCGTCGACGTCGTCGCGCAGCGGCTGTCGGCGGCGGAAGCGCGGTCGCGGTGGAGGATGGAGGTCAGCGAGCGGCCGGACGGGGTCACAATCGTCAACGACGCCTACAACGCCAATCCCGAGTCCATGCGCGCCGCCCTCAAGACCTTGGTCTCGATCCGGCCCGCGGGCGCACCCGACGAGACCGACCCGGCCGAACGCCCGCCAGGACGCACCTGGGCGGTCCTGGGCGAGATGCTGGAGCTGGGGGAGTCGTCGGTGGCCGAGCACGAGGCCATCGGCCGGCTGGCCGTGCGGCTCAACGTGTCGCGGCTGGTGGCCGTCGGCGACGGTGCCCGGGCCATCCACCAGGGCGCGGCTCTGGAGGGTTCGTGGGCCGGCGAGTCGGTGCTGGTCCCCGACGTCGAGGCCGCGTACGCGCTGCTGCACGACGAGCTGCGCGCCGGCGACGTCGTCCTGGTCAAGTCCTCCCGTGACGCCGGCCTGCGGTTCCTGGGCGATCGGCTGGTGGAGACGCCGTGATCTCGATCCTCACCGCCGGCATCGTCGGCCTCGTGACGTCGATCCTGGGCACCCCACTGGCGATCCGGCTGCTCGTGCGCCGCGGCTACGGCCAGCTGATCCGCGACGACGGCCCCACCAGCCACCACACCAAGCGCGGCACGCCGACCATGGGCGGCGCCGTGATCATTCTCGCCGCGCTGCTCGGCTACTTCGTCGCCCACATCGTGCGGCCCTCGCCGCCGACGGTGTCCGGCCTGCTGGTGCTGTTCCTCGTCGTCGGCCTGGGCGTCGTCGGGTTCCTGGACGACTACATCAAGATCGCCAAGCAGCGCAGCCTCGGTCTGCGCAGCCGGGCCAAGATGGCCGGCCAGATCTCCGTCGCCGTCGTGTTCGCGATCCTCGCCATCAACTTCCCGGACGAGCAGAACTACACCCCGGCGTCGCAGGCGCTGTCGGTGCTGCGCGACACCCCGTGGGTGATGCCGGCGGCGCTGTTCGTGCTGTGGGCGCTGTTCCTCATCTCCGGCTTCTCCAACGCGGTCAACCTCACCGACGGCCTGGACGGCCTGGCCACCGGCGCGGCCGTGATGGCCTTCGGCGCGTACACGCTGATCGGGGTCTGGCAGCTCAACCAGAGCTGTGCCGTGTCGCCGGGCCCCAGCTGCTACGAGGTCCGCGACCCGCTCGACCTGGCCATCGTGGCGGCCGCGCTGGTCGGCGCCTGCTTCGGCTTCCTGTGGTGGAACGCCGCGCCGGCGAAGATCTTCATGGGCGACACCGGCTCGCTGGCGCTGGGCGGCGGCCTGGCCGGGCTGGCCATCACCACCCGGACCGAGCTGCTGCTCATCGTGCTGGGCGGGTTGTTCGTGGTCATCACCCTTTCGGTGATCTTGCAGGTGGGCTGGTTCAAGCTCTCCGGTGGCAAGCGGCTGTTCCGGATGGCGCCGCTGCAGCACCACTTCGAGCTCAAGGGCTGGGGCGAGGTCACCATCGTCATCAGGTTCTGGATCATCGCCGGCATGTTCGTCGTGCTGGGCCTGGGCCTGTTCTACGCGGAGTGGGTGGCGACGGCATGAGTGCGGCGTCGGCGCCACCGGGCTGGCTCGCCGAGGCCGGCCGGACCAGCCCATGGTCGGAGCTGTCGGTCGTGGTGGCCGGCCTGGGGGTGTCCGGGTACGCCGCGGCCGACGCCCTGATCCAGCTCGGCGCCCGGGTCACCGTCGTCGACGAGCGGGACGGCGAGGCCGAGCGCGAGCGGGCCACCATCCTGTCGATCCTCGAGGCCACCGTGGTGTTGGGCCCCGGGTCGACGTCGTCGCTGCCGCCCGGGACGCACCTGGTGGTGACGTCGCCGGGCTGGAAGCCGTCGGCGCCGCTGCTCGTGGCCGCGGCCGCCGCCGGGGTGCCGGTGTGGGGCGAGGTCGAGCTGGCCTGGCGCATCCGCGACCCCACGACGCCCTGGCTGGTGCTGACCGGCACCAACGGCAAGACGACGACGGTGCGGATGCTGGCGTCCATGCTGCGCGCCTCCGGGCTGCGGGTGGCCGCTACCGGCAACGTCGGCGACCCGGTCGTCTCCGCGATGCTCGACCCCGGCGGCCATGACGTCATCGCCGTCGAGCTGTCCAGCTACCAGCTGCACTGGACGTACTCCATGGCGGCGCGGTCGGCCGCGGTGCTCAACGTCGCGCCGGACCACCTGGACTGGCACGGGTCGCTGGACGCCTACGCCGCGGACAAGGCCCGCATCTACGCGGGCGTCGAGGTCGCCTGCGTCTACAACGTCGCCGACCCGGTGACCGAGCAGATGGTCCGCGACGCCGACGTGCGGGAGGGCGCCCGGGCCATCGGGTTCACCCTGGACATCCCTTCCGTCGGCATGGTGGGCGTCGTGGACGACATGCTCGTCGACCGCGCGTTCATCGCCGAGCGGCAGACGTCGGCGGCGGAGCTCGCGTCCGTCGCGGACGTGCGGCCGCAGGCACCGCACAACGTCGCGAATGCGCTGGCCGCGGCCGCGCTGGCCCGCTCGATCGGGGTGCCGCCGGTGGCGGTCCGCGACGGGCTGCGTGGCTTCGAGCCGGAGGCGCACCGCATCCAGTCGGTCGCGACCATCGACGGCGTGGCGTATGTCGACGACTCGAAGGCGACCAACCCGCATGCCGCGGCCGCGTCACTGGCGGCGTACCCGTCGGTGGTGTGGATCGCCGGCGGACTGGCCAAGGGCGCCACGTTCGACGACCTGGTCTCGGGGGTGCGATCGCGCCTTCGCGGGGTGGTCCTGGTGGGCGCCGACCGTGCGCTGATCGCGCAGTCGCTGGCGCGACACGCACCGGATGTGCCGGTTGTCGAGCTTTCCGACACCGACAATGAGGCCATGGACCGCGTCGTCGCAGCAGCCGCCGGGCTGGCCCAGCCCGGCGACACGGTGCTGCTGGCGCCCGCCTGCGCATCGATGGACATGTTCGCCAACTACTCCGCGCGAGGTGACGCCTTCGCCGCGGCGGTGCGGCGCCGTGAGCACCACTGAGAAGGCACCAGCACGTGGCGCCGGCGGTGCGGAGTCGTCCACGGCAGGCTCGAAGCCACTGCGCAACGCCACCTCGCAGGCGCTGCGGCGGATGCTGCGACGCCCGCTCGCCTCGTACTACCTGGTGCTGGGGTCGGCCGGGCTGTTGCTCGTGCTCGGCTTGGTCATGGTGTTCTCCGCGTCCAGCGTGATGTCGCGGCTGCAGTTCGGCCACTCGTACTACTTCTTCGCCCGGCAGCTCGCCTGGGTGCTCGTGGCGTTGCCCGCAGCCTGGCTGGCCTCGCGGATGTCGTCGCGCACCATCCGCAGGCTCGGGCTGCCCATGCTGGTGGTGGCGGCGTTCCTGCTGGCGCTGACGTTCGTGCCGGGGCTCGGCGTCACCCGTGGCGGCAACACCAACTGGCTGGACTTCGGCGGTCCGTTCCTGCTCCAGCCCTCGGAGCCGGCCAAGCTGGCGCTGATCGTGTGGGGCGCGGGGATGTTCGCGCTCAAGGGCCGGCTCCTGGGTCAGTGGAAGCATCTGATGATCCCGTTCGTGCCGGTCGCCGCGGCCGTCGTCGCGCTGACCATCGGCCAGCGCGACCTCGGCACGGCGCTGGTGCTCATGGCCATAGTGCTCACGCTCCTGTGGGTGGTCGGGGTGCCGACATGGCTGTTCGGGCTGGCGCTCGGCGTGGTCGGCGTGGTCGGGGCGTACTTCGTGGCGGCGTCGGAGAACCGGATGTCGCGGGTGGTCAGCTTCCTCGACCCGTTCGCGGACTTCTCGGGCACCGGATACCAGGCGGCCAACTCGATCTACGCCTTCGCCACCGGCGGCTGGTGGGGCACCGGTCTGGGCGCCAGCCGCCTCAAGTGGGGACAGCTGCCAGAAGCCCACACTGACTTCATCTTCTCCATCCTCGGCGAGGAGCTGGGCCTGCCCGGCGCCCTGATGGTGCTGGCTCTGTTCTTCACGCTCGGGTACGCCGGCATCCGCATCGCCATGCGCACCGACGACACGTTCACCAGGCTGGCCGCGGCCGGGATCACTGGATGGCTGGTCCTCCAGGCGATCATCAACCTCGGCAGCGTGCTGGTCGTGTTCCCGGTCATCGGTGTGCCACTGCCGCTGGTGTCGTACGGTGGCGCCTCGATGGTGGTGGCGATCGTCGCGGTCGGAATCCTCATGGCGCTGGCCAAGGAGGAGCCGGGCGCTCGCGAGGCGCTGGCCGCGCGCAAGGAGGCGCGTCGGGAACGCCGTCGGCAGCGGCGCGAGCTGGCACGCTCGGCCGGACACCGTTTCATGCAGAGGAGGAACGCCGGGTGAGGGTTGTTCTGGCCGGCGGGGGAACCGCCGGGCACGTCGAGCCCGCACTGGCAACAGCCGAAGCCATCCGCCGCGCCGACCCGTCGGCGCAGGTCGTGCTGTTGGGCACCGAGCGCGGCCTGGAGGTGCGGCTGGTACCAGAACGCGGCTACGAGCTGGCGCTGATCCCGCCGGTGCCGCTGCCGCGCCGGCCGAGCCCGGACCTGCTGCGGCTGCCGTTGCGGGTGCGGGCCGCGGTGCGCGAGACGGCGGCGGTGCTGCGGGACCGGCAGGCGGAGGTGGTGGTGGGGTTCGGCGGCTACGTCGCGTTGCCCGCCTACTTGGCGGCTCGCCGGGTGGGTATCCCGATCGTGGTGCACGAGGCCAACGCGAAGCCCGGCCTCGCCAACCGCATCGGGGCCCGGTTCACGTCGCACGTCGCGGTGGCCACCCCGGGCATCGACCTGCCGCACGCCCAGCACGTCGGCATCCCGCTGCGCCGCGCGATCGCACTGCTCGACCGCGCCGCCGCCAGGGCCGAAGCGCGGGCCTTCTTCGGGCTGGAGCCGGAGCGGCCGACCCTGTTCGCCTTCGGCGGCAGCCTGGGCGCCCGGCGCATCAACGAGGCCGTGACCGCAGGTCTGGACCCGATGCTGGAGGCCGGGTTCCAGCTGCTGCACGCGGTGGGCGGTGCGAACGCCGACGCGGTCAAACCGCGGCCGGGCTACGTCCCGCTGCCGTACGTGGACCGGATGGACCTCGCCTACGCCGCCGCCGATCTCGCGGTGTGCCGGGCCGGCGCCATCACCTGCGCGGAGCTCGCCGCCGTCGGCCTGCCCGCGATCTACGTGCCGCTGCCGCACGGCAACGGCGAACAGCGCTTCAACGCCATGCCCACGGTCGAGGCCGGTGGGGGCATGCTGGTTCCGGACGGTGAGCTGACGCCGTCGTGGCTCGCGCGGGAGGTGGTCGGGCTGCTGGGCGACCAGGCTCGGTTGGATGCCATGGGTACCGCAGCGGCTAGTCTCGGTCGTCGCGACGCCGACGACCGACTGGTCGAGCTGGTGCGGAGTGCCACAGGAAGGTGACCACACGTGATCGTCTCGCCCCCGGAGCGGACTGTGCCTGCGGAGAAGCTGGGTAGGGTCCACTTCGTCGGCATCGGCGGCGCCGGCATGAGCGGCATCGCCCGCATCCTGCTGGCCCGGGGCCTGGAGGTGTCCGGAAGCGACGCCAAGGACTCCGGGACGCTCGCCGGGCTGCGCGCGCTCGGCGCCGAGGTGCACGTGGGCCACGACGCCGCCAACGTCGGCCTGGCCGAGACCGTCGTGGTCTCCACCGCGATCCGCGTGACCAACCCGGAGGTGGTCGCGGCCCGCGACCGCGGGATTCCGGTGCTGCCCCGCGCCGCCGCGCTGGCCTCGGTGATGGCCGGGCGGCGCGCCGTGGCCGTCGCCGGCACCCACGGCAAGACGACGACGACGTCCATGCTCACCGTCGCGCTGCAGCACTGCGGCGCCGACCCGTCGTTCGCCATCGGCGGCAGCCTCAACGAGTCCGGCGCCAACGCCCACGACGGCAGCGGCGACGTCTTCGTCGCCGAGGCCGACGAGAGCGACGCCTCCTTCCTCGCCTACGACCCCGAGGTGGCTGTCGTCACCAACGTCGAGGCCGATCATCTGGACTTCTACGGCACCGAGGACGCGTACGTGTCGGCCTTCGACGCATTCGCCGACCGCGTCAGCGGCTTCCTCGTGGTGTGCGCCGACGACCCCGGCGCCAGGGCGTTGGGCCAGCGGGCAGCCGGGCGCGGCGTGGTCGTGCACACGTTCGGCGAGTCGCGCGACGCCGACGTCCGCGTCACCGCGCTGGACCTCGCCGGCCCTGGCGCGTCGTTCGAACTGGTCGCCCGGGGCCGGCGGCAGGAGCGCATCCAGCTGCAGCTGCCCGGCCGGCACAACGCGCTCAACGCGGCCGGCGCGTTCGCCGCGGGCCTGGGCATGGGCTTCCCGGCCGGCGACCTGATCGACGGGCTGGCCGGCTACACCGGGACCCGCCGCCGGTTCGAGCTCAAGGGCGTAGCCGGCGGCGTGCGGGTGTACGACGAGTACTCCCACCACCCGACCGAGGTGGCCGCCGCGCTCGCCGCCGCCCGGGGTGTCGCCGGAGCCGGTCGCGTGGTCGTGGTGTTCCAGCCGCACCTGTTCAGCCGCACCCGCATCTTCGCCGTGGAGTTCGGGACCGCCCTCGGCGCCGCCGACGAGGTCATCGTCATGGACGTCTACGCCGCCCGCGAGGACCCCGAGCCCGGCGTCACCGGTGCCCTGGTGGCCGCGGCGGTGCCGTTGCCGCCGTCGCAGGTGGTGTTCGAGCAGTCGTGGTCCGCCGTCCCGGAGCTGGCGGCGTCGCGCGCCGAGCCCGGCGACATCCTGCTGACCGTCGGCGCCGGCGACGTCACGCTGATCGGTCCCGAGGTGCTGGACGTCCTGGAGGCCCGAAAGCCGTGAGCATGGCGTCGCGCTCGGCCAGCGCCCGGCTCTTCGCGGCGCGGGCACGGCGGCGCCGGCTGCGGCGGGCGCTCGGCGTGGTGCTGGGCCTGCTGGGACTGGCAGGCGTGGTCGCCCTCGTGTGGCTGGTCGGGTGGTCCAGCGTGCTGGCGGTGAAGTCCGTGACCGTGTCAGGGGTGTCATCGTCTCTCTCCGAAGAGGTGCTGGAGCTGGCGGACGCGCCCATCGGCACGCCGCTGGCCAGGGTGGACACGGGTGAGATAGCCGAACGGGTGGCGGCGCTGCCCGAAGCCGCCGACGTCGAGGTGGGCCGGTCCTGGCCCACGACGCTCACCATCGAGGTGACGCCGCGGGAACCGGTGGCCACGATCTCGTCCGGCGACGCCTGGTACTGCGTCGACGAGACCGGTGCGCTGTTCAGCGAGTCGTCGTCGCGCCCAGAGGGCCTGCCGGTACTGACCGCGCCGGTGTCGGACCCGGGCGAGTCCGAGGACGACCTCGACGCGGCGGTCCGGGCTGCGGGCGTCGCCGTACTGACCGGGATGCCGTCGTCGCTCCTGGAGCTGGTCGACACCATCGAGGCCCGGTCGGAGGCTGACATCCGGCTGGTCCTGGCAGATGGCGCCACCGTGCGCTGGGGAACCGCCGACGACATCGATCGCAAGGCCGACGTGCTGCTCGCGCTGATCGCCGGCCAGGACCCGGAGGAGCCGCCGTCGGGCTACGACGTCTCCGCACCGGGCAATCCCGCCGTGACCGGCTGAGCGCCGCCTCGTCCCGCGCCGCCCGACGACCCTTCTCGGCCCGGCGGTGCCCTCACAGCGAACCTCGACAGACCGGGCACGTCGTGACGACCCGGGCTGCGCTGGCGGGATCGGGCCGCAGGACGCCAGGCTGGCGTGGCTGCCGGCAGTCGCAGCCGCGAGCGGCGGGCTCCTCGGCGTGCAGGACGGTCTTGGCGTAGCGCCGTCGCCGAGCGCTCAGGTCGGCCTGGACGCGTGCCCGGACCAGGCGGCCGATCTCCTCGTCGACGTCATACGGCGGTGGTTCGTCGTCGACGGCGGGCATCGGTGGTCGGTCGGGGCTCGGGCCGACCCGCTGAGGGCCGCGTGGATGCTGGCCGTCGCGACGGGCGACGGCTCCGGTGTGGGTGGTCTGGAGGTTCGCCATGCCCACCATCTCCGCAGATCGCGGCGGGCCGCGCCAGGCCGGATCCGCGAAATGTGGACAACGCGGGTGATCGGTTCAGCCTGTGGATGGGCCACTCACGACGGCGGGTCCGCTTCCGTGGGTGAGGGCCCAGCGTTCGCAGGCCGCCAAGGTCGTCGTCGTCAGCAGGTAGAGCGCAGCGGCGAGCGGGACGAACATGGCGGCCACCACTGTTCCGTACGGCAGCAGCGTGGTCAGGCGCGACGCGACTCGCTGGGCGCGCTCGACCTCGGCCGGGACAGTGCCGAGATCCATACCCGTCGCGGTGGCCCCGGACGCGGCCCGCCGTGCTTGTGTCGACGACCACCAGGCCACCGCAACCAGCAGCACGAACACCACGCCGAAGACGATCACGTCGGGCGGGAGCAGCCCGGTCGAGAGGTCCGCGAGCCAGCGGTCGCTCAGCGGGACACCGAGCAGGACGTGCGTGAACAGGGCGTTCGCGTGCCCGTTCAGCGTGGGCGACGTGAACAGCCGGTACAGGACCATGAAGATCGGTGCCTGGGCCAGCAGCGGGGCGACGCCGGCGAGCGGCCTGATCCCGTGTCGCTCGCGCAGCAGGTGCAGCTCGTGGCGGAGCCGGGCCGGCCGGTCGTGAAAACGACGGCGCAGTTCGAGCTCGCGCGGCCGCAGGGCGAGTCTGGCGCTGGCCACCCGGGCGGCCCGGACCCCGAGCGGAAGGAGCAGGAGACGGACGGTGAGGGTGAGCGCCACGATCGCGCCGGCGGTGGCCGCCTCGCCGAGGGCGGGTTCGATGGCGCAGGCGATGGTCATCACGACGTCAGAGACGACAAGGGCAGGGGTGTCGAGCAGGGCGAACATGGTCGGACCTTCCGGGACGAGAGCTGGGACTCGGGCTACGAGATGCAGACGAGTCCGGCCGGTGCTCTCGGCCGCGGCCGGATGGCGGCGTCGGGGTCGGTCAGCGCGATCACCATGGTCTCGATGCCGGTCGGATGCCCGACCTCGGTGCCGACGCCCGGGTGTGCCCTGCCGACGCACGCCCGCGTCGCGACACGCAGCGCAAGCATCAGGGCCAGCAGGGACGCGACCGCCACTGACAAGGTCAGCACGCCGGGGGACAGCGCGGACTGCATCGCGAGCGCGCCGGGTACGGCGATCGACGCGACCAGCCACCGAACCATGACGCGAGCCTACCCGGACTCGCGGACGCCCTTCACGAGGACTTCTGGTGCTCTACCAGGCATGCGAGCCTGGTGGAGCACCAGAAGTCCTGGTGGTGTGACGGATTCCCAGCCGGGCCGCACCCTTTCAGCCGAGTTCGCCGCGGCGCGCATTCGGCGTGTCTACGGCGACAGGAGCGTTCGCGCGCTTAGCGTTTCACCAAGCGCTCAGGTTGACATAACTATAAACCTCAACTTGAGGGTGAGAGTTGACCTCGACGAAAGGCGATCTGACGTGACTGCCCCGCAGAACTACCTCGCGGTGATCAAAGTCGTCGGCATCGGCGGCGGCGGCGTCAACGCGGTCAACCGCATGATCGAAGTCGGTCTCAAGGGTGTCGAGTTCATCGCCATCAACACCGACGCGCAGGCGCTGCTGATGAGCGATGCCGACGTGAAGCTGGACGTCGGTCGCGAGGCCACCCGCGGACTGGGCGCCGGGGCCAACCCGGACGTGGGCCGCAAGGCCGCCGAGGACCACGCCGAGGAGATCGAGGAGGTCCTCAAGGGGGCCGACATGGTCTTCGTCACGGCCGGCGAGGGCGGCGGCACCGGCACGGGCGGCGCGCCGGTCGTGGCGCGCATCGCGCGCTCGCTCGGCGCGCTGACCATCGGTGTCGTCACGCGGCCGTTCATGTTCGAGGGTCGACGGCGTGCGCTGCAGGCCGAGGCCGGCATCGAGGAGCTGCGCGAAGAGGTCGACACCCTCATCGTCATCCCGAACGACCGGCTGTTGTCCATCAGCGACCGGCAGGTCAGCGTGCTGGACGCGTTCAAGAGCGCCGACCAGGTGCTGCTCTCCGGTGTCCAGGGCATCACCGACCTCATCACCACGCCGGGCCTGATCAACCTCGACTTCGCTGACGTGAAGTCGGTCATGAGCAACGCCGGCTCGGCACTCATGGGCATCGGCTCGGCGCGCGGCGAGGACCGCGCGGTCGCCGCGGCCGAGATGGCCATCTCCAGCCCATTGCTCGAGGCGTCCATCGACGGTGCGCACGGGGTGCTGCTGTCGGTCTCCGGTGGCTCCGACCTCGGCCTGTTCGAGATCAACGAGTCGGCCAACCTGGTCGCGCAGGCCGCGCACGACGACGCCAACATCATCTTCGGTGCGGTCATCGACGACGCCCTCGGCGACGAGGTCCGGGTCACCGTGATCGCCGCCGGGTTCGACGGGGGACAACCCACGCGTCGCGAGCTGGGCACCGTCCGCAAGGCCGACGGCCCGACGGCGTCCGGCCCGGCCACCGCGGGTGCCATCGGCTCCGTGGCGACGGCGACACCGGCCACGGCCTCGTCCGGCAAGGCCGCCGACGACTCGACGGACGACGGCGACGGCGCACCCGCCGCGCCGCCGGCCCCGCCGCGGGAGCAGCGCCGTATCGTCCCGGCCACGCCCAGCGACGATCTCGACGTCCCCGACTTCCTCAAGTAGCGCGAGGCGAGAGGGCTCCAGGGCCGTGCTTCGGCACACCAGCTCCGTCGGCCCGGTCAGGTTCGCGTTCACCGACCGGTTCGGTGGGGTCAGTGCACCCCCGTACGACCAGCTCAACCTCGGCGGGCACGTCGGCGACGACCCGGCCGCGGTCGCCCGCAACCGGGCGCTGCTGGCCGAGGCGATCGGGCTGGCGCCGTCCAGCGTCTCCTACATGAACCAGGTGCACGGCGCGCGGGTCGCCGTCGTCGACGGGCCGTGGTCCGGCGCCGCGCCGGAGGTCGACGCCCTGGTCACGACGGTGACCGACCGCGCTTTGGCCGTGCTGGTCGCCGACTGTGTGCCGGTCCTGGTCGCCGATCCGGAGGCCGGAGTGGTCGGCGTGGCGCACGCCGGACGGGCCGGGCTCGCGGCCGGCGTCGTCCCGGCGTTGGTGTCGGCGATGCGTGACCTGGGCGCCCGCAAGCTCACCGCGGCCATCGGCCCCGCGGTCTGCGGCCGGTGCTACGAGGTGTCCGAGGCCGTGCGGGCCGAGGTCGCCGCCGTCGTCCCCGAGTCCTGGGCGGTCACCAGGGACGAAACCCCCGCGCTGGACATCCCGGCGGGGGTCGCGGCCCAGTTGCGGACCGCCGCCGCCGCGGTCGTCGATGTCGGGACCTGCACGATCGAGGACGGCGCGTCGTACTCGTACCGCCGCTCCGGACTCACCGGTCGGTTCGCGGGGGTGGCATGGATGAGTCAGGTGTGAACGGTGGGACTGATGCGACACGTGGGCGTGTCGCGCGCACAATCCCCGGTTCCGGGTTCGCGCGGGGCTAGTGTCTGAGAGCACAGGGGACCGTCCACCACACCTGCGGAGGACTTGAATGGCCGGCGCAATGCGCAAAGTTGCGGTCTACCTCGGCCTCGTGGAGGACCGGGACCGCTACGAGGACGACTACGCGGACGAGTACGGCGACGAGGCGTACGCCGACGAGTACGAGGACGCCACCGACGAGGTCGAGGAGCGCGTCCCGGAACGCCGGGAGCGCGATCGCGACCGCGAGCACACCGCCACGGTGGCCTCGCTCGCCGACCGCCGGCCCATGGCGGCCGTGCGGCGCGCCCCGGCCATGCGCGAGGCCCGCATCACCACGCTGCACCCGCGCACCTACAACGAGGCCCGCACGCTCGGCGAACACTTCCGCGACGGCACGCCGGTCATCATGAACCTGTCCGAGATGGACGACGTGGACGCGAAGCGGCTGGTCGACTTCGCCGCCGGGTTGATCTTCGGCCTGCGCGGCAGCATCGACCGGGTCACCGCCAAGGTGTTCCTGCTCACACCCGCAGACGTGCAGGTCACGGCCGAGGACAAGGCCCGGATGGTCAGCGGCGGGTTCTTCAACCAGAGCTGACGTGCCCGCGTGACATTCGGCACGGTTTGGAACTGATCACCGGCGCGCCGGTGCCCAAGTCATCGAACCGGGCCATCGTCGGGTAAGTTCAGGTGTTGTGTCGGCTGTGAGTCAGATTCTGTCCGCGGTGTTGTGGCTTTTCTTCATCGCATTGCTGGTCAGGCTCGTCGCCGACTGGATTCAGGTCTTCGCGCGCGAGTGGCAGCCGAAAGGGCTGGTACTGGTCGTGCTGGAGGCCGTATACACGGTGACCGACCCGCCTTTGCGGGCCATCCGACGGGTCATTCCGCCGCTGCGGATCGGCTCGGTCGCCCTTGACCTGGCGTTCATCGTGCTCATCATCCTGGTCCAAATCGCGCTTGTGGTTGTCGGGTCCCTAGGATGACGCGGTACGGTGACATTCTGCCTATGCTCACATCCGAGGTGACGCTATGCCACTGACGCCCGAGGACGTCCAGAACAAGGAGTTCACGACGGTCCGCCTGCGCGAGGGTTACGACATGCAGGAGGTCGACGAGTTCCTGGACGAGGTCGAGGCCGAGCTCGCGCGCATGCAGCGGGAGAACGACGAGCTGCGCGACAAGCTCAGCGCCGTGACCCGCGGCGGCGGGCTCGCCGCGTCGGCTGAGCCGATCCAGGCTCCTCGCCAGGCCGAAGCGCCCAAGGCGCCGGAGGCTCCGCCGTCGGCTGCCGCCGGTAGCGCACCCGCGGGGGTCCAGCCCAGCGACGCCGCCGCGAAGGTGCTGGCGCTGGCGCAGAAGACCGCCGACGAGCTCGTCGCCGACTCCAAGGCCGAGGCCGACCGTCTCATCAACGAGGCGAAGAGCCGCGCGGACAAGCTCGACTCCGAGACCAAGGCCAAGGCCGCGAAGATCGAGCAGGACGCCCGCCAGCGGGCCGACTCGATCGAGCAGGAGGTCCAGAAGCGGCGGACCCAGGTCTTCGGCAAGCTCGAGTCCGACCGCGCCGACCTGGAGCGCGAGCTCGAGACGCTGCGTGCCTTCGAGCGCGAGTACCGCAGCCGGCTCAAGTCCTACCTGGAGCGCGAACTGCGCAAGCTCGAGACCGGCGGTGTCGACGAGGCCGACACCGGCGTGGGCCAACAAGTGCCCGCGGCGGCGGCCGGCGGGGGCGGCGGTCAGACGCAGCCCGGCCCGTCCGGAGGTGCCGTGTCCGCCACGCAGACCGGCGGTTCGCTGCGCTCCGTCGCCAGCCTCCTGGACGACGAGCAGCGCTGACGCCTCGCGAGCGTGCGGCGCGGCAAGCAGCAGCAAGCGAGGGCACGGCACCGCGAACTCGCGAACCGAGGCGAAAGGGGCCCCTGGCCGGCTGACCATGCCGGCCCGGGCCCCTTCGCGCGTTCCGGTACCCCCCGCCGTCATGATCAACGCGGACGGAGGGTGACGACGGTCAGGTGGTGGTGCGGCGCAGGCGGAAGGTGAGGCCGAGGTCGGCGTCGGTGCGGTCCGGCTGGCCGTCGAGGGCGGCGAGGTCGTCGTGGACCGTCGTCGCCAGGACCTCCTCGGCCAGCAGCGCGGTGTGTTCGCGCAGCGCTGTGGCCATCGGCTCGCCCGCGGACCAGGCCAGCTCGATCCGGTCCGACACCTCGAAGCCGGCGGCCTTGCGGGCCTCCTGAACCAGCCGGACGGCCTCGCGGACCAGTCCGGCCCGGACCAGCTCGTCGGTGAGGGTCAGGTCGAGGGCGACGGTCTCGCCTTCGCGGGCCACCGCCCAGCCTTCCCGTGGCGTCTCAGTGACGATGACGTCGTCGGGACCCAGCTCGACGTCGCCGATCGACGGCACCACCACGACCGCCCGGCCGTCCGAGCGCAGCGCCGCCGCCAGCGCGACCGCGTCCGTGCTTGCCACGGCCGCGGCGACCTTCGGGGTGTCCTTGGCAAACCGCTTGCCCAGCGAGCGGAAGTTCGCCTTGGCCGACACGTCGACCAACCTGTCACCCGCCGCTCCCACGTCACGCAGCGACAGCACCGACACCACGTTGAGCTCGTCGGCGATCTCGCTGCGCAGCTCCGGCCGCAGCGTGTCCCAGCCGCGGGCGCCGACGAGGGCGCGGGAGAGGGGCTGGCGGGTGCGGACCTTCGACTCGGCCCGGGCGGCCCGGCCCAGCTCGACCAACCGCCGGGTCAGCGACACCTCGGCCGCCAGCGCGTCGTCGATCAGCGAGTCGTCGGACTCCGGCCAGGACGCCGCGTGCACGGACACCGGAGCGCCCGGCACCGAAGGAACCACGAGGTCCTGCCAGACCCGCTCGGTGACGAACGGCACCATCGGCGCCATGAGCCGGGTCAGCGTCTCGACGCACTCGTGCAGCGTGGCCAGCGCGGCGGGGTCACCGTCCCAGAACCGGCGCCGCGACCGGCGCACGTACCAGTTGGACAGGTCGTCGACGAACGCCGTCAAGCGAGCGCCCGCGGCCTGGCTGTCGAACGTGTCCAGCGCCTTGTCGACGTCACGGACCAGCCGGTGCAGCTCCGAGAGCGCCCAGCGGTCCAGCACCGGGCGCGACGCCACCGGCGGCACGTCCGCGGCACCGGCCGAACCGGGCCGCCACCCAGCCGTCCGGCCGTACAGCGACAGGAACGACGCGGTGTTCCAGTACGTCAGCAGTACCTTGCGGACGATCTCCTGAAGGCTGGCGTGCCCGACCCGGCGCGGCAGCCACGGCGACCCGCTGGCCAGCATGAACCAACGGACTGCGTCGGCTCCGTGCTCATCCATCAGCGGGATCGGCTCGACGATGTTGCCCAGGTGCTTGCTCATGCGCCGGCCGTCCTCGGCCAGGATGAGCCCCAGGCAGACGACGTTCTCGTACGACGAGCGGTCGAACACCAGCGTGCCGATGGCCATCAGCGTGTAGAACCAGCCGCGCGTCTGGTCCAGGCCCTCGCAGATGTACTGGGCGGGGTAGGACTTCTGGAACGCCTCGGCGCTGCCGGGTGCATACGGGTACCCGAACTGGGCGAACGGCATGGAGCCGGAGTCGTACCAGACGTCGATGACGTAGGGCACGCGCCGGAACGTGCCGGGCACGCCGGGGAGGGTGAACGTGACGTCGTCGACGTAGGGCCGGTGCGGGTCCAGCTCGGAGAGGTCTCGACCGGCATAGTCGGACAGCTCCTGCAAAGACCCCACACACACCATCCGGGACGGGTCCTCGTCGCTGCGCCAGATCGGCAGCGGCGTGCCCCAGTACCGGTTGCGGGACAGCGACCAGTCGACGTTGCCGCGCAGCCACTCGCCGTACCGGCCCCACTTGATGGTCTCCGGGTACCAGGTGGTCTTCTCGTTCTCGCGCAGCAGCGCGTCCTTGACCTGGGTGGTCCGGATGTACCAGGACGGCTGCGCGTAGTAGATCAGCGGCGTGTGGCAGCGCCAGCAGTGCGGGTAGTCGTGCTCGTACGGCACATGCCGGAACAGCAGGTCGCGCTGCTCCAGATCGCGGACGAGATCGGCGTCGGCGTGCTTGAAGAACTGGCCGCCGACCAGCGGCACGGACGGGTCGAACGTGCCGTCGGCCCGCACCGGGTTCACGACCGGCAGCCCGTAGGCGCGGCAGACCCGCAGGTCGTCGGCGCCGAACGCGGGCGCCTGGTGGACCAGGCCGGTGCCGTCCTCGGTGGTGACATAAGTGTCGACGACGACGAAGTGCGCGCCGGTCGAGGCACGCTTCTCAGCCGAGGCCGTAGATCCACCAGCCGCGTCGGCGGGGAACTCCACCAGCTCGAACGGGCGCTGGTAGGTCCAGCGCTCCATCTCGGTGCCGGTGAACGACGCCACCACCTGGGCGTTGTCGCCGAGCACCGTCGTGAGCAGCGGCTCGGCGACCACCAGCGTCTCCGACGTCCCAGCGAGTCGGTCCCCGTCCTCGACGGAGGAGCGTGTCTCGGCCGGTCGGGCCGCGACGTAGGTGACCTCGGGATGTGCCGCCACCGCGGTGTTGGAGACCAGCGTCCACGGCGTCGTCGTCCACACCAGCAGCGACGCCTGCCCGGCCAGCGGGCCGGAGGTCAGCGGGAAGCGGACGTACACCGACGGGTCGACGACGGTCTCGTAGCCCTGTGCCAGCTCGTGCGAGGACAGCGCGGTCTCGTCGCGCGGGCAGTACGGCGACACCCGGTAGTCCTCGACCAGCAGGCCGTTGTCGAAGATCTGCTTGAGCGACCACCAGACGCTCTGGATGTAGGACGGGTCCATGGTGCGATAGGCCTGCGAGGTGTCGACCCAGTAGCCCATCCGCTCGGTGAGCTCCTCGAACGCGTCGACGTGGCGCAGCACCGACTCGCGGCACCTGGCGTTGAACTCCGCGACGCCGTACACCTCGATGTCGTTCTTGGTCGTGAAGCCAAGCTCCTTCTCCACCGCGATCTCGACCGGCAGGCCGTGGCAGTCCCAGCCGGCCTGGCGGGGCACGTGGTAGCCCTTCATGGTCCGGTATCGCGGGAAGACGTCCTTGAACACCCGGGCCTCGATGTGATGCGTGCCCGGCATGCCGTTGGCCGTCGGCGGACCTTCGTAGAAGGTCCACTGCGGACGGCCTTCGCTGTTCTTCAGCGTCTGGGCGAACACGTCGTTGTCGCGCCAGAACGCGAGGATGTCGTGCTCCAGGGCGGACAGGTCGACCTGGGCGGGCACCTCGCGGTAGCCGGTGGGCTCGGTCATGGGCGGTCTCTCGCATCCTCCGTCGTTCGTGCACCGACGGAGGGACGAGGCGGACCCCGCGGTACCACCCTCCTTGGCCGGACGCCCGTGGCGTGGCGTCCTGCCCACTTCGTTGCGTGCGGCCGGGTCTACTGGGCCCGCGTCGGCGACGGGGCCGTTCTTCCGGCGGCTCGGGGGTGATCTTCGCCCGCGTCCGGGTCGCCGGGCTCACACCGTCCCCGGCTCGCTCGTGACCGTCGACGCGGGGTACTCGTCCCCGTCAACGCCTGCTCGCGACATTGAAGTGTACGACGACGGCCGCCCGCGGGCCGAGGAGTTTCGCCAGCCGGGATCACCGGCGGCCCGTGAGGCGTTACTACGGTCGAACGGGTGGCGATCCCTGTCGGCCACGGGTCGAACAGGGGTCGCTGCGTGGTCGGACCCACTGTCGAACCATCGGGAGTAAGCGTGAAGGTGAGCATCCGGGCGCACCCCTCGACGCGGTGGCCGAGGCGCTGGGCTGCCGGCGGCGCGAGGTGACGTTGATCACCGGCGCGACCAGCAGGACCAAGACCGTCGAGGTCCCGGACGCCTCGGCGTCCAAGCTGGCCGCCCTGTTACGCGAGGTGGATTGATGCGGGGCGCCACACGATCTATTCTCACGGCACCTGGCTCTTCAGCAGGGCGGGGTGGGAGTCGGACGGGGGAGTGACGATGGCAGAGCGCACGGGCTCGAAGGCGAAGGTGGACACAGTGGCCGGTGAGAGCAGGGTCGAGGCCGCCGAGGCGGCCGCACTGGTGGTCCGCGAGGACGAGGATCCGTGGACTGAGGAGGAGCTCACCGAGGTGCGTGAGCTGCTCATGTCCGACGTCGAGCGGCTGCGCGACGAGATCAACGACGCCGAGGCCGACATCGCCGACCTCCTGCGCAGCGGCGACACCGGCGGTGAGGACCAGGCCGACACCGGCACCAAGACGTTCGAGCGCGAGCACGAGATGTCCCTGGCCGCCAACCACCGCGACATGCTCGTCCAGACCGAGCGGGCCCTGGGGCGCATCGAGAACGGCACGTACGGCGTCTGCGAGAGCTGCGGGAAGCCGATCGGCAAGGCGCGGCTCCAGGCGTTCCCGCGTGCCACACTGTGCATGACATGCAAGCAGCGCCAGGAGCGTCGTTGACCCACGACGGCACGGACTCACGGTCCGCCCGGGCCGGGGTCCTGCTCGTCGTCGCCGCGGGCGTCCTCGCCCTGGACCAGGTCACCAAGATCCTCGCGGTCACCCAGCTGGAGCCCGGCCGCGCCGTGCCCGTCATCGGCGACCTCGTGCAGCTGCGGCTCATCCGCAATCCCGGTGCCGCGTTCAGCCTGGCCACCAACCTGACGCCGGTGCTCACCGCGGTCGCCATCGCCGTGGTGATGGCCATCGTGTGGATCAGCCGGCGGGTGCGCAGCCGGGCGTGGGCCGTCGCCCTCGGCGGGGTCCTCGGCGGCGCGCTGGGCACGCTCAGCGACCGCATGTTCCGCATGCCCGGCCCGTTCCGCGGCCACGTCGTCGACTTCGTCGAGCTACCCAACTGGCCGGTGTTCAACGTCGCCGACTCCGCCATCGTCGCCGGCGCCGTGGTGGTGGCGGTCCTGAGCCTGCGCGGCATCCCGCACGACGGCGCCGCCCGGCGCCGGCGCGCTGCCGCCGTCCCCGAGCGGACCGGAGCCGCATGAGCGACCACCGCAGCCTCCCGGTGCCCGACGGCCTGGAGGGCGAGCGTCTCGACGCGGCGCTGGCCAGGCTGTTCGGGCTGTCCCGCAGCCGCGCCGCCGCCCTGGTCGAGGACGGCCACGTCGTGGTCGACGGCGCCGTGGCACCGAAGTCCACGCGGGTGCGCGGCGGTTCCTGGCTCGAGGTCGAGATCCCGGCCGCGCCCGGCCCGGTGCGGGTGGTGCCCGAGGTGGTCGAGGGCATGCGCATCGTGCACGACGACGCCGACATCGTCGTCGTCGACAAACCGGTGGGCGTGGCCGCGCACCCGAGCCCCGGCTGGACCGGTCCGACGGTGGTCGGTGGCCTGGCCGCGGTCGGGTTCCGCATCTCCACCAGCGGCGCGGCCGAGCGGCAGGGCGTGGTGCACCGGCTCGACGTCGGCACCAGCGGGCTCATGGTGGTGGCGAAGTCCGAGCGTGCCTACACCTCGCTCAAGCGGCAGTTCAAGGAGCGCACGGTCGACAAGATCTACCATGCGCTGGTCCAGGGCCACCCCGACCCGTCGCGCGGCACCGTGGAGGCACCCATCGACCGCCACCCGACCCACGACTACAAGTGGGCCGTCGTCGCAGGTGGCAAGCACAGCGTCACCCACTACGAGACGCTCGAGGCGTTCCCGGCCGCCAGCCTGCTCGAGATCCACCTCGAGACCGGCCGCACCCACCAGATCCGGGTGCACCTGAGCGCGCTGCGCCACCCGTGCGTCGGCGACCTCACCTACGGCGCCGACCCCACCCTCGCCGCCCGCCTCGGCCTGACCCGGCAGTGGCTGCACGCGGTGCGGCTGGCATTCGAGCACCCGGGCACGGGGGAACGGGTGGAGTTCTCCGCCCCGTACCCCGACGACCTCCAGCACGCCCTGGACCAGCTGCTGCCGTAGCAGCTGGTTCAGCCGCGCCCGGCCGCTCACGCCGCGGACGGGATGTTCAGGCACCTCGACGGCCAGCATGAGGTTTTCTGGTGCTTCACCATGCATGCAAGCGTGGTGGGCGCGAGAAGCCCGGGCAGTGCGGCCTGATGCGGGCAGCCGTGTCGTCTCGGGATGTGAGCCGTTCGTCCGATTCGTGGACACGGCGGGCCGAGGCCGGTACGGTCGCCGTCATGCGCACGTATACCGCCTTTACCGAGCCGGCCCGGGTGGCCGGCCGCGTCGAGGCGTAGCGCGTCCCACCCGAGTCGGCTCTCCGAGGCCGCAGGTGCCCGTCCTGGGGTCTCTCGACATCTGGCCAGGAGCGGCCGACTCGCTGGAGCCTCCGGCTGCTCACGCAGAACCAGGAGCATTCCGTGACCGCACCCACCC
>NZ_SMKZ01000074.1 GCF_004349065.1 Jiangella asiatica
CTGTTGGGGCGGGCTCGTGGGTGCTGCGGGGCGAGCGGGTGGGGTCGTGGGACCCGACGACGGCGCCGGCTGGCGGGTCTGTGCCGACGGGTCGGCGGACGGGTCGACGATCGCCTCGATGCGCAGGTCGAGCAGGAGCACGTCCTTGATGGCCTGCTGGAGGCACGCCTGGAAGTCGTCGCGCCGGGAGAACGTGTCGCGCAGCGTCGGCTGGCGGAACGCGAGGGTCAGCACGCCATCGGAGACGTCGGCGACCGTCGACTCCTGCGAGATGAGGCTCCACGGAGTGCGCTTGATCTCCTTGAGCCGCACCAGCACCTCCGGCCACATCCGCCGCACGTCGGCCACGCCACCCGAGGCGCCCGCGGCCGAGATGGGCTGCGGCGTGGTGGGCCGTGCCGCGGCCGGGCGGATGGACTCCCCCGCGGCCGGTGCCTGGGCCGGCGGCTGAGCCGGCGGCCGGGACGGCTGGGGCACGTCGGCCGGGCCCGGTTCGGCGTCGGTCGGCCCGGCGGTTGGCTCCGCCTCGGCGACGCGCTCCGGGGCGGCCGGCTCCCTGCGCGCCGTCGCCTCCGCACCTGCCACTGGCGGCGCTGCCGGCTCCGTGGCCGTGGGTCGTGCTGGGCCGGCGGCCGGCACGTCCGCCGTCGTCGTCGCAGGAGCGCTCACCGGCCGTGCCGCGACAGGTGCGACCGGCTCACCTCCGGTGAGGCGGCGCTCGACCCGGTCGAGCCGCGCCTGGACGCCGTCGACGGAGTGGTCGGCGCCGGGCAGCAGCAGCCGCGCGCACACCAGCTCCAGCTGCAGGCGGGTGGGTGTGGCGCCCTTCATGGCGGTGATGCCTTCGTCGACGACCGCGGCGAGCCGGATGAGGTCGTTGGGGCCGAACCGCGACGCCTGCGCGGACATCCGTTCGGCCTGGTCGGGCGGGGTGTCGAGCAGACCTTCGGCGACGGCGTCCGGCGCGGCCCGCAGGACGATGAGGTCGCGGAACCGCTCGAGCAGGTCGGTCAGGAAGCGGCGTGGATCGTGCCCGGCGTCCATGACGCGATCGAGCGCACCGAACACCGACCCGCCGTCGCCAGCCGCGATGGCCTCGACCACTTGGTCGAGCATGGCGGCGTCGGTGAACCCCAGCAGCGCGACCGCGAGCTCGTACGTGACGCCGTCGTCGCCCGCACCGGCGATCAGCTGACCGAGGATGGACTGGGCGTCGCGGGCCGAGCCCGCGCCGGCCCGGGCCACCAGCGCGAGCGCGGCCGGCTCGATGGCCACACCCTCCTGCTCGCAGATCCAGCCGAGGTTCTGCTGCAACGTCTTGGTGGGGATGAGCCGGAACGGATAGTGGTGCGTGCGGGACCGGATGGTGCCGATGATCTTGTCAGGCGCGGTGGTGGCGAAGATGAACTTCAGGTGCGCCGGCGGCTCTTCGATCAATTTCAGCAGCGCGTTGGCCGCGCCCGGGCCCAGCTGGTGCGCCTCGTCGATGATGTAGATCTTGAACCGGGACGACACCGGCGCGAAGTGCGCCTTCTCACGCAGGTCGCGGGCGTCGTCGACCAGGCCGTGCGTGGCGGCGTCCAGCTCCACGACATCGATGTTGCCCGGCCCGTTGGGCGCGAGATCCTGGCAGGACTGGCAGCTGCCGCACGGCTCGGCCGTCGGCCCCTTCTCGCAGTTGAGCGAGCGGGCCAGAATGCGCGCGGACGACGTCTTGCCGCAGCCGCGCGGGCCGGAGAAGAGGTAGGCGTGATGGACGCGGTCGTTCGACAGGGCCCGCATCAGCGGCACCGTGACATGCTCCTGCCCCACCACGTCGGCGAACTTGCCAGGGCGGTAGGTGCGATAGAGGGCTAGCGACGACACCTTGCGAACCCTAGTCGCCCGGACCGACAGATTCCCATCTGCACCCGATCTCGGGCACCGGCCGCGCCGGGAGCGGCAAAGGACCCCTCGCGCACCCGGCAGAGCCCACTTACCCTTGCTGCCTTCCGGCCCTGGGGGAGTTCGGCGGGATACCGCCGCGCGAGGGGTCGGCTGTCAGTGTACGTGGTTCGAGCCCGCGAACCACATCGGGCGGTGGGCGCCCGATTTCGACCCGGCCGCCGTCGTCGGATAGCCTCTGCGACGGAGGATTCGCCTAGTGGCCTAGGGCGCACGCTTGGAAAGCGTGTTGGGAGCAATCCCTCAGGGGTTCGAATCCCCTATCCTCCGCCACTCTCACCAGCCCGACGTTCGGGGCCGTCCCCTCAGGGACGGCCTCGAGGTGCCTGTGATCTCAGTTCTGGTCTCATTTGCCCTCGTCAGGCGGGCTTCTCGTCGTCGTCCTGGTCGGCCCACAGCAGCCCATCGACCTGATCCGCGACCGCTCGCCGCATCGGGTCGGTGACGTGCTGGTATCGGGCCGCCATCGCTGTCGACGACCATCCCATGATGGACATGACGGTGCGCTCAGGCACGCCGAGGATCAGCAGCACGGTCGACGCCGTGTGCCGGGCATCGTGCAGGCGACCGTCACGGACGCCGGCGGCCTTCAAGAGCCGCTTCCACTCGTGGTGGTCGGTCCCCGGTGGGCGGGACGTCGTTGGGGTTCGACGGCGGCGAAGTAGTGCACCGAGTAGCCGGTGGCGCGGTGCAGGTTCTGCCAGAACCGGTCCACCAACAGCCCTGGGTGTGGCGCCCCGGCCACAGCCTCGCCCGCCAAGTGGCCGCCACCTGACTCGAACTGCCGGCTTCGATCTCAAGCCGGCGGTTCTGCGGGCGAGGCTGTGAGCTGGCGCATGAGGCCGGCGTCGTCACGCACCGCCCAGTGCTCGACACTCTTGCCGCCGGCGAAGCGGATCACATGCATCTGCCGATAGCTGAAGGACCGGCCGGTGGGCGCGATGCCGAAGTAGTCGCCGACGTGCCGACCGCTGTGCGTGCAGTGGATCGCGACGGTGTCGCCTTCGGCGAGCGCCTGGTGCACGGTCCACTTCTGGTCGGCGAAGGCGTTCGCGAGCAGGTTCATGAAGATCGCGATGCCACCCAGCCCCGGCGGCGTGCCGGGCGGCGCATCGTGGTTGACGAACTCGTCACTGATCAGTTCGGCCAGCGCGGCCTCGTCGTTCGCCGGGAAGATCTCCTCCAGCACGCGGCGAGCGCTCTCCTTGATGTCAGCGGTCATGACGTACCCCCCGTTCCTTCACCGGCGTGTCAGCCGGTCCGGACTAATTCGTGACAGTATCATTCTCCTCAATGTCGGAGAACGCAAGACCCAAGCGCCGGTACGACTCGACGAACCGGCGAATCCGCGCCGCCCAGACCCGAACCCACGTCGTCGAGACGGCCGGCCGCGTCTTCGTCGAGCTGGGGTACGCGCGCGCGACGATCCCGCGCATCGCGGCCGAGGCAGGCGTTGCGGTCGAGACGGTGTACCGCACGGCCGCGGGCAAAGCCGGCCTGCTCCAGGCCGCCGTCCTCGCCGCGGTCGCCGGCGGCGTCGAACGCTCCGACGTCCCGGTGGAGCAGCGGCCAGCGATCCGACAGATCATCGAGGAGCCCGACCCCCGACGGCAGCTACGCGCCTATGCCGCGACCCAGCCGGGCATCTGGAGCAGAGTAGGGCCGCTGCTGCGTGTGCTCGACGCGGCCGCCGCCACCGACGACGCCCTGCAAGCACTGCAGACCCAGCAGGCCGATCTCCGGCACACCGGGCTGCGACGGTTCGCCGGGCTGCTGGAGTCGCGCGGAGCGCTGCGCCCGGACGTGTCGACCGACCGGGCGGCCGACATCATCTGGACGGTCTGCGCGCAGTCCACCTACGACGCGCTCGTCCTGACATGCGGCTGGTCGCACGAGGAGTACGAGCGGTGGATCGGCGACACCCTGATCCACGCCCTGCTGCCACCCGGCGACGAGCCACGGACATGAAAACCCGCCCCGGCTGCGGGCGTGCAGGAAGACCCGGGACACCGTTACGCGGGAGCTGGCGCACGAGCCGCTGGGCTGGCGACCGACCACCCTGCTGGTGACGATCCGCCGGTACCGGTGGACCGGGGGTGGGGCATGTGGGTCGCCAGGACACCAGCCGCGCGGCCGAGCCGCGGGCCAGGCTGTCGCGTCGTGGACTGGCCGGGGCGCTGGAGGCGATCGTGGGTCAGCATTTGAGCATCGCTCGCGTCGCCCAAGGGCTCGGCGTCGCGTGGAACACCGCCAACGACGCGGTCCTGGCCGAGGGCCGACGGATGCTGATCAAGGATCCCGGCCGGTTGAATGGTGTGAAGGTCATCGGGGTCGATGAGCACGTGTGGCGCCACACCCGCCGCCGGGGACAAGTACGTCACCGTGATCATCGACCTCACGCCGGTGCGCGCCGGTACGGGTCCAGCGAGGCTGCTGACCGGCTTCAAGACCGCCGCCGCCGCGATCAATGGCCGCCTGGAGCACCTGCGCGGCTTCGCCCTCGGCTTCCGCAACCTCCCCAACTACATCGCCCGCTCCCTACTCGAGACAGGCGGATTCAGACCCCTACTACACCCTGCCTTGGTGAAGAGCCGCTCTCCTGGGGGTCGGCCAAAGATACGACGGAAACCGGCAACCAGTGATCTCAAGTGAACTTGCCGCAGGCGAGGTGCTGGGGCGGATCGGCGTCGGCTGTCCGACCAGGGACAGCGATGCGCAAACGCAGCCGGAGGCCCGATCTTGTGTCACCGTTCGCAGTGGGCCTTTTCGCGTACCCGCTCAGATCGGTCAACGGCGCACCCGATAGCGCAGGTGAAGCACCCGGTTGCCCTGAATCATCACGTCAGGATCCTCCAACAGGTGCTGCGCGTGGACCGACCCGAAGTAGCGCTTGCCGGACCCGAACACCACGGGTACGACGTCCATGCGCACCTCGTCGATCAGGCCTGCGGCAAGCACCTGGCCACCGACGTCGCCAGCGGCGACCTCGACTATGCGGTCACCCGCAAGCTCCTGCGCCTTGGCCACGGCTGCTTCGACGCCGTCGACGAAGTGAAACGGCGCCTCGGGGTCCCAGCCCTCGGGCTTCGGCCGGTGCGTCACGACGACCACGTGGTCGATCCCGCCCGGAGGCTTCCCGTCCCAGCCGTCCGTCATGTCGAAGACGTGGCGGCCGGCGATTGTCGCCCCGATCTGATCCCAGTACGGCCGGGTGTAGTCGTAGGACGTCTGTGACACCTTCAACTCGCCGCTCTCGTCCAACGGCACGTCACCGCTGAGCAACCAGTCGAACAGCGGTCCGGGCTGGTCGTTCTCGTCCGCGATGAAGCCGTCTACAGACACCGAGCTGTACATGACTACTGTGCCCATCGGGCGCTCCTCTGCTGTGGGATGCCCTCAGGTTAGAGTCTCGTGAGCTGTCGCTCTTGTAAGAAATCAATCGGCCGGCAGCGGCCAGCTGTCCAGCACGTGGCCGGGATGTTCGCGCAGGAACCGCCGCCGGAGTTCGACGTACCGGGTCGGCGTGAGCCCGGTGAACGCCCGGAACTCGTGGCCGAAGTGGGCCTGGTCGAAGTAGCCTGCGCCACCGGCGAGCTCGCCCCAGTCGATCGGTCCGGCGGGGTTGATCGCGAACACGGTGGCGGCGAAGCGGTAGGTGCGCGCCAGCCGCTTCGGCGTGACGCCGACGAGCTCCTTGAACCGCTGTGCCAGATGAGTGCTGCTGACCCCTGCGGCCACCCTCAGGTCGCCGATCGCCACCGCCCCGCTGGTAGCCGCGATGACAATGCTCGTATGGCGGACCAGCCCCAGGCCGGCGGTCTCGCTCAGCCGTCGCATCAGCTCCTCCTCGAGCAGCGTCAGAATCTCGTGCGGTCCGTCCGCAGTGGCCAGCCGTTCCCGCAGCTCAGCAATGGCGGGCCGGCCCCAAACCTGCTCAACCGTCACCGGCCGGTCGCACAGCTCGGCCGCGGGCATCGGCAGGAACGGCGCCAGCCCCCACGGCTTGAAGTGCACGCCGGCGGACCGGGTCCGGAGTGGGTAGCCGAACTCCCACGCGCGGGTGGGCATGGTGACCACGCAGCCGTCGGCGTACTCGGCCGTCTCGATGTCGGTGCCGGCGCGGATGCGGAACGGCGCCCCGAGGTTGACGATGAGCAGCGCCGCCGGCGGCGGCAGCGTGAGCCGGGCGTACGGCGGCGAACCCTCCAGGTAGTAGAGGTCGTCGATCAGCCCGTCCAGCGGCGGTCGCGGCACTCTGGACACGTACTCCACGCCCACCAGTATCGCCCGACGCCCCGCCGGCATCGCGCGCCGTGATGGTCCAGCCGCGCTGCCGCCAGCATCGAGCCGGCGCCGATCCCGGACGAGCCGACCGGCACGCCACCGAGGACAGGTACACCGAGCGCGCCGAGCCGGTCCCGCAGCACATCGATGATCGTCCAACCGTCCTCCACACCGGGGAACTGCCCGACGACCACGCCGCGAGCCCAGCCAACGAGCCGGACCTCATCAGCTGGGTCAGCTCCTATCGACCTGCCCGAGCCCTGTTCCCGTCTTGTCCTCGATGAACAGGATGCGCCGGCCAAGCCAGGCAGCTCGGCACCCACCTCACCCCGGACCGCCGTGAGGTTGCCTCCCATGAGGATGCCCGTCGCCGTTCCGTCGACCCGCGCCGCCGCGGTGGGCTCGTCCGGATCGCGGTGGACGACGACCCGGCTCGATCGTCGTCAGGGCGCGACGCAGGGACTCCGCCGCGCCTGGACCTGTGTACTCGTCGTACCAGTTGACGAACGGGCCGTGCAGCCCGACGAGCTTGCATCGTCGCCACAGCGCCAGGCGGAGATAGGTGATGTCGCTGAACCCGACGAGCGGCTTCGGATCGCGTCAGGCCGCCTCGAAGTCCAGCCGCGCGGCGATCCGGTAGGTGCCCCTTGCCGCCCCTGCTGGGCGAACGCGGCTGTCGGTGCCGGGGGTTAGCGTCCCGGGCATGACCGAGCCCGCCTTCCTGTCCGCCGTCCGCGAGTCGTACGACACCGTCGCCGACTCCTATACCGAGCTCTACCCGCCCAGCCGCCTCGATCCGATCGGCCGCGCGATGCTGACGGCCTTCGCCGAGATCGTCCGTGACGCCGGCGGCGGCCCGGTCGCGGACCTCGGTTGTGGCCCCGGCGGGCTGACGGGGCTGCTGGCCGGCATGGGACTGGACGCCTTCGGCGTCGACCTCTCACCGCGGATGGTCGAGCTGGCTCGGCGCGACCACCCCGACCTGCGGTTCGAGGTGGGCTCGATGACCGCCCTGGACCTCGCCGACGCGGGACTGGCCGCCATCCTGGCCTTCTTCTCCACCTACCACACGCCGCCGGAGCACCTGCCGACGATCTACGCCGAGTTCGGCCGCACCCTCGCACCCGGCGGCCGCCTGTTGCTGGGCACGTACATCGGCGACGACGATCACTTCCGGCCCACCCAGGCCTACGGCGGGCACCCGGTGTCGTACGAGTCCTACCTGCTACCTGCCGAGCGCATCGTCGCTCTGCTCGCCGACGCCGGGCTGGTGGTCACCGCCCGGCTCCTGGTCGAGAAGCCGGAGGCGAAGCGCCAGTACGCGATCTTCCTCGCCCAGAAGCCCGCCCGGCCATGACACCACCGGGCAGCAAGTCAGCGACGACGACGGGTGCCGAACACGCCGCGGACGATCTCCTTCGCCAGCTCCCGCCCCGCGGTCCTCAGAAGCGCGTCCAGCGGGCCGTCGGCGGCCCGGCGCGACGTCGTCCTCGACCGCGACGACGACCGTCGCTTCGCGCGCGAGCGCGGCTGCGGCTGGTCGTCTTCGGACTCCTCCGCGGACGACGACGGCGGCACGGGCACCGTCGTGGGGACCGGGAGCCCCCGGATCTCCGCCTCCAGTCGTTTGATCTCCTCTTCCCGCGAGAGCGGCTGCGCCTCGCCCGAGGCTGGGCTCGAGCCGCCTGGCCCCGCGTCCAGCGGTTCCCCCGGCCCGGCGGCGATCTTCCCGGTGAGCATCTCGTAGGCGGACTCGCGGTCCAGCCGCTCGGCGTACTTCGCGGCCAGGGGCGACGACGACGCCAGGCCGCTGAGCAGCTCGACCGGCGACGGAGCCATCAGCGACGTCGGCGCGGGCAGCATCGTGTGTGCCACGGGCGTCGGCGCGCCCTTCTCCGACATCACGGTGACGACCGCCTCGCCGATGCCGAGCGTCGTCAGCAGTTCTTCCAGGTCGTAGCCCGACGTCGGATACGTGCGCACCGCGGCCCGCAGCGCGGCGGCGTCGTTGGGTGTGAACGCGCGCAGTTGGTGCTGCACCCGGCTGCCCAGCTGGGCCAGCACGTCCTCGTCGACGTCCTTGGGCGACTGGGTCACGAAGAAGACACCGACGCCCTTCGATCGGATCAGCCGCACGGTCTGCACGAGCGCAGCGAGGAAGTCCTTCGACGCGTCCTTGAACAACAGGTGCGCCTCGTCGAAGAAGAAGACGAGCTTGGGCTTGTCCGCGTCGCCCACCTCGGGCAGCGTCTCGAACAGCTCCGCGAGCAGCCACATGAGGAAGGTCGAGAACAACACCGGCCGGTCCTGCACGCCCGGCAGCTCCAGCAGCGTGACGACCCCGCGGCCGTCCTCGGCGGTGCGCAGCAGCTCGGCGACGTCGAACTCCGGCTCGCCGAAGAACGCGTCGGCGCCGGTGGCGGCGAAGTTCACCAGCTCGCGCAGGATCACCCCCGCGGTCTGCTTGGCCAGGCCGCCGACACCCTCGAGGTCGTCCTTGCCCTCGTCCGACGTCAGGTGCTCGATCACGGCGCGCAGGTCGTCGAGGCCCACCAACGGCAACCCGGCTGTGTCGGCATAGTGGAAGACGAGGCCGAGCGAGCTCTCCTGCGTCTCGTTCAGCTCCAGGACCTTCGCCAACAGGGTCGGCCCGAAGGACGTGACGGAGGCGCGCACCGGCACACCGACACCGTCGTCGCCGAGCCGCAACAGCTCGACGGGGTACGCGGTCGGGGTCCACCGCTGGCCGATCGACTCCGCCCGCGCGGCGATCTTCGCGTCCGAGGCACCCGGCGACGCCAGCCCGGACAGGTCGCCCTTGATGTCCGGGGCGAACACGGGCACGCCGGCCGCCGCGAGCTGCTCGGCCATGAGCTGCAGCGTCTTGGTCTTCCCGGTGCCGGTGGCGCCAGCCACCAGGCCGTGCCGGTTGAGCATGGCCAGCGGCACCCGCACTGGAGCGTCGGCCCGCGGCGCGCCGTCGACGACCAGGGCTCCGAGCTCGACGCACGGACCGTCGAA
Organism: Jiangella asiatica; assembly: GCF_004349065.1. Taxonomy (GTDB): domain Bacteria; phylum Actinomycetota; class Actinomycetes; order Jiangellales; family Jiangellaceae; genus Jiangella; species Jiangella asiatica. The sequence goes on from NZ_SMKZ01000074.1 coordinate 9,250, forward strand.
GGTGTACCCCGCCTGGACAGTTGTCACGAGATCGTCAGCCATGTCCACCCCCGTCCCCGGCATATGCCTGGCGAAACGTCGCCCGCAGTTTAGACTGCGCTAGGTGATTTTCAAGCGTGTCGGAGACGGCAAGCCCTACCCGGACCACGACACCGGGCTGAGGGACTGGTCGGACCTTCCGCCACGGCAGATCCGGCTCGACGAGCTCGTTACCACCAAGCGCACCCTCAACCTCGAGACATTGCTGGCCGACGACTCCACGTTCTACGGCGACCTGTTCGCCCACGTCGTCGAGTGGAAGGGCGAGCTGTACCTCGAGGACGGGCTGCATCGCGCGCTGCGGGCGGCACTCCAGCAGCGCCCCGTCATCCACGCCCGAGTGCTCCAACTGCCCAACACCGAGGCTTGACCTGCTGAAACCGGAGCGGCCCGGTTAGGCTGCTGATCCAGAACCAGCGGCACGGCGGCCGACCCCGGAGGTGGCATGGCCTTCGACGAGCAGATGTCCGAGGGCGACTATGCGCGCAGACGTCGATGGAAGCGCATCCGTACCTCGGTGACGCTGCTTGTGCTGATCGGTTTCGTCGTGGGCGCGGCCTGGTACAGCTGGCGCAACGTGGTCAACGACGAAGGCGGGGAGGCCGCGGCCGAGCAGTCGGACCAAGCCTGCGCGCCGGGCGTGCCCACGGCCGCTCCGGCGCCGGCCGACATCCAGGTGAACATCTACAACGCCACCGATCGCAACGGCCTGGCCTCTGCGGTGGCCAGGCTGGTCCGCGAACGCGGATTCGTCGTCGTCGACATCGACAACGACCCGCTCGATCGCGAGATCACCGGCACCGCCGAGGTGCGGTCCGGCCCCGACCAGCAGGCGGCCGCCGGGCTGGTGGCGTCCCTGGTGCCCGGCGCGACCTACGTGCCCGATGAGCGCACCGACGCCGTCGTCGACCTGGTGCTGGGCGAGGCGTTCGAGGCGCTGGCCGACCCGGCGGCCCCGGCGCCGACCGCGTCGTCGACCCTGCCGCCCTGCCAGCCGTCGCAACAGGCGGAGTAGCCGCGGCGTCAGTCGGGCTCGTCGCGGCCCTCCTCGCCGAACCATCCGGCCAGCCGGCCACGCCGGCTCACCGCCCGTAGCCGCAGCTCGGTCGCCCGGCGCAGCGCGCGCGGCGCGACGATCAGGATCTCGTCACCGTGCAGGAGCTTGGTCTGCGGGCCCGGGACCAGGCTGGTGTCGCCACGAATGATCAGCGCCACGCCGACCTCGGGCGGCACCCGCAGCTCGCCGACCTCTACTCCGTGCAGTTTCGAGCCGGGTGTGACGCGAACATGGATGAGGTCGGCGTCGATCCGCTCCAGCGGGGCGGACTCGACCTCCGCGTCCCGCGCGCTGAACGTCGGAGCCATGCCCAGCCGGCCGGCCAGCCACGGCAGCGTCGGCGCCTGGATCAGCGTGAAGACGACGCTGACGATGAACACGACGGCGAACAGCCAGTCGGCACGCTCGACGCCCTCGGCGAGTGGCACGGTCGCGAAGACCACCGGCACCGCGCCGCGAAGTCCGGCCCACGAGAGGAACAGCTTCTCGCGCCTCCGCATGGAGAAGAGCGCGGTCGACGCCCACACCGAGATCGGGCGGGCGATGAAGGTGAGCGCGACGCCGGCGACGATGGCCGCGACGAACGCGCCGGGCATGTCCGACGGCGACGACAGCAGCCCGAGCATGACGAACAGCCCGATCTGCGACAGCCATGCCAGCCCTTCGACGAACGAACGGGTCGCGGCGCGGTGCGGCAGCTGCGCGTTTCCCAGCACCAGCGCGGACACGTACACCGCCGCGAAACCGCTCATGTGTGCGACCGACCCGGTCCCGTACGCGAGCACAGTCAGCGTCAACACCACGAGCGGGTAGAGGCCGGAGGCAGGCAGCGCGGTCGAACGCAGGATCGCCGCGCCAATCCGCCCGACGAGGTAGCCGACCGCGGCGCCGCCGAGGAGCTCGTACACGACCGTCAGCCCGAGGATCACCAGGCTCTCGTTCGGCCCGTCGCTGGCGCTGAGGATCGACACGAGGACGATGGCGGGCGCGTCGTTGAGCCCGGACTCCGTCTCCAGCGCACCGGAGACGCGGCGCTTCAACGGCATCCGGCGCAACGTCGAGAAGACCGCCGCGGCGTCCGTCGGGGCGAAGACGGCACCGAGCAGGATCGCGAGCAGCCAGTCCAGGCCCAGCAGGTAGTGCCCGATGACGGCGACGACTGCGGTGCTGACCACGACGCCGACGGTGGCCAGCGACAGGCCGATCCCGAACGCCGGGCGCACGTGCTCCCAGCGGGTGGTCAGGCCGCCCTCGGCGAGGATGATCACGAGCGCGGCGTAGCCGAAGGAGCGGGCCAGCTCCGGGTCGGAGAACTGGATGCCCAGGCCCGACTCGCCCAGACCCACCCCGATCAGCAGATAGAGCACGAGGCTCGGCAGGCCCAGCTTCAGGCTCACCCGGACGGCGACGACGGCGGCGATGAGGACGAGGGCGCCAGCCAGCAGGAACACGTTCAGCGTGTCGACCGTCACACCCCCACCACCCTCCGAGAACGAGACCCCCACGCCATGTCGGAGCGGATGTCGAGCCTACGGTCGGACCGGGCCGCGCCGCCCGAGGACCCTGCGGAAACGCACGAGCCCGCCCCGAGGACTCCGGGGCGGGCTCGTGCGCTCGTCTGGCGGTAGCGGTGGGATTTGAACCCACGGTGGAGTTGCCCCCACACACGCTTTCGAGGCGTGCTCCTTAGGCCGCTCGGACACGCTACCGCCGTTGAGGGTACCGGAGCCTTCGGTGCTGTGCGAAATCGTACGGCCCGGTGCTCAGCGGTGTGTGGCGAAGAACTCGCGGACCAGGGCGCCGCACTCGTCGGCGAGCACACCGGCGATCACCTCGGGACGGTGGTTGAGCCGGCGGTCGCGCACCAGGTCCCACAGCGAGCCGACGGCGCCGGCCTTCGGGTCGACCGCCCCGTACACCAGCCGATCCACCCGGGCCAGCACTAGAGCACCGGCACACATGGCGCACGGCTCCATCGTCGCCACCAGCGTCGCCCCGTCCAGCCGCCATCCGCCGGTCGCCGCGGCCGCGGCGCGCAGGGCGAGCACCTCCGCGTGGGCGGTGGGGTCACCGTCGACCTCCCGCCGGTTGTGGCCGCGACCGATGACGGCGCCGTCGGCGGACACCACGACCGCGCCGATCGGCACGTCCCCGGACGGCAGCGCGGCGGCCGCCTCGGCCAGCGCTTCGCGCATGAGCGGCACATAGGCAGCACCCGCAGGGCGTGCGGACATGCTCCGACCCTAGCGAGCCGGCCGCGCCACAGCTCCTGCGGCGCCGTTCTCAGCGCTTCCACAGGAAAGACGCGCGATCCTTTGACCAGATCAACGGCACCGTGCCACACTAAGAAGAACGAGCGTTCGCTTTACGGGAGATCCGCCCATGACGATGCACTCCCTCAGCATGATCGATCACGGCCTGACCCCGAACGTCGCCGTCAACGGGTACATCGACCAGGCCGCCGAGTTGCTCGAGCTCCGTCCCGGTGTGGGCGAGATCCTCAAGATCAACGAACGTGAGGTCGGCGTCCAGCTGCCGCTGCGGCGCGACGACGGCAGCCTCACGGTCGTCCAGGGGTACCGCGTCCAGCACAACGGCGTCCGCGGCCCGTTCAAGGGCGGCCTGCGCTTCCACGCACGCGCCGACCTCAACCAGTCCCGGGCGTTCGCGTCGCTCATGACGTGGAAGGCCGCGCTGCTCGACCTGCCGTTCGGAGGCGCGCACGGCAGCCTGCTGATCGACCCCTCCGACTTCTCCACCGCCGAGCTCGAGGCGCTGACCAGGCAGTACGCGCTGGCCATCAGCCACATCGTCGGGCCGGACCGCGACGTGCCGGCCCCGGACCTCAACACCGACGCGCGGGTGATGTCGTGGTTCCTCGACGCCTACAGCAGCCGACACGGCTACGCGCCGGGAGTCGTCACCGGCAAGCCTGTGAGCCTGGGCGGCATTCCCGGTCGCGACGCCGCCACCGGTCGTGGGGTCGTGCACGTCCTGTCCGCCGCGGCCCGGCGCTGGAACATCGACCTGTCCGCACAGCGGGTCGCGATCCAGGGCTTCGGCGCCGTCGGCTCCTGGGTGGCGCGCGAGCTGGACGCCCGCGGCGTGCGGGTGGTCGCGGTCAGCGACGCCGGCGGCGCCGTGCTCAACGAGCGCGGGCTGGCGGTGCCCGCACTCGTACGGGCCGCCGAAGCCGGCTACTCGGTCGCCGATGCAGGCGTGGCATACGAGCGCATCGCCCCCGCGGAGCTGCTGACCCTCGACTGCGACGTGCTCGTGCCGGCCGCGACCGGCGAGGCGATCACAGCCCTCAATGCCGACCTGGTGCGAGCCTCCGTCATCGTCGAAGGCGCGCACCACCCGGTGACGCCACAGGCCGACCGCATCCTGGCCGATCGCGGCGTCCGCGTCGTACCGGACATCGTCGCCAACGGCGGCGGCCTGATCGGCTCGTACGTCGAGTGGGCGCAGAACCTCCACCAGTACCCGTGGGACGAGCAGCGGTTCCTCGCCGAGCTCCGCATCCGGCTCGTGGGCGCGTTCGGCCAGGTCGCCGAGTTCAGCGAACAGCATGGCTGCAGCTACCGGCAGGCGGCGTACGCCGTCGCCGTCGAGCGGGTGACCGACGCGCTGCGGTTGCGGGGCCGCATCTAGGGCAGCACGTCGTCGAGCTGCGGCCCGAAACCGGCCCGGGCGGCGATCCGCATGAGCATCTCGTCCGGGTAGTAGTCGATGTCGTCGCAGATGGCGGCCAGTGCCATCGGTTCGATGCCCAGGTCGGCGAAGATCGTGAGGTCGCCGGCCGGCTGGACGCGGTCGTCGTCGTCGGGAAGCGGGAGCCCGAGCCGCTCGACGACGTCGCGCGCCATCGGCCAATCGGTGGCGGCGGTGACGTCGGACAGCAGCAGCCGGACGTCGAGGCCAAGCATCCGCACGGCGTAGAAGAAGTCCTCGTCGACGGAGACGAACGCGAGCGCACCGGACTCGCCCGGGCGTTGCCGCAACAGTTCGATGATCTTGTTCAGGTCGTGGCCCAACTGCCGCGGTGCGGACTCGACCTGCCACTGTCCTTCCTCGCGGTAGGCGACGACCACGAAGTCGACGACGCCCTCAGCGTCGGACACGGCCCGCACTCCTCACATGCAGCTACCGGCTAGATGCTCTGCCTCAAGCGCTGGCGGCCGACGATGGATGGGCTGCGCCACGTGGTGGGCCGGGCGAGCAGGGCGCGGGCCTCGGCGAGTTCACGGAGGAACACCGCGCGCTGCCGCAGCCGGGCGATGTCGGTGACGAGCTCAGCGTTATGACAAGTGGGATCGTCTACACCCGAGCCGGCCGGCTCGGCAATGGCGCCCTCGGGCATCTGGCCTCCGTTTCGCATGGAGCGATCCCTGCACACTCAGCGGACGCTAGCACCAGCAGGGGTAGCAGGTCGAGAGCATGCCCGTATTCATATAGGTTCCTGGCATGCGTCTGCTGGCGGTCGACCACCCACTCGTCGCGCACAAGCTCACCGTGCTTCGCAACGCGCGAACCGACTCTCCGACTTTCCGCCGCCTGGCGGACGAACTGGTCACCCTGCTCGCCTACGAGGCCACCCGCGACGCCCGCGTGGCGAAGGTCAGCATCGAGACCCCGGTCGCGCCGACCGTCGGCGTCAAGCTCAGCGCGCCCAAGCCCCTGATCGTGCCGATCCTGCGCGCCGGCCTCGGCATGCTCGACGGGATGGCCCGGCTTGTGCCCACCGCGGAGGTCGGCTTCCTCGGCATGATCCGCGACGAGGACACCCTGCAAGCAACCACCTACGCCACCAGGCTGCCAGACGACCTCACCGGCCGGCAGTGCTACGTCCTGGACCCCATGCTGGCCACCGGCGGCACGCTGGCCGCCGCGGTGCGCTTCCTCGTCGACCGGGGCGCCGACGACATCACCGCCGTCTGCCTGCTGGCCGCGCCCGAAGGCGTGGAGCACCTGGAGCACGAGACCAGCGAGCTCGGCGTGCCGGTCACCGTCGTGACCGCGGCCGTGGACGAGCGGCTCAACGAGAAGGGCTACATCGTCCCCGGTCTCGGCGACGCCGGCGACCGCCTCTACGGCATTGTCGACTGACCCCGCCGCGCCCCGTGCTCTGAGGACGTCCGACCGCGCCGACTAATGATCACGTTCGACAGGATTCCTCGCGCCACACGAGGCTTACAAGCATGGTGCGACACGAGATCTCGTGGTGAACGTGATCATTTGGAAGGGCCGGGCGACGCGGGTCAGAGGGACTTGAGGGCGCTGACCAGGGCGGTCAGGGACGCCTTCGCGTCGCCGAACAGCAGGGTGGTTTTCGGGTCGAAGAGCAGCTCGTTCTCGATGCCGGCGAAGCCCGGCCGCATGGACCGCTTGAGGAAGACGATGGCACCGGCGTGGTCGGCGTCGAGGATGGGCATGCCGTAGATGGGCGACCCCGGTGACGTGCGGGCGGCGGGGTTGACGACGTCGTTGGCGCCGACGACCAGCGCGACGTCGGCGGTTCGGAGCTGGCCGTTGGCGGTGTCCATCTCCAGCAGTTGCTCGTAGGGGATGTTGGCCTCGGCGAGCAGGACGTTCATGTGTCCAGGCATGCGGCCGGCGACGGGGTGGATGGCGTAGCCGACCTCGACGCCGCGCTTCTCGAGCAGGTCGACGAGCTCGCGGATGGTGTGCTGTGCCTGCGCGACCGCGAGCCCGTACCCGGGGACGACGATGACCTTGCGGGCGTAGGCGAGCATGATGGCGACGTCGTCGGGGCCGGCCGAGCGGACCGGACGGTCCGACGCCTCGCCGCCGCCGGCTGTGGAGCCGCCCTTGAACGCGCCGAACAGGATGGACGACACCGACCGGCCCATGGCGTGCGCCATCGCGCGGGTCAAGATGGTGCCGCTGGCGCCGACGAGCGTGCCCGCCACCAGCAGCAGCGCGTTCTCCAGCACGTAGCCGCCGGCCGCGACCGCCAGGCCGGTGAACGCGTTGAGCAGCGAGATGACGATGGGCACGTCCGCGCCGCCGACGGGGAGCACGAGCAGCACCCCGGCCAGCAGCCCGACCAGCGCCAGGATGATCGCCAGCGTCACGCTGCCAGTGGCCACCGCCCACAGCCCCAGTCCGACCGCGGCCACCAGTACCGCACCGAACACGATGGGGCCGCCGGGGAAAGTGATGGGCCGGCCGGTCATCAGCTCCTGCAACTTGAGGAACGTGACAGTTGATCCCGAGAACGAGACGGCGCCGATCAGCACCGTGAACGCGGTCGCCGTCAGGGTGCCGGTGCTGAGCAGGTCGACCATCCGGAGGATCTCGGACTCGGTGTGGCCGCCGGATTCGGCCAGCGGCGAGTACGCGAACCATCCGTCGTCGCCGAACCCGGCGGGCCGGGTGATGCCGGCGCGGGCCGGCTCGGACAGCTCCAGGAGCGCCACCAGCGCCGCCGCGCCGCCGCCGACGCCGTTGAACAGCGCAACCAGCTGCGGCATCGCGGTCATGGCGACGCGCCGCGCGCCCATTGCGCCACCGACCGCGCCGAAGGCGACCGCCAACAGGATCCAGCCGAGGTTGTCGATGTCGTAGGCGATGAACGTGACGACGACGGCGAGCAGCGCACCGAACGCGCCGACAAGGTTGCCGCGGCGGGCGGTCTTCGGTGACGAGAGGCCCTTGAGTGCGAGGATGAAGCAGACGGCGGCGACGACGTAGCAGACCTGGGCCCAGACCGCGATCACTCAGCACCGTCCTTGGCCGCCGCCTCGGGTCGTCGCGCGCCGAACATCTCCAGCATGCGGTCGGTGACGACGAATCCGCCGACGAGGTTCAGCGTCGCCAGCACCACCGCGATCAGCGCGACCACCAGCACTCCTGCCTCGTCGGCCGTGCCGGCGACGATGACGGCGCCGACCAGGATCACGCCGTGGATGGCGTTGGCGCCCGACATCAGCGGGGTGTGCAGCGTGGACGACACCTTGGACACGACCTCGAAGCCGACGAAGACCGCCAGCACGAAGACGGTCAGCAGCGCCACTCCTTCGGTCACGGGCCCTCCAGCAGCTCGCGGGTCGGGGTGTGCCGGACGACACCGTCGTGGGTGACGCAGGCTCCGTCGACGATCTCGTCGTCGAAGTCGGGCGTGACCTTGCCGTCGCCGGTCATGAGCAGGACGACGTTGACGACGTTGGCGGCGTACAGCCGGCTGGCGTGCACCGGCAGCTGGCTCGGCACGTTGCGTCCGCCCCACAGCCGGGCGCCGCCCACGTCGAGCTCGGAGCCCGCGAGGCTGCCCTCGACGTTGCCCCCGGACTCGGCGGCGAGGTCGACGACGATGCTGCCGGGCTTCATCGCCTCGACGGCGGCCCGCTCGACCAGCAGCGGCGCGGTCCGGCCCGGCACGGCGGCGGTGGTGATGACGACGTCGGACGAGCCGACGTGCGGCGCCAGCAGGTCGCGCTGCAGCTGGGCGCGTTCCTCGGTCATCTCGCGGGCGTAGCCGCCGGCCCCTTCGAGGCTCGGCAGGTCGAGCTCGACGAACTGGGCGCCGAGGCTGCGGACCTCGTCGGCAGAGGCCGCGCGGACGTCGTATGCCCGGACCCGAGCGCCCAGCCGGCGCGCGGTGGCGATGGCCTGCAGCCCGGCGACGCCGGCTCCCAGCACCAGCACCTCAGCCGGCGGGATGGTGCCCGCGGCGGTCATGGACAGCGGGAAGAACCGCGGCAGCCGTTCGGCCGCCACCAGGACCGCCCGGTACCCGGCCACCAGCGCCTGCGACGTCAGCGCGTCCATCGACTGGGCCCGGGAGATGCGCGGTATCAGCTCCAGCGCGAACGAGGTCACGCCGGCGTCGCGCGCGGCCCGCACGACGTCGAGCTCTTGCGCGGCGGGCAGGAACGACACTGTCACCGCGCCGGACCGCAGCGTCGCGAGGCGCGCCGGTTCGAGCGGCTGGACGGACACCACCACGTCGGCGCCGGCCAGCGCATCGTCGCCGGCGGCGACGGAGGCACCGGCGGCCTCGTACGTGGAATCAGGGTGGAGCGCGCCCGCGCCGGCACCGGACTCGACGACGACGTCGAGGCCCGCGCTGGTCAGCCGGCCCACCAGCTCAGGGACCAGCGCCACCCGGCGCTCGTGTTCCCGGACCTCGGCTACGACGACGACCTTCATTGACCGCAGACGTTACCTCGCGACGACCTTTGATCGACAGAGGTCGCCCACGGTTGTGGACGACGACGGAGCCGGCTGGGCGCCCCGTAGGGGTGGATCCCTTCGCACGGAGGACGGTTTCCGGCGCCGGAGGGGTGACAATGGAGTCAGCCCCGAGAAAGGACCGACCATGGGCAAGAACACCGGATGGATCATCGGAGGAGCGGCAGCGGTGATCCTTGCCATCGTGCTGCTGCCCTGGTGGCTGACCCTGCTCGTCATCGTCGGCATCCCGGTCGCCGGGTACCTGATGCTCGACCCGTCGCAGCGGCGCCGGCTCCGCAACCGCCGCAACCGGCAGATCGGTCCCTGACGATTCGCACGAACCGCTGATCGTGTTCCCTCGCGGCCGCTGTCCGTCCGCGAGGGAACACAATCACGGAATTCAGGACGGCCTGCTCGCCCGCAGGCGCAGCGTCACGATCTGGAAGGGCCGCAGCCGCAGCGACACGGCGGGGCCGTCGGCCTCGACGACGGCGTCGGGCTCGGCCGGGCGCTCCAGCAGGTCCGTCTCCTCGACCGACGCCACCGCGAACCCGGCGGTCAGCGTCGTCGTCGCCCGACCGCCGCGCGCCTCGTAGAGCCGGACGACGACGTCACCGGAGCGGTCGTCGGCCAGCTTCACCGCCGAGACGACGACGCCGTCACCGTCCACCCGCACCAGCGGCTCGACCGCTGAGCCGGCGCCCGGCACCGTCCGCGCTGGCAGGTTGATCGCGTAGCCCTCGCGGACCGCGTCACCGATGGACGCACCTGGCACCAGCGCGTACCGCAGGGTATGGGTGCCCTGGTCGGTCTCCGGGTCCGGGTATCTCGGCGCGCGCAGCAGCGAGAGCCGCACCGTCGTCGTCGTGCCACCGCTGTCGGCGGCCGAGCGCCGCACGTCGTGGCCGTAGGTGGAGTCGTTGACCAGGGCGACGCCGTAGCCGGGCTCCTCCAGGTGCACGAACCGGTGCGCGCAGACCTCGAACTTGGCCGCGTCCCATGAGGTGTTCTCGTGCGTGGCGCGGAAGTGGTGCCCGAACTGCGTCTCGTACGCGGCCCGCTGGGTCTGCACGTCCAGCGCGAACGCGGCCTTGAGGAACTTCTCCTTCTCGTGCCAGTCGACCTCGGTGGCGAGGTCGACTCGGCGGGCACCCGGCTCGAGCGTGATCGTCTGGACGACGCGGGAGTCGCCGAAGCGCCGTGCCACCCGGACCGTGCCGCCGTCGGCGCTCAGCTCGTCGACGGAGACCAGGTCGACGACGGTATTGCGGTAGAACTGGTCGACGTCCCACGCGTCCCACTCGTTGGGCAGGTCCGGGTGCAGCTGGAGCAGGTTCGCCGGCCCCGACAGCACCTCACGGCCGGCGACCAGGTCCAGCACCGACGTGATCACCCCGCGGTCGTCGACCACCACCCGCAGCACGCCGTTGTCCAGCACGTGGCCTCCGTCCTGCGGCGCGGCGACGACGGCGTCAGGTGCGGCGTCCGCAGTTGCGGCGCCGAACGCCGGCACCTCCCCCCGTCCGTGCGGGGCCGCGTTGAAAACCACCGGCACCTCGCCGGAGCCCGCGAGCGCCCGCTGCGCCCGGTCGATGATCTCCGCCAGCTCGGCCGCGATGCGCTGGTACTGCTCACGCGCCTCGCGGTGCACCCAGGCGATGGACGAGCCGGGCAGGATGTCGTGGAACTGGTTGAGCAGCACCTGCTTCCAGATGCGGTCGAAGTCGTCGTAGGGGTAGGCGACCAGGCCAGCCACCGCGGCGGCCGCGGACCACAGCTCGGCCTCGTGCAACAGGTGTTCGCTGCGCCGGTTGCCCTGCTTGGTCTTCGCCTGCGACGTGTACGTGGCGCGATGGATCTCCAGGTAGAGCTCGCCGGCCCAGACCGGGGCGTTCGCGTACTCCGCCTCGGCCGCGGCGAAGAAGGCCGCCGGGCTCTCGACGGTGACCCGCGGCGAGCCCTCCAGGTCGGCCGTCCGCCGCGCCTGGGCGATCATCTCACGGGTCGGACCGCCACCACCGTCGCCCCAGCCGAACGGCACGAGCGAGCGGTTGGCGTCGGCCTTGTCGCGGAAGTTGCGCACCGCGTGCGCCAGCTCGCCGGCGGACAGGTCGGAGTTGTACGTGTCGACCGGCGGGAAGTGCGTGAACACCCGGGTGCCGTCCAGGCCCTCCCACCAGAAGGAGTGGTGCGGAAACACGTTCTGCTTGTTCCACGAGATCTTCTGGGTCAGAAACCATCGCGAGCCGGACAGCTTCACCAGCTGCGGCAGCGCCGGGGAGTAGCCGAAGGAGTCTGGCAGCCAGACCTCCTCGGTCTCCAGCCCGAACCGCTCCAGGAAGTACCGCTTGCCGTGCACCAGCTGCCGGGCCATCGCCTCCGAGCCGGGCATGTTCGTGTCGGACTCGACCCACATGCCGCCGACGGGGACGAAGCGGCCGCCCTTGACGTGCTCGGCGACGCGCTCGAACACCTCCGGGCGGTGCTCCTCGATCCAGGAGTACTGCTGAGCCGACGACATCGCGTAGACCAGGTCGGGGTACTCGTCGAGGAGGCTCACGACGTTCGACGTGGTCCGGGCGACCTTGCGGACGGTCTCGCGGACCGGCCACAGCCAGGCGGAGTCGATGTGGGCGTGTCCGACGGCGGAGACGAGGTGTGCGCTGGCGTTGGCCGGCTTGGTGAGGACACCGGTGAGCTCGGCCCGGGCGGTGGCCGCCGAGCCGGTGATGTCCTGCAGGTCCAGCGCGTCGAGCGAACGCTCGACGGCGCGCAGGATCTGCCAGCGGCGCGGCTCGCCCTCGGGAAGCTGCGCCATCAAGCCGCCGATGGCCTCGAGGTCCTGCCACAGCTCCCAGACCTCACGCTCGAGGACGCTGATGTCGGCGCGGTTGATGCGGTAGAGCGGTTCGCTGCCGGCGGTCTCCTTCTCGCCCAGCGGCGTGGCGGCGAACGGCGTGTCGCCCTCCAGCCGCGGGTTCGCGGCGGCCTCGACGTAGACGTCGATGTGCTCACCGCCGACGGCGGGGTCGGCAACCGGCAGCCACAGGTTGCGCGGGTTCAGGCCCTTGACCACGGTGCCGTCAGGTCGGTAGGCGAGCCCTTCGGCCTGGAAGCCGGCGAACCGGTTCTCCCAGCCCAGGTCGATGACGAGCTCGACGCGCTGGCCGGCGGCCGCCGCGGGGACCGTGCCGGTGATCCGGAACCACGAGGTGCCCCACGGCGGTCCCCAGCGCTCACCGACCTCGACGGCTTCGTACCGGCCCTCGTCGACGGCGGCGCCGCCGGGCAGTGCCTCCGACGGCGGCACGGGCTCGCCCTGGCCGCCGTCGACGTGCCACGCCGACAGCGTCAGCGGTGCGACGGTGCGGTGGACCGCCGGCTTCAGGCGCTGGTTGAGGACTCTTTTCAGGCGCTTCTCGACGAGCGCTCGAGTGTCATGCATGGCTGAGTGGCTCCAGAGGGAGGCTGCTGCCCGGAGGCGGGCGGGTCGAGGTCGACAGTCAGGGGTCTACCAGTCAGGGGTCTACCGTACGCCGATGCTGGGATCGTTCCCCCGACACCCCGCGGGCGGTGCGCCGGCCGCTGTGACCTCGGCGTCCCCGAGGAGTTTTCAGACCATTGGTCTGGTCATTCGTGGCGAGTGCCGCTACATTTCGGAGACACGTAGGCCTGACCCGTGGTGCGGCCGTGCACGGCTGAACCAGACCACTGGTTCGCCATTTGTATCGCGTCGCGACGAGCCGGAAAGGATCCGACGGATGCCATCACCCACGACAGCCCTCGGCCAGCCCTACAGCCTTGCCGCCGACGCCGTGTCGGCCTTCGGCCGCGACGGGTACGTGCGCCTGCCGGGCGCCCTCGATCCCGCCTCGCTGCGCACTGTGGAGCCGGAGATCACCGCGAAGGTCTTCGAGCTCAACACCGTGCACACGCCGATGGCGGAACGGACCACCACGCAGAAGGCGTTCCTGCAGGTCGGGAACCTCTGGCGGCACAGCGACGCGGCCCGGAGCCTGGTGTACTCGACGCGGCTGGCCCGCATCGCCGCCGAGCTGCTGGGCGTGGCGAGCGTGCGCCTCTTCGCCGACCAGGCGCTGTACAAGGAGCCCGGCGGCGGCATCACGCCGTGGCACGCCGACCAGTACTACTGGCCCTTCGCCAGCGATCGCATCTGCACGGTCTGGGTTCCACTGCAGGAGACCCCACTGGAGATGGGCCCACTGGCGTTCGCCGCCGGCAGCCACCGGTTCGAGTTCGGCCGCGACCTGCCGATCAGCGACGAGTCCGAGGCGGCCATCCAGGAGGCGTTGCGCCGCGAGGGGTTCCCGGTCGACATCCGCCCGTACGCACTCGGCGACGTCAGCTTCCACCTCGGCTGGACCTTCCACCGCGCCGAGCAGAACCTGTCGGCCGAGCCGCGGCGGGTGATGACCGTCATCTACATGGACGCCAGCATGCGAATCGCGCCCCTCGTCCGGCCACAGCAGCAGCGGGAGCTCAACCTGCTGATGCCAGGTGCCCAGGTCGGCGACATCCCCGAGACGCCGTTGAACCCGCTTCTCTACGCCGGCTGATCATTCACAGCGGACGACGTCGACGGCGCCGGTCAGCTCCGACGTCGTGAGGTAGCCGCACCCGTCGACGACGTAGGTGACCGTCTCCGACTGCAGTTGGCCGGGCGCCGGGACCCGGCGCATCGGCCACTGCGGGAAGCTCGCGAGGTCGTCGCCTTCGTCGCCGGCGCGGTACTCCAGGACCTCGTCGTACGTGCGCAGCAGCACCAGGCCGCCGGCCGCGGCCGCGTCGGTGACGACGTTGCCGACGAGCCCGGCCAGCAGGCCGCGCTCCGGCGCCGGCAGCTCGATCTCGCCGATCAGCTCCAGCTCGCCGCCGTCGGCCGCGCCCCGGTAGAGCCGTGTCGGGCCGGTCTCTTCGGTGTCACGGTCGAACGTGGCCTTGCTGACGATCAGTGGCCGGCCGGCGTCGTCGACCATCAGCGCCTCGGCGTCGGTCGGCTCGTCCGGGTAGGTGTAGCGGAGCTCGTCGGCGTCGATTTCGACGGTGCCGCCGTCCACGCCGTCGAGGTCCGGCTCCGGGGCGCGGTAGACGACGACCTCGTCGCGGCCGACGTGGTCGCCGATGTCGCCCACGTAGACGCAGGTGTCGCCGTCGTCGCCACACGAGCCGACGGCGAGCGCCTCGGCGTTCTCGGCCGACATGCCGGCCAGCTCGATACGCGCCACCGGTGTTCCGTCCTCGCGAACCGCCACGACCTCCGACGTGCCGGCTTCGTCGCTGACGACGTAGTAGAGGCCGGGCGTGCGCTGGCTGGCGGCCATGCCGCTGACCTCGACGACGGTGTCCTCGCTGAGGTCGCCGGTTGTCTCGGGCGAGCCGTAGCACGGCGCGTCGCAGGCGGGGACGGACGGGGACGGTGCCGGCCGCGTCGCCGGGTCGGTCGGCTCGCCGGAGCCCGCGATCAGGCCGCCGTCGGACGTGCCGTCGTCGGTCGCGCCGTCGTCGGCGACCGAGCAGCCGGCCAGCACACCGGCAACCGCCACCAGCACGGCGACGCCGCCCCTACCCCGTCGGCGCACGCGCACCCCCTCCACCGTCACGTCGACACGACGCGGACGCCAGTCTCTCCCATGGCCCTTCGGCCAGGCCATTGACTACCCGTGCGAGGCAGTGTCACTAGTGTCGCGGCCGCGACACCGGCGCCGTCGAAGATTTTTCCTGGATTCCTTCACGTTTCCGGTGGCGCGGACATAGCCTCGGTACAAGAGCGGCACCATTCTCGCCCCCCGGGGTGGTGCCGCTCATTCGCGTCCAGCACCGGGTCCAATGGTTGA
The DNA here is from genome assembly GCF_004349065.1 of Jiangella asiatica. Taxonomy (GTDB): domain Bacteria; phylum Actinomycetota; class Actinomycetes; order Jiangellales; family Jiangellaceae; genus Jiangella; species Jiangella asiatica. The sequence goes on from NZ_SMKZ01000074.1 coordinate 24,400, forward strand.
CGTCGACGGCTTCCGGCTAGCCGGTTATGGTGTCCGGCGCCGGCAACGGCGCCCTCAGCCCCAGGACGTCGCGCACCACCGTCAGCAGCTGCGGGCGCAGCTCGGCGTTCGACACGTCGGGCAGCGCGAGGATGGCCACCATCACGCCGAGCGCGGCGGAGGTGCGCACCCGCTGCTCCACCGAAAGATCGCCGTTGGCCAGCAGCGACACCATGCGGGCGTCGTTGGAGCGCATTTGCTGCAGCAGCGTGGAGTTCGAGACGCCGGCCAGGTCGTTCATGGCGTACGTAGCCACCCGCCGGTGGGTGAGAAGTAGGTCGATGTACTGCTCCACGATGGCCAGACGCCACGCCGGATCGCCGATCGACGCCGTGTCGGCCTCGGCGTTGGCGATGATCCAGTTCTCGCCGTCGACCATCGGACGCAACAGGTCGTCGAGAATCTCCACCTTGGTGCGGTAGTGGTAATAAACGGCCGCCTTCGTGATGCCGAGTGCGTCCGCGATTTCGCGCAGTGTCGAGCGCTCGTACCCCTCCCGCGAGAACAGGTCGAGCGCGACCTCGCGAATGTTTGCTGCGGTGTCGATGCCAGGACGTCCCTCGTCGGTCATCTCCGTCGCCGCCTCGCTGGTAGAGAAAGTGAGGGCGGCCACACAATACGTTAACTACTTGCCGGCCGACAAGCCCGGGCGTAGCGTGAGACCACGAACTTGTCGGCCGGCAAGTAGAGGCCGACCGAGGGGGCCGCTGGCGCCCGGCCGATCGTCGCCGCGCCGAACGCCAGCGTGGGGACGGGAGGACCGATGGCCTCGGACACCATGTCTCGGCGCGCACTGGCTCCGCGCCGGGCAGCACGTAAGCCACGGGTCGTCATGGCCGTGCGCGAGATCGCGTTCCTGGTGGCGGCAGCGTTGGCGTACTCGCTGGTGAGGGGGGTCACCAGCGATCGCGTCGACGCCGCCTTCCGGAACGCCGAAGACGTCATCTCATTCGAGAAATCGCTCGGCATCCACGTGGAGACCGAGTTGCAAGGGCTGATCCTCGACCACGGGTGGGCGGTCGATCTCGCGAACGGCTTCTACATCTACGGCTACTGGCCCGTGTTCGTGCTCACGCTGATCTGGTTGATCGTGCGCCGGCCGGTGGCGTACCCGTTCTACCGCAATGCACTGCTGGCCTCGGGCGCGCTGAGCCTGGTCATCTTCGCCCTCTACCCGCTCGCGCCGCCGCGGTTCCTGCCGTGGCACGGCTTCGTCGACACCGTCACGCTCGAGGCCACCACGTACCGAGAGATGAACTCGCCGACCTTCGTCAACGAGTACGCGGCCATGCCCAGCCTGCACTTCGGCTGGATCCTGTTGCTCGGCATCGCCCTGGTGGCGCTCGCCCGGCACTTCGTCGTGCGCATCATCGGAGCGGTCATGCCGGTCCTGATGTTCGCGGCCATCGTCCTCACCGGCAACCACTACGTCGTCGACGCACTGGTCGGCGGTGCGGTCGTGGTGGCCGGGCTCGGCATCGCGGTCACGATCGAGCGTGTCAAACGCGGCCGTGCCGTCCGCGCCGCCATCGCCGACGCGCGGGAGAACGTCGCACCGGCCGGCGACGAGGGTGTGGCGCCGGCGTCCGACGGAGCCAGCACCATCCCGGCGCAGAGGTCACCCGGAAACCTCTCCCAGGTGCGGTGAACCTCGGCGCCGGCTGCCCTCCCCTTGTGCCACGCCTCCACCC
>NZ_SMKZ01000075.1 GCF_004349065.1 Jiangella asiatica
GTCCCGTAGCCCTTCACCCCGTCGTCCCGCGCCCCGGTTGCTCACCCCCACTCCCGTTGGAGGGATCGCGGTGCCGGCGTCCCGCGCCGCGCGTGCCGTCGCTTCCGCCGCGCGCAGCGCCTCCAGCGAACGGCGGGCGACGGCGGGCGCGGCATGCCCGTGCCGGGGCAGCTCCACCGCGGCCAGCCCGTCATAGCCGGCCTCCAGCAGCGCCCCCAGCGCCGCCGGCAGGTCGACCTCGCCCTCGCCGAACTCCAGGTGCTCGTGTACGCCCTCGACCATGTCGTCCAGCTGCACGTTCGCCAGCAGGTCACCGGCCTGCTGGACGCAGTCGGCGACGCTGCCCTTCTCGTTGCACACGCAGTGCCCGATGTCGAGCGTGACCTTCAGCCCTTCCGGGTCGCCCAGCCTCTTGCGCAGCTCCAGCACCCCGCCGACGGTGTCGACGAACATGCCCGGCTCCGGTTCGAACGCGCAGGTGACGCCGTACCGGCCGGCCTCCTCGAGGACGGCGGCGACGCCCGCGGTGAGCCGCCGCCAGCCCTCGTCGGCGCTGACCCCGCCGGGCAGGGTCCCGGACCAGAACGACACAGCCTCCGCGCCCAGCTCCGCGCCGACGCGCACCGCCCGGCACAGCAGGTCGACCCGGCGCTCGCGCCCCGCATCCGAGACGAGGTTCGGCTCGTGCTTGTGCCACGGGTCGAGCACGTACCTGGCGCCGGTCTCGATGACGACGGCGAGGTCCAGCTCTGCCAGGCGTTGCCCGACCGTCACCGTCCGGGCCGAGAGCCCAGGCGCGAACGGGTCCAGGTGCGGGTGGTCCACGGTGAGCGCGACGCCGTCGTACCCCAGGCCCGCGATGACCGCCAGGGCGTCGTCCAGCCGATGGCTCCCGAACCCGTTCGTCCCATACCCGAACTTCAACCTCTCTGGTCGGGGCATGCCACGATCACCTCGCTCCCACCTGTCGGCTCACGGTTCGGAGCGACGGCTCGGCGGAGCCTCCGGCCCCGCGTCGCCGCCGCTGTGGCATACCCCTCCCGGGCCTCAGCCTCTCCGGCGGGGGCGTCATGTCGGCGACACCACCTTCGACAAGGCCCGTACCGCGGGCCCGATCCCGACGACGGCCGCGGCCAGCGCCACCGCCCCGGACCGCGCCAGCAGCGCCGACTGCAGCGGGATCACGCCCCGTACCCCGGCGCCCGTGGCCGACCGCACCGTCGCCGCGTCCGGCTTGCGCGCGGCCCCGAGCTGCGCCTTGCCAACGGTGGCCGCGTAGAGCGACGCCATGCCCGCGGTGGTCACTGTCGGCACCGCGCGGCGGAGGGCCTCCGGCCGGACCCCGGCGGAAGGCCGTCCCCGCCCGCCTCGCTCGTTCCTCGCTCGGATGCCCGACCGAACCCTGGCCGGCCTTCCGCCGGGGTCCGTCCTGCGGCCGGGGAGCGCGCCGAGTCGGTGCCGCGCGCCCGGCGAAGCGGCGGCCAGCGCCGCGGCGACGGTGGTCGCCCCGACCGCGAAGCGCGCGGACTCCGGGGACGCGCCGTGGACCTCGCCGCGGCTGAGGACTGTGACGCCGACGGTGTGCGCGGTCACCGCCGCCGCGGGCAGGGCGGCGGCGCGCAGCCGGCCGCCGGCGCCGAGGAGCACGTCGAGTCCGCGCGCCAGCCCCATCGCGGCCGGTCCCGCGGCCGTCGGCTTGGCGACCAGGTCGTAGGTCCAGACGGTCGCCGCCAGCGGCACCGCGACCCGCAGCGCGCGCCGTCCGCCGGCGACCGCGGCCAGGCCGACACCGGCGGCGGTGAGCCCGGCGGCCAGCCCGAGCGCCTCCGATGGCTTCACGCGTCCGGACGGGATGGGGCGCTCCGGTCGTTCGACGGCGTCCAGGTCGCGGTCGGCGTAGTCGTTGAGCGCCATGCCCGCCCAGTACAGGCAGGCCGACGCGAGCGGCACCACCGCCGTCCGGGCGCCGTAGGGGAACCCGGCGGCGGCAGCGCCGGCCAGCGAGTCGCCGGGCACGGTCAGCGCCGCGGGCGCCCGCACCAGCTCGACGACGTCGCGGAACCTCACGCGGAACCTCCCGCCGCGGCGGCCCGGGCACACCACGCCACGAGCGCCTCCCACTGAGAGCTCAGCGCGTGGACGTCGCTGCCGGCGGGGTCCTTGAAGAAGAACCCGAGCTCCGGCACCGGGCCGCGGAGGCCGAGCGATTGCGCCCGCGAGACCAGCCGGACCAGGTCCAGCACCAGCGGCGCGGCCAGCGACGAGTCGCAGCCGGACCAGGTGAACTGCATGGACATCCGGGTGCCGAGGAAACCCTCGAAGGACACCATGTCCCAGGCGGTCTTCCAGTCGCCGAGGTCGGGCACGAAGTCGATGTGCAGCGGGCCGTCGACGGCGTGGCCGAGGATCGCCTCCAGGCCGTGCGCCTTGGTGGCGGTCTTGCTGGCGGCGTTGTCGGGGTCGGCGAGGGTCTGGCCGTCACCGCCGCCGAGCAGGTTCACCGACGACCACGACCGCACCTTCAGCGCCCGGGTCGCGAACATCGGCGCCAGCACGGTCTTGACCAGGGTCTCGCCGGTCTTGGCGTCGGAGCCGGCCCACGGCAGCCCCGCGGCCGTCGCCAGCGCCGCCAGCGCCGGCACCCGGGGCCCCGGGCTCGGGGTGAACGCCACGAACGGGCACCCGGAGCGGAACGCCGCGTAGGCGTACAGCGAGCTGCCCGGCAGTGGCGCTTCACCCGCGTCCAGCGCGGCCTCCAGCGCCTCGGGCGTTCTCAGCGCCGCCGGCCCTTCCGGCGCCGGCGGCTCGGTGCTCGACACGTCGACGACGACCACGCTGTCGAGGTCGTGTTCGGTCCGGAACGCCCGCAGGTCGGCCGCGACCCGGTCCGCGGCCGAGCGCTGCGACCCGTGGCCGGCCACGACGCCGGGACGGATCCGCTCGTCCACGGCCGTCAGCTCCGACGCCAGCACCTGCGCCAGCGCTGGTGGGATGACGCCACCGGCGCTCAGCTCCTCAGCGCGCTTGGCCAGCGACCCGTCGGCGACTTCGTGACCGCCGACGACGATCCGGTCAAGTGGCGCCAGCCCGGCCGCGGCCACCTGCGGCAGCTCCGAGACCATGCCGGTGTGCCCGGCCAGGCCGGCCCGGATGGCGAGCAGCCCGACGGTCGTCGTCGTGGCCACCGACCCCCGCGCCCCGACGAACCAGACGCCGGTGCGCTGCGTCGTCGAATCACTCATGCCTGGCCCCCGATCCGGCCGGCGACGGCCGGCCAGGTGCCCCGGTGCCGGCGCGGAGCGCGTCGCTCCGGCACCGGGGCCGAGAGCCGGCTAGTGCCGGCTCCCCGCCAACCGTGAGAGCCCGGCCCGTCGAACCGGGGCAGGGCCGAGGTGCCCTGGTCGCGGGGTCCGATCCGGCACGAGGCGCCGGACAGGTGGTGAACTCTCATGGTGACGTCTCCTCGGGGGTGATGGTCGTTGCGGTTACCCGGCGGACCCCGACGGGGTGCCGTCCAGGCGCAGGATCATCGCGTCGGCGTCGCGCAGGAGCGTGCCCCGCACGGAGTCGTCCGTAACGTCGTCGATCACGATGTCCTTGAAGGACTCCAGGGCGCGCACGGCCCGTTCGTCCCGGCCCATGGCCTCCTGCCGGTGGGCAGTGCCCAGGGCCTTTTGCAGATCCTTCGCCGGCCGCTCGGCGAGCAGCCCTTCGTCCTCGAACCGGGTGACGAGCAGTTCCATGTCGGCGAACGAGGTGGTGACGAAGAACGTGATGCGCTGCGAGGTGGTGTTGCCGGCCGCGTCGGTGGCGGCCACCTCCAGCTCGTGCAGGCCCAGCGGAAGGGCGTGCAGCTCCAGCACGGTCCCGGACTCGATCGGCTCGCCGTCCAGCTCGCCGACGACGGTGACCGGGCCGTTGTCGGTCGCCGTCCACGTGGCGGTCAGGTCCTGGCTGTCGCCGTAGAGCTGACCGTGCGCGACACCGCTGACGACGAGCACCGGTGCGGTGCCGTCGACGGTGACCGTGACCGCCTTGACGTCCTCGACGTTGCCGGCGGCGTCGGTCGAGCGGTACCGCAGCTCGTGCTCGCCGTCGCCGCTGACGTCCACCGGTCCGTCGTACGGCGTCCAGGCGCCGCCGTCGAGCGACCACTCGGTGGCCGCGACACCGGAGTGCTCGTCGGTGGCGGCGAGCGTCACCGTCACCGGAGCGGAGCCGGCCGTGGTCGCCTGCGTGCCGGGGGCGGTGGCGTCCTTGCGGACGGTCGCCGCCACGGGCTCGGACACGTTGCCGGCCGGGTCGGTGCCGCGGATGTCGACGACGTGCTCGCCGTCGGCGTCCACGACGACCGCTCCGGTGTACGGCGCCCAGTCGCCGCCGTCGATCCGGTACTCCAGGGCGACCTCGCCGCCGCTGTCGTCGGTGCCCACCGCGGACACGCTCACCGGGCCGGTCCACCAGCCGTTCTGGCCGGTCGGCTCCGCCGGGTCGAGGGTGAGCTCGACCGTCGGCGCCGTCTCGTCGACGAGCTCGGCGATGCGGATGTCGCGGAAGTAGACCTGGTCCGCGGCACCGTGGTTCTGGATGCCGACGAAGCTGGGCTGGTTCATCCGGTTCGGGTCGGTGTCGGTGTAGTCATTGATCAACGCACCGTTCAGGTAGACCCGGATCCGGTCACCCTGGACCACGATCTCGAACTCGTTCCACTCACCCGGCGGGTTCAACGCCGCGTCCCGGGCCGCCTGGTCAGCGCCCTGGAACGCATAGATCGCACCCGTCGTCCGGTCCGGAGCATCCGTCGCGTCGATCTGGACCTCGTGACCCTGGTTCACCGCCAGCCACGGGTCGGTACCCGGGTCCGGGAACCCGACGAACACACCGGAGTTGTCGTCACCTGGCATCATCCAGTCCAGCTTCAAGCTGTAGTCCTCATACGAGTCCGCCTGGTACCAGTAGAGGCCCATCCCGCCCTCGGACAACAGCTCGCAGTCCTCGGTCAGCACGAACTGGCCGGGTCCGGCCATCGCCCAACCCGCAAGGCTGTCCGCCGTGCCGTCGAACAGGCTGGTGTAGCCCGCCTCCGGGACGGTCGGCTCGCAGGCCGGCGTGCCGCCGTCGACGCGGAAGTGGTCGAACCTGGCCGTCTTCGGCGCGTTCTGTGCCGCGCCGAGGGCGAACAGGCCGACGCGCACGTCGCCGTCGGACAGCTCGGTGTTGGTGACGGCCTCGGCCAGCGGCGTCCAGCTCTCGCCGTCGGCGCTGTACGAGCCTGCGTAGGTGTCGCCGGACCGGGTCAGCCGCAGCTGCCAGACCCCCTGCGTCAGCTCGGTGACCTGGGGCTGCGGGTTCTGGATGACAGCGCCGACCTCGCTGCGCAGCTCGATGCGCCGCGCCACCGGCTGGCCGGCCTGGTTGTCGGTGACGAGGTCGAGCTTGACGTAGTTGTCATCGTCCTCGTAGACGATCAGGCCGCCCTGTTGGTACTGCTCGTCGAAGAGCGACCCGTCGACCACCGTCTCGATGGTCCACTCGTCGCCTTCCGGAGCCTGCTGAAGGACGAAGTTGGACGGCGCCGGGTCGGTGTCGCCGGTGTAGATGTCGCCGTCGCTGGTGTCGATCTCCAGCTGACCGGCGGCGACCCGGTAGCCCGCCTCGTCCGGGCGCAGCACGCTCCAGCGGCAGCCGTCCAGATCCGTGCCGTCGAACTCGTCGCCTGGCTCCGGCGCTGCGGCGGTGTCGTCGGGGGTGATGCGGAACGAGTCGAACTGGACCTGCGTGACCGGCTGCCCGGTGCCGGACAGCGCGACCAGGCCGATCTTCGGGTCCTCGATGCCGGCCAGGCTCTTCGTCTGCGGCATCTCGGTGAAGTTCACGCCGTCGGCACTGTAGGCGGCGCGCAGGTCGGTGCCGTCGCTGATGTAGCGCACCCAGACGGTGTCCGGGTAGGCCGCGCCCAGGTTGGCGGTGTTGCTGTCGCCGACCTCGTTCGGTGCGCCGTTCTCCTCGCGGATGAACTGGAAGATGCGCGCCGCGGGGTTGCTGGCCCCGGTGTCGCGGCCCTCGAGCACCATCTTGGCGTAGTTGTCGTCGTCGCCGTAGATGATCAGACCTGCCTGCTGGTAGGCCCGGTAGGCCTGCATGGTCAGCGTCGCGGTCGCGGTGAACGGCCCGTCCGGCAGGTCCTGCAGGACGATGTTCGGCGTGTCGGTGTTGTTGGTGCCGTAGATGTCCGTGCTCGACGTCGGCAGCACCAGGTGGCCGTCACCGACCACGAGGTCCTGGTTCTCCCGGACCACCGTCGTCCAGCGGTCACGGTCCAGCGACGTGCCGTCGAACCCGTCGGATCGCCCGTTCAGGCATACCGGCGGTTCGGACACGACCGGCTCGACCTCGATGGGCACCTGCTCGATCGCCGCCGCGCCGCGCGCGTCGGTCACCGTCACCTGGGCGTTGTAGGTGCCGGCCTCGGTGTAGGTGTGCGACGCGGCCGGCCCGCTCGCGGTGCCGCCGTCGCCGAACACCCACTCGTAGGTGAGCGGCAGGTCGCCTTCGGGGTCGGTGGCGCTCGCCTCGAACGCGACGTCCAGCGGCGCGGTGCCACTGGTGGGCGTCGCGGTCACCTCGACGTCGGGCCGCTCGTTCTCCGTGACCCCCTTGCCGTTGAAGTCGATCCAGTTGACGTTGAGCTGGCCCGAGACGTTGACGAAGTACAGCGAACCGCTGTCGTCGGCGGTCTCGCCGCTGACGTCACCGCTGAAGTAGTCGTACTCCTGCCAGTCGCCGGTCGGCGTGACGATGATGGTGGCCACCGCCGGACCGTCCGGCGAGCCCGTGCGCACCTCGACTGTCGACGGGCCGCTCGGCGTGGCCGCTCGCAGCGTGATGCTGTCGATGTTGGTGAGGTTCATCGGGTCCCAGGCCCACCAGTCGCCCGGCTCGATGAAGCCGATGTTCTGGCCGCCACCGAGATCGTCGCCGGTGGTCTCCCGCTGCACGCCCGGGTCACCGCCCGAGGTCGAGCCGGACAGCCGCCCGGTGAGGTCGAAGTGCTCGGCCTCGCGCCGCTTCGGGTGCAGGATCAGGACTTCCTGGCTGGTCAGCGGGCTGACGCCGGGCGCGCCGTCGTCGGTGTAGGTGACCGTCACGGTGCCGAAGATGTTCGCGCCGACGTGGCCCGAGTCACCGGGCAGCGGGAACACGCCCTCGCAGCCGAAGTACTCGGCGTACTCGTGGGAGTGCTCGTCGTGCCCGAGCGCCGGCTGGGTGACGACGCGCGGGCACTCGCCCGCGCCGTCCTCGGCATCGCTGACGCCGACCTCGTAGGCGATGGTGTCGCCGAACTCGAAGAACCCGCCGTTCGGCGGCCACGCCACCGCGATCTCTGGTGCCGTGTTGCCCGCGGCGATCTCGACGTTGGCGACATCCTGCAGCTCGTCACCGTCGGTGACGGTGAGCGAGACGGTGTAGTCGCCGGCCACCGTGTAGGTGTGCGTCGCCTCGGGTTCGGTGGAGTCCACCGTGCCGTCGCCGTCGAAGTCCCACGCGTACGTGACCGGCCCGCCCTCGGGGTCGATCGACGCTGTGCCGTCGAACGTGACCTCCAGCGGCACCGGCCCGGACAGCGGGCTCGCGTCGATGCGCGCCACCGGCGCCCGGGTGCCCTGCACGTAGTCGATGCGATAGACGCCGGAGTCGGTGTTGTCGCCGCCGAAGCCGCTACCCCACTCGATCAGGTACAGCGCCCCGTCGGGGCCCCACTGCAGAGCGTGCGGCCGGGCGAACGGCCAGTCCGGGAGGAGCGCGTTGATGTCGGTGACCGCCGCGCCGGCCTCGTCGAGCTGGAAGGAGTACAGGTTGCCCTGGTTCCACTCGGCGAAGACCGCCTTGCCGTCCCAGTACGCCGGCCACTTGCGGTCCGACACCAGGTCCGGGTCGTAGCGGTAGACGCCGCCGGCCATCGGGGCACCGCCGCCGCCGATCTCCGGGAACAGCGGGTTGGTGGAGTAGCCGTACCAGACCTTCGCCTCGACGGCGGCCGGCAGCTGGGTCAGGCCGGTGTTGTTGGGCGAGTCGTTCACCGGTGCGGCGCAGTCGAACGCCGCGCCGGACGCGCCGGTGGCGAAGTCGTAGTCGATGTACGGCGTGTTGTTCCCGACGCAGTACGGCCAGCCGTAGAAGCCGGGCTCGTCCACGATGTTCCACTCCACCCGGCCGTCCGGGCCGCGGGTGGGGCTGGCGCTGGAGTTGTCCGGGCCGTAGTCGGCGACCATGAGCGTGTTCGTCACCGGGTCCAGGCCGATCCGGAACGGGTTGCGGAAGCCCATCGCGAAGATCTCCGGCCGCGTCTGCGCCGTGCCGGGCGGGAACAGGTTGCCCTCCGGGACGGTGTAGCCGCCGCCCTCGGACGGGGTGATGCGCAGCAGCTTGCCGCTGAGGCTGTTGGTGTTGGCCGACGTGCGCTGGGCGTCCCAGAGCGCGCGCCCGGGCCGCTCGTCGATCGGTGCGTAGCCGTCGGAGGCGAACGGGTTGGTGTTGTCGCCGGTGGAGAGGTAGAGGTTCCCGTCGTTGTCGAACTCCAGGGCGCCGCCGGCATGGCAGCACTCGGTGCGGTTGGTCGGGTACTCGATGATGACGGTCTCGCTGGCCAGGTCGAGGGTCTCACCGTTCATGGTGAACCGTGAGACCCGGTCGATCGCCTCGGTGCCGGCCGGCGCGTAGGTCAGGTAGATCCAGTTGTTCGTGGTGAAGTCCGGGTCCAGGGCGATGCCCATGAGGCCGAACTCCTGGCCGGTGTAGACGCTGAGCGTCCCGGTCGTGGTGGCCGATCCGTCCGGCCTGATGAGCCGCACGTCGCCGTTGCGGTCGATGTAGAACACCCGGCCGTCGTCGGCGACGGCGAGCTCCATTGGGTTGCTGGTGCTGTCGTCGAGGGTGACCTTCTCGAAGCTGCCCGGCTGGCTGGCCGCGCAGTCGGCCGGCGTGACGCCCGCCGCGGTCTCCAGGCCGCCGAGGACCAGCTCGAGGAACTCCGGCTCGGAGTACGACTCGATGGTGTGCCCGAGGCCGGTGTACCAGGACCGGCCGCCGTCGTAGTCCTGGCACCAGGTGATCGGGTGATCGTGGCCCATCGCGCCGCCGCCCGGCGAGTACGACGTCTCGTCCAGCGAGGCGAGCACGTGCACGTCGCCGCGCGGGTTGGACTGGTAGTTGTACCACTCGTCGAACCGGGTCCACGTGGTAGCGAGGTGGTCGGTAGACGGGTGCGCCTGGTCCTCCACCTTGATGGTCGCGGTCTGGTTGGCCGGGTGGCTGGCGAAGTAGGCGCCCACGAGATCGCCGTACCAGGGCCAGTCGTACTCGGTGTCGGACGCGGAGTGGATGCCCGCGTAGCCGCCGCCGGCCCGGATGTAGCGCTCGAACGCGGCCTGCTGGTCGGCGTCGAGGACGTCACCGGTGGTGGACAGCCAGACGACGACGTCGTACTGGGCCAGGTTCTCGTCGGTGAACGCCGCGGCGTCCTCCGTCGCGGTGACGGCGAAGTCATGCTCGGCACCGAGTTGCTCGATGGCCGCGATGCCGGCCGGAATCGAGTCGTGCCGGAACCCAGCGGTCTTGGAGAACACCAGGACCGAATAGCCGCCGTGGCCGGGATGCGCCTCGGCCGGCGCGGCCATCGCGCTCATGAACAGCGGGGTCGCCGTGAGGACGGCGACACCGGCAGCAAACAGGCGCCGCACCGCTGCGCGGACGCGTTGCGCGGGATGACTCACCACAGTCTCCTTCGACTGTCGGGGAACGGGACGCGCGCTCTGGGTTGCTGACTGGTACGGCACCTCCGCGGAGACGTCGTCCCCACCCCTCCCCCCGGCCCCATGGGTGGGTGACGCTCCGCGGACGCGGGATTCCTAGACGGGCACCTCCGTCCATGCGCTGTTCGCGGCCGCGCTCTCCTCGACCGCGGCAAGGATCCGCTGGACGACCAGGCCGTCGGCGAACGACGGCGCGGGGTCGGTTCCTCCGGCGATCGCGGTGAGCAGGTCGACGGCCTGGTGGGTGAAGGCGTGCTCGTAGCCGAGCAGGTGGCCGGGCGGCCACCAGCCCTCGACGTAGGGGTGGCTGGGCTCGGTGACCAGCACCCGCGTGAACCCGCCCAGCCGCGGGTCCACGGTGTGGTCGTGGACCTGCAGGACGTTCATGTCCTCGAAGTCGAACGCGAGGCTGCCGTTCGCGCCGTTGATCTCGATGCGGATGGCGTTCTTGCGACCGGAGGCGAACCGCGTCGCCTCGAACGACGCCAGCGCCCCGCCGGTGAAGCGAGCCATGAAGACAGCCGCGTCGTCGACGGTGACCGGCCCCCTCTCGGCCGAGGCACGCTTCTCCGCCGAGGACGGCAATGTCCCGCCCGTCGTTCCGAGTGGTCCGCTGAACGACGACGGCACCGGTCGCTCCTTCACGAAGGTCTCCAGCATGGCGCTCACCCCCGTGATGCGCTCACCGGTGATGTGCTGCGTCAGGTCGATGACGTGCGCACCGATGTCTCCGAGCGCGCCGGAGCCGGCCCGGTCCTTCTGCAGCCGCCACGACAGCGGCGCCTCCGGATCGGAGATCCAGTCCTGCAGATACTGCGCCCGCACGTGGTAGATGCGGCCGATGCGCCCGTCGGCGACCAGCTGGCGGGCCAGTGCGATGGCCGGGACCCGCCGGTAGGTGAAGCCGACCAGGCTGCGCACGCCGGAGTCGGCGGCCTTCTCCGCCGCGGCGACCATCGCTTCGGCCTCCTCGACGGTGTTGGCCAGCGGTTTCTCACACAGGACGTGCTTGCCGGCCTCCAGCGCCGCGATGGCGATCTCGGCGTGCGTGTCTCCTGGGGTGCAGACGTCGACCAGCTCGACGTCGTCACGGGCGACGAGCTGCCGCCAGTCCGTCTCGACACTCTCCCAACCGAACCGTCTGGCCACCTCGCCGGCCGCCTCCGCGTTCCGCCCGCCCAGTGCTCTGAGTACTGGAACGACAGGAACGTCGAAGAAACTCGGTGCACTGCGCCAGGCCTGGGAGTGGGCTGCCCCCATGAACGAGTAGCCCACCATGCCGATACCGAGTGTCGGCTTGCCGTCATCCGTCATGTGCGTGCCTTCCATTGAGTGTCTGGGCCTCCGGCCGGTCAACGCCACCGGCCGGGTGGCCCTCAGAGCCATGTCGACAGGTCGATTCGTGCACGATTCCAACACCCCCCTGTCTTGATCGGCCCTGCACGCGCCGGGAGGAAACCCGCTCGGCCCCCTCCCGGCGCGCCGATCAGGATTCGAAGCCCAGGTGCATGTACTGGTCGACGTTCTCCTGGGTGACCACCGGCGCGTTGAGCACGATGCGCCGCGGCACCTCCACCTGGACCAGGTCCGACATGCCCTTGTTCTGCGCCAGCAGGCGGGCCAGCCGGATGCCGTCCGCGGCCTGCGTCGGCGGGTAGAGGACGGTGGCCTCCATCTCCCCGTCCTGGATCCAGCGCATCGCGTTGGCCGAGCCGGCGCCGCCGATGAAGAAGAACTCGTCCCGGCCGGCGTTGTCGAAGGCCTGCTTGACGCCGACGCCCTGGTCGTCGTCGTGGTTCCACACGACGTCGATCTGCGGGGCCGCCTGCAGCAAGTTCGAGGCCTGCTCCTCACCGGACTCGACGGTGAACTCCGCCGCGACGCGGTTGTCGACGGTCTGCCCGCAGGCGTCCAACGCGTCGGCGAAGCCCTGCGAGCGGTCCTGGGTCAGCGGCAGCGAGTCGATGCCGGCGATCTCGGCGATCACCGGGTCCTCGATGCCGTTGTCCTCGATGAGCTGGCAGGCGTAGGTGCCGGCCGAGACGCCCATGCCGTAGTTGTCGCCCAGGATCGTGGTTCGCGCGGCGAACGGGCTGGAGAACTCGCGGTCGACGTTCACCACGGGGATGCCGGCCTCCATCGCCCGGGTGGCGACCTCGGTGAGCTGGGCGCCGTCCGTCGGGAGCAGCACGATCGCGTCGACCCCCTCGTTGATGAACGTCTCGATCTGGCTGATCTGCAGGCTGGCGTCGTTGGTTGCCTCGGCCGTGCGCAGTTCGACGTCTTCGTAGGACTCCGCCTCGGCGATGGCGGACTCGTTGACGGCGGCCAGCCAGCCGTGATCAGCGAGCGGGCCGGAGAAGCCGATGGTGACGGTTTCGCCGGGCTCGTCGTTGCTGCCGGCCGGCGCATCACCACCACCGTTGCCGGTCTCGCCCGCGGCGTCCGGGTCTTCCTCGGGCTCGTTGCTGGTGCAACCGGCCACGAGTGCCGCGCCGGCGAGCACGGCGGCCGTGGTCGTCAGCAATCGGCGGAACGGCCGATTCGTTCGTACGGACATGGTCTCTCCTCGTGATCGGATCGGTCCGGACTCCGAGTCCGGCGGGATGCGACGGTGGGGGCGGACTGAGCGGGACTGAGGGCGACGTGGTGGGCCGGCCGGGCGGGCCGGCCGCCGGGTCACGACGAGTCGCTGCGCGCGGCCACCCGCTGCTGCAGCAGCACGGCGATCACGATGATCGCGCCCTTCGCGACGGCCTGGGTGGAACTGTCCAGGTTGTTGAGGGTGAACACGTTGGTGAGCGTCATGAAGATCAGCACTCCGAAGATGGTGCCGACGATGGTGCCGCGGCCGCCGGTGAGCAGCGTCCCGCCGATGACGACGGCGGCGATCGCGTCCAACTCCCAGTACAGGCCGTGGGTGGAACTGCCCGTCGTGGTGCGAGCCATCAGCATGACCGCCGCGATGCCGCAGGCGAGGCCGAGCAGCGCGTAGAGCAGCACGGTGTGACGCTTGACCGAGATGCCAGCGAGGCGCGCCGCGGTGGCGTTGCCGCCGACGGCGATGGTGCGCCGGCCGAACGTGGTGCGGTTCAGCAGCACCCAGCCGATCGCGCTGACCACGGCGAAGATCCAGATCAGCACTGGGACGCCCAGGAAGTCGCCGTTGATGAAATCGACCAGCGCCCGGACCTCGATGATCTGCGTACGCCGCTCGGAGATGAGCTCCGCCAACCCGCGCGCGGCGGCCAGCATCGCCAGGGTGACGATGAACGGCGCCATCCCGCCGTACGCGATGAGCACCCCGTTGACCAACCCGCAGCCGACTCCGACCGCGAGTGCGGTGAACACCATGACGATCCAGTGGGTGTCCTCGGCCATCCGTTGCGTGGCCAGGGTGGTGGCCCAGACCGAGGACAACGCGACGATCGCGCCGACGGACAGGTCGATGCCGCCGCCGATGATCACGAACGTCATGCCGATGCTGACCACGCCGATGCCCGACGCCAGCCGCAGGATGGTCAGCATGTTGTCGGTGCTGGCGAACCGGTCGCCCGCGGTGGCCACACCCACGGCGCACAGCACCAGCAGGGCGATGACGAGGCCCAGGTTGCGGCCGAAGGAACTGCCCATGAACCGGCCGAAGCGGGAGCGGGTGTCGCCCTCGGCCGCGGCGGCGGCCTCGACGCGTCGATGCTCGTCGGCCGGCGGGGCGCCGCCGGGCGTGCCGGTCCGCTTGGTCTCCTGGGGTGCGGCCGGAGTCTGCTCGCTCACACTGCGCTCCCTTCCATGACCAGGTCGAGGACCCGGTGTTCGTCGATCTCGTGGGCCGGGCCGCTGTGCACCACGAGCCCTTCCCGCAGGACGAGGACCCGGTCGGCCAGGCCGAGGACCTCGGGGACCTCGCTGCTGACCAGGACGACCGCGACCCCGTCGGCGGCGAGCCGGCGGATCAGCGCGTAGATCTCGCTGCGTGCCCCGACGTCGACGCCGCGGGTCGGCTCGTCCAGCAGCAGCACCCGGCAGTCGCGCAGCAGCCACCGGGCCAGGACGACCTTCTGCTGGTTGCCGCCCGAGAGGGTCCGCACGGCCCGATCGACGTCGCCGGGCCGGACATCGAGGGCGCGGACGTGCTCCTGGGCCGCCTTCCGCTCGCCGCGGCGGTCGAGGAAGCCGCCGCGGGCGAACCGGCCCAGGGTGGCCAGGCTCACGTTGCGGTAGACCGACTCGTCCAGGAGCAGGCCCTGGCTCTTGCGCTCCTCCGGGCACAGTCCGATTCCGGCGCCGACAGCGGCGCGCACCGAACCGTTGCGCAGCCGCTTGCCGTTGACGGAGACCGAGCCGGTCGTGGCCTTGCGGGCGCCGTAGACGGTCTCCAGGATCTCCGAGCGGCCGGAGCCGACCAGCCCGGCCAGCCCGACGATCTCACCGGCCCGCACGTCGAAGTCGACGCGGCTGAACACCCCGGACGCCGCTAGGTCGCGCACCCCGAGGACGACGGCGCCGTCGCCGTCCGGCGACACCCGCTCGGGGAACACGTACTCGATGTCGCGGCCGGTCATCCGGCGGGTGAGCTCGCGGGTCGGAGTGTCCCTGGCGGACAGGCCGGTGGCCACCGTCCGGCCGTCCTTCAGCACGGTCACCCGGTCGCCGATCTGGCGGATCTCCTCCAGCCGGTGCGAGATGTAGACGACGGCGACACCCTCGCCCGTCAGGTCGCGGATGACCTTGAACAGCCGCGCGACCTCCTCCTGGTCGAGGACCGCGGAGGGCTCGTCCATGACGATGAGCTTCACGTCGTGCGACAGCGCCCGGGCCATGCTCACGATCTGCTTGCCGGCCGCCGAGAGCGTGCCGACCTCGCGCCGCGGCGAGATCTCGCGGTGCCCGAGCCGGTCCAGGAGCGCCGCCGCCTCCCGCTGGGTGTCGCCGCGGCGGGAGAACCCACCGGCAGCCAGCTCGTGGCCGAGGTAGATGTTCTCGGCGACGCTCAGCCCGTCGACGAGGTCCAGCTCCTGGTAGATGGTGGCGATGCCGTGCTTCATGGCCGCCAGCGGCGTGGTGAGCCTGAGCTCCTCCCCCTGCCAGACGATCTCTCCCTCGTCGGGCTCGTGCGCACCGGCCAGCACCTTGATCAAGGTGGACTTGCCGGCGCCGTTCTGGCCCAGCAGGCAGTGCACCTCGCCGGCGCGGACCTCGAGGTCGACGCCGTCGAGGGCACGGACGCCAGGGAAGACCTTGACGATGCCGCGCATCTGGAGCAACGGGTCGCTCACGCCATACCTCCCGGTAGTCGGCTGGGGATCGGCTCGGCGGCGGCCGGCGCCGCCGGAGCCGTGACCGCCGCCTCGGCCGCCGGCGCCACGGACGCCGGGTCGGTCAGTACCGCCTCCAGCGCGACATGCGCGCCGCCGCGGCAGGCGGCGGTGAAGCCGAGCGCGGACAGCTCGATGCGGCAGCCGCCGCGGGCCGGCGCCACGACCCGCTTGTCCAGCTCGGTCTCCATGGCCGGCAGGAAGAACTCGCCGAGCACCGCGAAGTAGCCGCCGAGCATGATCACTCGCGGGTTGAACAGGTTGACCAGGATCGCCGCGCCCAGGCCGAGGCTGGTGCCGACGGCTTCCAGCCCGCGCAAGGTGCGCCCGTCGCCCAGCTCGGCCCGGCGGCGGATCTCGGCCAAGCGCACCTCGAGGTCCACCGACGGGTCAGTGACCGGGTCGCCGGGGTCGGCCACCTCACGCAGCAGCGCCGCCAGCCCCACCGACGTCTCCCAGCAGCCGAGCTTGCCGCAGCCGCAGGGGTGGGCGGGGTCGCCGATCGGCAGGTGCCCGATCTCGCCGCCGTAGCCCTCGGTGCCGCGCAGCAGCACGCCGTCGGCGATGACGCCGCCGCCGACGCCGGTCTCCCCGGTGACGTACACCAGGTCCGGGGTGCCGGCCGAGGCGCCCATCGCGTACTCGGCCAGGGCGCTGAGGTTGGCGTCGTTGTCGACCCGGATCGCGACGTCGGGGCCGCCGAGCCGGGTGGCCAGTTCGTCGGCGACGCGGACCTCGCGCCAGCCGACGTTGGGTGCGTGC
The DNA here is from genome assembly GCF_004349065.1 of Jiangella asiatica. Taxonomy (GTDB): domain Bacteria; phylum Actinomycetota; class Actinomycetes; order Jiangellales; family Jiangellaceae; genus Jiangella; species Jiangella asiatica. The sequence goes on from NZ_SMKZ01000075.1 coordinate 15,890, forward strand.
CGCAGGACGCCCGGCGCCGTCTCGACCATGCCCGGGATGCCGACGGTGACCCCGGCGACGTCGTGCCCGCTCGCGCCGGCCGCGCCGACCGCGCCGGCGATTGCCGCGGCCAGCTCGTCGAGGGTCTTCTCGACGCCGAGCCGCGGCACGTCGAGCGGGGTGCGCTGGTAGAAGATCTCCTCGCCGCGTAGGTCCAGAACCAGCACCGCGACGTAGTCGACGTTGACCTCGGCGCCCAGCCCGCAGACCCGGCCGTCGATCTCGACCGTCTGGCCCGGGCGGCCGACGCCGCCGGCCCGTTCGACGTCGCCGTCGCGCACGAGGCCCAGCTCGGCGAGCTCGGCCACCAGGCTTGAGACCGTCGCCTTGTTCAGGCCGGTGTCGGCGGCGATGCGGGCCCGTGACCGCGGCCCGGCGTCGCGCAGGTCGCGCAGCACCATCGCGAGGTTGTGGCGGCGCAGGAAGACCTGGTCGGCCGGGGTGAGACCGCGGTCGGGAACCAGCCCGTCGTTCATGGACGGCCCCTCTCGTCGGCTCGGCCCGCGCGCTGGGACTCGGCGAACTCCGCGTGACCTGCGTCACCAGTGTTCGTCGGATGAGACAACAAACTAGGAACCGCGCTGCCCGGCGGTCAAGGGTTACGAGCGAGTTTCTTCCGGTGACAGCGCCATGACGGCCACGCGACCGCGGACCTGCCGAGCGCCACCGCACCGGGTGGACGATCTACGTCATACCCGACGAAACCGGCGCCGACCTGCGGCGGAGGTCAAATGTCGACCACGCCGCGGCGGCGGGCGGCCGGCCGGGCGCCGGCGGGTAACAGTTCGGCTACGGAGCCGACGAATCCGTGCCGTCGAGCACTCTTCACTGCCCGAATCGGGCTACTTACGCATCGCGCTGGACAAAGTAGAACCGATTGAGCTGCTCGCGCGACCAGTTCACCACCACCATCCACGGCCTCGACGACCGTTGCCGCGGCGTCCACCGAGTGGTGTTCGTCAACCCCACCGACCTGGTGAGCGAGTGGCCCGCCGCCCCCTCCCCGTTGATCTTGGACTAATCGCGGAATCAATCGGGCATTCCGGTCTGCGATTCTGCGGTCACTCCAAGATCAACGCGAGCGGCTCGTCGCGGTCCGGGACCGCCTGCGCTGGCCGTACGATGCGATGTCATGCACCGCAGCCGCCTCTCGACCCTTCTCGTCGACGTCCCGCTGGACGAGGTGCCCCGGGCAACCGCGTTCTGGGCATCGGCGCTGGGCGTCGCCACGCACCAGCCGCCCGGTGAGCCGCAGTTCACCGTCCTCGAGGACGCCGTGCCGAACCTGGTGACGGCCGTCCAGTCCGTCGACGACCCGCCGCGCTACCACGTCGACATCGAGACCGACGACGTCGCCGCCGAGGTCGGCCGGCTGGTCGCGCTGGGCGCCGTCGAGGTGTCCAGCTGGCAGGGCTGCCACACCCTGCGTGTGCCTGGCGGGCACCTGCTGTGCGTCATCCCCGTACACAGCGACCCGGACGAGTTCGCCGCACACGCCCGCGTCTGGTCCTAGCCTGTTCCCTTGATCATCAACGGTTGGCGACGCCATGGTGTCGCCAACCGTTGATGATCATGGGGATCCGCAGGGCAGCTCAGCCGGTCAGCACCTCGGCGTGGTGGCCCAGCACCTCCCTGGCGGTCGCGTCGGTGACGAACGTGGCGCTGGCGGCGACCGACGCGAACTGGCCCAGCGCCCGCACCGCGCTGTCCTCACGCCCGGCCGCGGCGTTGCGGATCGCGGTGTCGAGGTGCAGCCGCAACCGGCTCTCCCCCGCACCCGAAAACGCGCCAGCCGCGGCGTAGTGGTCGACGATCGACGCCAGATCGGCCAGCGACGTCGTCACGGTGAAGGTCACCGTCGCGCTGCCCTGATGGCCGGCGTTGTCGGTCGCGGTAGCGACCACCTGGTGCTGCCCGACGGTGAGCGTCCACAGCTCCACGGCGGCACCGGACTCCACCGGCTCCCCGTCGAGCGTCCCGGTCGCCGAGGCCATCCCGGAGACCGCGTCGGTGCCGGCGAACGACGGTGTGAGCGTGCCGCTGGCCGCCTGGCTGGACCCGTCGTCGACTCCCGTGACGGACGCCGTCGGCGGCGACTTGTCGATGCGGACGGTGACCGACCCGACCGCGGACACGTTGCCGCCGTTGTCGCTGGCCCGGTAGTGCACCGTTGTGGTGCCCTCTGCGGTGACCGTCAGCGGGTTGTTCGCGTTGACCCAGGTGACGCCGCCGTCCGTGGACCGCTGTCGGCTGGCGACGGTGCCGTTGTCGGTCGCGTTGACCGTGACGGTGACGTCGCCGGTGTACCAGCCGTTGGTGCCGGTCGGCGCCGCGGGGTTGATCGTGGCGCTCACCGTCGGCGGCGTCACGTCGGCCACGCCGTCGCCGATGAAGCGCAGCTCGTCGAGCTCGAAGCCGCTGGTGGAGGTCAGGTAGAGCTGCCCGGTGCCCTCCGGCGGGTTGGTGAGTGCCTGCTCGATCTCGAACCACCCGGTGCGGTTGCGGAAGGAGAACGAGGCGAACGCCGGCGCCTTCGGGTCGTCCCAGCGCAGGTGCAGCGTGCCCCGCCCCCACGCACGGGCGACGACGCTGTCGATGCCCCGCAGGTCGACCGGGTCGAACGCGATCCAGTCGCCGGCGTCGAACGACGTCACCTTGCGCAGGCCGTGCGCGGTGCTGTCGTCGGTGATCTCCACGCCGTCGGCCTCGTCGAACCACTCGGCCTGCTGCGTCTTCGGGTTGAGGACGATGGCGGCCTCGCCCCGCGCCGGCGGCACCCCGAGGTGTCCGCCGTCGTTGTAGCCGACCACGAGCGCGCCGTAGATGTTCTCCGTCTCGCCGTGCTCCGGCGCGTCGGCCGGCGTCGGCACCCCGAACGTGCAGCCGCCCGAGCCCGAGCTCAGCGGATGGGCGTGCTCGTCGTGGCCGAGGCCGAACGCCCAGCTGACGCGGGAACAGACCGGCGTGTCGCCGTCCTCCGGATCACTGACGGAGACCGTCACCGGCACCGCCTGGCCCCAGTCGAAGAAGCCGCCGTCCGGCGTGTCGAGGGCGACCGCCGGCGCCACGTTGCCGACGGTGATCTGCGTGGAGGTCAGGCTGAACTTGTCCGACGTGTCCGTCACCCGCAGCCGGGCGTCGTACTGGCCAAGCTCGGTGTAGGTGTGGCTGGCGGTCGCGCCGGTCGCGTCGAACGTGCCGTCACCGTCGAAGTCCCACTCGTAGGTGAGCGCCGAGCCCTCCGGGTCTATCGACTCCGTCGCGTCGAACCCCACGGTCAGCGGCGCTCCGCTGCCGGAGATGGGGTCGGCGGTGAAGCGAGCCCGCGGAGTCTTGTTGCCCTCGGCGTAGTCGACCCGGTACAGGCCGGCGTCAGGGTTCTGCCGGAAGAAGCCGTCGCCGTACTCCAGCACGTACAGGGAGCCGTCCGGACCGAACTCCATGTCCATGACGTTGTCCCAGATCGGCTGAGCCGTCGACGTCAGGTGGGCGTTGGGCAGGAAGTCCGTGATGCCGGTCACCGGTCCGCTGGTCGCCAGGTCCAGCGTGAACGCCGCGACGTAGTCCTGGGAGAACTCGGCGAAGAACGGGTGGCCGTCCCAGAACTCCGGGAACTTCGCCGGCGACGGGTTGTCCGGGTCGAACCGGTATACCGGGCCGCCCATCGGGCCCTGGCCGCCGCCGCCCAGGTCGGTCAGCTCCGGCCACGGCTGGTGGCTGGCGTTGTCGCCGTAGTACAGGTGCGGCGCGGTGGCCGGCGGCACCTGGTCCAGCCCGGTGTTCCAGCGCGAGTTGTTCAGCGCGCCGGCCTCGCAGTCGAACCACGGCCCCGGTGTCGCCGTCGCGAAGTCCCACTCGTTGTAGTTGGCGTTCGGCCCGTGACAGTACGGCCAACCGCCGTTGAGCGGCTGCCGCGTCGTCTGCCATTCGACGAATCCCATCGGGCCGCGGTCGGGGTTCGGCGCGCCGGCGTCCGGGCCGTAGTCGCCCCAGACCAAGGCGCCGGCGGCGACGTCGTAGTCGATGCGGAACGGGTTGCGCAGGCCCGTGACGAAGATCTCCGGACGGGTCTGTGCGGTGCCCGCCGGAAACAGGTTGCCCGCCGGAATGGTGTACGACCCGTCCTCCTGGACGGTGATCCGCAGGATCTTGCCGCGCAGGTCGTTCGTGTTGCCCGCGCCGCGGCGCGCGTCGAAGCCCGGGTTCATGCCCGGCGCGTCGTTGTTGGGCGCGTAGCCGTTGGCGCCAGGGGTGCCGGCCGGCGTGTTGTCGCCGGTCGACATGTACAGGTTGCCGTCGGCGTCCCAGGCGAGGTCACCGGCGACGTGGCAGCACTGCCCGCGCTGCACCTCGACTCTGATGATCTCCTGCTTCGTCGACAGGTCGAGGGAGTCGGACTCCTCGTCCCACTTGAACCGGGCGAGCACGTTGTAGCCCTTCCACCGGTCCCAGTACGCCTCGGTCTCACCGGCCGGCAGGGAGTTCGGCGCGTTGCCCGTCGGCGTTGTCTCCGGGTACGGCGGCTCCATGACCCGCGGCGCGTAGTACAGGTACACCCACTGGTTGGTCTCGAAGTCCGGGTCGATCGCGATGGTCTGCAGGCCGTCCTCGGAGTTGGCGTAGACGTCGATCGTATTGATCGTCCGGGTGATGCCGGTGGCCGGGTCGGTCAGGCGGACGTCACCGTTGCGCGCGGTGTGCAGGATGCGCGAGTCCGGGAGCACAGCGAGGTCGATCGGCTCGCCGGTGTTCTTGCTCAGCAGGATCTTCTCGTAGTTGTTCCAGTCCAGCGCTGTCTCAGCGGCCGGGTCGCTGTCGTGACCCGGGTGTGCCGACGCCGGCAGGGCGGCGGGTAGTGCCACGGCGAGCGATGCGGCGGACATCAGGGCGGCCAGGGCGATGCTGGCGAAACGGCGCATGGGCGTCGTCCTCTCCTCAGCGCGTCAGCCGCGCAGGGCGCACATGGCGTCGTAGCTGCGCTCGGCGGCGCCCAGCGCCCCGCCGGCCTCGGCCGGTGTGTTCGGCGCGTTGTCCTGCTCCCACAGCGAGTAGTGCCGGCCGCGGGACCCGATGGTGCTGTAGAACCGCCCGAAGTCGATGTCGCCCGCGCCGAACTCGACGATGTCGTAGCCGTTCGCCGCCGCCGAGCGCCGACCGTCCTTGGCGTGGAACAGCGGGTAGCGCAGCTTGTTGTTCACGACGTAGTCGATCGGGTCGAACCCGGGCGCGATGTGCTGGCCGACGTAGGCCCAGTAGATGTCCATCTCGAGGAAGACCAGCTTCGGGTCGGTCTCGGCCAGCAGCACGTCGTAGAGCCGGGTGCTCGGGTCGTCGTTCGCGAACCGGAACTCGTTGTGATGGTTGTGCTGGTACCAGCGGATGCCGCGTTCCCGCGCCGCCGCGCCGAACGCGTTGAACTCCGCGGCCGCGGCCTGGTAGCCGGCGACGGTGCGGTTGGCGGCGGTGACCGGCTCGTTGGCGGTACCCACGAACGGCAGGCCCAGGATCTCCGCCCGGTCCAGCTCGAGCTGCAGGTTCGTGCGGAAGGCGTTGAGGCTGACGTGGCTGCCGATCGGCGTGAGGCCGTTGTCGTCGAGCAGCTGCCGGATCTGCTCCACGGTGATGCCCGGCTCGGCCGGCGAGGTGTACCCGGCGAACTCGACGTTCTGGTAGCCGATCCGGGCCAGCTCCTCGAACACCGCCCGGAAGCCGAGCGACGAGACGAGGTTGCGGATGGTGAACAGCTGGATGCCGATCTTGCCCGGCGGCACGAGCATGCCCTTCGCCGCGCCGGCGACCGACGGCGCGGCCACACCCGCTGCCGTGACCGCCATCGTCGTTCCGGCGACGGCGCTGAAGAACCGCCGTCGGTTGATCTCGGGATGTGCCATGTCGTTCTCCTCGTTGAGCCGATCGACCGCTACGGCGGACATGACGGGCGCGAGGGCCGTGCAGCCTCCCCCTCCAGGCACGGGCCCGCTCGACGCGCAGAGATCAACGGCCGGAGCGCCGGCCGTTGATCACGCAAGCTAGACCTCGGACGGAACAAAGGTCAACAGTTTTCGTCGTACTTTCGAAATTTGACGCCATAAGTAACGCCCGCCCCTGCTGAGGGCTGGGAAGAGGATCTTCGACTGCCGGTTGCGTGGAGTGGTTCCACAGCAGCTGTTGGCCGCCATCGAGGATGACGGTGCAGGCGTCGGCGTGCGTGCCACGTCGGGTTGATCAAGAGAAGGTCGGATCCCCGCGACTCCCGAGCTGACCTTCTCCATGATCAACCGCCCCGGGTCGTCATGGCGGCGGCCGCCGAGGAGAGCACAAGCCGGCCCTCCACGATCACCACACCGCCAGGCAGGCGGGGCGACGTCGCCCTGGTCACGTGGCCGCCAACAGGTCACAGAGGCAACCTCCGGACCGTCAACACCCCGATTGCGGTCCTTGGCACACGAGATCACCGCCCACGCGTCCGATGTGTCACGGTTCGTCGCGCCAACTTCGCGTGCCAAGGCGCAGCGCGGCGAGGCGCAGCGCGGCGAGGCGCAGCGCGGCGAGGCGCAGCGCGGCGAGGCGCAGCGCGGCGAGGCGCGTCAGGGCGCGGCGAAGATGGCGTCGCTGATCAGGGCCGCGGCACCAACGACGCCGGCGTCGTCGCCCATCTCGCTGAGCACGACCGGCAGATTGCCGGTGGCCAGCGGAAGCGACCGCCGGTACACGACGCCGCGGATCTCGGCCAGCAGCGGATGGCCGAGCCGCGCCACCCGGCCGCCGATGACGATGAGGCCGGGGTTGAAGAACGAGACCAGGCTCGCCAGCACCCAACCGACGCGATGACCGCCGTCACGGATCATCTGGACGGTGTAAGGGTCGCCCATGGCGACAGCGGCGGCGACGTCCGCGCCGGTCAGCTCGCCCTTCTCGGCCAGCATGGTGGCCAGCGCCGGCGACCGGCCGCCGCGCGCAGCCGCGAGCGCGTCGCGGGCCAGTGCCGCGCCGCCGAAGAACGCCTCGAGGCAGCCGGTGTTGCCGCACGCGCAGGTCGGCCCGAACTCCTCGACCCGGATGTGCCCGATGTCGCCGGCGCAGCCGTCGACCCCTCGGTACAGCTGGCCGTCGACGACGATGCCGCAGCCGATGCCGGTGCCGATCTTCACGAACAGGAAGTCACGGGCCGCCCTGGCCACGCCGGAGTGTTGCTCACCCAGCGCCATCACGTTCACGTCGTTGTCCAGCAGCACCGGGCAGCCCAGCTCGCGCGCGAGGGCGTCGCGCACCGGGTAGCCGTCCCAGCCGGGCATGATGGGCGGCGAGACGGGCATGCCGCCGTGGAAGTCCACCGGCCCGGGCACGCCGACACCCACGCCGACCGGCCGCGCCACGCCCTGCTCGGCCAGCACCTTGTGGGTCAGCTCCAGCGCGCGAGCCAGCACCGGCTCCGGGCCGAGCCGCACGTCCATGTCGACCGAGCGCTGCCCCAGCACCGCGAGCCGCCCGTCGGTGACCGCGACGGACACCGTCGTCGCTCCGATGGCGATCCCGACGAACCGCACGTCGGAGGACAGGTCGACCAGGGTGGATCGGCGACCGCCGCGCGAGGCCGCCGGGCCGGCGCCTTCGGCCAGGCCGAGCTCGTTCAGCCGGCCCACCTCGCTGGCCATGGTGGTACGCGAGACGCCGAGGCGGTCGGCGAGCTCGACCCGCGACAGCGGCCCCTCGTCGCGCAGGAGCTTCAGGACTTTCGCCTGGGTCGCCGTCTCCGGGCGGCCGGCGAGCGTGTGCGCCATGACCCCATCGTGCCACACTTTCGCCGTCCCACATCGAAAGTCCCCATCCGCTCACCCCGCGGATCACGAGGATCGCCCGCGCATCACGAGGCCTACAAGCATGGTGCACCACGAGATTTCGTGCTGAACGTGATCATTCGAAGAGGCCGCGTGGGAATCAGTCAGTCAGTTGTGGGAGGTGTGGGGGTCGTCCTCCTCGGATGAGCCGGGGACCTCGAGGCTGTGGGGGTCGACCTCCTCGCCGGGGCGGATGGGCAGGTTGATGTGGACGTGGCCGTTGCCGGCGTCGATGTTGAGCACGTCGAGCTGGGTCGCGGCGACCGACCAGGCGCCGACAGCCTGCGTGCGCAGGTCGGAGGCCAGGGTCAGCAGGGTGTCCTGCTGCGCCCCCGATGGGGTCGCCGCGGCCGACTCGTACGCCGTCACGGCCGAGCCGAGGAGGTCGACGGCGAGGACCAGGCCGTTGCGGGCGGTGTTGACCTCGGTGGAGCCCGACGGCGGCTCGCCGAACGTCGCCGTCGCGTCGTCGACGGCGCTACGCCAGCCGGCCACGTCGGCCGCCGGCGCGACGGAGCCCGACGGCGGGCCTTCGGCCGGCAGCACCCCGTGCAGGCCCTCCATCACCGGCAGCAGGGCGTCGTGCGCCGCGGTGGCCTGCTCGGTGAGCTGGGTGATCACCTCGGCGTTGCGGGCTTCCTCCTCGGCCTCCAGCTCAGCCACCCGCTCGGCCAGGGGGTCGTCGTCGCCGCCGGAGAGGATCAGCGTCGCCAGCACGATGTTGAGAGCGACGAGGGCCGCCACGGCGGCGATCCAGAAGGCCCGGCGCCGGGGCGGGGCCACCTGCCCCGGCGCCGGGGACGGGGACCGGCCGGCACCGGTCGCCCGGCCACCGCGCCCGCTCGGTCTCCGAGATCCGTCGCGCTTGTTCGCCACGCTCGCAGGACGTTGAGTAGGCACGGTGACGTCTCCTTTCTCTGGTGATCACCCGAGGGCCGCGAACCGCGAACCGGCCGACGCGGCACCCGGGTGATCACGGACTCACAGGCGGGCCCGGAGGGCCTCGCCCATCTCCAGCAGCTCGGCACGGGCGGTCTCGTCGGCCACGCCCGACGCCACCGCCACGTACCGGTCCAGAGACTGCCCGGCCTGCGCGGGCGAATTGTCGGCCACCCGCTCGGCCATGGCAAGGTGCTGCGTCAGCTGCCGCTCCTGCGAGCGGTTGAGCAGCCCTTGCTCGTAGTAGTCCGCGACGAGCTCCGCCGCGGCGTCGAACGTGTACTCCTGGATCCGGATGTTGCGGAAGTACACGTCGTCGCCGTTGCCGTGGTTCTGGATGCCGACGAAGCTGGGCTGGTTCATCCGGTTCGGGTCGGTGTCGGTGTAGTCATTGATCAACGCACCGTTCAGGTAGACCCGGATCCGGTCACCCTGGACCACGATCTCGAACTCGTTCCACTCACCCGGCGGGTTCAACGCCGCGTCCCGGGCCGCCTGGTCAGCGCCCTGGAACGCATAGATCGCACCCGTCGTCCGGTCCGGAGCATCCGTCGCGTCGATCTGGACCTCGTGACCCTGGTTCACCGCCAGCCACGGGTCGGTACCCGGGTCCGGGAACCCGACGAACAC
>NZ_SMKZ01000076.1 GCF_004349065.1 Jiangella asiatica
CCCCATAGCCCTCCCCAGGTCCGCAGTCCGCCCCGTCGGTCACCCCGTCCGCCCGCGACGCTGGCGGGGTTCAGCGCAGGCGGCGCACGGCGGATGGGGTCGCGACGGCGTCGACGGGCACGTCGTGCGGCGCGCGCGGCACCGGCATGTCGAGCACCTCGCCGTCGTGCAGGAGCACGCAGCTGAGACCGCGCCCCAGCCGCCGCGCCAGCACCCTGTCGTAGGACCCGCCGCCGCGGCCGAGACGGAAGCCGCGCCGGTCGACGGCCAGCCCGGGCACGAGCACCACGGCCGCCTCGAGCACCGCCGCCGGCCCGAGCGGGACCCCGTCGGGCTCCAGCAGTCCGCGCGCGGCCGCCACCAGCGCCCGCGGTCCGCGGTACAGCCCCCAGTCGAGCTCGCCGTCGGGCAGCAGGATCGGCAGCAGCACGTCGACGTCGTTGTCGCTCAACGCCTCGATCAGCGGCCCGGTGCCGGGTTCGCGGCCGACGGAGACGTACGCGGCCACGCGGCGCGCCGCCGCCACCTCGGGCAGCGCCAGGACGACGTCGCGCAACGCCAACGCCGCCGACGACAGCGCGGTGGCGTCGAGCTCGGCCCGGCCCTGCAGGATCCGCGAGCGCAGCGCCCGTTTCGCATCCGGTACGGATGTGCTCACAGCTTCACCGTAGGCGCTTGGCACGTCCTGCTTCTGCGGGACCGCCCGGGTTTGTAGGGTGACGCCCATGAGCGCAGAGCGAACGGGGCAAGACGGTGCACACGCCGGCACGGTGACGAAGGTCGTCATCCCGGTCGCGGGTCTTGGTACGAGGTTCCTGCCGGCCACCAAGGCGACTCCCAAGGAGATGCTGCCGGTGGTCGACAAGCCGGCCATCCAGTACGTCGTCGAGGAGGCCGTGTCGGCGGGCCTGGCGGACGTGCTGCTGGTCACCGGCCGCAACAAGGACGCCATCGAGAACCACTTCGACCGCGCGTGGGAGCTGGAGGCCGCGCTCGAGGCGAAGGGCGACACCGAGCGGCTGCGCCGGGTGCAGAAGTCGCAGGTCCTGGGCGAGATCCACTACGTGCGCCAGGGTGACCCGCGTGGCCTCGGGCACGCCGTGCTGTGCGGTGCGCGCCATGTCGGGCACGAGCCGTTCGCCGTCATGCTCGGCGACGACCTCATCGACCCGCGCGACCCCCTGCTGCCCAAGATGCTCGATGTGCAGCGGCGCTACGGCGGCAGCGTCATCGCGCTCATCGAGGTCGACCCCGCCATGGCCCATCTCTACGGCTGTGCGTCGGTCGAGCCCGCCGAGGACGACGTCGTGCGCGTCACCGACCTGGTCGAGAAGCCCGCGCCGGGCACCGCGCCGAGCAATCTCGCCGTCATCGGCCGGTACGTGCTGAACCCGGCCGTGTTCGACGTGCTGCGCGAGACGCCGCCGGGCCGTGGCAACGAGATCCAGCTCACCGACGCGCTCAAGACGCTGGCCGGGATGCCCGCCGACGACGGGGGAAGCGTGCATGCCGTGGTCTTCCGCGGCCGCCGCTACGACACCGGCGATCGTTTCGACTACCTGCGCACCATCGTCAGCCTGGCCAGCGAGCGCAGCGACCTCGGCGCGGACTTCCGGGCGTTCCTGCGCGAGTTCGTCGCCGACCTGCCCGCGGAAGAGAACCAATCAGAAAACGAGGCAGCACGGTGAAACGCGTCGCCGACCATCTCTCCGACGTCCTCGGTGCGGTCAAGCCGCTCTCGGAGCTGGACTTCCAGCTGCTCGACGCGCACGGCTGTGTGCTCACCGAGGACGTCATCGCCCCGTGGTCGCTGCCGCAGTTCGACAACACCGCGATGGACGGGTACGCGGTGCTGGCCGAGGACGTCGCCGGCGCCTCGGGGGAGGAGCCGGTGGAGCTCCCCGTCGTCGCCGACATCCCGGCCGGCGACACCCAGGTCAACGCGATCGGGCCGGGGCTGGCCGCCCGCATCATGACCGGCGCGCCGATCCCGGGCGGTGCCGACGCGATCGTGCCGGTCGAGCAGACCGACGGCGGCACCGTGCGGGTGCGGATCACCGCGCCGGCGAAGGCGGGTGCGCACATCCGCCGGGCCGGTGGCGACGTGCATGCCGGCGACGTCGTGCTGGGCGCCGGCACATACCTCGGCGCCGCGCAGATCGGGCTGCTGGCCGCGGTCGGTCGCGACCGCGTCGTGGTGCGGCCGCGGCCGCGCGTCGTCGTCGTCTCCACCGGCAGCGAGCTCGTCGAGCCCGGATACCCGCTGGCCAGCGGACAGATCAGCGACTCCAACTCGTTCACCTTGACCGCCGCCGCGCGCGAGGCCGGCGCGGTGGCCTACCGGGTGCCGCCCGTGCCGGACGACAAGGAGCGGCTGCTCGGGCTGATCGAGGACCAGCTCATCCGTGCCGACATGGTCATCACGACCGGCGGGGTCAGCGCCGGCGCGTACGACATCGTCAAGGAGGTGCTGTCGGGCCTGGGCACCGTACGGTTCGACAGCGTCGCCATGCAGCCGGGCAAGCCGCAGGGCTTCGGCACCATCGGCGACGACGACACCCCGATCTTCGCGTTGCCCGGCAACCCGGTCAGCGCCTTCGTGTCCTTCGAGGTCTTCGTCCGCCCGGCCATCCGCAAGATGCTCGGCTCGCCGCGGCTGCACCGGCCGAGCGTCAAGGCGGTGCTGCAGGAGCGGCTGCGCTCGCCGGAAGGACGGCGCCAGTTCGCTCGCGCCCGCGTCCAAACCGCCCAGGATGGCGCCTACCACGTCCGGCCGATCGGCGCCCAGCAGTCGCACCTGCTCGGCGACCTCGCGTACGCCAACGCGCTCATCGTCGTGCCCGAGCACGTCACCGAGGTCACCGCGGGACAGGTCGTCGACACCGTGCTGCTGGAGAGACGTCGGGAGTGAACTGTGTCTGAGGGCCTGACCCATCTGGACGACGAGGGCGCCGCGCGCATGGTGGACGTCTCCGGCAAGGACGTCACGGTGCGGACGGCGACGGCGTCGGGCCGCGTGCTGGTCTCGGCCGCGGTCGTCGCGGCACTGCGCGGTGAGGGGGTCCCGAAGGGCGACGCGCTCGCCGTCGCCCGCATCGCCGGCATCCAGGGCGCCAAGCGGACGCCGGAGCTGGTCCCGCTGTGCCACCCGCTGGCCATCCACGGGGTGGACGTGTCGTTGAGCGTCGCCGACGACGCCGTCGAGATCGCCGCGACCGTGCGGACGGCGGACCGCACCGGCGTCGAGATGGAAGCCCTGACGGCGGTCGCGACAGCCGCGCTGACCGTCGTCGACATGGTCAAAGCCATCGACAAGGGCGCCGTCATCAGTGACATCCGCATCGAGGAGAAGACGGGCGGCAAGTCCGGCACCTGGCGGCGGGCATGAAGGCACTCGTGGTCACCGTCTCGACGCGCGCCGCCGCGGGCGTCTACGAGGACCGCGGGGGGCCGCTGATCGTCGAGCGCCTGCGTGCGCTGGGATTCGATGTCGCCGAGCCGACGGTGGTCCCCGACGGCGACGAGGTCGAGGCGGTGTTGCGCCGGGCCGTCGACGCGAGGTACGACGTGGTCGTGACCACCGGCGGCACGGGGCTCAGCCCGACCGACCGCACCCCGGAGCTGACCCGCCGGGTGCTGGACGTCGAGGTGCCCGGGCTCGCCGAGGCGATCCGCGCCTACGGCGTGGCCGCGGGGGTGCCGGCGGCCACGCTGTCGCGGGGCGTCGCCGGCCGGGCCGGGCGGACGCTCGTCGTCAACCTGCCCGGGTCTACCGGTGGGGTGCGCGACGGGCTCGCGGTGCTCGCGCCGGTCCTCACCCACGCCGTCGACCAGATCCACGGCGGCGACCACGTGGGGTCCGGCGGCGGCCACCCGAGGCCCGGCGCGGACCCCGTCGTCGGCGGTGGGGGAGACGGGAGCAGCCGGTGAGAGGGAGGTCCGCCGGCCGGCTGCACTGGCCGGTCGAGCTGTCCGAGGGGACGGTCGGGCTGCGGCCCCTGCACGGGCGCGACGCGCGGGTGTGGACGCAGATCCGCAGCCGTAGCGAGACCTGGCTGCGGCCCTGGGAGGCCACCCCGCCGCCGCCCCACGACCCGTACACCATGAGTTTCCGGCAGATGGTCCGGCTGCACGCCGCGCAGGCCCGTGCCGACGAGGCGCTGCCATGGGCCGTCACCTACGAGGGACGGCTGGCCGGCCAGCTCAACGTGTCCAACATCATCTGGGGCTCCGCCCGCATGGGCACCGTCGGCTACTGGCTCGACGTCGACCTCGCCGGCCGCGGCATCATGCCCACCGCGGTGGCGATGGCGGTGGACTACTGCTTCTTCGTCGCGGGACTGCACCGCCTCGAAGTGAACATCCGGCCGGAGAACCGCGCGTCATTGCGGGTGGTCGAGAAGCTCGGATTCCGCGAGGAAGGACTGCGGCCGCGGCTGCTGCACATCGACGGCGAATGGCGCGATCACCGCTCGTTCGCGCTGACCGCCGAGGAGATCCCGGAAGGACTGCTGACCCGCTGGCGGTCGTCGCGGATGGCACCCTGATCATTTGCGGCTCTTCTGCTGCATCCGTGGATTGCGGTTGGACCCCCGAAATGATCACGTTCAGCACGAGATCTCGTGTCACACCATGCTCGCAATCGTGGTGACGCTCGGGTGATCCTGCTGAACGTGATCATTTCGGGTGCGGGCCTTCGAAGGGGACCTGACCTGCACGGATAACGCTAGGTGAGCGCCATTCGCTGAACCGTCACGTTCTGTTGAAATTTCCTGTGCGAGCCTTACTTCGGTAGTTTTGCGACGAAACGCTCTGAATTTTCCACGGGGGATGATTCATGAACGACACGGCAGGGGTGCGCCTCTGGAACGGTGCGATGCTCCCGACTCCGGGGGTGTTCGAGATCGACCCGGCACACACCACGGCCGGCTTCGTCGCGCGACACTTGATGGTCACTCAGGTGCGCGGACGGTTCGAGAAGGTCGAAGGCACCGTCCACATCACCGAGGACCCGCTGGAGTCGTCGGCCACCGCGCTGATCGAGACCGGCACCATCACCACCGGTGCCGCCGAACGCGACGCACACCTGCGCAGCCCGGACTTTCTCGACGTCGAGGTCTATCCCACGATGCGCTTCGAGTCGCGCTCGGTGCACGGCGGCGAGTCCGGGCCGAAATGGTCCATCGTCAACGGCACCATGGTGCGCCGGCGCCGGGTCGGCGGGGCCGGCAAGTTCGTCTGCGCCGGCGATCTGACCATCCGCGGCGTGACCTGTCCGCTCGAGCTCGACGTCTCCATCGACGGCGTCAAGGGCGACCCGTGGGGCGGCGAGCGGCTGGCGCTCAGCGCGACGGGGGAGATCGACCGCGAGGCGTACGGTATGACCTGGAACGTCGCCCTCGAAGCCGGCGGCTGGCTCGTGTCGCAGAAGATCCAGATCGAGATTCGGGCACAAGCGATCAGGATGACCTGACGTCTCCTCGAGTCACACCAGTCACACCTGTTACGAGCGACACACCGATTCAGGTCCAACACGCGGGATGCCGCGCACCGTAGCGTTCTGTGGCATGGGGTACAGCGGCCTGATCTATGCGGCGATCGTCGCTGCTTGGGCCGCCTTCCTCGTTCCCCGATGGGTCCGCCGCAACGAAGAGGTCGAACGCGCCCGAGAGGCTGATATGGTCCGCGGCGTGCGCGTCCTTTCGCGTCGTTCCGGCCCGCCCCAAGCACCACACGGGCGGGTCGATCAGTATGTGCCGCAGGCTCCAGCCTCGGTGGTCGCTGTGGAGGTTCCCGTGGACTCGGTCGATGCCGTCTTCGCGGCGGCCGCCAGGCGGCGCCGCCGCATGCTCGTCGTCCTGCTGCTCGCCGTCGTGGCTTCGGTGGGGTTGGTGCTCGTCGGGCGGGCACCGGGGTGGCTGCCGGCGGGGCCCGGGTTATTGCTGCTGCTGTTCCTGTTCGTCGCTCGCCGTGCCGTCGTCGCCCAAGCCCGCCGTCGTCGGGACGTGGTGCGCCGACGCTCGGTCGCCCGCCGGCGTGCTCTGGCTGCGGCGCGAGCGGCTGCGGTGGTCGCCGAGGAACCGGCCGCGGACGAAGAGGTGAGCCGGCGCCTGGTTCTGCCCGCGGACGTCGTCGAGGACGCCGTGGGGGACGGCGACAGCTGGTCGCCGGTCCCCGTCCCGCTGCCCACATACTTGACGAAGCCGAAGGCGCCCCGGCCCGCGGCCCGCAAGATCGACCTCAGCCAGCCCGGCGCCTGGACGTCGGGCAGCCTGGACCCGGCCAGCTCGATCGAGCTCCCACGCCGCGAGCCCGCCGAGCGCCCCGCCGCGGCAACGGGCACTGACGGCGCGGTATCGGAGGGCTCCTCCGGGACCGAGGCCGGGATGGACGAACAGCAGCCAGAGCACCGCCGCGCGGTCGGCGATTGACAGTCGTTCTAGGTGGTGGCCCATGGTGCTGCCGATTCGTTCTCCGGCCGGTCCGGATGGTAATCTCTCCGAGGTTCCAGGGGCTGTGGCGCAGTCTGGTAGCGCATCTCGTTCGCAACGAGAGGGTCAGGGGTTCAAATCCCCTCAGCTCCACCATCTGATTTCACCGGGGCTCGAGTTCAGACTTGCTGGCAAGGGTTTCAACGACACCGTGGCACGAAACGAATGGACGTCCCCCAGGCGACGTCGCCTTCGGCGTGGGGGAACTCGCCACCCTTGAGCGCGACGGACGCTGCTCGGCCAGGGCAGCATGTTCACTGATCTCAGGCACGCGACCTCCATGAGGCGCGGCACTGAAGCCTGAAACCAAGAGCGGCAGTCGATACGCACAGCGCCGGGGCCAGTTGCCCTTCTTGGTCGAATGCCTGTCAGAGTAGATCCGCAAATGCCGGGCGCCGACAGCGCGAATGCCTCCGAGTGAGACCCGCTCCTCAGGGTTCGCGGAGCGTGGCGCGCTGGCGGATCAGCTGCGTGACGACCTGTTCGGACAGTTCGAGGCTGCCGTTGGTCTCCGTGAGTTCAGGCGTGTGTCGATCACCATGGATCTCGCCGTGCAGGCGCTCCATGTCCTCGTCGAGCTTGGCGGCGGTGATGGCGGCGTCGCGGAGGCTGGCGAGGAGCTCGTCGGGGACTTGCTTGTCGTACTTGTAGTGGATCTTGTGCTCGAGGCTGGCCCAGAAGTCCATGGCGACGGTGCGGAACTGGACCTCCACCCGCACCGGCGTCGGCCCGTCGGACAGGAAGACGGGGACCTCGACGATGGCGTGCAGGCTGCGGTAGCCGTTGGGCTTGGGGTCGCGGATGTAGTCCTTGACGGTCACGACCTCGACGTCCTGTTGGTTGGTGAGCATGTCGAAGACGCGGTAGGCGTCGGAGACGAAGGAGCAGGTGACGCGGACGCCGGCGATGTCGGTGATCTCGTCGCGGATCCGCTCGAAGGTGGGTTCGGTCCGCTTGCGCCGCACCTTGTCCAGGACGCTCTCCGGCGACTTGAGCCGGGCCGACACGTGCTCGATCGGGTTGTAGGCGTGGATGTGCTGGAACTCTTCCTGGAGGATGCGCACCTTGGTGGTGATCTCGTCCATGCCGAACTTGTACGACAGCATGAACCGGGAGAACTCCTCCTTGAGCTGCCGGAACTCGACCAGCAGGCCGGCGGCGGCCTCGCCCAGAATCGGTGAAGCGTCGTCGCCTTCCACCCGCGCGAGCTCCGTCACCTCTCCGATCCTATGCGGCACCTGGACGACCCCAGCTGCCACGTGAGATCACTCACCCGAGCGCTGGCGAACCGAGGCGGCGGTGACGCCGGGACGGGTATCGTCGGTGGCGCCTGTGCAGGGGAGGTCGGGCGTGGCGTTGGCGAGGTCGAGCGACCAGGGTGAACTGCGCGCAGCCATCGAAGGTCTGTTGCGCACCTGGGTCGACCTGGACCGGCAGGCCGACAACGCCGCCCGCGCCTCCCGTGAGCAGGCGCACCGGGTCGCTCGGCAGCTGGTGGGCCTGCGGCAGCCTGGGCTGAGCGGGCTGGCCGACGAGGTCACCGGCATCGGCACGCTGATGAGCGCCGATGTGACGCGGAAGCTGGCCGAGGTCCGCGCGCCGTACGTGGCCGAGGTGCACCAGCTGTTGGGGCTGCTCGCGCCGTTGCACGGGGTGGCGTCGGTGCCGCCGTTGGCATGGTCGTCGGCGGCGGTTGCGGACCTGGCCGGCGCGTTTCCCGCCGGCTTCGCCCGCGACTACGTGGCCGACCTGGTCAAGTCGGTGGAGCGCAGCGTCACGCTGGAGCTGGAGGCCGCCGGCCGGGTGGTTTCACAGCCCGACGTCGACGGTGTCATGGTCGCGCTGGGTTCGGGGTTCTCCGACGCGCACAGAGCAGAAGGCGTCGCGCTCCTGCGTGACGCGATCTGCCACGCCGTCCAGCGCCACGGGCCGCAGATCTCCGATGACGCTCAGTTGGCCCGGCTCATCTGGCTGAAAGACCCGTCCGGCCAGAACTCCTGGCAGATCACGTCGAATGAGTCCGTCCAAACGGGTCACCGCTGCGGTGTCGTCTGCGGCGGGTTCACATCCTCAGCAGCCCTCGCCAAGCCCATCGAGGCATTGCTCGAGGTCGCTCACGAGCGCGCCGGTGACCTTGCCACGTTCCTCAGCAGGAATGCCGGCCTTTCGTCGTCGATCGGCGTCCACGTCAGTGCACAATTGGCTCGCCTGGAACCTGGCGACGCATCGGGCTATCACGGCGCCGGAACCGGCACCCGCGAGACACGTCGTGACTGGGTCAAGGCACGTGCCTTCGGACTGGCCGAGGGTCGTGCGACCGTCTATGGGGTCGCATACGATCCCATCGCGACGGGCACGGACCCGGGCGCAACGCTCGTGTTCAAGAAGTCCGGGAACGACTGGCGCATGGTGACGTGCTACCCGGTCGGAGAACCGAAGCCGACCGATGCGCGACTGGAGGATCTCACGTGATCGCGATGAGTCAGACGTTCAAGGCATTCTTCAGCGGTGGCTTCGGCCAAGTCGACTACGAGCCCGACCTCTACGTCGAAGCCGTCGAGGAAGTTCTGAAGACCCTGGCCGACGACGAGACCGGTGGTTACCAGGTCTTACGAGATGAGTTCGCTGCGCACATTCGCGAGTCTTCATTCCCCCCGTCGTCCAGTCTCGACTCGCAGTGGACGACCGATGAGTGGTTGCGGGACGTTTGGTATGACGCGTTCGGGCCGGAGCCGCCGCCTGGCGATCCGTACCCCGTTCCTACCGAGCACTGGGGTCATCTCCGGCAGACCGATTACATGATCTACGCGGTGAAGGACACGCCCGAGCACAGCAGCCCGGGCGCGGCCGCCTGGCTGGAGCGTCGTGGACTCACGTTCGGGGAGGTCCGGGCCGGCGTGTTGCGGCCGGCGGCGGAGTGCATCAATGTTCGGCCGGCGCCGGAGGGGTGGTTCGAGCGGCTGCATGATCTGGTCGAGCGCGGCCTGCGGGAGGAACAGCCCGGGGAGCGCTGACGCCTCCGGACCAATTGGCGGCGTCTCATCAGTGAGACTTCCTCGCGATGGCCGCATAGACGTCGTCAACGGCCGACCGTCGCGGCGTGGAACATGTCGCTTGTCGGCAGAGTGGCGACCCCGTCGGCACGGTGACGGCGCCGACCACGGTGCTTAGCGCGATTCGCCTGTTGCCCCGGTCGTCACGGTGACATCGCCGACGTAGCCCTTTCAGCATTGGCGCAGGTCAGACTGCCCGTCGGCATCCTGCGTGTCGTCGACGTCGTCAACTCCGACATCGGCTCACAGGCTTGCGCAGATTGTCGGTAGCCGCCGCTAAGGTGCTCGCTATGTGGCCGGGCATCCAGGCGAACGATGAAGCGGGTCTGCTCAACGTGGTGGACCCGCAGACGTACGTGCGCGGGCTGGTCTATGCCCAGCAGGGCGCCGTGTCCGACATCGAGTGGTCGCCGGATGGGCAGATCCTGACGGGCCTGGTCGAGGGAAGCGGCAGCAATGAGTACACGACGCTCGTGGTCCTCGCTCGCGCCGGCCGCGGGCAGAGCAGGTTCGTCGAGGGTCGCTGCAGCTGCCCGGTGGGGTTCGACTGCAAACATGTGGTCGCTCTGCTGCTGACGGCGCTCGAGGAGCGGGCCGGCCGTCGCCCGGCCACGGCGCCGCCGGTGGACTGGAGGCGCTCGCTGGATTCGCTCCTGAACGGCGGCGTCGCACCGTCCCACGGCGAGGCGTTAGAGGTCGCGGTGGAGCTGACGCTGTCCGGCGGGCCACGGACGTCTCGGCGGCACCACCATGGAGCCGGCGTCGAGCAGCCGCGGCTGATGGCGCGGCTGGTTCGACCGGGTCGGAGCGGCTGGGTGGCGGGCGACTTGAGCTGGTCCAAGCTGATGCGCCGGCCCG
Source organism: Jiangella asiatica (assembly GCF_004349065.1). Lineage (GTDB taxonomy): Bacteria > Actinomycetota > Actinomycetes > Jiangellales > Jiangellaceae > Jiangella > Jiangella asiatica. Next base: position 10,403 of record NZ_SMKZ01000076.1, read on the forward strand.
AGCTAGGGGAGGGGTCCGTCCAGCAGCTGCGCTGGCTGCGTCAGTTCTTCATGCTGTACGAGGCCGGACGGCGCAGCGACGGTTACTTCTCGTACTACACCCGCGAGGAGAAGTACCTCGACCTGGCGGCATTCGAATCCAGCCAGCTGTGGCCGCTGCTGGACGAGGCGACGGCACTTGGCATCCGGTTCGTGCACGGGAAGAAGGCGTGGGGCGACGTCGACGGCTACCGCTCCGCGCGGCTATCGCTCGACGTCACCACCACCGACTCGTCCGGCGACCTGATGGTCGCTCCGGTGCTCGACGTCGACGACGTGGACGCCGCTGTCGTCGTCGCCCGGTTCATCGGCACGGACGCACACGGCGTGATCTACGCGGGGCGCGCAGAGACGCGGAATGACGCGAACCCGCGGAGCTGGCGGTTCGGCCTGGCCCGGCTCGAGCAGCCGGCATCACCGCGGATGCAGCGAATGGTGCTCGACGACGCAGGACTTACGGTGCCCGCCAGCGACGGAGAGCAGTTCCGCGGTGGATACCTCCCGCGGCTGCAGCGGCTGACGACGGTCGTCTCCTCCAATGGGTCGTTCACGCCGGCGGAGCTCTCAGGGCCGAGGCTGGTCGTACGCGCCGACTATCACGACGACCACGTGCTGGACCTGCACTGGGAGTGGCTCTACGCGGTCGGGGGGCAGCAACGACGCTTCCCGCTGGACGGCCCTCAGCAGGACGACCCCTTCCGAGACCCCGATGCGGAACGGACGCTGCTGTCGAACGTCGATGCCGAGCTTCGCGACCTCGGCCTGCTGTCCGACGGTGACGACGGCGGACGGGTTACCCGCCGGCCGGGACGATCCGTGGTGCCGCGGCGCCGGCTGGACGGGCTCGACACGATGCGGTTCAGCACCGAAGTGGCGCGACGGCTGAACGACCTGGCGGACGTCGACGTCGAAGTCACGGGCGAGCCGGTCGACTATCGGGAGGCCGGTGACTCCCTGGTCATCGGCGTGTCCACGGATGCCGCACCAGGCGAGACCGACTGGTTCGACCTCGGCGTCACCATCACCGTCGAGGGGCAGGACGTGTCGTTCACCGACGTCTTCACCGCGCTGGCGCGGGACGAGCCGTACCTGCTGCTCCCCGACGGTGCGTACTTCTCACTGCAGAAGCCCGAACTGCAGTCGCTGCGCAGGCTGATCGACGAGGCGCGCGCGCTCGGCGACAGCCCCGCCGCCAGCACCAGGATCAGTCCGTTCCAGGCCGGGTTGTGGGAGGAGCTCGTCGCCTTGGGCGTCGTGACGCGCCAGGCCGAGACCTGGAAACGCCAGGTCGAAGGGCTGCTGGCGGCCGGCTCGCTCGATCAGACGGTCCCGCCGAGCACGTTAGAGGCGGAGCTGCGTCCCTATCAGCTGGACGGGTACCAGTGGTCGGCCCTCCTCTGGGAGCACGGCCTCGGCGGCATCCTGGCCGACGACATGGGCCTGGGAAAGACGGTGCAGACGCTCGCGTTGATATGCCACGCCAAGCAGGCCGACCCTGACACCGCGCCGTTCCTCGTGGTCGCGCCCACCAGCGTGGTGTCGAACTGGGTGGCCGAAGCCGCGCGGTTCGCCCCGGGACTCACCGTCGTCCCGGTCACCGACACGCTGCGCCGCCGCGGCGAATCGATCGACGAGGTGGCCGGCAAGGCCGATGTCGTCGTCACCACCTACACGCTGCTGCGCTTGGACGCCGACGAGTACACGGATATCCCTTGGTCCGGAGTGGTGTTCGACGAGGCCCAGCACGTGAAGAACCACAAGTCGAAGACCTATCAGAGCGCGCGGAGGCTCACCGCGCCGTTCAAGCTGGCCGTCACCGGCACCCCCGTCGAGAACAACCTGATGGAACTGTGGTCGCAGCTGTCGATCACCGCACCCGGGCTGTTCCCGAGCCCGAGCCGCTTCGAGGAGTACTTCGCTCGCCCGATCGAGAAGCAGAACCGGACCGAGCTTCTCGCCACGCTGCGGCGCCGCATCAAGCCCCTGGTCAAGCGGCGTACGAAGGAACAGGTGGCCGCCGACCTCCCCGCCAAGCAGGAACAGGTCATCGAGGTCGACCTGCACCCCAAGCACCGCCAACTCTACGAGAAGCATCTGCAGCGCGAGCGGCAGAAAGTTCTCGGACTGCTGGACGATGTCGACAAGAACCGGTTCACCATCTTCAGGTCCCTCACGCTGCTCCGGCAGCTGAGCCTGCACGCCGCGCTCGTCGATCCTGAGCAAAGCGGGCTCCCCAGCGCCAAGGTCGGCGTCCTGCTCGAACACCTGCGCGAGGTCATCGACGGCGGCCACCGAGCCCTGGTGTTCAGCCAGTTCACCGGATTCCTCGGCATCGTGCGCGAGCACCTCGACGCGGCCGGCATCGAGTACTGCTACCTCGACGGTTCCACCCGTCACCGTGATCAGGTGATCTCCCAGTTCAAGGACGGCAGCGCACCGGTTTTCCTGATCAGCCTCAAGGCCGGCGGCTTCGGCCTCAACCTGACGGAGGCCGACTACTGCTTCCTTCTCGACCCGTGGTGGAACCCGGCCACCGAGGCGCAGGCCGTCGACCGGACTCATCGCATCGGGCAGACCCGCAACGTCATGGTGTACCGGCTGATCGCCGCGGACACCATCGAAGACAAGGTCATGGCGCTCAAGGCGCGCAAGGCCGAGCTGTTCGCCAGCGTCATGGACGAGGGCAACATCTTCGGCTCCCGCCTCGACGTCGACGACATCAAGGGCCTCTTCCAATAGATAGCGCCCCATATGGTGACGTCCGTGCCCGCTGATGCTTACCCGCGTGTGGTGGCATGTTCGCCGCCCGCATCGTCATCGAGCATCCGAGGGCAGCAGGCGGAATGCATCCCCGTGGAGAGGAGTGACGGCGCGGAAATGCCGCTCGTCGAGAGTGAGCAGGTCAAGCGTGTTGTGGCGGGCGGCGAGGACGACAAGGGTGCAGTCAGTCAGTCCCAGGCCGAGGTCGGCATACTGCTCGTCGATATCAACGGCCCGCCGGATCTCGGACGGAGTCAGGGCCGCCGTGGTGAACCCTCCCACGGTAAAACTCCGCACCGCAGCTCGCGCGTTCGCCGCACCACCACGCACGCGGAGGAGGTGATCGACTTCCGCCAGGACGAGCGGGCTGATCACAAATGGCGGCTCGGTCTCCTTGAATGCGCCGGCAACCCGGTGATGCGCTGGATCATCTCCGTCCGCCAAGGCGAGCAGACCGCTGGTGTCGCAGATGATCACTGCCCGAAGCCCGTCTGCTTCAGGAGTTCTTCGTCCCTCTCGGCGAACGGCTCGTGATGACCGCTGTGGAAGATCGGGAAACTCGCCGGCGGCTCGTGCTCCGTGACCTCGCGGCGTATCGCTTCCCGGATGACGTCGGCTTCCGTGCGACCTTGGGTTCTGGCCAGGGTCTCGACCGCCCGTTTGAGGTCGTCCGGAAGGTACAGCGTCGTCTTGACCATGCACGTATGGTACCGCGTATGGCGTACCGTCGCGTGGCGCGAAGCAGGTGCCCACGGTAACGGCTGGCGGTGATGCCACCAGAGGTCGCTCAACAGCTCGTCGCGAACGCTGGATCCAAGCGCTTCGCTTGGCCAGAACCGCGCCTCAGCGCTACGGAAGCGGTGGCAAGCGCGGTTTCAGCCTGCGAAGCTTCAGGGAACCCGCCGGAAGCCCGCCGCAAGACCGTGAGACGGCCACGTACGGTACGGCCTATGGCGTTCCCGCGATCGCCCGTCGAAGTCGCCTGCGACGAGTCCGGGTCGGAGGGCGACAAGCTCGTCGGCGGCAACACGGACGTGTTCGCGCACGCCAGCGTGGTGGTCGGCGTCGACGAGGCGGCCGAGGCGGTGCGGGATATCCGCGGCCGCATCCGTTCCCCGGCCACGGAGTACAAGGCGAACCACCTGCTCCGAGCCAAGCATCGGGCGGTGCTGACCTGGTTCCTCGGCCCGGACGGACCGCTGGTCGCCGCGCACGTGTATCTCGTGGACAAGCCGTTCCTGGCCGTCACCAGCGTCGTCGACGGTGTCGACGCGGCGGCCGAGCTCTACCGGGCCGGCCGGACCGGGGCGGACCCGGTCCGCTGGTGGGCGTTCCTCGAGGCGGCGAACGAGCTGGGTCGTGTCCGCAGCGCCGACCCTGACCCCGTGAAGACGTTCCTCCGCGCCGTCGACGCCCTGGGCCTGGCCGCGGCCGCGCGCGAGTCGATCGTCGAACCGATGAACCAGGCGGACGTCTCGCTGGACCCGCTGCCGCCGGCCATCGTGCGCACCGTCGAGCACTGGAGCGACGGCGGTCGGTCCGTCCGCGTCGTGCACGACCAGACGAACGCGCTCACCCCGGACCGGCTCGCCGAACTCGACCGGCGGCTCGGCCCGAAACGGCTGGCCAGTCTCACGATGGTCGACTCCGTCGATGACCCTCGGGTGCAGCTGGCGGACTTCCTCGCCGGCGTCGCACGCAAGATTGCCGAGAACGCTCTGAACGGCCATCCCGACCGGGAGCTCACCACCGCCCTGCGTCCGTACGTCGACGCGAACTCCGTCTGGGCGGACACCGAGAGTTGGGATGCACTCGTCTCCGAGTGAACCGAGCGCGCGTGCTCTTGACAGTCAAGATCACCGCGGACAGGATGATGCAACGGATGTGAGCAATGTCATGTTTCTTGCTCGGTCCGCAAGGGGGCGGGGGCGGCCATGAGCATGGGTCCGAGTTCATCGTGAACGGCGACAACCTGAGCTATCGCGTCATCAGGGATCCCGTTCACAACTACGTCATCGTGCCGATTCCGTTGAGCAGTCTGGTCATCCACCCCCTCGTGCAGCGGCTACGGCGGGTCTCCCAGACCGGTATGACTCACCATGTGTATCCGTCGATGACGGGGAGCAGGTTCGAGCACGCGCTGGGTGCCATGCATCTGGCCCGGCAGGCGTGGCAACAGGCGTGGCTCAACTCCAGCGACGATGTGCGGAAGGCCTTCCGAAGCGACGTGTGGAAGACGTTGAACGGCTTGACGGCGAGCGCGCTGGATCAGGACACACGTGACTGGGTGCGCGGGCACGCCGAGTTCAACGAGACGTTCGACGACCGGATCGCCCTGGCCGTGGGCGCCGCGACACTGCTGCACGACATCGGCCACGCGCCGTTCTCGCACACGTTGGAGCCGTTCTTCGCCCGCCACGCGGCGCAGATCGCCAGCCAGGATCCGACCAAGGTGGCCAAGTACGTCACGTCCATGGTCACGCCGTTCCACGAGTTCGTCGGGTACCAGATGCTCGACCAGATCGAGCCGGACGCGGTGGAGCGGATCCCGTGGGTCGTCGTCAAGATGATCATGGACACCAGCCACCAGCCAGGAACCTGGCAGGCGAGCATCCACGGGCTGATCTCGGGCGAGGTGGACGTCGACCGGATGGACTATCTGGTGCGCGATGGTCAGAAGTCCGGTTCGGAGGTCGCCGCGGTGGATCTGGCCAGATTGATCCAGTCGGTGGAGCTCCGCAACATCCAGTCGAACGGCGATACCGACGCTCCGGCGGTCTGGTCGGTGGGTTTCGGGCTCCGGGCGCGTAGCGCCATCGAGGCGTTCCTCAACAACCGGCAGCGCTATCACCAGTGGGTGCTTTTCCATTCGCACGCCGTGGCAGTCGACCGGATGCTGGAGTACGCCGTCGAAGGGCTGTGGACTCTCGCGCGCGACGTACGACAGGGCTCACGCGACGCGGAACTGCTACACGTCCTGGCGGACCTGGTTCCCGACCTGAACTACTTCTCGCCGCACAAGCGCCTGTACGACGCCACTCGTGACGGGCGACCCGTGGTCATCGAGGACCACGACACGACGGCGATCCAGGCGTCCATCGACGACGTCACCGTCATGGAATGGCTGAAGTCGTCAGCCTCGGTGGTGCGGGCGCTCCTGACATCGGGGCAGTCGCTGGGCGCTCGACGCGCCGAACTGGTGCGAGTGCTGGCCTGCGTCGAGGCGCTGGTCGACCGGGTGCCCAACTGGGCGCCGGTGTGGAAGACCGAGGACGACTACCGTGAGATGGCCGATGAGCTGAAGGAGCCCCTCGTCGCCACCTTGAACAGCCTGGGCCTGGAGTTGCTCAGGGACGGCCGGCGGCGGGTCGAGGGACTGTCGGCCGCGCCGACCGCCGCGGTGAGCGCCTCTCTTGACGAGGTGTCGAAGGCCTTCGCCAAGGACAGCATCCTCGGACTGAACCTGCTGGCCAAGCAGTGTCTGCGGTCGAGGGACATGACACAGCGGTTCCTGCGCGAACGGACGTGGGCCGACGCGCTGAGTACACGCTGCGTCCCTTCGCGGCAGCTCAAAGGCGGGTTCTGGGTGTTCGCGTTCCAGGAGGTCGCGTCGGTCCGCGACGGCCACGAGATGGCCGTGAACGTCTTCGACGGCAACCGGCCGCGGCCGTTCCGGGAGATCAGCGCGACGGTGAGCTACCTGCCGGAGATCGAGGCGCGGGCGGTGAAACTGCATGTCTACTACGTCTGCCCGAACCTCCAGATGCGCGTGAACAGGATATCTAGGTACAAGGACGAGCTCCGGAAGCTCTTCAAGGAACACTTCGCCGACGTGGTCATGAGCACCTATCGAGATCTGATCTGATCCAGCTGACGGCCTCAGGAAGGAAGCGGTACATGCGTTCTGGACGACGTATCGACCAGGCACAAACCGAGGTGCATGTGTCCGTCGACGACGACTATCCGCCGGTCAGTTTCGCCGGGCCGCTCCTGGCCTGGATCGAGGCTCACGGACGCGGGCCACACAAGTTCGGGGATCTCTGGGACGCCCTGCACGGAACGACGGTCACGCGCCGCGGCCACGTCGTCCCGCTGCGGACCACCCAGGAGCTGATCAGCGACCTCGAGCGGCTCCAGGATCTCGGCTTCCTGCGGTGGGATCAGTACACGGGCGCCATCGACGTGCCGTCCGACCTCACTCGGCGGCTCGAACAGGCTCTCCCGTCGTAGGCGAGCCGACGTGGACACGGCGCTCGAGTGGGGCCGATTACTGGTCGACCTGGTCACCGCCCTGGCCTGGCCGCTGGTCGTCCTGGTGGTCCTCTATTGGCTTCGGTCACAGCTGGTCGACGGCGTCGGGCGCCTGGTCGACCGCGTGCCGCAGCTGAACACCATGCGCTTGAAGGTCGGCCAGGTGTCGCTGGAGAGCGAGTTCGCCGTGCTGTCCGGAATGCGCGAGGAGATCGTCGAGAAGATCGAGGTCGAGGCGGCGGAGTCGTCGCGCGGCGTTCTGCTCGCCTCGGTGCCGCCGGTCAGTCCGAGCGCGATCATCGTCTCGTCGTTCGACGCGGTGGGTGAGGCCCTGAGAACCGCGGCGCAGAACGCCGGTATCGCCGACCCGGAGCTGACCATCGTCGATGCCCGCGCGCTCGCCGCCCAGCTGGCGAGCCACCGGCTGCTGCCCCCGGAGATCGCCGAGGCGGTCTACACCCTCGACAACCTTCGGCAGGCCGCGTTCGCCAACACCTATCCGGGTCCCACGGACGAGCAGGCCAGGGAGTACCTGAGCTTCGCGCAGGCAGTGACTGAGCGGATCCCACTGCATCCGGCGTAATCGGGGAAGGTAACCGAGCGGGCCCGCACCCCGAACACCGACGACGACGACGATTCCTCCCGCACCGTGCGCGGGTCTCCATCTACGACCTCGATGGACGACCCGCCACGGAACGGCGAGAGGAATCACCATGACCATGAGCTTCGGCATCTTCCTGCCCGTCGGCTTCGGGCAGGAGTTCGCCGGCACCGGCCCGGCCGAGGCCGCCGACATCGTCGTCGAGCTGGCCGGGACCGCGGAGGACACCGGCTTCAAGGCGGCCTGGCTGCCCGACCACCTGCTGACCATTCCGCCGTCGACGGCGTTCGTCCTCGAGTCGTGGGCGATGCTGGCCGCGCTGGCCAGGGAGACCGACCGCATCGGGATCGGCCCGCTGGTCACCGCGACCGGCTACCGCAACCCGGCGCTCCAGGCGAAGATCGCCTCGACGGTGAACGGCCTGTCCCGGGGCCGGCTGACGTTCGGGATCGGCGCCGGTTGGTACGAGCCCGACTACCGCGCCTTCGGCTACGACTTCCCGGAAGCGCCCGAGCGGCTCCGGCAGCTGCGGGAGGCGGTCCGGACCATCCGGGACAGCTGGAGCCACCAACAAGCCCACATCCCGACGATGATCGCCGGCGGCGGCGAGAAGGTGACGCTCAAGATCGTGGCCGAGTACGCCGACGCCTGCAACGTCATGACGTCACCGACCGATGCCGGGCGCAAGTTCGCCGTCCTCCGCCAGCACTGCGCCGACTCCAACAGCGACTACGACAGCATCCTGCGCACCGTCACCACCGGCTGCCTCATCAGCGACACCGACGACGAGGCGCAGGCCGCGCTCTCGCCGGCGGCCGGCGCGTTCTATCCCGGCGACTTCCGCTCGTACCTGCTCTACGGCACGGTCGACACCGTCCGCCGGCGCATCGACGCCTTCCGAGAGGCGGGCGTGCAGCAGCTGATCGTGAGCTTCCACGACGCGACAGAGCCCGAGGCCGTCCGGCGCTTCGCCAAAGAGTTCATCGACTGAGCGAGGCTCAGCGACCCAACGATGACGGCAGACCGAACCGGGGCAGCAGCGACGGGTGGCCGAAGACGGTGACCCGCGCGATGCCCGCGGCCGACGCCGAAACCACGCCGAGCCCGAACCCGTCGAACGCACCGTCCGGACCCAACTCGTAGGCGGCGAGCGCCGGTTGTCCGTTGGCGACGGTGGGAAGCGTGCGCCAGGTGCCCGGCGCGCCCACGACGTCGTCGATCAGGAACGCGACACAGGCGCGCTTCCCGCTGAACCACGTCTGTGCGGCCGGCATCTCGATGACGGCGTCGGCTCGCAGCGCGCGCGAGAAGGCGTCGGCGTCCGCCGTCTCGAACGCCGACATGTAGAGCGCGAGCAGTTCGCGGGCCCGCGGGTCCGTCGGCTCCAGGGTGTCGTCCATCCGGGGTTCGACCTCGCGCAGCCGTGCCCGCGCCCGCTGCAGCAGACTCTTGACCGCGCCGACGTTCAGCTCCAGCGCGGCGGCGACCTCGGCGGCCGGCAAGGCCAGCACGTCACGCAACAGCAGCACCGCGCGCTGCCGCGGCGACAGGTGCTGCAGGCCGGCGACCAGGGCGAGCCGGACCCCATCGCGCGCGACGGCGACCGCGGCCGGGTCGGCGGACTCCGGCGTGACCAGCGCGTCGGGCAGGGGCTGCAGCCAACCGACGCCGGCGGCCGCGCTCTCGGCCCCGCCGTCCGGGCCGGCGCCGAGGCCCACCGGCACCGTCCGCCGGTCGCTGCGTCGCACCGCGTTGAGGCAGGCGTTCGTGGCGATCCGGTAGAGCCAGGTGCGCAGCGACGACCGGCCCTCGAACCCGTCGCACGAGCGCCACGCCCGCAGGTACGTCTCCTGGACGAGGTCCTCGGCGTCGTCCACCGAGCCGGTCATCCGGTAGCAGTGCGCGAGTAGCTCGCGCCGGAACGCCTCGGCGCGGCTCATGAACTCGTCGCGGGTCACGGTCCTCCCTCGGGACGGTGTCAGGGCGGGGCCGCCCTCCCCGTACAGACCGTCCGGGACACCGGAAGGAATCGTTCGCCCAACGTGACTACCAGGAGAGATCTTCTGTCATGCCGGTGTCCGATGTCACACTTCGCTCGTGACCGATGCCCGGGACGTGGTCCCTGACGATGATCGCGCCTGGCGGCCGCCGCCGGGCACCCTGCTCCTCTCCACCCTCGTTGGCCTGGGCTGCACCGGCGCCGGCATCGGCTTGGCCGTGGCGGCGGGCGAAATCGGTACGGCGGTCCTGGTGATCGCGGTGATCATGCTGGTGCTGTCCATCTCAGCGGGGGCCGCCTACCTGCTGGCCGCCAGCCCGTATCGCGACCGCGGCGAGCCGATCCCGACACGCTACGGCGTCGTCCAGGCGGTGATGATCGCTGTCGCGCTGGCGCTCTTCCTGGTGGACGGGTATGCCGCCGGCGCCACGCTGGCCGGGCTACTCGGCGGGATCATGCTCGCCAACGCGTGGACGGTCCGGGGTGTCAAGCCGCACGAGGTCACCGAGCCGGTCGTCGCAACCCCCGAGCCAGACGCCCCCTTCGTGCCCGACGTGCCAGACGCCGTCCCAGACCCGGCCGCCGTCCCGACCGCGGACGCTGCCCCGCAGCCGGTCGGGCAGGTGCTCCGCACGGTCGTCGCGACCGATCGGCGGCGCTGGCTGGCCTGGATCGCCGCCGCGGCGCCGACGTCTGCCCTGACTCTCCTGCTCGACCCGCCCGGCGCGTTCACCTTCGGCGTCGTGGCGATGGGCACGCTTCTGGTGCTGTGGGTCGGGCGCCGGTACTGGGCGGCTCAGCTGGCGCTGCGTGACTTCGAGCGGGCCGAGACGGCGCCCCGTCGGGCCGTCGTCACCCTCGTCAACGATCTGGCCAGAGAGCTGCCCAGGCCGATGCTCGGCGTCTGGCTGGAGCCGCCGCTGGTGGTCGGTGGCCGGATGCGCAAGCCGGACCGCGTCTACCGGTGCGACGACGAGCGCGACTCTCTCGCCGGCTCGCACCACTACTACGTGCTGCACGAAGCGTGGGTCGACACCGACCGCGGAGCTGGTCGAAGCCGCGGTGGGTCGCCACCGACGCCGGCATCGTCATCCCGCACCGGCGTGCGCTGGGCCGCTGGTACCTGACCCTGCTGCTGAGAATGGGACAACCCGGCCCGGTCGTGCCGCTGACCGTGCCGCCACCGAACCCGGCCACCGAGCCGCGCACCGAGGTCGCCGTCGACGCGCGGCCGTTCGCGCTGCGGGTCGGGCAGCGGGTGGCGGGCCTCGCCCTGTTCGGCCTGGTGCTGATGCTCACCGCCCGGTGAGCATCTGTTGCCCGCGGCGCCGGCGTATTACCGTGCGCGCATGATCAAGCCTCTCGTGGCCGCCGGTGTCGTCGTCGCTTTCCTGGTCCCGACGACGGGGTCCGTGCCGGCCGTGGCCGGCGCCGCCACCGAGCCGGCCGCCGTGGCCGCCGACGCCAACCCGTGGCTGGAACGGCGGGTGCTGAACATCGCGCACCAGGGCGGCGAGCTCGAGGCGCCGTCGGACACGCTCTACGCGTTCAAGACCGCGGTCGACAAGGGCGCCGACGTCCTGGAGCTCGACGTCCACGCGACCGCCGACGGCGAGCTCGTCGTGCTGCACGACACCACCGTCGATCGCACCACGAACGGCACGGGCAGGGTCGACGCGCTGACGCTCGCGCGGATCCGAGAGCTCGACGCCGCGTACTGGTTCGCCGAGGGCTGCGGCACCTGCCACGACGGCGCGCCCGGCGACTACCTCTACCGCGGCATCGCCACCGGCGACCGGCCGGCGCCGTCCGGGTACACCGCGGCGGACTTCCGCATCCCGACGCTCCGCGAAGTGCTCGAGACGTTCCCGGACATGCTGCTCAACGTCGAGATCAAGCGGACCCGCCCGGAGACCTCCCCGTACGAGCGGGCGATGGCGGACCTGCTCGAGGAGTTCGGCCGCGGCACGGACACCGTCGTCGCCTCGTTCTCCGACAGCGCGGTCACCCGGTTCACGCTCTACAACCGCGACGTCAGCACGTCGCCGGGCACCGCCCAGGTGACGGCGTTCTGGCTCGGCACGCTCGGCCCGCTGACCGGGGTCAAGCTGCACGGACACCACGCGCTGCAGGTTCCGCCGTCGCAGTCGGGCATCCCGGTGGTCACCGCCGACTTCGTCGCCGACGCGCACGCCCGCGGCCTGGCCGTCCATGTCTGGACCATCAACGACCGCGCGGAGATGGAACGCCTCATCGGCCTGGGCGTCGACGGCATCATGACCGACCGTCCGACGCTGCTGGAGGAGGTTCTGCGCGAGCGGGCATAGTTCCGGCCCGTAGGCGCTTGTATCTCAGCAGCCGCATCGAGGCGGCGGGGGGACGAGAGGACGTGCGCCCATGAATCGGCAGGCCCGGCGCATCCAGACCATCTACCTGACGTTGCTGCTCGGCAACACCCTGGCGGCGTCGTTCATCTGGGGCATCAACACGCTGTTCCTCCTCGACGCTGGGCTCTCCAACCTGGAGGCCTTCGCCGCCAACGCGTTCTTCACCGTCGGCATGGTGGTCTTCGAGGTGCCCACCGGGGTCGTCGCGGACACGTGGGGCCGACGGGCGTCGTACCTGCTCGGCACCGTCACGCTGGCGGCCACCACGGCCCTGTACTACCTGATGTGGCAGGTCGAGGCGCCGTTCTGGCCGTGGGCGGTGGTGTCGATGCTGCTCGGGCTCGGCTTCACGTTCTTCTCCGGTGCGGTCGAGGCCTGGCTGGTCGACGCGCTGCGGTTCACCGGCTACGAGGGCGACCTGGAGACGGTGTTCGGCCGCGGCATGATGGTGTCCGGCGTGGCGATGCTGGGCGGTTCGGTCGCCGGCGGCGTGATCGCCCAGGTGACGTCCCTGGGAGTGCCGTTCCTGATCCGGGCCGGTGTGCTCGTGGTGCTGTTCGTGGTCGCGTTCCTGGTCATGAGGGATCTCGGGTTCACGCCCGACAGATCGACGGGCACCGCGAAGGCCGTGCGCGGGATCGTGACGGCGTCGATCGAGCACGGCTGGCGCAACCCGCCGGTGCGCTGGGTGATGCTCGCCGCGCCGTTCGCGTCCGGCGTCGGGTTCTACACCTTCTACGCGCTGCAGCCGTTCCTGCTGGAGCTGTACGGCGACCCGGACGCGTACTCGATCGCCGGGCTCGCGGCGGCCGTCGTCGCCGGTGCGCAGATCCTGGGCGGCTACCTCGCGCCGCGGGTGCGCAGCCTGTTCCGGAAGCGGACGACGGTGCTGATCCTCACGACGTCCGGTGGAGCGGCGATGCTCGGGCTGATGGGTATCACGGAGGCGTTCTGGCTGGCCGTGGTCCTCCTGATCGCGTGGGGCGTCGTCTTCTCCGTCGAGGAACCGGTCCGGCAGGCCTATCTCAACGACCTCATCCCGTCCCGGCAGCGCGCGACGGTGCTGTCGTTCGACTCGCTGATGAGCAACACCGGCGGGGTCGTGATCCAGCCGGCGCTGGGCCGGGCCGCGGACGTCTACAGCTACGCCGCGTCGCTGGGCATCGGGGCCGTGATCCAGCTGATGTCGGTGCCGTTCCTGGTCGGCAGCCGGCGCCAGCACGCTCCCGCCGACACCGCGAGGACGCTGGACACGACGCCGTCGCCGTCGGCCGCGCCAACCGACGCGACGCCGTCGCCGTCGTCGGTCGCGGAAGGTGAGAGCGGGCGCAACCCTCTATAGGGGTTTACTTATAAGTGCTTGACGATAACGTCGGCACGTGCATGCGTTCGACGTGCTCGGCGATCCGGTCCGCCGCCGCATCCTCGAGCTGCTGGCCGATGGTGAGCTGACCTCCGGCGCGGTCACGGCGGTGATCCAGGAGGAGTTCGGCATCAGTCAGCCCGCGGTGTCGCAGCATCTCAAGGTGCTGCGCGAGTCCGGGTTCGCGACGGTCCGGCCGGACGGCGCGCGCCGGCTCTACGCGGTCAGCACCGAGCCCCTGCGCGACGTCGACGCGTGGCTCGACCGCTTCCGGCGCTTCTGGACTCCACCGCTGGAGGCGCTGGCGACGGAGCTGGCCCGCGGCAAGCGCGAACGCCGGCTCCGCGAACAGGCAGGTCAGGAAAGCGACCAGGAGAAGTCATCATGATCGATGTCGTCCAGCAGATCAACGCCGTGCGCCGTCAGGTCGGTGCGCGGGTCATCGAGGCGGGCGAGGCGCGCACCGTCGTCGTCAGCCAGACCTACCCAGTCGCCGTCGAGGACCTCTGGGACGCCTGCACCAACCCCGAACGCCTGCCGCGCTGGTTCCTGCCGCTCAGCGGTGACCTGAAGGAGGGCGGTCACTACCAGCTGGAGGGCAACGCCGGTGGCACCATCGAGCGCTGCGACCCGCCGAAGAGCTTCGCCGCCACCTGGGAGTACGGCGGCGGGATGAGCTGGATCGAGGTACGGCTGGCTCCGGAGGGTGACGAGCGGACGACGCTGCGGCTCGAGCACATCGCCCTGGTCGACGACGAGGGCTTGAGCTTCTGGGCACAGTACGGCCCCGGCGCCACCGGCGTCGGCTGGGACCTCGGGCTCATCGGGCTGGCGCTGTACCTCAGCGGTGATGGTGCGGCCGTCGACCCGAAGGCGGTCGAGGCGTGGACCACATCCGACGAGGGCAAGCGCTTCGTGACGCTCGCCAGCGAGAGGTGGCGCGACGCGAACGTGGCCGCCGGCACCGCCGACGAAGCCGGTGCCCAGGCCGCCGCCGACCGCACCACCGCGTTCTACACCGGCGCCTGACGCCGAGCCCAGCCCAGCC
>NZ_SMKZ01000077.1 GCF_004349065.1 Jiangella asiatica
GTGCTCCAGGGGCGGCGGGGGGCGGCGTCAGGGGAGCTCGAAGCGGATGGTGCGGGTGGTTGGGTCGGCGACGGTGAGGCGGGCCTCGACGTCGGTGCCGAGCGGGAGATCGGCGGTGCCGCGGACCTGGGCCTCGACGGCGGGTTCCTGGACGACGAGATCGCCGCGGCGGGCGTCGCGGTCGTCCACCTCGACGACGACGGCGGGGAAGCTGGTGCCGACGTGCTCGTGCAGGACGGTGGCCTCGACCAGATCGAGGACCTGGCGCTCGTACTGGTTGGCCCGCCGGGTCGAGCCGCGCATCGTCTGGGGCAGCTCGTCGAGGCGGGCGCGCACCCAGTCGGGGACCGGCCGGTCCGTGGTCAGCGCCAGGCAGATCTCGCCCGCGTACCGGTCGATCAACCGCCGCAGCGGCGCGGTGACGTGCGAGTACTCCGCGGCGAGCGCGGAGTGCCCGGTCTGCTCGGGCAGCCCGCCGTCGAAGCCGGCGTAGCCGGAGCCGCGCAGCAGCCGGGTGCAGGCGACCAAGGTCGCGGCGTGGCTCGGCTTCGCGGGGTCGAGCGAACGGACGAAGTCGGGGTAGCTCATGGCGTCCGGCCAGTCGACCCGCAGCGCCCGCGCCGTGCGCCGCAGCCGGCGCAGGTCGCGGGGGTCGGCCGGTGCCAGGGTGCGCAGCAGCCCGATCCTGGCCTCGACCATTATCGAGGCCGCGCCCATGCCGGTGAGCAGGGATATCTGCGCGTTCCACCGTTCGACGGGGTGCTGCTGGCGGAACTCCAGCCACCAATGGTCGCCGTCGACGCGGACCTCCTGCTCCGGCAGCGGGAGCGAGACGCCCCCGCGGTGGGCCTCGCGCGCCAGGCGGAGCTCGCCGACCTGCCGCAGCAGGTCGAACACCGGGTCGGCGGTGCCGGCGTCGAGCTGCTCCTGCACCCCGGCGTAGGAGAGCTTGGCGCGGCTACGCACGAGCGCCCGCTCCACCCGCACGGCGGTGCCTTCGCCGTCGCCGGCGACCTCGATGGTCCAAAGCAGCGCCGGGCGGACCTCGTCGGCCAGCAGCGACGCGGCGTCCTCGGACAGCGACTTCGGGTACAGCGGCACCTTGGCGTCCGCGCCGTACAAGGTCTCGCCGCGGCGGTGCGCCTCCTCGTCGAGAGGGTCGCCCGGCGACACGAACGCACCCACGTCCGCGATCGCGTAGTGCACGGTGTAGCCGGACCCGTTCCGCTCGATGTGCAGCGCCTGGTCGAGGTCGAGCGCCGTCTCCGGGTCGATGGTCACGAACGGGATGTCGGTGCGGTCCAGGTCGGGCAGGCGTGGGTTCTTCGCCGCGTCCGCGGCCGCCCGTTCGACCTCGTCCGGGAACGACGGGGTGACTCCCAGCTCGGCCTGGATGACGCCGACGCCGGCCCGCAGGGTGGCGCCGTCGGCGGACATCGCCTCCGCGGGTACGCGGACCACACGTCTCGGCACGCCGACCACTCCCCTGCGCTGTAGGCACCCCTGCCGGCTGTCAGCCTCTCACGCGGGCGGCCCGTCTCACGGCGTGTCGCCGTAGATCTCCTCGTCGGTCAGCGGGTCGGGCCACCGTTCGACGACGGGGCGGGCCAGCGTGCGCTCGGCCAGCCCTGCGGCACCCGGTCCGCGGGCGTCGACCAACGCCTGTTCCAGCGCTCGGAGGAAGGGCTCGGGCGTGGACGTCCCGACGACCCAGGTGGCCAGCTCCAGGTCCAGCGTCCGGCCGGCACCGTCGTCGACGCGCAAAGACCGGGCGCGGGGCCGCACGACCTGGGTCCGTGCCTCGCTGACGTCGCGGCCGTGACGGTGCGCCAGCCGCGGGCTGAGCCCTTCGAAGCTGACCGCCTGACGGGTATAGGGGCCGGTGCGCAGCGTCCGCTTGGCCTGGCCGAGCCGCCGGCCGATGAGGTTGGCCCGCTCGTGGTAGCGCACCCGGGCCGGGTCGATGGTGGACAGTGGGACGACATAGGGCCGGCCGCCCGGCCATGCGGTGTCCAGCACGACGGCCCGGTCGTAGACCTTCGCGCGGTTCATCCAGCCGGACATGAAGAGCAGGACGAGGACGACGAGGCCGCCGACGTAGTAGGACACCGCGGACGCGAGGCCACCACCGGCGGTGGGCACGAGTACGAGCGGCGCCACCAGTGGCCCCAGGAACATGATCGCCAATGCGAGCGGTCCCGGCCGATGACGCTCCGCGTACCGCAGCGCACCGGCGGCGCTCTCGTCGAACAGGTGGTCGGCGATCACAACGGCTCCTCCACGCTCAGCACGCGCTGCGCGGCGGCGCGCAGACCCACCGGCGACACCGTGTCGATGCGCATCGCCTTGCGTCCGTCGTCGACGGACCGGGCCGTCTCTACGCCGCCGGCGCCAGCGTAGACGGTAAGCCGCTGGTCGGCGCGCCTTCTTTGCCACTCCGACGCGAAGTCGTCGATGGAGCTCGCCGCCGTGGGCGCCCGCGGCCCGTCGGGCTTCTCGGGTTGGTGCGACCAGCTGCGACCGGGTACGCGTCACCGGCCGTTGACCACCCCGTCGAGGAGTTCGACGGCGCGCCGCGCGGCCGGGTGCTGCGTGGCCGACTTGCCCACCGCGACGCTGATGCGCCGCACCGGCGTCGGTGCCACGATGCGCACGGTGGTGACGTCCGGCGGGAGCTCGCGGATGCCCAGCTCCGGCACCACGGTGATGCCGATGCCGGTGGACACGAACGGGATCGCGGTGTGGTAGTCGTGGGTCTCGACCGCGAACTCCGGCACGAACCCGACCTCGGCGCAGGCTGCCAGCAGCACCCGCCGGCAGGCGCCGTCGTTGAGGTCGTTGTCGATCCAGCGCCGCCCGGCGAGCTCGACCAGCGGCACCTCGTCGCGGCCGGCCAGTGGGTCGTCGGCGCGGACGACGGCGAGGTAGGGGTCGTCGGCGAGCCGGCTCACCTCGGTACCGGGCGGCGGTGTGTAGCCGGGCCGCTCGACGAAGATGTCGACGTCGGGCACGGGGGTGTCCGGCGCCTTGACCTCGGTCATGCGCAGCTCCAGCCGCAGCTCGGGGTACCGCGCGTGCAGCGCGGCGATCACCGGCGGCAGCCAGACCGCACCGGCGGAGGCGAAGTAGCCGATCGACAGGCTGCCTACCCGGCCGGCGCGAAGGTCGCCGACCAGCCCGTCGAGCCTGGTGAGCGTCTCGAACAGCGGCTCGGCCTCGGCGGCCAGCGTGCGGCCGGCCGCCGTCGGCTCGATGCCGCGGCCGACCCGCTCCAGCAGCCGCAGCCCGGTCTCGCGCTGCAGCGCGGTGAGCTGCTGGCTGACGGCGGACGGCGTGTAGCCCAGGGCGTCGGCGCCGGCGCGGATCGAGCCGGTGGCGACAACGGCGCGCAGCAGGCGAAGCCGTGGAACGTCGAGCATGGCGTCATCGTACAGCAGTGCTTAACGATGATGGAGAAATCATCGCTTGTGCTGTCGAATCTCCAGCGGTGACCATGGCGAGGTGACGCAACAGGTCGAGGAACCCGCCGCTGCACCGCCCGTCCGCACCGCCACCACCGAGAGCCGCAAGGCCGCCGTCGCCGCCGGCATCACCGTGCTGCTGTGGGCTTCGGCGTTCGTGGCCATCCGCGACGTCGGCCACACGATCTCGCCGGCGCCCATGGCGCTGGTCCGGCTGGCCGTGGCGGCCGTCGCGCTGACCGTGCTGGTGCTGGCCACCCGCGGGCGGCGGATGATCCCGGTGCCCCTGACCCGCCGCTCGCTCGGGATGATCGCCGCCTGTGGCGTGCTGTGGCTGGCCGGCTACACCGTCGCGCTCAACGCCGGCGAGCAGCACGTCGACGCCGGCACCGCCGCCGTGCTGGTCAACGTCGCGCCGCTGCTCATCGCGTTCGGCGCGGGCATGTTCCTCGGCGAGGGGTTCCCGCGGCCGCTCATCGCCGGGTCGCTGGTCGCCTTCGGCGGAGTCGCGGTCATCGCCATGGGCTCCACCGGCGACCGCGACCGGGTCGGCGTCGCCCTCTGCCTGCTGGCCGCCGTGCTGTACACCTGCAGCGCGCTCATCCAGAAGGTGGTGCTGCGCACCGTCGACGGCCTGACCACGACCTGGCTGGCCTGCGTCGTCGGCGCCGTGGTGCTCCTGCCGTGGACGGGGCGGCTGGTGGACGAGCTGGCGGCCGCGCCGACCAGCGCGATCCTCGGCGCGGTCTACCTCGGCCTGTTCCCGACCGCCATCGGCTTCAGCACGTGGGCTTACGCGCTGAGCCGCATGGACGCCGGCCGGCTCAGCGCCACCACCTACGCCGTCCCGACGTTGTCGGTGCTGCTGTCCTGGCTGCTGCTCTCGGAGGTGCCGACTGAGTACGGCCTGCTCGGCGGCGCCATCAGCCTGATCGGCGTGGCGATCTCGCGCCGCCGGCCCCGCCCCACCCCATGAGCGACCACTACCGGCAGGTGCGTTCGACCATCCGGACCAGCTCCACCAGCCCGAGAGTGCCCAGCGGCTGGGCGAACTCGCCGTCGCCCCCGCCGTGGCTCACGGCGAACCGGACGATGACGTCGGCCAGGCCGGCCGCCTCCTCGCAGTCGGTGACGCTCCAGGTCACGGCCAAGGTGTCGGAGCTGTGGCCGCCGACCTCGAGCGTGGCCGCCGTCGCGGTCAGGCCGTCGGTCTCCGTCACGATGCGGTCGATCGTGAGGGGGTCCTCGCCGTCGTTGGTGATCGGCAGTTCCGTGACGAGGTCCGCGCCGTCCGTCGACACCGCCGTCGCCTCGCCGATGAAGAAGGCGCCGACGCCCGGCGTCGAGCACGGGGCCCAGAGGCCCTCGAAGGTGGTGCCCGGCGGCAGGTCGAGGTCGACCACCTGCTCGCCGCCGGACCCGGTGCGGACCCGCACGCGCAGCTCATCGGGCGGACCGACCTCGCAGTCGGGTCGCAGCCCGGTCTGGGAGAACTCGACCCAGCTGCCCGGGGCCGCAGCCGCCGGCTCCGGTGGCCGGGCGTCCGGCATCGACGAGACCCCGTCGGCCTCGATGCCCAGCACCTCGAGCTCCTGCTCACCGGCGTTCAGCAGGCTCAGGCGCACGATCGCCGCAGCCGCGCCGTCGCGGCCGGTGTGCCAGCTCGCGTTGACGTAGTACGGCGACGACGGGCCGCCGATCAGGCGCACGTCGGAGTAGGTGGCGGCATCGTCGCGAGCCTGCACCACGACCGCGCCGACGACGGCGCCGGCCAGCAGCGCCGCGGCCGGCACACCCCACCGCCGCCAGCCGGACGGACCGCGCGGGGTCGTTGGCGGCTCGAGGTGAGCGCTGGAATCCCCCGGCGGACCGACGACGCCGAGATCGAGCGGCCGCTTCCGGCCGACATCCCCCTGCATGCCTGGATTGTCCCCGAGCGCTCCGTGGCGCTACAAGCGCCGGCGTTCGCGGGATCCGTGGCGGGAAAGCCCTTGCCGGCGACCGAGACGTCTGTTTGACTCCGGTTTGTTGTGGTCTAGACCTCACCGAGCGCGCCGGAGGTTGCCCCGTGGACGTCACTCGTCGCCGGCTGTTGTCCCTGCTGTCCGCCAGCGGCCTGCTCGCCGTGGCCCGGCCCGCCGTCGCCGCCAACATCGGCCCGACGACGTCCGTTTCCGTCGATCACACCGCGCTGCTCGCCAACACGACGGCGATCTTCGCCGGCACGCCGGAGTCCAACGCCCGCCCGGACGTCGCGGCCAAGCTGGCCGCCATCGAGCGGACCGCGCGCACCTGGCTGGCCGCGCTGGACTCCGCACGCGACGGCGAACTGTTCACGGGCCTGCCGCTGGGCACCAGCGACCCGAACCTGAACGCGTCGTACCAGCACCTCTACGAGATCGCGCTGGCCACACGCACCCCGGGCGGTGCCCTGGACGGCGACACCACGCTCCAGAGCCGGGTCATCGACGGGCTGGTCTGGCTGCACGAGCACTACTACGGCGACCAGGCGCGCGGCTACTACGGCAACTGGTTCACCTGGGAGATCGGCATCTCCACCCACGTCAGCAAGACGCTGGTCCTCCTCGACGACGCCGTCGCCGAGCACGCGCCGGACCTCGTCGCAACGTACGTCGCCAGCATGGACGCCTACCTGCGCAACGGACTGAACGGCGACGTGAACCTCGACTCACGCTTCCACACCGGCGCCAACCTCGCCGACATCACCACCAACCGCATCCTGCAGGGTGCGCTGCTGCGCGACGACGCCCGCATCACCAAGGCGCTCGAGGACCAGCTGACCGTGTTCCTCACGATCGACCCGTACGCGCTGCGGCACGGCGTGACCGACGGCTACTACGCCGACGGCTCGTTCATCCAGCACCACTCGGTCGCCTACACCGGCTCCTACGGCCGGGCGCTGCTGACCCGGGTGATGCAGACGCTCAAGATCCTCGACGGCACTGGAGCCGCCGACGGCGACACGCTGGTCCCCGTGGTCCAGCGCTGGGTGATCGACGGGTTCGCGCCGTTGATCTTCGAGGGCTGGATGATGGAGATCGTCAAGGGGCGGGCGGTGTCGCGGACGTCCACCGGGTACACCGACGTCGCCACCGTCGTCGAAGCGATCGTCGACCTGTCCGACTACAGCAGCGGCGCCGACGCGGACGCGCTGAAGAGCTACGTGAAGTTCATCCGGTCCACCTCGCGCGCCGCGCTGGACCCGGCGACATTCGTCTCGCCGATGAGCATCGCGCGCTACGCCGACATCCTCGCCGACGACTCCGTCCCGGCCGCCGACGTCAACCCGGCCGCCCGCAGCGTCGCGTTCAACGCGATGGACAAGAACGTGCATCGCCGCCCCGGCTACGCGTTCGCGCTCGCCCGCAGCTCGGACCGGATCAGCAAGTACGAGTACATGAACGGCGAGAACCTCATGCCGTGGTTCCAGGGTGACGGCGCCTACTACCTGTACCTGACCGGCGACGACCAGACCCAGGCGTTCGGCGTCGACTACTACGCGACGGTGTCGCCGTACGCCCTGGCCGGCGTCACCACCCCGGTTGAGCAGCGGAGCACCGTCCCCGAGCTGTACGGGAGGCCCTACTACGAGAACCCCGGCCACCCGCTGGGCTTCACCTCGTCGTCGGAGTCGCAGAACACCTACGTCTACTTCCCGCGTGGCACCAACGGCCACTCCGGCGGCGCGACCCTGGACGCGTACGGCGCGGCCGGGATGGTGCTCTCCAGCGACGTCGCCTGGCGGGACAAGCAGGCCGGCATCCTGCCCGACGACTTCGTCGCCTACCAGAACACGGCCGCGACGAAGTCGTGGTTCATGCTCGACGACGAGATCGTCGTGCTGGTCGCGGGGGTCACCGACCCGGCCGGCCGCGCCGTCACCACCGCCGTCGACGCCCGCATCGCGGCACCGGCCGACGCGGTCACCGTCGCCGGCGAGCTGCGCGGCGGCGGAGCCTGGACCGGCGCCGGCACCGGCGACCTGGCCTGGCTGCGTTACGTCAACGCGACCCGCGGCACCGCGGTCGGCTACGCGTTCCTCAGCGCGCAGCCGGTGCGGGTGTCGCTGGACCAGGTCACCCGCAGCCGGCGCGTGGTACGCACCGCGAACCCGGACACCGCGGTGACCAAGTCGGTGTTCGGCGTGCTGGTCGGCCACTCCCAGGCGACGACGGCGCTGGCCTACGCGCTCGTGCCGCACGCGACGCAGGACCGGCTGCGCGGCTACGGCGCGCCCGACGGCCCGGTGACGGTGCTCGCGAACGACCCCGGCGTCCAGGCGGTCCGGCACGCCGGCCTCGGCCTGGTGGCCGCCAACGTGTTCACCGGCGACCCGCACGACGTCGCCGGCCTGCGGGTCGACGGCCCGGCGTCGGTGATCGCGCGCACCCGGTCGCGGCTGACCACGGTCGCCGTCTCCGACCCGACCATGGACCGCGACCTCGTGCGGGTCACCGTCGCCGGCCGGACCCTCACCAAGGTGGCCGGCGACCGCGCCGTCCGGGTGAGCCACGCCGGCGGCGACACGCTCCTCGAAGTCGACACGCACCGCGCGTACGGCGCCAGCTTCACCGCCACGTTGCGCGGCTGACCCACACTGGACGGCGGAGGTGACACGCCGTGCCCGACGAGACCTACCCCCGGCTGCGCCACGTGGTCCTCGACACCACCGACGCGCGCGGGCTGGCGGAGTTCTACCGCCGCCTGCTCGGCCTGACCTACCGGCCCGGTGACGAGCCGCCGGCGGCGGCCGAGCCGGACCCGGCCGGCTCGGACTGGCTGGTACTGCGTGACGAGGCCGGGCAGCCTCGGCTGGCGTTCCAGCAGGTCGCCGCGCTACCCGAGGTGACCTGGCCGGCGGGTCCGGTGCCGCAGCAACTGCACCTGGACCTCACCGTGCCCGACGTCGCCCAGCTGGACGCGCAGCACGAGCGGGCACTGGCGCTGGGCGCGCGGCTGCTGGCCGACCGCTCCGCCGACCCCGAGGAGCCGCTGCGGGTCTACGCCGACCCCGCCGGGCACCCGTTCTGCGTCTTCATCGCGCCGCCCGGCTGACCCGTCACGACGGGCGCGGCGCGTACATGATGATCGCCACGCCGGCCAGGCACACGACGCCGCCGACGACGTCCCAGCGGTCCGGCCGGAACCCGTCGACGATCATCCCCCAGGCCAGCGACCCGGCGACGAACACCCCGCCATACGCGGCCAGAATGCGGCCGAAGTGCGGGTCGGGCTGCAGCGTGGCGACGAATCCGTACAGGCCCAGCGCGAGGACACCGGCGCCCACCCACAACAGACCGCGGTGCTCGCGCACGCCCTGCCAGACCAGCCAGGCCCCACCGATCTCGGCTACAGCGGCCAGGAGGAACAACGCGATCGAACGGACGACGGTCATGACCGAACCATAGAACGCCTACGTCGGCGCCAGCCCGGCGAACGGCAGCGGACAGGTGGGCTCGTGTGCGCACGTGTGCAGGTCGCGGCAGCCGGCGTCGACGGCGGCGCGCAGGGTGTCGCGGATGACGGTGAGGTCGGCGATGCGGGCCTCGATCTCGTCGAGCTTGGCGACCGCGCGGGCCCGCAGGTCCGTCCGCGAGCGGCCGTGTCCGCGCCCGACGTCGATCAGCTCGGCCACCTCGTCCAGCGTGAACCCGAGCCGCTGCGCAACCTTGATGATCCGCACGACGGTGGCCGCCTCGGCCGGATAGACGCGGTGCCCACCGAGGGTGCGATCCGGCTGTGTCAGCAGCCCGCGCCGCTCGTAGTACCGCAGAGTCTGCGGGTTCACCCCGGCCGCGGCGGCCAGCTCGCCGCTGCGCAGGCCGGCAGCGTCGGTACCGGCGCTCATGTCGCAGCACCCGTCGCGAGCCGGTGCAGCCCGGTCAGGACCTCGGCGTGCACGGCCGGAACGGCCACGTCCACCGCGAGCGCGCCCGCCGACGCCGTCGTCGTGAACGTGAAGAACGAGCAGCAGGTGGTCTCGCGGTCGGTGAGGTCGCGGGTGGTCGCGGCCGTGGCGGGGTCGCCGTCCAGCTCCAGCCGCAGCGTCGTCGGCGACGTCCGGGTGGCCGCACGCAGGTGGGCGGCGAACAGGTCGCGGAACTCCGCCACCCGCAGCGGCCGCTGCGCCGTCGGCAGCGTGCACGCCTCCGGCACGACATCGGTGAATTCGTTGCTCATGCCTTCACCGTAAACCTGTACCTGGGTACCGAATGCAACCTCGAGCGATCGCGACCTCCGCCACCTGCCGGGCACGGCACCTGACCGGCATCGCCGGCGACCTGGAGCGGGTGGCGTCAGTGCGAGACCGCGTCGGCGTCGGCACCGGCACCGGCGACGTGCTGGGCGAGGAAGTCCTCCCAGGTGCGCCGGCCGACCGGACGGTCCGGGGTGAGGTTGGCGCCGTCGCGCATGGCCCTGGCGGCCCTGCCGGGCGCGCGGGCCGGCACGATCAGCCGGCGCCTGCCGGTCGCCGCGAGGTAGCCGCGAACCAGCTCCTTCATCGAGTACACCCGCGGCCCGCCGAAGTCGGGGACCAGGCCGGCCGGGGCGCCGAGGGCCAGCTCGGCCAGCCGGGCCGCCACCTCGCCGGCGTCGACCGGCTGGAACCGGAAGCCGCTCATCACCGGCACGATCGGCATCCGCGACAGCAGCCGCGCGGTCGTCAGGGTCAGCTCGTGAAACTGGGTGGCGCGCACCGTGGTCCACGGGATGCCGGACTCCGCGACGGCCCGCTCCCCCGCTGCCTTCTCCGCGTAGTAGCCGAACATCGCCCGGTCCGCCCGGCTCACGACGGGCACCCGGTCGGCGCCGACCACCGAGATGTACACCACGTGCCGCACCCCGGCCGGGGCGGCGGCCATCAGCGTGCGCGCCTTGTCGCCGTCGCCCTTGGCACCGCCGGCGCAGTGCACGATCGTCTCTACGCCGGCGACGGCGCGCTCGACACCGGTGCCTGTGGCCAGGTCGCCGGTGACGTACTCCACGTCGCCGTCCTCGTGGTCGCGCCGGCTGAGCACGCGCACGTCGTGGCCGGCCTGCCGCAGCAGCGGCACGACGACGCGCCCGAGGGTGCCGGTGCCGCCGGTCAGCAGGATGGGTGCCGTCATGGTGTCTGCTCCCCACTCGATCGGGCCGGGAGCGAGCCTCCCGGTCACGTCGCCCCGCGGTGGCGGGGACTACTGTGATGACCCGCCGGGAGGAGACAACGTGACCGACGTCGTGAACCCGCGGGACCTGCTGGTCGAGCGCTTCGAGGAGCAGCGGCCCCGGCTGCGTGCGGTCGCCTACCGGATGCTCGGCTCGCTGAGCGAGGCCGACGACGCGGTCCAGGAGACCTGGCTGCGCCTGAGCCGCACCGACGCCGACGACATCGAGAACCTCGCCGGCTGGCTGACGACGGTGACCGCGCGGGTGTGCCTCAACCTGCTCCGCGCCCGCGACACCCGCCGCGAGGAGCCGCTGGACGTGCACGTGCCCGACCCGGTCGTCAGCAACGCCGCGGGCATGGACCCCGAGCACGAGGCGCTGCTGGCCGACGCCGTCGGGCTGGCGCTGCTGGTCGTGCTGGACACGCTCACGCCGGCCGAGCGGCTCGCGTTCGTGCTGCACGACATGTTCGCCGTCCCGTTCGAGGACATCGCACTGCTGGTCGATCGGTCGCCGACGGCGGCCAGACAGCTGGCTTCCAGGGCTCGGCGGCGGGTCCGCGACGCCGGGCCCACGCCCGACCCCGACCTGGCCCGGCAGCGCGAGGTGGTCGACGCGTTCTTCGCCGCGGCCCGCGAGGGCGACGTCGACGGGCTGGTCGCGGTGCTCGATCCCGACATCGTGCTGCGGGCCGACGGCGGCGCGGCACGCACCCGCCCGAGCATGGTCCTGCACGGAGCACGGGCGGTGGCCGGTCAGGCCTCCTACGCTCGGCGGCTCGGCCGGTTCGTGCGGCCGGCCCTGGTCAACGGCGCGGCCGGCGCCGTCGTCGTCGTGGCCGGGAAGGTGTTCGCTGTCATGGGCTTCGTGGTCGCCGGCGGCCGCGTCGTCGCCATGGACGTCCTCTACGATCCCGAGCGGCTGGCCGGGCTGGACGTCGAGATGCTCGACGAGCCCGGGTGACGGATCAGCGGCGGGCGCGGCGGTGCTCGACCCGCTGCTCGGTGGTGACGCCGGGCGGATCAGGTAGATCCGCGGATGGTGGCCCTTGGCCCAGACGACGAGCTCACGCTCGACCCGCCATGCGCCGGGGTTCTCGTCCAGGAGCCGGCGCATGACCGCGACGCGATGGGTGATGACGACGATCCGCGCGCCCGGCGCCGCGAGCTCGCCCGCCCGCTCCAGCAGCGTCCGGTGCGTGGCGAGCGCGGAGACAGGAGAGCGGACCTTGTCGCCCCAGGGTGGGTCGGCGAGGACGACGTCGTAGCCACGCCCGGCCGCGGGCTGGGCGGCGATGTCGCCGTCGACCAGCTCGACCCGATCGATCAGCCCGGCCGCGCCGAGGTTCTGCCGGCTGGCGCGCAGCGCGGCGGGACTGTTGTCGACGCCGACGGCGCACGCAGCGGGGGCCGCGAGCAGCCGCTCGATCAGCAGGGTGCTCGAGCCGCACATCAGGTTGAGGACACGGTCGGCCGGCCGCGGCCGGGTGAGCCGGACGGCCGCGGCGGCCAGGGTCGCGTTGAGCGCTCCGGGGTAGCGCGCTCGCCGCCACGACCGCGCCGACAGCGGCCGCTGCGACAGGCGGACCAGCACCTGCCAGCCGTGCGGCCGGCCGACGTCGCGCCGGAACCGGAGCAGCCAGGCGCCGTCGACGGGGTCGGGCGTCATGCCCGTGGCGGCCGCGATCGCGGCCGCCAGCCGCTGGAATGCCGGGGACCCGGCGCCCGCGGCGTCGAGCCGGAACGTCCGGGGCCTGGCCGCGCTGGGCGGCGCCGCGAGGCCGGCCAGCGTCGGCGCCAATGGCAGGCCGGCAGCGGTCCGCAGTGCCGTCGCGATGCGGTCCAGGTGCGGCGGCCGGGCCAGCGCCGCCGGTCGGCGGACGTCGGCGTCCAGCACCAGGAAACCGGCGACGACGGTCCGGAGCGCCGTCACCTCGGCGAGGACCGCCGCCACGTCCACCGGGGCGACGAGCTCGAGACTCAGCGAGTCGTTCCGGCCCGGCACCGGGAGTGGATGGCCGACGGTGGGAAGCCGCTCGGCGGCCTCGGCGGCGGCGATGTCGCCGAGGCCGGGCAGGTGGGTGAGCTCGACCCGCAGGGTGCGGGCGCGCGAGCTGGGACGGGAACGACGAACGTCGCGGCGGCGTGGACGCGCCATGATGCGGACCCCCGGCGGAGAGGGGCCGCGACGAGCACGGGAGAACGCGGCACGGCCCCTGGACGACAGCTGGTGGCCCGGCCGGCACCTCAGCCGGTCGGGCGGTCGTCTGCCGATGCGTGCCGGGCGAGCCCGTGCATCGGCCGGAGTCAGCTGGCCGCAGTCATGATCAAGGTCAGGCTAGGCCGGCGTCGCAGCCGCGGGCAACGGGGTTTTCGCCCCTCATACCGCCGGGCATAGCCGAGACACCCGAGCAGACCGATCAGGAATCGAGAAGCACCGGTCCCGGAGCCGCGATTAGCGTGGGAACCACGGCGAACCCCGCCGGACGGACGGACACGACGAGCAAGGCACCAGGGGTGATGTGAGGTGGCTGCGACGAAGCCCGCGAAGAAGAGCACGGCGAAATCCACCAAGAGCACGGCCCGTAGGACGGCCCCGGCGTTCACGGCCGAGGAGCGAGCCGCGATGAAGGCGCGTGCCGACGAGGTGAAGGCGGAGAAGCGCCGCGGGAAGAAGCCGGACCCGGAAACCGAGGTGCTCGCGAAGATCGCCGAGATGCCGGACTCCGATCGCGTCATGGGCGAGCGCATCCACGAGATCGTCAAGGCCAACGCCCCGGAGCTATCGCCGAAGCTCTGGTACGGGATGCCGTCGTACGCCAAGGACGGCAAGATCGTGTGCTTCTTCCAAGCCGCGGCGAAGTTCAATGCGAGGTACGCGACATTCGGCTTCGAGGCCGAAGCGAACCTCGACGACGGCTCCATGTGGGCGACGGCATTCGCGCTGACGAAGCTGACCCCCGCCGACGAGAAGAAGATCGCCGCGCTGGTGAAGAAGGCGGTGAGCTGAGGGACGGTCTCGGCGGGGCCGCCACCGGCCCGGGCGCCGGACCACCGTCTCGCGTCACGAACCCGGCCGGCCGTGGTCCAGGTGGTTGGCACCTGGTGAGCAGGTCGCCCTGGTGAGCAGGTCGACCCTCGTCGGGCCGATCGCCCGAGGATGCGGCTGCTGCTCAGCCCTCGAACATGTGGCGGCACGCGTCGACGCCAGCGACCACGATGCCGGCGGTGGATACGCCCGCCCAGCGTGACCGGGTCAGGCGCAACCGGTCGGAGACCAGCACCTCGGAACCTCTCGCGTCGCGTGAGATCCCATCGTGTTCGTACCCCAGTTTCCGGGAGACCCGCTGAGAGGCGTGGTTGTCCTGGAAGACCTCGCTGCGCGCCGCTTCGGCGCCGAGATGGTCGAAGGCCAGAGTGAGAACGGCCGTGCGTGCCTCGGTTCCGAACCCTTGTCCGTGGTGCTGGATGCCCAGCCAGGATGACGTGGTCACCTCTCGCACGATTGGGAAGTCCTTTGCTCGGAGAGTCACCATGCCGACGGCCTCGCCGGTGGTGGTGAAGACACCCAACCCGAGGCTCCAGTCATCGACCGTCCACTCGGCCAGCTCGCTCCAGTAGCTCTGCAGCACGATCTCTCTGCGGTCGTCCGCGGTGCCTTCGGTCCAGGGTGTGAGGAACGGGCGTTCCGATGGGTCGTGCAGACCACGCCCGGCCAGTTCAGCCAGTTGAGGGATCTCCTTCTCGCGAGGTAGTCGCAACCGCAGACGCTGGGTGGTGATGGCCAGACGAAAGGTGGGCCACAGGTCGTCTATCACGCTCGGAACTGTTCAATGCGGCGGGCCGCGCGCGCAAGCTATTTTCATGATCATCAACCGGTGGCGACGCTATGACGTCGCCACCGGTTGATGATCATGGGGAAGGGTGGGGGCTACCGATCATGCGAACAGATGTTCGATACTGGAAGCATGTCTCCTGTTCGATGGCTCGACGACCCACCGGTGCCCTTGCTCGACCTCGACCTGGCGGCGCTGGAGATCGCGCCGCGAGCCCGGATCGAGCCGTCCGGGCTGTGCACCGCGGTACCCGTGGTCATCGGCGAACGGTCGGCCCGGCCCGTCCGCGGCCAGCTGGCCGCGTGGGGCCGCCCGCGGGGCGAGCGACGGTGGGCGTACGCGCTGGTGCTGTGGCCCGACCGCCGCGAGGACGACCACGGCCGGCTGGCCTGGACCTGGCGGTGGGGCTGGTGTGCGTTCGACCGTCGCCAGCTACGCCGCGCGCACCGCAGCGAGACGGTACGCGGCGGGTCGGCGTACCACGAAGGGATCTCGGCCGCGATCCGCCGGGCCATGCCGGCCGGAGTCGACCTCACGCCGCGGTTCGACCCCACGTCGGGTGTCGACCTCCCGGCCGGTACCGAGCTGGACGGCTCGCCCGGTGGTGCACCGTGACGACGCAACTTCGCACCCTGTGGAGGGTCCGACACCGCTACGGACGGTGCCGCTCAGCGGGGACCGGCCAGCCGGGTCAGCTCCACGAACTCCGGCGCCGACCGGCTCGGGCCGCAGCACCCGCCGTCGCCGCCGGCCGCGTCGCCGTCGTACCCGCCCGAACCACCGCACACGCCCGACTCGGGCAGCACGAGCTCCACCCGCTCGGCCGAGGCACGGTCGCCGGCGACCGCCGCGGCGATGCTGCGCACCTGCTCGTAGCCGGTCATCGCTAGGAACGTGGGCGCGCGGCCGTAGCTCTTCATCCCGGCCAGGTAGACGCCGGGCTCGGGATGGGCCAGCTCCGCCACGCCGTGCGGGCGGACGCTGCCACAGGAGTGCACGTTCGGGTCGATCATCGGCGCCAGCCGCACCGGCGCCTGCAGGGTCGGGTCCAGCTCCAGGCGCAGCTCGGACAGCCACGAGAGGTCCGGCCGCAGCCCGGTCAGCGCGACGACCCGGTCGACGTCGCCCAGGTCGCGGCCGTCGTCGGCCACCAGGGCCAGCCGGCCGTCTGGCTGCGCCTGAACCGCCGAGGTCCGGAACCCAGTGACCACCCGCACCCGGCCGGCCTCCACCGCTCTGCGGGCACGCTGGCCGAGCGCGCCGCGGGCCGGCAGCTGGTCGGCCGTGCCGCCACCGAACGTGTCACCGATGACGCCGCGGCGCAGCACCCACGTCACGGTGGTGCCGGGTGCGTCATCGGCCAGCGATGCGAGCCCGACCAGCGCCGTGAGCGCCGAGTGCCCGCTGCCGACGACGGCCACGTGCCGGCCGGCGTAGCGGCCGGCGTCGGCGCCGACGTCGGGCACGCGGTAGTCGATCCGGTCCGCCGCGGCCGCCTCGCCGAGCGCGGGAAGCCCGTCGCCGCCGACGGGGTTCGGCGTCGCCCAGGTGCCCGACGCGTCCACGAGGCCGCGCGCGGTCAGCCGTTCCTCGCGCCCGTCGGCGAGCCGGACGTGCACGGTCAACGGCTCACGGTCGCGGCCGTCGTCCACGAGCCGGTCCCGGCCACTTCGGGCGGCGCCGACCACCTCGGCGCCGGTGCGCACCCGCGGGCCGAGGGCGGCGGCCAGCGGCTCGAGGTACTCCGACACCCACTCCGCACCTGTCGGATACCGGTCGCCGGCAGGACACTCCCAGCCGCGCGCGGCGAGCAGCCGGCGGCCCGCCGGCGCCACCAGCTCCGACCACGACGAAAACAGCCGCACGTGCCCCCAGGCGCTCACCGCGGCCGCCGGCGCGGCACCACGTTCGAGCACCACCACGTCGATGTCGCGCTCGGCCAGCTCAGCGGCGGCAGCCAGGCCGATCGGCCCGGCACCCACGACCACCACGGGATGCGCCATGCTCCACTCCTATCATCGACGATCATCGATGTTCCGTCGCCAGGCACTCTATCGACACTTGTCGATGAATGTCGATAGGCTGCCACCATGACGGCCGTCAACACCCACTCCGACCTGCTGCTACCCGGCACCGACGCCGCCCGCTACGCCGAGTGTTTCGCCTGTCTCGCCGACCCCACCCGGGTCCGGCTGCTGCACGCCGTGGCCACCGCTCCCGGCGGCCACGGCGTCGGCGAGCTGGCGGAGATCCTCGGCATCAGCCAGTCGACCTGCTCGCACCACGTGCGCAAGCTCGCCGACGTCGGCTTCGTCCACCTCGGCCGGCAGGGCACCTCCACCCGGGTCACCGTCAACGAGGCGTGCTGCACCGGCCTGCCGCACATGGCCGACGTGGTCATGGGGTCGCTGGCACCGCGGCCGTGCTGCCCCGACGACCTCCCCGCCGACGTCACCGTTCGCGAGCTGCGCGACGCCGACTGGCCCGCCGTCCTCGAGATCTATGCGCAGGGCATCGCCACCGGCATCGCCACGTTCGAGGCCACCGTGCCCTCGCGCGAGCACCTGGATGCGACCTGGCTCCCCGCCCACCGCTGGGTAGCCGAGGCCGACGGCCGGATCGCCGGCTGGACCGCGGCGTCGCCGGTGTCGGCCCGCGACTGCTACGCCGGCGTGGCCGAGACCTCCGTCTACGTCCACCGCGACCTGCGCGGCCGCGGCGTGGGCAAGGCGCTGCTGCACCGGCAGGTCACCGCCGCCGACCGCGACGGCATCTGGACGCTGCAGACGTCGATCTTCACCGAGAACCGCACGAGCCTGGCCCTGCACCATCAGGCCGGCTACCGCACCGTCGGCGTCCGCGAGCGCATCGCCGAGCGCGACGGCGTCTGGCACGACACCGTGCTGGTCGAGCGCCGCACCTCGACCCGCTCCGACCCGCCGGCCTGCCCGGCATGAGCCGGTCCTCGATGTCCTCCACCGCGGTGCCGACGCCGACGGTGCTGCCGTGCGGCGACGCGGCGGTGCTGCTCGAGGTCGCCGCGCCGGACGCCGAGCACGCCCTCGACGAGGTCCGCGCACTGCATGCCGCCATGCGAGCGCACCCGGTGGACGGCGTCGTCGACCTGGTGCCGGCCGCCCGCACGCTGCTGGTCGCATTCGACCCGGCGGTGACGACGGCGGACCGCGTCGCCGCCGCCGTCGTCGCGCTCCCCCGCACCGCGACGGCCGCCGCGGACCGGCCGCTGGTGGAGATTTCGGTGCGGTACGACGGCGACGACCTCGCCGACGTCGCGCGGCGGGCCGGGCTGAGCACCGAGGCCGTGGTCGCGCGGCATCTCGAGCCCACCTACACCGTGGCGTTCATCGGGTTCGCCCCCGGCTTCGCCTACCTGACTGGCCTCGACCCGGCGCTGAAGCTGCCGCGCCGCGAGACCCCGCGCACCCGGGTACCGGCCGGCGCGGTCGCCGTCGCCGAGCTGTTCTGCGGCATCTACCCGCGGCCGGGTCCGGGCGGCTGGAACCTGATCGGCCGCACCGACGCCGTGCTCTGGGACGCCGACCGCACTCCCCCGGCGCTGCTGCCGCCCGGAACGCCGGTCCGGTTCGTCGAGAGCACGCGAGAGAATGGTCCTCGTGACGACGGTTGACCTCAACTGCGACCTCGGCGAGGGCTTCGGCGCCTGGACGTTCGTCGACGACGACACCCTGCTCTCCCTGGTCAGCAGCGCCAACGTCGCCTGCGGGTTCCACGCCGGCGACCCGAGCATCATGCGCCGGGTCTGCGCGGCGGCGGCCGAGCGCGGCGTCACCGTCGGCGCGCACGTCGGCTACCGCGACCTCGCCGGCTTCGGCCGCCGCGCGATGCGGGTCCCGGCCGCGCAGCTGGCCGACGAGGTGCTCTACCAGCTGGCGGCGCTGGACGGGGTGGCGCGCACCGTCGGCGCCCGGGTCCGCTACGTCAAGCCGCACGGAGCGCTGTACAACGTCATCGTCGGCGACGCCGAGCAGGCCGGCGCCGTCGTCGACGCCGTCCGCGCCTACGACCCCGGGCTGGCCGTCCTCGGGCTGCCCGGTTCGCAGGTGCTGCGGATCGCCGCCGAGCAGGGCCTGCCGGCTGTGGTCGAGGCGTTCGGTGACCGCGCGTACCAGGCCGACGGCCGGCTGGTCCCGCGCCGGGTGCCGGGCGCGCTGGTGACCGACCCGGACACCGTCGCCGCCCGCTGCCTCGAGCTCGCCCGCACCGGCAAGGTGACGAGCCTGGACGGCGCGCCCGTCGAGGTCCGGGCGCGGTCGCTGTGCATCCACGGCGACACCCCCGGCGCCGTCGAACTGGTCCGCCGAACGCGGGAGGTGCTGGAGGGCGACGGCGTCACGATCGCCCCGTTCGCGTGACCGGCGTCGTCGAGGTCGTCGACCCCGGCATGCTGTGCCTGGTCGAGGACCTGGGCCGACCGGGCCTCGCCGAGCTGGGGGTCGGCCGCTCCGGCGCCGCCGACGGCGACAGCTTCCGGCTGGCGAACCGGCTGGTCGGCAACACCGAGGCGGCCGCCGCGGTCGAGTTCGTGCTCGGCGAGGTGGCGTTCCGGTTCCACCGGGCGGTCACGGTCGCCCTGACCGGCGCGCCCGGCCCGGTCCGGGTGAGCGAGCGCGGCGCCGCCTTCAACGCGCCGTTCCCGGTGCGCCCCGGCGAGCTGGTACGGGTCGGCCGGCCGGCCAGCGGGCTGCGCGGCTACCTCGCGGTGCGCGGCGGCCTCGGCGTCGCGCCGGTGCTGGGCTCACGGTCGTGGGACACGCTTGCCGAGATCGGCCCGCCGCCGCTGCGCGCTGGCGACCTGCTGCCGTTGGCCGACGACGGCGACGGCCCACTGGTCGCCGATGTGGCCCCGGTGCGATGGCCGTCCGCCGACACGCCACTACGGGTGATCGCCGGGCCGCGCGCGGACCGGTTCGGACCGGCCGCACTTGACGCGCTCACGACGCGGCCGTACGAGGTGACGGCCGAGAGCAACCGGGTCGGCCTCCGCCTGGCTGGCCAGGCGCTGCACGCCGATGCGTCGGGCGACGATGCCGGCGGGCTGCCGTCGGAGGGCATGGTGACCGGCGCGATCCAGGTCCCGCCGAGCGGCCAGCCGGTGCTGTTCCTCGCCGACCACCCGGTGACCGGCGGCTACCCCGTGGTCGGCGTCGTCGTCACCGCCGACGTGCCGCGGGCAGCACAGCTGCGTCCCGGCGATCCGGTCCGGTTCCGCTGGGTCGGCGGCTAGCTCCGCGACGGTCGCCCGATCCGTCCCGCGTTGACCGTGGCCGCGGTGCGCAAGCGTGCGTCGGCGCTGACGGTCCGGACTCAGCGAGAGCGATCGAACCTGGCGGCGTGCCGCGGGACGGCCTCGACCCCATCGACCGCCGTCCGCGTGGCGGCGCCCCGGCCGTAGCCCCGCTCGGCCGCCACCCCGAACGCGTCGCCACCCTTCTTGCGCTTGTCGTCGGTGCCCCAGTCACGGGTGCGCGGCACGGGCACCATGCGCGGGATGTGCTTGGAGCAGTGGATGTAGGCCTCCTCGACGTCGACGACGACCCACCGTTCCGGCCGCCGCCCGGGCACGTCGGACTCGACCCGCTCGTCGGGATACCGCTCGGCGAACACCGCTGGCGACAACACCTGCGTCGGACCGTTCACGTGCAGCCCGACCAGGTCCTCGACGAAGTCCATGAACAGCAGGCCGACGTGCGGGTTCTCGGTCATGTTGCCGGCGCTGGCCAGCACGCCGTTGCCGCGGTACTCCGGCCAGGCCAGCGTTCGCGGGTCGAGGACACGGACGAAGCCCGGCGGGCCCGCGCGAAACGACACGTCGCACTCGCCGCCGCCGTCCGCGCTGCCGACGAAGACCATCTCCATGCGCCCGACGAACTCCCGCATCCGGGCGTTCAGGTGGTCGGCCATCTGCTCCCGGTAGAACCGGGCGGCCCGCTCCGCGCTGCCGCTCGCCTCCTGGAGAGCGTGCTCACCGGCTGATCCCGGACGCCTCCTGCCTCCTCCGTGTCGTTCGTCGTCGTACGCACGATCCATCGACCAAACCTCCGAGTGCCTCCGCCCAGGCCCCCCTGCCCTGCAATGATCACCTATCGACCCCCGCGAGCGATACCGATTGCGACATTTCGCACCAACCTTCCCCGCGTTGATCAACGCCGCCACGCCGCCGTCGCGGGTGGAGCGGGCGGGGTTGCTTCGGCGAGCCAGCGGTGCAGGGTGGCGGCGTCCTCCAGGAACACGGCGGGGTCGTCGTCGCGGACGAACTCCAGCAGGGCGTAGCGTGCTCCGTCACCGGGCGCGCCGGCCAGGGCCGCGAGCACCGGCCGCCAGAGCGCGCCACCGTCGGCGAGCGGCAGCCTGACACCGTCGGCGGCCCAGCTGAACACGTGCGCCGTCACCAGGCCCGGAAGCAGCGCAGCGACCTCCCGCAGCGACGACTCGGCGTCCTGCCCGATCCGCGGCTGCCAGTACGGCCGCACCCCTGGATGGTCGGCGGCGCCGTAAAGCTCCAGCGCGGTCTCGAGCGTGTCGGTCAGCGTGTTCGGGTGGTGCTCCACGGCGATCCCGACACCGTCGCCGGCGGCCAGGGCGGCGATCCGGTGCACGTCGGCGGCGACCCGCGCCCGGGCGGCCGGCTCCGCGTCGGCCGAGCCGCTGCGCCCCGCCCAGATGCGGATGCGCGGTGCGCCGAGCGCCACCGCTGTGCGCAGCACCGCGTCGAAGCCGGCCGGGTCGTCGTCGCCGGCACGGTAGTACGAGCCGTACGCCTCGATCGCGATGCCGGCGTCGGCGCTCAGTACTGCGGCCCGCCTCGCGGCCGCCAGGTCGCCGGCCGGCACGTGGACGTCGCCACCCCACTCGACGGCGCCCAGCCCGGCCCGCGTGACCAGGCCGAGGACCTCCGCGACGCCCAACTGCCGGAACGTCACCGATACCAGACCGGGGACCACGCCACCGGTCATGCCTGCACCGCCAGGTCGGTCCGGCGCACCTCGTGCTCCAGCGGCTTGCCCGCGGCGAGTCGCTCCAGCTCGTCGATCGCGAGCGCCGCCAGCCGCCGGCACTCTGTGCCCATCGCGCCGGCCACGTGCGGCGTGAGCACGACGTTCGGCAGCCGGTACAGCGGCGAGTCCGCCGAAAGCGGCTCCGGATCGGTGACGTCGAGGACGGCGTGCAGCCGGCCCCGCTCGCACTCGGCGGTCAGCGCCTCGGTGTCGACGAGCGCACCGCGAGCGGTGTTGACCAGCGTCGACCGGTCCGGCATCAGCGCCAGCCGCCCGGCGTCGAGCAGGTGGCGGGTCGACGGCAGCGACGGCGCGTGCAGCGTGACGACATCACTACGGCTCAGCAGGTCGTCGAGCTCGACGAGCTCCGCACCGGCGGCCTCGACCTCGACACCGTCGGCGTACGGATCGGCGACCAGCACCTGCAGGTCGAAGCGGCGCAGCAGGTCGACCACCAGTCGGCCGATACGGGAGAAGCCCACGACGCCCACGACCTTGCGGTAGTTCGACGCCCCCGGGATCTCCGCGCGCCAGGCCACCGAGCCCGGGTGCTCGCGGAAGGCGGCCGCGAACGCCGGCACCCGCTTCCCGGCCGCGAGCACCGCGGCCAGCGTGTACTCCGCGACCGGGACGGCATTCGCGGCGGCCGCCGTAGTCACCACGAGCCCGCGATCCCAGCAGGCGTCGGTGATGTGACCCTTGACGCTGCCGGCAGCATGCAGAACGGCGCGCAGGCGGGGCGCGGCGTCCAGGACGGTCCGGTCGATCGGCGGGCAGCCCCACGACGTCAGCAGGACGTCGGCGCCGGCCAGGCCCTCCCGGACCGCCGGCGCGTCGAAGTTGTCGACCGGGCCGGGCAGGACCCGCTCGGCCAGGGCGTCCAGGCGGTCCAGCAGCTCGGCGTCGAACAGGTCGTGGTACGGGTCCTCGCCCATGACCAGCATGACCCTGACCCGCTCGTCGGTCATCTGCGCTCCTCCGGGATGCGTCGGCGTCGGTCACCTGAATATCAGCAGGCGTCTGGACGCTGACAACCGGGTAAGCGCTTGCTTGAACGCCAGTGGCTCAGGTTAGCGATCCAGCCGACGACGTTCCACGCGGCGGCCGCCGGCGTGGTCCTCTCGCGGCGGGATCGGCCGAGAGCGTGGCGCACTCGCCGCGACCCTGTCGGTGGGTGAGGGTAAAGTCGTTCACATGTTCGATTCGTACTCGTTGGCAGTGTCTGACCATCCGTTGGTCGCGGCGCTGGGCGTGGTCGACGGCGCGATCGGTGCGGTCGAGGACGCTCCGGCGTGGGCGCTGCGGTCTGACGAGGTCGCGCGCCTCGTGGTGGCGCACGAGGCCCTGACCGCCCGGCTTGCCGCCTTGGGATTGGGCCTGGTCCGCGAGGCCGACCGGCGGAGTCTCGGGTCGTCGGTCGGTGCGACGTCCACCGCCGACTGGCTACGCGACCGTCTGCGTGTGGACCACGGCGTGGCGAGGGGACGGGTCGAGCTTGCCGCGCTCTTGGACGTCGACGCCGATCTGCTCGACGCCGCGCGCCTTGTCCACGACGCCGCGGGTGCCGGCAGCCGGCCCAATGCGTCCGCCCAACCATTCCCCACCGGTGAGCAGGTCGCCGCAGGCGGCGGTCGCCGGACCGGCTACCCCGACCCGGGCGGCTCCGGCGACAGCCGGTCGGCCATGGCCGAACCAGTGTCGCGCGCAGCCGAGCGGACCACGTCGACCCAGCGCGCCACGAGGACAGACGACCCGGCCGACCGGGCCGACCAGGCCGACGCGAACGACCGCGCCGACGCGAACGACCGCGCCGACCGGAACGACCGGGACGACCGGAACGACCACGCCGACCGGGACGGCCGGGCCGACCGGGACGATGCGGTGGGCGAGTTGACCGGGCTCGGGGTCCCGGTGGCAGCCGTGCGGGAGCTGTCGCGAGCCGCTCGGCGGTTCCTGCCGTGCACGGCGTGGGCGCTGCGCGCGGGCAGCATCTCGGTCGAGCATGCTCAGGTGGTCCGGCGGGCGCTGGGGCGGC
>NZ_SMKZ01000078.1 GCF_004349065.1 Jiangella asiatica
GTCGACACCGTCACCGCCATGACCCCCGACCCGGTCAACGTCCCCAACGACACCCCGGACATCTATCCCGACGGCTGCCAGCAGAACGCCCAGGACGCCGACCTGGTGTCGTGCGCCTACGGTGACGTGCACTCCGACCGCGTCGTCGCGCTCGTCGGCGACTCACACGCCGCCCAGTGGCAGCCCGCCCTCGACGAGGTCGCCACCCGCAACGGCTGGCGCGTCGAGACCTACACGAAGTCGTCGTGCGGGCTCTTCGACGTGGAGATCACGACGGCGGAGGGCACGCCCTACACGTCGTGCACGGAGTGGAACACCGCCCTGCTCGAACGCCTCACCGGGACGGACCGCCCCGACCTCGTCGTCACCTCGAACAGCAACTCCTACCGCGTCGCGGTGGACGGCGAGGAGCTCGGCGACGACGAGAGCAGCCTGCGTCTCGCCGACGGGATGAGCCAGAGCTGGCGGGCCGTCCTCGACGCCGGCGCCCAGCTCGCCGTCGTGCGCAACACCCCGTGGCTGGGCATCGATCCCGCCGAATGCATCTCGCAGCACACCGACCAGCTCACCGAGTGTGCGGAGCCCACGGACGAGGCGATGGAGCGCTCAGGCGACGCCCAGCTGGTCGCCGCCGACCGCCTCGGCGGCCTGGAGCTGATCGACCTCAACGCGGCCATCTGCCCCAGCGACGCGTGTCCGGCGGTCATCGGCAACGTGGCGGTGTGGCGCGACGAGCATCACCTCACCGCCACCTACGCCCGCACGCTGGCGCCGCGGCTGGCCGAGCAGCTCGCGCCGTTCCTGTCGGCCTAGCTCGGCCTCACCCCTGGCCGCGCAGGAACTCCTCCAGCAGCGGGCCGGCCGTGCGCGACCCGGACTCGCCGTCCTCGACGAACACCGCGACAGCGAGGTCGCCCTGGAACGCCACCATCCAGGCGTGCGTGCGCGGCGGCTGCTCGGTGCCGTACTCGGCGGTGCCGGTCTTGGCGCCGACGGGGTCACCGGGGACATCGCCCAGGAAGTCGCCGCTGCCCTCCTCGACGACGGCGAGCATGAGGTCGTGCAGCGCCTGCGCCTCCTCGGCGGTCAGGGTGGCCTCCGGCGCGGCCGCGGCGGCGCCGTCGACGAGCATCGGGGTGACCGTGCGACCGGCGGCCACCGACGCGGCCATCGTCGCCATCGCCAGCGGCGACGCCAGCACCTCGCCCTGGCCGATCATCGACGCGGCGTGCGCGGTACCGTCCGCCTCCGCCGGCACCGCGCCGAGGAAGGCCGGCGCGCCCGGGTCGTGCTCGACGCCGATGCCGAGCGACGCGGCCGCCTGGGCCAGCGCGGCCTGGTCGACCGTGGCGTTCTGGTTGATCAGCGCGGTGTTGCAGGAGTTCGCGATGGCCGAGCGCAGGGTGATCTCGCCGATCGCACCCGACGGGTAATCGCTGTAGTTCTCGAAGTCGCGGCCGTCGACCGTCGCCGTCGGCGTGCACTCCACCGTCGACTCCGCGGTGAGCCCGGCGCGCAGCAGCGCCAGCGAGGTCGCGATCTTGAACGTGGAGCCGGGTGCGTACTGACCCAGCGTCGCGGTCGAGTACCCCTCCCCGCCCGGCCCACTGGCCGCGGCCAGCACCGCACCCGTCGACGGCTGGACCGCGACGACGGCGCTGGCCGGCCCGACGTCGGCGAGCACGGCCTCGGCACGTGCCTGCAGCTCGACGTCGAGCGTGGTGGTGACCGGCGTACCGGCCACCGGCTCCAGCTCGTGGAGGATTTGGGCGTCGCCCTCGGCCGGGGTCAGTTCGACCGTGAGCCCCGGCGTACCGGCCAGCTGGGCGTCGTACTGCTGCTGCAACCCGGAGAGGCCTACGACGTCGCCGGCGACCACGCGGCCGGCGGACTCCTCGACGATCTCCGCGGTGGCCTCACCGACGGTGCCGAGGATCGGCCGCGCGAACTCGCGGGTGGGCGCGAGCGCCAGGGTGTCGCTGAGCGCGACGGCGCCCTCGATCTCCTCGATGCCGGCCAGCAGCGACGCCGCGTCGGCCTCGCGCAGGGTGATGGCCTCGACGAAGGCCCGCTCGCCGGCCTCCTGGACCCGGCCGGCGAACGCCGCTGGATCGACGCCCACCAGCTCGGCCAGCGCGCTGGCCGAGCTGGGCGCCACGGCGGCGTCGACGCGGGTCTTGTCGATGCCGACCCGGTAGACCGGCCGCTCGGTGACGATGACCTCGCCGCCGGCGCCCAGGATGTCCGCGCGCTCGGCCTGCTCGCGGCGCAGCGCGAGCGACGCGCCGTCGGCCAGCTGCGGATGCAGGACGGTCGGCGCCCACTCGACCTCCCAGCCGGCGTCGGTGTCGGCGGCGACGAGCGTGGCCGTGGTCTGGTAGGTCCAGTCCGAGCTGGTCCCGTCGGTACTCGTGCCGGTCGCCGACGGCGTGCCGGTGGGCGACGCGGCCGCGCCGGCGGAACCGTCCAGGTCCCACGCGACGTCGAGGGTGACCTGGCGGCGGTCCTCGTCGTCGGTCTCCTCGATGCCGGCGACCTCGACGGTGCGCGCCACCTCTCCCATGCCGGCGGTCATCTCCTCCACCGCGGTCGCGGCCTCCTCGGGTGTCGTGCCGGTCAGCGGCACGTCCGCGAAGTCGCCGTTGGCCAGCCCTTCGGCCAGCGACTGCGCGACCGGTGTGGCGTCTGGCGTCGAACTGCACCCGGCCACGCCCATCATCAGCGCGCACCCGACAGTCGCCGCGACCGACCGCCGCAGCATGTCCTTGCTGGTCATCGAACCCCGTTTCCGCTGATCATGTGATGTCGGCACGTCGACCGGCTCACCCGATCCGGTCCACGACGAGCCTAGCCAGCTCGGCGTGGACCTCATGGTCCCAGGTCACGTCCCGCTGACCTCGCGACGGTTACGCGGAGCGCACGATCAGCCAACCGCCGCACCGGCAGCGCACGTAGCCGACGAACCCGCTGCCCGTACGGTGCCACGACGTGACCGGGCCGGGTGCGGCGGTGGTCCCGCACCGGACGCAAGGGCGAACCACTTCCCATCTCATGTCTCCACCGTGCTGTAATGGCATTGTGCACTTCAACCATTACAGCGACGAGGGCGCTCTGCTGGCCGCGGCGCTGGTCGATCGACGGCTGACCTCCCCGGCCGACGTCGCCCGGCTCGCCGCCGAGCACGACGTGCTGCTCGAGCGGACGCCGACGCCGTCCGACGTCGCCGGGTTGATCGAGTGGCAGGCCGCACTCACCGAGGTCGTCGACGCAGCGACGGACGCGGCCCGGGTCGCCGCGCTGAACCGCCTGCTCGCGCGCGGCACGTCACACCCGAGCATCAGCACGCACGACGGCACCCGGCCGCACGTGCACTTTCGGCCCGACGGGGTGTCGGTGACACGGCAGCTCGCGGCGATCACCGCGTTCGGGCTTGCCTGGTTCCTCACCCAGCGCGGCCTGCACCGCTTCGCCCGCTGCGCCGCCGGCGACTGCACGAGCACGTTCGCCGACGTCACCCGCAACGGCCGGCAGCGCTACTGCTCGACGCGGTGCGCCAACCGGTCCGCCGTCCGCCGCCACCGCGCCAGGCTCGCGTGATCAGCGGGCGATGCGGTCGGGGCGCAGGTCCAGGCGGCGCAGCACCTGGGCGTTCAGCGCCACGATCACCGTCGACGCGGTCATCGCCACCGCGGCTGCCGCCGGCGGGAGCACGAACCCGATCGGCGCGAGCACCCCGGCCGCCAGCGGCACCGACAGCAGGTTGTACGCCGTCGCCCACACCAGGTTCTGCACCATCTTCTGGTAGCTGGCCTGCGACAGCCGACGCGCGGAGACCACCCCGCGCGGGTCGTCGGAGGCCAGGACCACCCCGGCGGACTCGACCGCGACGTCCGTACCGGCCCCGATGGCCAGGCCGACGTCGGCCCGGGCCAGCGCGGGCGCGTCGTTGACACCGTCGCCGACCATGGCCACCCGCAGCCCGCGCTCCTGCAGCGAGGTCACAACGGCGTCCTTGTCGGCCGGCAGCACCTCGGCGAACACCTCGTCGATGCCGAGCTCCGCGGCGACCGCCTCCGCGACGTTGCGGGCGTCGCCGGTGATCATCACGACGTGGATGCCCTCGGCGTGCAGCGCGTCGACGGCCCGGCCCGACTCCGCGCGGACCTCGTCGGCCAACGACAGCGCACCGATCACCGCGCCGTCGCGCAGCACGTAGAGGACCGTCGAACCGGCCTTCGACCACTCGTCCACCGGCATGGCGATCTCCGACGGCGACTCCAGCCCCAGCTCGCGCAGCAGGCCGGGCCCGCCGACGGCGACGTCGGCACCGTCGACGACGGCACGCACGCCCTTGCCGGTGAGCGACCGGAACTCCGACGCGGCCGGGACCCGGCCGCGCTCGGCAGCGGCCGCGACGATCGCCGTCGCCAACGGGTGCTCGGAGTCGCGCTCGGCCGCCGCGGCCAGCGCCAACAACTCGTCGTCGCCGGCCGGCGGCACCGGCGCCACCCCGGCCACCGCCGGGCGGCCCTTCGTCAGCGTGCCGGTCTTGTCGAACAGCACCGCGTCGACCAGCCGCATCCGCTCCAGCGCCAGGCGGTCCTTGACCAGGATGCCGGCCCTCGCCGACATCGCCGTCGAGATCGCGATCACCAGCGGAATGGCCAGGCCAAGTGCATGGGGGCAGGCGATCACGAGCACCGTGACCGTGCGCTCCACGGCCGCCGACGCCTCACCGAGCGCCACCCAGACGGCGAACGTCAGGGCGCCGACACCCAGCGCGAACCAGAACAGGTAGGCCGCGGCACGGTCGGCCAGCGCCTGCGCCCGTGAGCTGGACGCCTGCGCGTCAGCCACCAGCCGCTGGATGCCGGCCAGCGCGGTGTCCTCGCCCACCGCCGTCACCCGGACGCGGACCGCGGTGTCGGTCGCGACGGTCCCGGCCACCACGCGGTCGCCAGGGCCGCGGGCCACCGTCTTCGATTCGCCGGTGACGGTGGACTCGTCGACCTCCGCGGTCCCCTCGACGACGACGCCGTCGGCTGGCACCCGCCCACCGGAGCGCACGAGAACGACGTCGTCGACGGCCAGCTCGACCAGCGGAACCTCCTCGACCGCCCCGTCGGAGTCAACCCGCTCAGCGGTGTCCGGGAGCAGCTCGGCCAGCGCCTGCAGCGCGCCGGAGGCCTGCCCGAGTGCCCGCATCTCCAGCCAGTGCCCGAGCAACATGACCACGATCAGCAGCGCGAGCTCCCACCAGAAGTCGAGGTCGAGCTCGCCGATCTCCAGTGTGGTGAGCCCGCTGGCGACGAACGCCACCGTGATGGCCAGCGCGATCAGCGTCATCATGCCGGGCTGGCGGTCGCGCAGCTCCGCGACGGCGCCGGTGAGGAACGGCCAGCCGCCGTAGACGAACAGCACCGTGCCGAGGACCGGCGGGATCCAGGTGCCCCAGCCGGGCACCTCGTAGCCGAGCAGGTCGGCGAACATGGTGCTGAAGCCGACCACCGGGATCGCCAGGACCAAGCTCACCCAGAACTTGTCCCGGAACATGGTGCCGTCGCCGTGGCCGGCGTGCTTGTCGTGATGCCCGGCGTGACCCCCGTGCGCGGCCGGCGCCGGGGGGCCGCCGGGTGGCCCGGCCGCGTGACCGCCGTGGTGCTCGCGGGCCGTCACCTGCTCGGCCTCGGCGCCGTACCCGTGTTCGGTGTCGTGCCGTTCCATGGTCGCTCACCTCTCGTCGGCTCAGACCACGCAACCACCATACCCCCTAGGGGTATTCCCCAGAACGAAGCTCTCCACCGGCGGCTCAAGCGAGCCTGGCCTCGAAGGCCTCGGCGAGGTCGTCGGGCTCCAGGTCGACGACGGTGATCCGGCCGGCCGCGCGGACGTCGTCGAGCACCGCCAGCACCGCCTCGACGTCGGCGAGGCGGCAGCGCAGCACCGCGTGCGGCACCTCGGTGCGCAGCGACAGCCCAGCCTCGGTCTTGGCCCGCCGCACCGCCCCGATGACCGCCGACGCCGTCGCGAACAGCGCTGCGTCACCCGCCGGCGCGGCCGCGGCGCCCACGCCGTCGTCGTCGCCGGGCCACGGAGCCAGGTGCACCGACCCGGTCCGCCACCACGACCACACCTCCTCGGCCACGAACGGCAGGAACGGCGCGAACAGCCGCAGCTGCACCGACAGCGCCCGTCGCAGCGCCGCCCGCGCGGACGCCGC
Source organism: Jiangella asiatica (assembly GCF_004349065.1). Classification (GTDB taxonomy): domain Bacteria; phylum Actinomycetota; class Actinomycetes; order Jiangellales; family Jiangellaceae; genus Jiangella; species Jiangella asiatica. Next base: position 6,221 of record NZ_SMKZ01000078.1, read on the forward strand.
CCCATCGGCCGCGTCACCCCCGCCGTATGCCCGGTTCTTCACCAGCTCGACATAGTCGTCGCAGAAGTCCCAGAAGAACCGTTCGGTCGCCTCCAGCGCGCGGGAGTGGTCGTAGCCGTCGAGGGCCTCGGTGGCCGCGCGCACGATGCGCTCCAGCGCGGCCAGCATGGCGAGGTCCAGGGCAGCGGTGACCTCGGCACCGTCGTCGACCGGCCCCAGCCCGAGGACGAACTTGCTGACGTTGAGGAGCTTCATGGCCAGCCGCCGGCCGATCTTCATCTGCCCGACGTCGAACGCGGTGTCGGCGCCGAGCCGGCCGCTCGCGGCCCAGTAGCGGACGCCGTCGGAACCGTACTGCTTCAGCAGGCCCATGGGCGTGACCACGTTGCCGACGGACTTGGACATCTTCTTGCGGTCCGGGTCGAGGATCCAGCCGGCGATAGCCGCGTGCCGCCACGGCAGCACCCCGTCCTCCAGGTGGGCGCGGACGATGCTGGCGAACAGCCAGGTGCGGATGATCTCGTGCGCCTGGGGGCGCAGGTCCATCGGATAGACGCGGGCGAACAGGTCGTCGTCGCTTCCCCAGCCGCCGGCGATGCGCGGCGTCAGCGACGATGTCGCCCAGGTGTCCATGACGTCGGGGTCGCCGACGAACCCGCCCGGCTCGCCGCGCTGTGACGCGGTGAACCCCGGCGGCGCATCCGACGACGGGTCGACCGGCAGGTCCGTCTCGTCCGGCAGGATCGGCGCGTCGTACCGGGGCACACCCTCGGCATCCAGGGGATACCACACCGGGATGGGCACGCCGAAGTACCGCTGCCGACTGACGAGCCAGTCGCCGTTGAGCCCGCCTACCCAGTTCTCATAGCGCACCCGCATGTGCTCCGGGTGCCAGCGCAGCTCACGGCCGCGTTCCAGCAGGGCCTCCCGGAGCGCCTCGTCGCGGCCGCCGTTGCGGATGTACCACTGCCGGGTGGTGACGATCTCCAACGGCCGGTCGCCCTTCTCGTAGAACTTGACCGGGTGCACGACGGGTCGCGGCTCGCTCAGCAGCTCACCGGACTCGCGCAGCAGCTCGACCACGCGCGTGCGCGCGCCGTGCACCGTCGCCCCCGCCAGCGCCTCGTACGCCGACCGCCCCGACGGCGCCGCCAGCCAGCCCGGCACGTCGCGGACGAACCGGCCGTCGCGCCCGACGACCGGCCGTGTGGGCAGTGCCAGCTCGCGCCACCAGATGACATCGGTGGTGTCGCCGAACGTGCAGATCATGGCGGCGCCGGTGCCCTTCGACGGGTCCGCGAGCCGGTGCGCCACGACCGGGACCTCGACGCCGAACAGCGGCGTGCTGACGGTCGAGCCGACCAGCGCGGCGTACCGCTCGTCGTCGGGGTGCACGACGACGGCGACGCAGGCGGGCAGCAGCTCCGGCCGCGTCGTCGCGACGACGACCGGCTCGCGCGCACCGTCCAGGCGAGCGAACGCGAGGTCGTGGTAGGCGCCGGAGCGGTCGCGGTCCTCCAGCTCGGCCTGTGCGACCGCGGTGCGGAACGTGACGTCCCACAGCGTCGGTGCCTCGGCGTGGTACGCCTCGCCGCGGGTGAGATTGCGCAGGAACGCCCGCTGCGACACGCGCCGGGCGGCGTCGTCGACGGTCTGGTAGCTGTGCGACCAGTCCACCGACAGCCCCAGGTGCCGCCACAGGTCCTCGAAGGCCTTCTCGTCCTCGCCGGTGAGCTCGCCGCACAGCTCGATGAAGTTGCGCCGCGAGACCGGCAGCTGCTCCTTGCCCGGCGCGGCCGGGGGCCGGAACTCCGGGTCGTACGGCAGCGACGGGTCGCAGCGCACGCCGAAGTGGTTCTGCACCCGACGCTCGGTGGGCAGGCCGTTGTCGTCCCACCCCATCGGGTAGAAGACGGCCTTGCCTCGCATCCGCTGGTACCGGGCGACGACGTCGGTCTGGGTGTAGGAGAACACGTGACCCACGTGCAGTGCGCCGCTCACCGTCGGCGGCGGGGTGTCGATGGAGTACACGTCGGCACGCGGGCGGGTCCGGTCGAAGCGGAAGACGCCGTCACGCTCCCAGCGCCGCGCCCATACCTCCGCCAGGCCGTCGACGGTCGGCTTGGCGGGGATCGCGGGCGTCCACTGAGCGGTGTCTGTCACCCCGCCGAGCCTATCTGCGCCGGGACGCCCGGCTCATCGGTTTTCTTTTGAGGACACATCGCCGCGACACGCCCGAGAACGGCATGATCCATGACATCCTTCCTCTGCCTGGGCGGATCGAATCCATTGACCGCCCAGCTCGGCCAATCCACGCTGACCTGCACAGATATAGTCCCGCAGGCGGGCGGACGGGCACTGCGGGCAGCTGATCGACAGGAGTACCTCAAGGGGTCGAGCAGCTTTAGACGCAGTTCCCGTCCCGTTGGTTCCGGCCAGTTGATGTCTCGTGTACGATCCTCAGCATTTCGGGCCCCTCTCGAAGTCACGGTCCCGTGACGGACGGGGGTCCGGACTTATGACGCATACATGATGTGAAATGGAGACAGTGTGACCACCTTCCTCCGCAGGCGTGCCCGCGTTGCGGGTGCGCTGCTTGCGGCCATGGTGACCGGTGCCACGGTGATCAGCACCGCCGGCACCGCAGCCGCCGCCGAAGAGGTGCCTGAGCAGGCTCTCATCACGCAGAGTTCCCCCGGTGACTTCGAGACCCGCATCGTCGGCGGCACCGAGGTCGACGAGGGCGACTACCCGTTCATCGCCTTCCTCACCATCGACACCCCCGAGGGCACCTTCGCGTGCGGCGGGTCTCTTTACGCCGAGGACCTGGTCCTGACCGCGGCGCACTGCGTCAACGGCACGGGCCCGGACACCAGCATCACCGCGCACTTCGGGTCGGTCGACCTGAACAGCCCGGACATCGTCACGTACCAGTCCGAGTTCGTCTACTCGGCCAACATCAGCGGCATCCCGAACGACTGGGCGCTGGTCCGGCTGAGCGAGCCGGTCGAGGGCATCGACCCGCTGCCGGTCGTCACCGACGACTCCCTCGACGAGGGCACCTTCACCGTCGCCGGCTGGGGCGCCACCTCCGAGGGCGGCGAGTCCAGCGACGTGCTGCTCGAGGTCGAGGTGCCGTTCATTGACGACGCCACCTGCGCCACGAACTACGGCGACTCGCTGACCGCGGACGTCGAGATCTGCGCCGGTGACTTCGAAGAGGGCGGCATCGACTCTTGCCAGGGCGACTCCGGTGGCCCGCTGTTCCGCGAGGACGACAACGGCGAGCTGGTCCAGGTCGGCGTCGTCAGCTGGGGCGAGGGCTGCGCGCAGGCTGGCTTCCCCGGCATCTACACCCAGCTGAGCGCGTTCTCGGACAACATCGCGGCCGTGGCCGCGGGTGAGAACACCCCGGCCGAGCCGCAGGACATCGCGGTCGAGACCACCATCGACACCCCGGTCGAGATCGCTCTGGTCGCCGAGGACGCCGAGGGCGACGACCTCACCTTCAAGGTGAGCGAGGCCACCAACGGCACCCTGACGACCGAGGACCCGGAGACGCTGGCCACCGTCATCTACACCCCGGCCGAGGGCTTCGAGGGCGAGGACACCTTCCAGTACCTGGCCAACGACGGCAACACCGACTCCCCGGTCGCCACGGTCACCGTGACGGTCGAGGGCGAGGCGGAGCCGACCGAGACGCCGACGCCGACCCCGACCCCCACGGAGGAGCCGACCGAGGAGCCGACGGAGGAGCCCACCGACGACCCGGGTGACGACGACGGCGACGAGGAGCTGCCCGACACCGGTTCGAGCACCACGACCGGCGCCACGCTGGCCCTGCTGCTCGTGGCCGGTGGCGCTGGCCTGGCTTTCGCCGCTCGCCGGCGCAGCGCGGGTTCCACCCTCTGAGGTGACCACCCGCGGCTGACGGCCGCAGTGAAGTAGTTCCACCCTTCGGCGGTGGCGCACGACGTGACGTGCGCCACCGCCGAAGCCGTTCGCACCCTGTGCGATGAGCCCGAAATGATCACGTTCAGCACGAGATTCCGTGCTTCACCATGATTGCGAGCATGGTGTGACACGAGATCTCGTGCTGAACGTGATCATTCGGGTTCGCCACGCAATTCCCTTGCTGCACCATGCTTGCCGGCCTGGATGGCCGTTGCCCCGACCTGACGAGGCGTGGCGTCGGGTCGCCGTGCGGGCCGCGCGCCGTTGGCCAGCTGGGAACCATCCGCGGTGGGCGCGGAACTCCAGCAACGGCGACCGCCGGTCCATCAGGTGATACGGACCATCTCCGTACCGCAGGTCGCGCCGTGTAGGCTCGAAACGTATGTGTGGTCTCTCCGGCGAATTCAGGTTCGACAACCGTCCCGCCGACCTCGCAGCGGTGGGCCTCATGTGCGACGCCATGGTCGCCCGGGGACCGGACGACTCAGGCGCTTACGCGCACGGCTCGCTCGCGCTGGGTCACCGGCGGCTGTCGATCATCGACCTCTCCCCGCACGGCCACCAGCCGATGGTCGATGCCGAGCTCGGGCTCACCGTCGCCTTCAACGGCTGCATCTACAACTACCGCGAGCTGCGTGAGCAGCTGGCCGGCCACGGTTACCGCTTCTTCTCCACCTCTGACACCGAGGTGATCGCGAAGGCGTACCACCGGTGGGGCGAGGACTTCGTCGACCACCTGATCGGCATGTTCGCCGTCGCCGTCCACGAGCGCGACAGCGGCCGGCTGGTGCTGGCGCGGGACCGGCTCGGCATCAAGCCCCTCTACCTGGCCCAGACGCCGGACCGGCTGCGGTTCGCCAGCTCGCTTCCCGCCCTGCTCAAGGGCGGTGACGTCGACACCAGCATCGACCCGGTCGCGCTGCACCACTATCTGTCCTGGCACGCCGTCGTCCCCGCGCCGCACACCATCCTGGCCGGCGTGCGCAAGCTGGCGCCGGCCACGGTCCGCGTCGTGGAGCCCGACGGCACCAGCCGCGAGCGGGTGTTCTGGGACCCGCCCTTCGTCCGCGACCCAGCGAAGGCCGGCTGGTCCGCCACCGACTGGGAGGACGCCGTCCTCGAGGCGCTACGGGTCGCCGTGCGCCGCCGGCTCGTCGCCGACGTCCCGGTGGGTGTGCTGCTCTCCGGCGGCCTGGACTCCAGCCTCGTCGTCGGCCTGCTCGCCGAGGAGGGACAGCACGGCCTCAACACGTTCAGCATCGGGTTCGAGGCCGTCGGCGGCGAGGAGGGCGACGAGTTCAAGTACTCCGACATCATCGCGCGCGAGTTCGACACCGAGCACCACCAGATCCGCATCGGCGCCGACCTCATGCTTCCCGCGCTGCAGGACGCGGTCGCCGCGATGAGCGAGCCGATGGTCAGCCACGACGCCGTCGGGTTCTTCCTGCTCAGCAAGGAGGTCAGCCGGCACGTCAAGGTCGTGCAGTCCGGGCAGGGCGCGGACGAGGTGTTCGCCGGCTACCACTGGTACCCGCCGCTGGCCGGCGCGGACCCGGCCGACGCCGTCGACACCTACGCCAAGGCCTTCTTCGACCGCGACCACGCCGGCATGGCCGAGGTGGTCGCCCCGAAGTACCTGCCGGGCCATCCGGCGAGCCTGGACTTCGTCCGCACGCACATGACCCGCGCCGGCGCGGAGACGGCCGTCGACGCCGCGCTGCGGCTGGACACCCAGATCATGCTCACCGACGACCCCGTCAAGCGCGTGGACAACATGACCATGGCGTGGGGCCTGGAGGCGCGGGTGCCGTTCCTCGACCACCAACTGGTCGAGCTGGCCGCGCAGTGCCCGCCGGAGCTGAAGCTCGCCCAGGACGGCAAGGGCGTGCTCAAGGAGGCCGGCCGACGGGTTATCCCGCACGGGGTCATCGACCGCCCGAAGGGCTACTTCCCGGTGCCGGCGCTCAAGTACCTGCGCGGCCGCTACCTGCAGCTCGTCGACGACGCCCTGCACTCCGCCGCGGCACGCGAGCGCGGCCTGTTCCGGCCGGAGTACGTCGACCGGCTGCGCGCCGATCCCAACGCCGAGCTGACGCCGCTGCGCGGCAACCGGCTGTGGCAGCTCGGGCTGCTGGAGCTGTGGCTGCAGACGCACCTGCCAAAAGAGGCCGTGACCCGGTGAGCGAAGGCGACCGCAAGCGCGCCGACCAGGTCGAGGACAACGACGACGACGATCTGCGGGTCCCGCCGCGCCGGACCGAACCCCGTCGCCAGCCAGAGGCGCGGCGCCGTGGCCAGCCCGCACCCGGCCAGTCGCTGTGGAGCCGACCCTGGAAGGAGGCACCGGAGCACTTCGTCCGGGACATGAAGCGGGGCGTCGCGCTGGACTGTGGCTGGGGCCGGCTGGTGTTCGCGCAGACCTTCGACGACCCGCACGACATCATCGCGCTGCTCGGCGCGGAGCAAGCGGGCCGGCGCGACATCGCCATGTACGTCGCCGACCCGCACGTGCTGGTGTCGCACGCCCCGGGCGAGCTGTTCATCGACCCGTCGCTCACCTTCCGGCTGGAGCTGCACCGGTACCGGCCGCGCCGCAACGTGGTGCCGGGCGTGTTCGTGCGGAAGATGAGCGAGCTCGCCGACGCCGACGAGATCAACCGGCTCTACGCCGCGCACGGCATGGTCACCGGCGACACCGAGTTGATGTGGGCCAACCAGCGCACGCCGACGTTCACCTACCTGGTCGCGCAGGACGAGCGCACCGGGCGGATCGTCGGCGCGGTCACCGGGATCGACCACGCCGTCGCGTTCGACGATCCCGACAACGGCGCCAGCCTGTGGAGTCTCGCCGTCGACCCGCAGTGCACCATTCCCGGGGTCGGTGAGGCGCTGGTGCGGGTTCTGGCCGAGCGCTACATCGGCCGCGGCCGCGACCACCTGGACCTCTCGGTGCTCCACGACAACGACCCGGCCATCCGGCTGTACACCAAGCTGGGCTTCCGCCGGGTGCCGGTGTTCGCGGTGAAGCGCAAGAACCCCATCAACGAGCCGCTCTTCGTGGCCGGTCCACAGGAGTCCGCCGAGCTCAACCCGTACGCCCGCATCATCGCCGACGAGGCACGCAGGCGCGGCATCCAGGTCGAGACCATCGACGTCGAGAGCGGCGAGCTGCGGCTGACCCACGGCGGCCGGCGCATCGTCACCCGCGAGTCGCTGTCGGAGCTGACGACCGCCGTCGCCATGAGCCGCTGCGACGACAAGCTGGCCACCCGGCGCATCTTCCAGCGTGCCGGGCTCAACGTCGCCCGCGGCCGGCTGGCCGGCGACCCCGCCGCCGACGAGGCCTTCCTCGCCGAGGTCGGCGAGGTCGTCGTCAAGCCGGTCCGCGGCGAGCAGGGCCGTGGCATCACCGTCGGCGTCACCGATCCCGACGGGCTGGCTCACGCCATCGCGCACGCGTCGACGTTCTGCCCCGACGTGCTCGTCGAGGAGTGCGCGACCGGCGACGACCTGCGCATCGTCGTCATCGGGCACGAGGTGGTCGCCGCCGCCGTCCGCCGCCCGGCGACGGTGTACGGCACCGGGGAGCACACGGTCGCCCAGCTCATCGAGGCGCACAGCCGCCGTCGTTCCGCGGCGACCGGCGGGGAGTCGCAGGTGCCGATGGACGAGACCACGATCGAGACGGTGCGCGCCGCCGGGTACTCCCTCGACGACGTCCTGCCCGACGGGGTGGCGCTGCGGGTCCGCCGCACGGCCAACCTGCACACCGGCGGCACCATCCACGACGTCACCGCCGAGCTCCATCCGGCTCTCGCCCGGGCCGCCGTCACCGCCAGCAAGGCCATCGACATCCCGGTGACCGGCCTCGACATGATCGTCACCAACCCGGCGGAGAGCGACTACGTCCTCATCGAGGCCAACGAGCGCCCCGGCCTGGCCAACCACGAGCCCCAGCCCACCGCCGCCCGTTTCGTCGACCTCCTCTTCCCGGCCACGCGCACCCCGCCGCGGGCCTGGAACCCGGCGCCGCCCAGCTCGTCCGGGACACCCTAGGTCTCCGCGGCTCGGGTCCGGCCCTAGGCGCGGACGTAGTGGACGAACACCACGCCGTCCTCGAAGACCTGGGCGTCCTTCACCCGCAGGTGCCGCGGCCGGAAGCCACCGGCGAACAGCGGCCGTCCGGAGCCGATGCTCACCGGGTAGATCTTCACGGCCAGCTCGTCGATCTCGTCGTGCAGGGCGCCGGCGAGCTGCCCGCCACCGCACAGCCAGATCCGCGCGCCGCCCTCCTGCTTGAGCTCGCGGACCCGGGCGGCCGGGTCGGTGCCGACGATCTCGACGCCGGGGTCTGGGCTCTCGGCGAGGGTGCGTGAGAACACCAGGTGCCGCAGGTGCGGGTACGCGTTGGCGACGCCCTCGTCGAGGCCGAGCTGGTAGGCGACGCGGCCCTCCAGCACGGTGTCGATGGTCTGGTTCGGCGGGTCGATCCCGAGCATCGAGCGGAAGTGCACCGGGATGGTCTCCGGGTACTGCTCGGTGATGGCCCGCATGTGGTCGCCCTCGGCGGAGAAGAAGTCGTACTGGCCGTCCGGCCCGGCGATGAAGCCGTCGACCGTCGAGGCCACGTAGTAGACGAGCGATCGCATCGATTCCTCCTGACGTCCACGAGCCGAACAACTACAGATGTTGTACTGTTTCTGTAGTTGTTGTCAACTCGCTTCGCGGACCATCCCCGCGCCCGCCCCGGCGGCCGTGCGAGGCTGGGATCATGAGGTCCGTGGCCATCGACGACGAGTACCTGCGCGACGTTCTGCTCGAGCTGCTGCGCACCCCGAGCCCGTCCGGGCGCACCGACGCCGTCATGCAGATCATCGGCGACCACCTGCAGGAGCTGGGCGTGCCGATCCGGCTGACCCGCCGCGGCGTGCTGCGCGCCACCCTGACCGGCCAGGCCGCCGACACCAGCCGCGCCGTCGTCGTCCACGCCGACACCATCGGCTGCATGGTCAAGCGGTTGAAGGAGAACGGCCGGGTCGAGGTGGTCCCGATCGGCACCCACAGCGCCCGGTTCGCCGAGGGCGCCCACGTGACGTTGTTCACCGACGACCTCACCCGCATCCACACCGGCACAGTGCTGCCGCTGATGTCCAGCGGGCACAACTTCGGCGACGCCGTCGACACCCAGGGCGTGGGCTGGCACCAGGTCGAGATCCGGCTGGACGAACCGGTCGAGACCCGGCAGGACCTCATCGACCTGGGCGTGTCCATCGGCGACTTCGTCGCGCTCGACGCCGCGCCGCAGATCACGCCCAACGGCTACGTGAAGTCACGCCACCTCGACGACAAGGCCGGCCTGGCCGCCTGCCTGGCCGCCGTCAAGGCGCTGGTCGACGACGGCGGCAGCCTCCCGGTCACCGCCCATCTGCTGGTGACCATCGGCGAGGAGGTCGGCATCGGCGCCACCCACGGCCTCGACGACGACGTGGCCGAGCTGGTCGCCGTCGACAACGGCGTGGTCAGCGAGGGGCAGGCCTCACGCGAGGACACCGTCAACATCGGCATGCTCGACTCCACCGGGCCATTCGACTACCACCTCACCCGGCGGCTCATCGCGCTGTGTGAGAAGAACGACCTGCCGTTCCGGCGCGACGTCTACCGCTTCTACCGGTCCGACGCCGCGCCCGCGGTCGAGTCCGGGCTGGAGTGCCGGACCGCGCTCATCGGGTTCGGCGTCGACTCCAGCCACGGGCACGAACGCACCCACCTCGACAGCATCAGGTACACCGCCCAGCTGCTGGCGGCGTACCTGTCCAGTCCGCTGACGTTCAGCGAATGGGACGACCAGCCGACCGGCGCGCTGGAGGACTTCCCCAGCCACAGCGTCCAGCCCGCCGAGCCGGAGCCCGAGCGCTACCCCGGCCGCCACTGAGTGCGCCCGCGGTCAAACCCACCCCTCTCGGAAATGATCACGTTCAGCACGAGATCTCGTGCTGAACGTGATCATTCGGAGGGTTGCGGGGGGTTGTCGAGCTTGGCCTTGACGCTGGAGGCGTAGACATCGACGTACTCCTGTCCGGACAGCTCCATCAGGGCGTACATGATCTCGTCGGTGACCGAGCGGAGCACGTGGCGGTCGTTCTCCATGCCGGCGTACCGGCTGAAGTCCAACGGCGCGCCGAAGCGGATGCCCGGCCGCATCACCTTCGGGATGACGCGCCCGGCCGGCTGCATCTCGGCCGTACCGATCATGGCGACCGGGACGACCGGGACGCCGGCCTCCAGGGCCATCCGGGCCACGCCGGTCTTGCCGCGGTAGAGCCGCCCGTCCGGGGAGCGGGTGCCCTCGGGGTAGATACCGAGCAGCTCGCCCTGCCTGAGGATGCGGGTGGCGGTCAACAGCGCCTGCTCGCTCGCGCGGCCGCCCGTGCGGTCGACCGGCACCTGGCCGGTCCCGCCGAAGAAGAGGCGCTTGAACCACCCCTTGATGCCGCGTTCGGTGAAATAGTCGCTCTTGGCGAGGAAGCTGATCTTGCGGTCGAGCACCAATGGCAAGAAGAAGGAGTCGACGACGGTGAGATGGTTGCCGGCGAGGATGGCGCCGCCGCGCGGCGGAACGTTCTCGACTCCTTCGGCCCACGGCCGATAGATCAACCTCAGGATGGGCCCGAGGATGACACTCTTCATCAGCCAATAGAACACGTCGGAACACTACCTCCAAAGTGGGTCGTGAGATGCGAACACGGTGCCCTCGCCCGCGTGGACGGATCGGGCACATGCGACGATGCTGCTTCCAGGGCGACCATGACGGTCGGGGCGACGACGGGAGGGGACGCGATGCTCTCTGAGGGGGAGGCGATCCAAGCGACGGAGCCGTTCCGGCACGACGGCGGCCCCGTCGGCGTGCTGCTGTGCCATGGGTTCACCGGCTCGCCGGCCTCGCTTCGCCCCTGGGCCGAGCATCTCGCGGCGCTGGGCTACAGCGTCGAGCTGCCCCGCCTGCCCGGCCACGGGACCGCCTGGCAGGACCTCAACGTCACCGGGTGGCCCGACTGGTACCGCAAGGTCGAACGCGCCTTGCTCGACCTGGCCGAGCGCTGCCCGCAGGTCGTCGTCGCCGGACTGTCCATGGGCGGCTGCCTGGCGATGCGCCTGGCGCAGGAGCACGGCCCGCTGGTTCAGGGTCTCGTGCTGGTCAACCCGGTCGTGACCAGCGCGAACAAGCGGCTGCTGGCGTTGCCGCTGTTGCGGTTGCTGCGCCGGTCGGTGGCCGGCATCTCCGGCGACATCGCTCTGCCCGGCCAGGACGAGCGGGCCTACGACCGCACGCCGCTGCAGGCGTTGTACTCGCAGACGAAGATGTGGCAGCTGGTCCGGCGCGACCTCGCCATGATCACCCAGCCGGTCCTGGTCTACCGCAGCGTCCACGACCACGTCGTCGACGCCACCAGCGCGCCCGTCATCCTCTCCGGTGTCTCCTCCACCGATGTCACCGAGGTCATGCTGCAGCGCAGCTACCACGTCGCCACCCTCGACTACGACGCACCGGTCATCTTCGAGGGGTCCGCGGCGTTCGTCGAACGAGTCACGAAGAGGAACCGGGGCCTTATCCCATGAGCCGTGACGACGACAAGACGTGGGCCGAGCTGGTCGACACCTTCCACTCCTCCCCCGCGCCCGACGGCGACCAGCCGTGGCCGGCCGCGGAGGAGGTGGGGCCCGACGACGACCGCGACGACCTCACGTCCGACGACGTCCCGGCCGACGGCTTCCGCGACGCATCTGTGACGCTCGGCCCGCTCGGTCCCGGCCCGGGGCGGGAGCAGACCCGCGACGAAGCGGTCGACGTCGGCGACGACGCGGTCGGCACCGAGGCGAGCGACCACTTCGTCCCGCCGACCCCGGCGCCGATCCCGCGCGGCGACGGCGTCTCGCGGCTGGCCTGGGCGGCGGTCATCGCGCCACCGATCGCGCTGATCATCGTCGCGATCATGTCGTGGCGGCCCTCGGACGAGATCGTGCTGTTCGCGGTGCTGGCGTTCATCACCGGCTTCGTGACGCTGATCGCGCGGATGCGCGGGCACCACCCCAACGACCCCGACGACGGCGCGGTGCTCTAGGCGAGGGTCAGGTCGGCGACGACGGGACGATGGTCGCTGGCCCGCCGCACCTGCTCGGTGTCGGCTACCCGGCACGAGCAAACCTCCACCGCGCCGCGGACGAAGACGCCGTCGATACGCCGCCGCGGGCTGGCCACCGGGAACGTCGGTGTGCTGACGGCGGCGCCGGCGTCGGCGTAGTGCGAGGCCAGCCGGGTCCACGTCGGCGCGCTCGGCTCCTCGTTGACGTCGCCGCCGACGACCATGATGGCCGCCCCCAGCCGGTTGATCAGACCCGTGATGTCGGTCAGGTGCCGGGCCCGCTCGCCGGCATCCAAGCCGAGGTGGATCGACGCCGCCCCGAACGGCACGCCGTCCTTGACCAGCCGGGCCAGCACCACGCCGCGCCGGGTCAGCCCGGGCGTGGCGCGCAGCCGGTGCTCCCGCACCTCGCGGACGTCCACCCGGATCGACGTGAACAGCGCGGTGCCGCCCGTGGTGCCGCCGCCACCGGCGTAGAGCAGGTCGGCGCGGCGGGCCAACGCGGCGCACCGGCCGCGCCACAGCAGCAGCTTCGGGACCTCCTGCAACAGCACGACGTCGGCGTCCAGCTCGCGCAGCACTCCGGCCACGGCTGCGGCACCGGCACCGGCACGCAGCCCACGCACGTTGTACGAGACGACGCGCAGGCCCGCCGCTGTCACACGCGGGCGAGGTCGGCCGCGCCGATGACGCCGGCGTCGTTGCCGAGCGTCGCCAGCCGGACTTCCGGCTCCGGCCGGTGACCCGCACCGGTGATCTGCTTGCGCAGCGCCTCGTCGACCGGGCGCAGCAAGAGGTCACCGGCCTCGGAGACCCCGCCGCCGATGACGAACACCGCCGGGTCGAACAGGGCGACGAACGAGCCCATCGCCTCTCCGAGCCACCGGCCGACCTGTGCGATCAGCACGATGGCCAGTTCGTCGCCCTCGGCGGCCGCTTCGGTGACCAGCGGGCCGGTGATGCGCTGCGGGTCGCCGCCGGCCATCTCCAGCAGCCGCTCCGCCGAGGGCAGGCTGGCCGCCGCGCGCGCCTCGCGCACCAGTGCGGTGCCGCTGGCGTAGGCCTCGAGGCAGCCGTGGAGTCCGCAGCCGCACAGGTGCCCGTCCGGAACCACACGCATGTGCCCGACCTCGGCGGCCACGCCGTGCGCGCCGCGGTAGATCTGGCTGTCCAGGACCAGGCCGCCGCCGACACCGGTGCCGATGGTCAGCAGGATCATGTCGTCGACGTCCTCGGCCGCGCCGAAGCGGAACTCGCCCCAGGCCGCGGCGTTGGCGTCGTTCTCGACGACCGTGGGCAGCCCGGTCGCCGCGGCCACCTGGTCGCGGACCGGGACGTCGCGCCAGGCCAGGTTGGGCGCGAAGAGCACACGCGAGCGGGCGGAGTCGATGAACCCGGCCGACCCGACGCCGACGGCCTCGACCTCCTGCTTGGCGGCGAGCTCCCGGGTGACCTCGATGATCGTGTCGACGATCGCGGCGGGGTCCTGCGACGGCGTCTCGCGCCGGGCCCGCGCCCCGATGACGCCTTTCTCGTCGACGATCCCGGCCGCGATCTTCGTGCCGCCGACGTCGACCCCGATGGTCAGGCTCACTCGTCCACTCCGTCCTCGACCCGCTTCTTGAGTTCCTTCAACGCCGTGTCGATGATGACCTTTTCGGCCTTGCGCTTCATCAGCCCGAGCATGGGGATGGCCACGTCGACGGTCAGCTGGTAGGTCACCTCGGTGGTGCCGTCGGCGCCGGCACGCAGCGAGTAGGAGCCCGCCAGCTCCTTGATCAGCCCGCCCTCCACGAGGTTCCAGCGCACCTCGTCGTCGCCGTTCCACTCGTAGGACAGCGTGTAGCGGTCCTTGATCGGGCCGGCGTCGAGGACGAACTTCGCCGTGGCCGGCCGCCCAGAGGCCATCTCATCTCCGGCCTCACCGGAGGTGAGTGGTTCGGCCGGGTAAACAGTGAGCACCTCGACCTCGCGCACCGACGCCGTCCATTCCGGGTAGGCCTCGAGGTCGGCGATGACGGCCATGATGGCGGCCGGGCTCGCCGCGACGGCGATGCTCGACGTGGTCTGCGCTGCCATGACTGAAGTGTCCCATCTCCCGCGGCGGGCTCCGTGCGGGCGCACGGGGCTCCGGCTGCTGCGGAGACTACCGAGCCGCCGGCAGCCGCGGCGCGCCGGCCGGGCGGCCGTGCTCCAGCAGGTCCTTGAGCTCGTGCACCCGGGCCTTGTACTCGCGCGTGTAGCGGTGACGCAGCCGGCCGGGCGAGGCGACCGAGGTCGATGGCTCGGCGCGGAGGAACCAGTGCACGACGGCACCGTCGCGCCACCGCTCCAGCCAGATCTCCGCAGTCCCGGTCAGCTCCCCCGCCACCGTCCACCGCACGCCCTCCAGCCCGCGGTCCTGGGCGACGGCCAGCCGCAGCGCCGGCCACCACGCCCGCCACACCTGCGGGTCGCGGAAGTACGTGGCCAGCTCGGTGCGCGCCGCGACGACGAACGTGTCGTCCATGAGGTCGATCGACGGCGTCACGCGAGGCAGCCTACGGGTGCCGCCGGTCGGTGCCCGCACCGTTGCACGCGGGAGCGGCGTGACCAACGTCATGTCACACTCCGGCCCGATTTTCGGTCCTAGTTATAGGAGCGAGTTTCCGGGAGTGCGGCATGTCTGACCTGACCAACCACGGACCGATAGCCCGCGTCGCGAGCCTGGCCACGCGGCTGACCGACCTGGCGGAACGGCACGGCGGTGGCGTCCGCCGGCTGAGCCGGCGCCGGGTCGCCGTGCCGGCACGGTGGCCGGACCTGTTCGCCCCCCTGGCGATCTGCAGCTTCATCCTCGTGCTGGTGTCCGGGATCGTGCTCACGTTCTGGTTCCAGCCGTCGATGACACAGATCGTCTACGACGGCGACTACGTGCCGCTGCGAGGCGTGCGGATGTCCGAGGCGTACGCGTCCACTCTGGACATCTCGATGGAGGTCAAGGGCGGGCTGCTGGTCCGCCAGGTCCACCATTGGGCGTCGCTGGTGTTCATCGCCGCGCTGTCGGCGCAACTGCTGCGCGTCTTCCTCGCCGGCGCGTTCCGAGGGCCGAAACGGTTCGGCTGGCTGATCCTGCTCGCGCTGCTCGTGGTGAGCATCGCCGAGGCGTACCTCGGGCACTCGCTGCCCGACGACCTGCAGTCGGGCACCGGCCTGCGGGTCACCGAGGGCTATCTGCTGGCCACGCCGGTGATCGGCACCTGGCTGGCGTGGCTGGTGTTCGGCGGCGACTTCCCGGGTGAGGACATCATCGGGCGGCTGAACATCGTGCACGTGTACCTGCTGCCGGGCGTCATCGTCGCGCTGTTCGCCGTCCAGCTGGTGCTGCTGTACCGGCAACGTCCCAGGAGCACGTCGGCGTCGGCCGCGCCGGCACCGGCGGGTGTGCCGCTGTTCCCCTCCTACGCGGCGCGGATGGCCGGCCTGCTGCTGGTGGTCAGCGGTGTCATTGTCCTGATGGCTGTCACCCTCCAGGTCAACCCGGTCTGGCTCTGGGGCCCGTTCGACCCGGCCCAGGCGCCCGCTGGCAGCCGGCCGCCCTGGTACCTGGGGTTCCTCGACGGCGCGGTACGGCTGATGCCGCCGTGGGAGGTCGGCGTCTTGGGCTACGAGCTGACGCTGAGCGTGGTGGTTCCCGTCATGGTATTGCCCGGCGTGATGATGGCGACGCTGGCGCTCTACCCGTGGTTCGAGCAGTGGGCCACCGGCGACCGACGCGACCCCGCCGTGCTGGACCGGCCGCGCGACATGCCGGTGCGCACCGGGCTGGTCGCCGGGTTCGTGGCCTTCTACCTGCTGCTGTGGATTGCCGGCGGGAACGACGTCGTCGCCACCCTCCTGCACATCCCCCTGAACGGGCTCACCCGGGCTCTGCAGGTCGCCGTCGTCGTCGTGCCGCCGCTCGCCTTCTGGGCGGCGAAGCGCGTCTGCATCGGCCTGCAGCTGCGTGAGCGCGACGAGGTCGAGCACGGACACGCGACCGGCGTCGTCGTCGCCAGCCCCGAGGGCGGGTTCAGTGAGCTGCACCGGCCGCTCTCCGCACCGGAGGTGGCGCTCCGGACGCACCCGGAGTGGACACCGATCGGTCCGGGCGCCGCGATCGACGCGAACGGCGTGCCCAACCCGCGGTACCAGGCCGATCGGCGCCGCGCCCCGTTCTCCCGCTTCTACTTCGGCGACGTCGACCGCTCGCCGTTCGAGTCCGACGACCAGAGGCCGGTCGGGTCCGACGAGCCCACGCCGGTGGCGTAGGAAGGGGCTCGCTGCAACCGACCGGGCACCGGCTCCGTCCAAAGAGGTAGGAGCGTGGTTGACTCATCGCCGGAACCGCCCGTGCGTCGGAAGGTGTGCTCATGTCCCTGCCCCGCCTGGCCGCCGCCCTGCTCGCGGGTAGCCTGCTGCTGGCCGGCTGCGGCGACGCCGACGACCCCGACGCCGGTTCCGCCGCCGATTCGGCACCCGAGACCACGACGCCACCGGCCGACCCCGGCCCCGCACCGCGCATCGACGTCGTCGCCGACCTCGCGCCGGCCGACGCGGGCACCGTCGGCGCCGCCGTCAACGCCTTCGGGTTCGACCTGCTCGGCCAGCTCACCGACGGCGACGACAACACCGTCACCTCCCCGGTCTCCGTCGCCGCACTCCTGGCCATGGTGC
>NZ_SMKZ01000079.1 GCF_004349065.1 Jiangella asiatica
GAGCGGGGGCAACGGGGGTGTCAGGGTGCGCGGTCCAGGACGACGAGGGCGCTGGCGTAGTCGCCCACCAGCGGGACGCGCAGGCCGTGGTGCATCAGCAGCGCGCCGCTGTGCCGGGCGCCGGTGTCCGCGTCGACGTAGACGGCGGCCGGGTCGAGGTCGCGCAGCCGCAGCAGCACCGTCCGGCGCAGGTGCCGCACCGACGGGGCGAACGCGAACACCGCGAGCTGGCCGCCGTCGGGCGCCTGGTAGCTGAGCGCGGTGACGTCGTCCGGCGCGTCCGCGTCCAGCCGGCGCACCGTGCCGAACTGGACCGTCGTGCGGATGTGCTTGTAGCGGGTGACGTGCTCGGCGGCCCCGGCCAGCTCGTCCGTCGACCACGTGGCCAGGTTCCCGCCGATGCCGAGCAGTCCGCACATCGCGGAGTGGAACCGGAACCGCAGCGGGATCTCGCGCTTGGTCAGGTAGGTGGGCGAGTCGGTGACCCAGGCCATCATCGTGTGCGGCGAGTGCGCGCGCAGGTAGCCGTGCTGGATCGCCAACCGCTCCAGGGCGTCGGTGTTGTCGCTGGGCCAGGTCCACTCGGTGCGGGACATGATGCCGAGGTCGGCCCGGCCGCCGCCGGAGGCGCAGCTCTCGATCCAGACGCCGGGGTGCAGCGCCCGTACCCGGTCGATCACCTCGTAGAGCCCTTCGACCTGCGCGATCCACGGTGAGCTGGCATCGACGCCGTCGGAGGCCTCGGTGAGCGGCCGGTTCAGGTCCCACTTCAGCGCGTCGATCGGCGCTGAGGACAGCAGCCCGTCCAGCGCCGTGACCAGGTGGTCGCGGACCTCCGGCCGGCTCAGCGCCAGCAGGTGGGTCTGCCTGGCCAGCGTGCGGGGCCGGGTCGGCCACTGGAAGATCCAGTCGGGGTGGGCGCGGAACA
This sequence comes from Jiangella asiatica, assembly GCF_004349065.1. Taxonomy (GTDB): domain Bacteria; phylum Actinomycetota; class Actinomycetes; order Jiangellales; family Jiangellaceae; genus Jiangella; species Jiangella asiatica. The sequence goes on from NZ_SMKZ01000079.1 coordinate 929, forward strand.
GCTCGCTGTCCGGGCTCACCGACTCCGGCTCGACCCACACGCCGAAGCGCATCCCGAGCCGGTGCACCTCCTCGGCCAGCGGCGCCAGCCCGTCCGGGAAGCGCCGCGCGTCCGGCGTCCAGTCGCCGATGCCGGCGCTCTCGTCGTCGCGGCCGGCGAACCAGCCGTCGTCGACCACGAACAGCTCCGCGCCGAGGCCGGCGGCCCGCCGGGCCAGCTCGACCTGCGACTCCGGGCGGACGTCGAAGAACGTGGCCTCCCAGCTGTTGTAGAGCACCGGCCGGATGGTGTCCGGCCGGGGCGCGACGTGGCGGCGCTCGTAGCGGTGCCACCGGTCGGTGAGGTCGTCGTGGCCGGCCGCGGTGTAGACGCCGGCGACGACGGGGGTCGTCCAGGAGGTGCCCGGTGCCAGCGGCAGGCGCAGGTCGTAGTCGTTGACGCCGGCGGTGACGTGCAGCCGGCCGTCGAAGGCGAGCTCGCCGACGAGGCGCCACGACCCGCTCCACGCGAGCGCGACGCTCCACACCTCGCCGGTCGTGTCGCCGGCGCCGGCGTCCAGGGCGAGCCACGGCTGCGCGGCGTGGCCGGGGATGCCGCGGCGCGACTCCAGCACCAGCCGGCCGGGCCCCAGCGCTCGCCGCGTCACCTGGGTCTCCGCGGCGTACATGCCGGCCAGCCAGGTCGCCTCCCATCGCGGCCGCCACGGCAGCGGCCAGCTCGCCGACGCGGCCCGGTCGACGACGACGGGGTGCTCGCCGCGGTTGACCAGCTCGCACCGACGCTCCAGGACCCCCTCGTCCGGGCGCACCCGGTAGCTCAGCACGGCGTCGAACGGGTAGTGCCGGTCGGTGAGCGTCACGGCCAGCTCGTCGCCGGCGATCCGGTGTCCTGCGTAAGCCAGGTCCAGCGCGCGGACGCCGTCGGCGAACTCCACCTTCAGCGCGGTCTCGTCCAACCGGCGCCCGCCGTGCTGCACCAGCTCCTCGGTGTGCGCCCGCGGGTGCGACCACGTATTGGAGCCGAAGTCGCGAGCGTCGTCGCCCAGCAGCGCCGCGACGTCGGACGCCCCCAGCGGACCGCCCCAGTGCAGGTGGCGCAGGCTGCCGTCGGCGCCGACGGCGAAGGCGTAGGAGAAGCCGGAGCCGGTCAGCAGGAAGGCGTCGTGGTCCGGCAGGTGGCGGATCGCGGTCGAGTCGGTCACGCCAGACACTAGACGTGGGACGCTGTTCCATGTCAAGGTTCTGCGCCGACGGACCGACGACCGACGGACTGGAGGCGGCCCATGACCGCGCCGACGCCACGGCTGGACCACGACGGGGTCCGGGTCACCGGCACGTCCTACCTCTGGAGCTGGGACCGCGACCGCGACGTCATGGAGCTGGCCGACCGGCGGGCCCGCACGATCGTCACCGCGCCGATGCAGCCGGCGGTGGTGACCGCGGCCGACGGCGCCACGGCGCGCTGGTCGCCCGGCGTGGTGGACCGCGCCGACGTGGACGGCGACCGGCTCGTCGTCACCTACACGAAGGTCAACGGCGCCGACACGCTCACGCTCACCTGGCGGTTCGAGGCGGAGCGGTGCTGGCTGGAGCTGGTAGCGCTCACCCTCGACGGACCCGTGGACGTCGTGTCGCTGCACTACTTCGCCCAGCCGCCCGAGACCGGCGAGACCAGCGCCGACGGCACCGACGAGCCGGCACCCGGTCTGCACTGCCGGTATCTCGTGCACCCCGGCGTCTCCGGGTCGGCCGTGACCAGCCCGCTGATCCACACCCAGACGAAGCTGGACACGACGACGTGGCTCGGCCGCGGCGGCGGTGGTGTCGTCGGGCCACGCCAGCAGTGGGGCCTTCCGGTGCACTACGTCTGCGGCATCGGCTCGACCCCGCACCCGGTCGAGCCGGGCGCGCTGACCACCGGGCTGAGCGACGCGTTCTGCGTCGGGCTGGCCGACCTGCCGGCCGGTGACCTGCTGTTGCGCTTCCGCGACGAGCGGTTCGCGCCGGTGCTCCAGCTGCGCGGCGACCTGTGGGGGCATCTGCGCGGGCCGGGCGGGTTCGAGCTGGGCGCGCGGCTGGTGTGGACCGTCGGCGCCGGATACCCCGAGGCGATCCGCGCCTACCAGCGCGCCCTGGTCGAGACCGGCGCCGTCGCGGTGGCGCCGTCGTCGCCGAACAAGGCCGCCGCGGCGACCGCGTCGCAGTTCAACACCTGGGGCGCGCAGCTGGCCGCGGGCCGGGCCTCGCAGCGCTTCGACCAGGCCGCGCTGGACACGATCGACGCGCAGCTGGTGGCGTCCGGGCTGGACGTCGGCATGGTCGTCGTCGACGACAAGTGGGAGGGCGAGTACGGGCGGCTCGAGCACGCGGCGGACCGGTTCCCCGCGTTCGAGGCGACGCTCGAGCGCATCCGCGGGCGCGGCCTGCTGGTCGGGCTGTGGGCGGCGTTCCTGCGCTGCGACGACCCGGCGACCCACGGGCTGGGCGAGGCGGACCTGCTGCGCGGCCCCGACGGAGCCCCGGTCGTGCTCGGCCCGGCCGACGCGCCGTACTTCCTGTTCGACGTGACCCGGGCCGGCGTGCGGGAGGTGCTGCGCGAGCGGATCGCCGCGTTCGTCGCGCGGTACCGGCCGGCGCTGGTGAAGTTCGACTTCGGCTACGAGATCCCGGACCTGTCCCGCTGCGCGCCGTCTGACCCGGCCTTCGGCGGCGAGCGGCTGCTGGGGCTGGCGCTGGAGGTCGTGGTGGGCGCCCTGCGCGCCGCCGACCCCGATGTCGTCGTCATGTACTACGCGCTGTCGCCGCTGTTCGCGCCGTATGTCGACGTGCACAGCGTCGACGACCTCTGGCTCAACGCGCACGAGTACCACGCCGAGGTCAACCGGCGGCTGTTCTTCGGCCGGCTGCTGGGCGAGCTCGGCGTGGTCAGCTACGGCTCCGGCGGCTACGACTGGGCGCACCAGGCCGACATCTGGTTCGACTCCGTCGGCGCCGGCCCGCTGGGCATGCTCGGCGCGTTCACCCGCGACCTCTCCGACAGCTCGTGCCCGCCGGAGCTGGTGGCTCTGCACAACGGGCTGGTCCGGCTGAGCCGGCGGAACACGCGGTTCCGGCTGGAGGCGATCGGCGCCGGCGGGCTGGGGCCGGTGACCGGCGCGCGGTCGTCGTCGTGGGTGCGGTTCGAGGACGACGTGCCGGTCCTGGTGGCGCTGCGCGTACACGACTTCCTCGGCGCGCCCGGCGTGCGCGAGTACGGCGACCTGCTGGCCGCCGACGTCGACGTCGCCGTCGCTGCCCTCGACGACGACGGCGATGGCTTCGCACGGGCGCGGCGGATCGGGGTCGTCACTCGCGGCGCCGGCCGGGTCGTGCTGCGCTTCGTCGACGACGGCGAGCAGGTCACCGTCGTCGCTCACACGCTGAACGGCCGGCGCAGCGAGTCGGTGCGCCGGTCGACGGCGGACGGGCTCGCGCTCGCGCCGCCCGCCGCCGTCGACGGTGACCCGGTGACCTGGCTGGAGCTCACCCGCCAGGGGAGATGACCAGATCGTCGATGAAGAAGGACATGCCGTACTCGATGAGGTCGCCGGTGGTGAACGTGACCCCGGCCAGGGTGTCGGCGGCCTCGGCGGTGGTGCCGGTGGTGAACGTGTCGCCGCCGATGGTCACGGTCGCCTCGTCCACGGACGCGTCGACCGTGACCGGCACCCACGTGTTCAGCGCGATCGGAGCGCTGAGCCGGCCCAGCGCCGTCCAGGCCGAGCCGTCGGAGACCTCCAGCATCTGCGCCGGCTGCGCGGTGGTGCCGGGCAGGAGACGGAACCGCCACGGCTGGGTGGGCTGGTCGCCGTCGAGGCCGTCGACGGCGAAGGTGAACGGCCCGCGGTAGTCGTTGGTGGCCCACTGGAACGACGTGACCTGCCGCGTGGTATCGGACGTGACGGTGCTGGCCACGGCGTTGTCGTCGAAGAACTTGTCGAACAGGCGCAGCGAGGAGGCGCTGTCGTGTCCGCCGAGCTCCTGGTCGGTGACCGTGGTGTTCCTGCTGTCGGTGAAACCGCGCGGGATGCCGTAGAGCGGGTCGTTCTCGAACGTGTCGACGTCCGCGGCGTAGAACTCGATCTCCGTCACCGGCGTCTCGACCTGTGCCGCACCCGTCACGCGCACGAACCGGGCCGGCTGCGGGTCGATGTCGGTGTAGCGCATCGCGTAGTCGCGGGTGTCGTCGGCAACGACCACCGGCTCGCTCCAGGTCTCGCCGTCCACCGAGAGCTGGACCGTGGCGTCGAGCGGCTGGCCGGAGCCGAGCATCAGCCCGATCCGGTTCAGGGTGTACTCGCGGTCCAGCTCGACGGTCATGGACGGCTCACCGCGCCGCGTGGTGAGCACGGCGGCGGAGTGCGGCCGGGAGCTTCCGTCGAACGCGCCCTCCGGGCGCTGCTCGGGGAAGCGCGGGTCGGGCCGGCGCGGGAACGTGCCGGTGACCGTCGCCGTGCCGTTGAGCAGCTTCGTCTCCAGATCGATCTTCCCGGTGCCGGGGGTCACGGCGTGGACGTACGCGGCGAAGACGCCGTACTGCTCGTGGTAAGCCTTGCAACCCCAGACGTGGCAGAGGTCGCCGAAGAACACCGTCCGATCGGCGTCGACGTTCACCATCGTGGTGTTGCCGCTGGACCCGTCGTACCGGCCGTTGCCGGTCTCCGACGGGTAGCGCACGTACACCGTCGCCTCCTCGTCCCACGTCTCGCCGGTGCCGTCGTGATCGACGTAGGCGCGGTTGTCCGGGCGGCCGGTGCTCAGCAGCATGACGCCGTTGGGCTGCAGCACGACGTCCGGGTAGATGCCGACCACCTGGTTGCCGTCGGGGTCCAGCAGCGGCTCGGCCGGCGTCCAGGTGTGCGCGTCGTCATCGGAGAAGCTGACCCGCAGCCGCGACGGGTGCTCGCCCTCGGTCCGCAGCACGGCGACCAGCCGGCCGTCCGCGGTGCGCGACCAGCCGACCTCGTTGGTGCCGATGTCGGACGGCACGAACGAGCGCTGCGTCCACGTCTGCCCACCGTCGGTGGACTGGAGGAACGCGCTGATCCGGCGGCCGGTGGACCGGTACGCCGTGTACACCGGCACCACGATCGCGCCGTCGTCCAGCACCATCGGGATGCGGTGAACGCGAAGCCCGCGGTCGGTGCCGGCGAACTGCTCACCGTCCGGCGGCCGGAACAGCCCTTCGACGAGGCGCCAGGTCTTGCCCTCGTCGGCCGAGTGCCACGAGCGCAGGTACACCGACGTGCGCTCGGCGTCGGCCCACTCCGGGATGAAGTCGATGGCGAACAGCGAGCCGTCCGGCAGCCGGGTCATGTTCAGCGAGCTGACCGGGTAGTTCCGCTGCGTGGTGAGGAACGAGACCGAGGAGTCGTCGGAGACGGACATGTTGAGGATCGAGTCGGCCGACGCGACGTCGTCGTTGACGATCGACGAGACGAAGACCTTCTGCTCGGTCCGCCCGTCGACCACCGTGTCCATGCCGAACGACGCCGGCACGACGGCGCGCGGGCCGGGGCCCCAGTTCAGCACGTTCCAGTGCGGGCCGATGCCGGTCGCGTAGGCGGCCGGATCCGGCCCGTCGCCGGCCGGCAGCGGGTTCTCCGCCTCCACCGGCAGGTCCGCCGCCCGGTCCACCGGGTCGTCGGGTCCGAGGTTCGTGGCGAGCAGCGCGACCGCGGCGGAGAAGCCGACCAGGCCGCTGACGACGTTGGAGAGACGTGGCATGAGGAACTCCCGACACTCGACGGACGACTGAGTGAAATTCCGTTCCATACACGTGCGGCGGACCGTAGTCCCTCGCTGCTGTCATCGTCAATACCGGCGCAAGCTGGACGAATCCTTGACATGGAACCGTTCGCCGTGTTCCCTCCCCGGTAGCACGCGACGTGCCACAGCCCTGCGCACCGCCACCCCGGCCGCGGTTCCGCCGCCGCCCCGCCGCCTCAGGGAGTCGCCATGGTCAGCAAGGTTCATCCGCAGTGGTTCGGCCGGCTGGCCCGGTCGGGATCGGCCGCCGTCGCCGTCGTCGCGGCCGTCGCGGTGTCGTCGTCGGTGTTCGTCGCCGCGCAGCCGTTGCCGCAGCCCGTCGTCGGCAAGCCCGGCGTGCTGTTGCAGAACGGCGCGTTCGACGCCGGTGACCGCTCCGGCCATCCGATCGGCTGGGGGGTCGAGGGCAACGCCGACGGCGCCAACGTCGTCAACCTCGGCGCCTACCGCACCGCCGGTCTCGGCTCGCTGGAGATCAACGACGTCGCCGGCAGCGCCGTCTCGGTCCGCAGTGAGCGCGTCGTCGCGACCGCCGGCGACGCCTACACGCTGACGGCTCGACTGAAGGGCCGCAGCGGCAGTCCGGCCTGGCTGTACCTGGAGTTCTGGGACTTCAACCGCAACCGCATCGGCGTCACCCACGCCGAGCCGGAGTTCAGCGCCGACTGGCAGACGGTGACCGTGACCGGGGTCGCGCCGCCGGAGACCGCGCACGTGACGGCGCACGTCTACGGCCCGCTGGCTGGGGCCGGCGTGTCCTACTGGGACGAGGTCGAGCTGGCCGCCGAACCGCCGGCCTACGACCCGCAGCTGGGTACCGAGCGGGAGCTGTTCCTCGACGACTACCGCATCGAGTCCGCGCACGACGTCGAGCGCGTGGTGCACCCGGGCGAGAAGCGGCAGCTCCCGGTGCTGCGGCCGGACCAGCCGTGGGAACACAGCAGCTACATCTACGGCTCGGTGTACCTCATCGACGGCGTCTATCGCATGTGGTACACCTGCTTCAACGACCAGGCCCCCAGCTACCACACGTGCTACGCCGAGAGCGGCGACGGCATCAGCTGGGAGAAGCCGCTGGGCCGCTCGACGGTCTCCGGGGTCGGCTACAAGGACATCCCCGCGTCGCAGACCAACATCGTGCTGGCCGGCAGCGGCGCGCACGTCGTCTACAACCCGGACGCGCCGGCGGACCGGAAATACTTTCTGATGAAGACGCAGCCGGCACCGGGCGTGCCCGGCGGCAACGGCTACTGGGGCTGGATCTCGCCCGACGGGTACAACTGGACGCCGATGGAGGGCGGCCCGCTGCTCCACGACGGCGACGTCGTGCAGACCACCTGGGACCCCCGGTCCGAGCTGTACATCGCGACGGTCAAGAAGCGCATGTTCACCTCGCGCACCCCCGGCATCTACGAGCGGTCGGCGTTCGTCTCGACCAGCCCGGACCTGGAGACCTGGACCACGCCGCAGCTCGCGGTCAGCGGCGACTCCGCCGACGACGGAGCCGCCGAGGCGCTGGGCGGGCTGGAGGGCCAGATCTACGGCATGCCGGTGCTTCCGTACGAGAGCACCTACATCGGCGTGCCTTGGGTCTTCCTCACCACCGACTACACCTCCGGCGAGTATGCGACCGCGGCCGACGGGCCGGTGCTGCCGCAGCTGGCCAGCTCGCGCGACCTGCTGCGCTGGCAGCGACCGGTGCGCGAGCCACTGCTCGAGCCGAGCCGGGGCGGCGCGTGGGACGACGGCGCCCTCTACACCGCCTCGAACATCCTGGTCGACGACTCGACGATCACCATGTACTACGGCGGCTTCCAGAACGGCCACGGCGGCGCCGACTCCGACGACCCCAACCGCGACCAGCACTTCGGCAACGTGGGCCTGGCCACCTGGCGCCGGGACGGCTTCGCGTCCATGACCAACGCGTCGCTGCCCGGCGTCGGTGACCCGGGCGAGATCACCACCAAGCCGGTGGTGTTCGACGGCGGCCAGCTCAACGTCAACGCCGTGGTCCACGACGGCGGCAGCCTCACCGTGGAGGTCCTGACCGCCGATGGGGAGCCGATCCCGGGCTTCACGGCCGACGCCATGATCCCGATCAACGGCGACCGGCTCTCCGCGGCCGTGAACTGGCGCGGCTCGGCCCGGCTGGAGAGCCTCGCGGGGCAGCAGGTCAGGTTCCGGTTCCACCTGGTCAACACCGACCTGTACTCGTACTGGGTGACCGAGCGCTGATTCCCCTTGATCATCAACGGTTGGCGACGCCATGGCGTCGCCAACCGTTGATGATCAAGGGGAAGGCGCGAAGGGAGCTGTGATGCGCATCGTTGACGTCACCACCGTGCTGCTCACCGGGCCGTGCACCGACGACCCGTGGCTGCTGCCGTTCAAGCAGCGGCGCAGCGCCGCATTCATCGAGGTGCGTACCGGCGACCCGGGATACGTGGGCGTCGGCGAGACCTACGCCGGCTACTTCTTCCCCGAGAGCGTGCCGCTCGTCGTCGACTACCTACGCCCGATCCTCGTCGCCGACGACGCCGCGGTCACCGGCCTCGACGTGCCGACGCTGGTCCGTCGGATGCGCACCTGCTGTGCCTATTGGGGCCGGGTCGGGCTCGGCGCGGCCGTGATCGCCGGCATCGAGGCAGCGCTGTGGGACCTGAAGGGCAAGCTCGAGGGCGTGCCGGTGTACGAGCTGCTCGGCGGGCGCCGGCACGACCAGCTGCCGGCTTACGCCACCGGCGGCCCCGCTCCCTGGCCGGAGACCCGAATGCTGGAGAAGGTCGGTTACTACCGCAGCCTGGGCTTCCGCGCGGTCAAGCTGTCGTCGGGCTACCTGGACCTGGAGACCCGCGAGGAGGTCGCCGTCGGGCGGCGCGGCACGGACGCCGTCGCCGAGGTGGAGGTCTCGAAGCTCGCCGCGATCCGCCGCGAGTTCGGGCCGGACCTCGGCGTCCTGCTCGACGGGCACATGGGCCACCGTGAGAGCGCACTGAGGTGGGACGCGGACACCGCGGCCGCCGTCCTGGCCGCGCTGGCACCGTACGGCGTCCGGTGGTTCGAGGAGCCGCTGCCGTACGGCGACCTGGCCGGCTACGCCCGGCTGGTGGCGTCGTCACCGGTGCGGGTGGCTGGCGGCGAGCAGCTGTCGACAGCCGCGGAGTTCGAGGTGTTCGCCGCGCACCGGGCGTTGTCGATCGCGCAACCGGACGCGGCATGGATCGGGCTGGGCGAGTTCATGCAGGTCGCCATGGCGTTCGACGACGCCGGGCTCGCCATCGCGCCGCACGCGTGGGGCGCCGGGGCGGCGGTGATGCAGAACGTCCACGGCGCCTTCGCCGCGCCCAACACCGACATCGTGGAGGCGCCGCCGGCCGCGGGGCCGCTGCACCGCGAGATCTGGGGCGACTCGTTCCGGCTCGTCGACGGCGTCCTGTACCCGCCGCCGGCGCCCGGGCTCGGCGTCACCCTCACCGACGAGATCAAGCAGCGCTTCCCGTTCGTGCCGGGAGTCGAGGAGTTCTCCAGCGTGCCCGGCAAGGTGATGAGGAGCTGACGGTGACGGAGTCCGTGCTGGTCGCCATGCCGGTGCACGACGCGTGGCTCGCCCGGGTCCGCGAGCGGCTGCCCGGCGGCGTCGTCGACTGCCGCGAGCCGATCCGGCCAGGGCAGCGGCTGCCGGTCGCGGAGATCGGCGAGCGCACCGTCCTGTTCGCCGACCACGTCCCGGCCAACGCCGAGGACATGCCGGCGCTGCGCTGGATTCAGCTCGGGTCGGCCGGCTACCAACAGCTGGCCGGCCGCCAGCTGGCCGCCGGCGTGCGCGTCACCAACGCCAGCGGCGTCAATGACGTGCCGATCGCCGAGTGGTGTGTGCTGATGATGCTGGCACTGGCCCGCCGGCTCCCGGACAGCCTGCGCGACCAGGCCGAGCGGCGCTGGGACCGCGACGTGAGCTACCAGTCCGAGCTGCGCGGCCGCCGGGTCGGCATCTTCGGCTACGGCAGCATCGGCCGCGAGGTCGCTCGGCTCTGCAGGGCGCTGGGCCTGGAGGTGTGGGCGGTGGCGCGCAGCGGTGTCGAGCCGCGGCCGCACCGGTACCACCCTGACGACTCCCTCGAGGAGGTCCGGCCCGACCGCGGCTTCGCGCCGGCCCAGCTGGACGCGTTCCTGCGCGGCCTGGACGTCCTGGCGATCACCTCGCCGCTGACGCCGCGGACGCGTGGTGTCTTCGGCGCCCGAGAGCTGGCGCTGCTGCCCCGGCACGCGGTGCTGCTCAACCCCGCGCGGGCGCACGTCGTCGACGAGTCCGCCCTGCTGGCCGCGCTGCGCGACGGCACCCTCGCCGGTGCCGCCCTGGACAGCCACTACCGCGAGCCGATGCCGCCGGACGACCCGTTCTGGACCGCGCCGAACACCATCGTCACGCCGCACGTGTCCGGCTCGACCGGCAGCACCCACTTCGCCGACCGCGTGTGGGACCTGTTCGCCCGCAACCTCGACCGCTACCGCACTGGCGCTCCGCTGCTGAACGAGATCGATCCGGCCGACTGGCGGCATTGACATGGAATGACTTTCCGTGTCTGCTGGCAGCTCCCCGAGTCCTGGAGGGCAGCAGCGATGCGCGTTTCTCGGCCTCTCATCCTTGCCACGAGCGTCACCCTCGCCGGCCTCGTCGCCGCGGTGGTGCCGTCGTCAACCGGATCCAGCGGCGACGTCGACGTCCCCACCGACGGCGGCGACCCGAACGGCTACGTGATCGGACAGCACGACCACAGCACGGTCTTCGAGCCGGTGCCCGGCGTCATCGCCGGCAACGCCTTGGTCGAGGCGTTCGACGACGTCGACGCCGACGGGCTACCGACCCGCCGGGTGCAGATGACCTGGCAGTCCAACGAGGACGTCGCGGCCGCGGACAGCGAGGCCTCGATGATCCACTCCGACGACGGCGGATTCACCTTCCCCAGCGGCGTCAACACCGACACCGGCGCCGGCTGGTTCTCCAAGCTGCGTGACGGCTCGATCATCGGCGTGGAGTTCATCCCGCGACGGGTCATCGACGACCACACCGTCGAGCTGATCGCCCGTCGCTCCACCGACAACGGCCGGACGTGGAAGGACCTGCCGTCCACGTTCACCACCGACCTGTCCTTCGACGAGTCCAAGTTCGACCGCGGCATCCGCGTGCACCGCGACATCTTCTACGCCGCCGACGGCTCCCTGCTCATGACGTACTACACGACCTACGCCGGCGACCCGGGCTACCGCACGGAGCTCGCCCGCAGCACCGACGGCGGGCGCACCTGGCATCGCTACGCGACCGTCGCGACGTTCACCGACGGGGTCTGGATGGGCGAGTCGGGCATCGCCCGGGCCGCCAACGGCGAGCTGGTCGCCGTCCACCGCACCGGCACCCCGGGCGGCGCCAACGTCGGGCTGATCTACACCAACCGGTCCAGCGACGACGGGCGCACGTGGTCGCGGCCGCAGCCACTGCAGATCACCACCGCCTCCGGCGAGCCGGCGCCAACCACCGGCGTGATGCCGGTGCTGCGGCTGCTGCCCAACGGCATCATGACGCTGACGTTCGGCCGCCCGGACAACTGGATCGCCATCTCGCCGGACGGCCTCGGCCACAGCTTCGAGCAGGCGCAGACCACCTACGTCAACCACCCGCGCGTCAACGCGTCCTTCCAGCGCTTCCACGGCTCGTCCGGCAACGGCGCGCACGCGGTCGTCGGCGCCAACCGCGTCCTCGTCGTCGGCGACAACTGCGCGCCGAGCTGGGGATGCCCGGAGACCGACGCCGGCTTCACCATCGACGGCGAGTACCGCGTCTGGAAGAAGTTCGTCGACGTCGTCGCGCCGAACGTCGGCAAGATCGACCTGCTCGGAAAGTACGAGGCCGGCACCGTCACCATCGACACCGACATGAACCACGCCGACGCCCGGCTGCCGGAGACCGGCCCGCTGGGCGCGATCGACGGCAGCGCCGACTGGGCCTCGGCCGCGGTACAGGGCCGGCCGCGCGGCGACGGCACGTACACCGTCACCCTGGACCGCACCTACACGCTGAACCAGATCGGCCTGCACCTGCAGTACGGCGCGCCGTCGGCGGCCCGGGTCGAGGTCTCCACCGACGGTGAGACCTGGACAGAGGTCCTGGACACCGGCACGGTCACGACGTACGCACTGCGCTACTTCGAGCTGCCGGACGTCGAGGCCAGCCAGGTCCGCGTCACGGTCGCCGACACCGACCCGCAGGCTCTCGAGTTCCTCGGTGAGCTGGAGCTCTACTCCACGGTCGACTCCTTCGAGAACGACCCCGTCGGCCAGGTGCCGCGCGGCTACACCTCCGCCATCGGCGCCACCGTCACCGACTTCGACGTCGACGACTCCCGGCATGTCATGCGCCTGACCGACGCCTGGATCGACAAGATCGCCTCGGCTCGCTGGAGCTCCGACCCGGCCGACGAGCAGTCGCTGGCCTTCCGCGTCAACTCGATCGGCTACGCCCGCAGCTTCGCCTTCACCGTCCTCGGCTCCACCGCGGACGCGGAGGACGTGCCGGCCTACCACCTCAACGTCGGCTCCGACGGCAGCATCGGCTGGTACTCCTACGAGACGCAGATCTGGACGAAGCTCGCCCCGGCCGGCACCGCACCCCAACGGGTCTGGCACGAGCTGCGCGTAGACGCCACCCTGGACGGCGCCGAGGTCTTCCTCGGCGGCGAGTCGATCGGCACCGTCGAGCCATCCACCCTCGGGATCACCGCCCTGACCGGCCACCGTTTCGCCTCCAGCGGAACCTCCAGCCACTACGACCACTTCCTCATCGACGACGTCGAGCAGTCCTGACGTCCAAGGGTTCTGTCCCGACGTACGCGTCGAAGTGACGGTTGCGACTCCGACGGGGTCACGCCGCGGCCAGCAGTTGGTCGCGGCGTGACGGGTTTCCTCGTGGTGGCCACGCCGCGGGGGCAGGTGCGGGCCGCGCCGCCGCACGAGATCGAAGCGACCGACCCGCGATCGGAGCAGGTGCTGTGCGGGTGCTGGGCGAGGTCATGGCGGACCAGGCGGCCCGGCCATCGACTGGGCCGGGCGTGCGGGGATCGGCTAGCGGGCCGTGCCGTCGGCCTTCATGCCGGTCAGGACCTCGCGCGCCGCCTCGAGGGTGCGGTCCACGTCGTCCTCGGTGTGTGCGCCGGAGATGTGGTTGCGCTTGAGCGACATCGGGATCATGAGGAACCCGGCGTCGGTCATCCGGCGGTGGAAGGCGGCGTAGGCCTGGTTGTCGTTGCGCATGAGGTCGCGGTAGCCGCGGATCGGGCCGCCGGTGAAGTAGAGCGAGAACACTCCGCCGTAGCCGGCGACGGTGGCCTGGATGCCGACCTCCTCGACGATCGAGGCGAGGCCGGCGCGCATCCGCTCGCCCAGCGCGTGGGTGCGGGTGTAGAAGTCTGGGCTGGCGCGCAGGTGGTCGATGGTCGCGATCGCGGCGGTGGCGCCGATGGCGTAGCCGTTGAACGTGCCCGCCAGCAGCACGTCGCCCTTCTGGCCGTCGAAGCGCTCCATCAGCGAACGCGGACCGGCCAGGCCGCCGATCGGGTAGCCGTTGGCCATGCCCTTGCCGAAGGTCGTGAGGTCGGGGTCGACCCCGCAGATCTCCTGGTAGCCGCCGAGAGCGTGCCGGAAGCCGGTGATGACCTCGTCGAAGATGAGCAGCGCGCCCTGGTCGCGGGTCAGGGTGCGCAGGCCGTCGACGAACTCCTGGGTCGGCACGAGGGCGCCGACGTTGTGCGGGATCGGCTCGAGGATCACCGCGGCGATCCGCTCCGGGTACTGCTCGAACAGCGCCCGCACCGAGCCCAGGTCGTTGAACTCCGCGATCAGCGTTGAGTCCAGGGCGGAGTCCAGGATGCCGGCCGACAGCGGGTCGCGGCCGTAGGCCAGCTCCGGCGCGGAGATGACGTTGCGGGCGACGGCGTCGTGCCAGCCGTGGAAGCCGCCCTGGAACTTGACCAGGAGCTGGCGGCCGGTGGTGGCGCGGGCCAGCCGGACCGCCTGCGCGGTGGCCTCCGAGCCGCTCATGGTGGCGATCATCATCTCCGCGGACGGGATGACCTCGGTGATCCGGGTGGCCAGCTCCACCTCGAGCTCGGTGACGCCCAGCCCGAACAGGTCGATGGTGCCGACGACGGCGCGGACCGGGTCGTCGACCACCGGGGAGTTGTGACCGATCAGGATGGCGCCGAAGGCCGCGTGGTAGTCGAGGTAGCGGTTGCCGTCCAGGTCGACGACGTAGGCACCGTCGCCGCCGGCGAACGCGTACGGGTGCCCGACGTAGCGCGTCGCGGAGTTCACGCCGCCCGGGATCACATCGCTCGCGGCCTGGTGCAGCGCCCAGCCGCGGGCCGCGTTGCCGCGTGGGTTGTGGTCGGAGGCTGCGGTGCCGATCCCCGGGGCCATCGGACTCCTGTTCCCGCATCGACTCGGGCGGCGGCTGTTGCGCGGTCGCCGGACGACGCATCTCGGTGGTGTCGTTGGACGAGAGCGTAAGTGGCTCAACGGAGCATGGCAAGACGTTCCATTTTGCGTCGCGTTACGTGATCGACACAGTGAGGAGTCTTGACACAGTGGGACAGGCGGCCCAAGGATGACTCGGCATGGCACGCCATTCCGTGATTGCCGGCGGCACGGCCGGGCAACCGTCCTTGGGTGTGGTGATCGTGGGCGCCGGCTTCATCGCCGACCACCACGGTGCCGCGCTGCGGACCAGCGATCGCGCGCACCTGGCCGGGATCGTCGACGTCGACGCCGGGCGCGCCGCGACGGCGGGCCGCACGGCCGGCGGCGTGCCGTGGACCACCGACCTGGCCGAGGCGCTGGCCCGACCGGACGTGGACGCCGCCATCGTCTGCACCCCGAACGTCACGCACGAGGCGATCGCTCTTCAGGTCGCGGCGGCCGGCAAGCACCTGCTGGTCGAGAAGCCGCTCTCCGTCGACGTTCCGTCCGCTCGCCGAGTGATCCACGCGTTCGAGCAGGCCGGCACGACCGTGATGGCGGCGCACACCCACCGCTTCTACGACTACGCCCGCGCGGTCGCCGACGCAATCGGCGGCGGTGCGGTCGGCACGCCCGTGTTCGCCCGGCTGGCGCTGCTCGGCGGCTGGATCTGGCCGGATTGGCGGGCCTGGGTGGTCGACCCGGGCGTCTCCGGCGGGCACGCGTTGCACAACGGCGTCCACTTGCTCGACCTGGTGACGTGGTGGATCGGCGCCGAGCCGGTGAGCGTCTATGCCCGCGGCCGCAAGCAGACCGCCGCGGAGCTCGGTATCCACGACTACCTGGAGATGACGATCGACTACGACAACGGCGCCAGTGCGGTCTGCGAGATGAGCCGCGGCCACCGGCCGGCGTCGCTGGACCGGCGCGACGTTCTGGTTGTCGGCACCGACGGCATCCTGCAGCTCCCGACCGACGGGTGGGGATCCACCGTCGTGACGGAGTCAGGCACGGCGCTGCTGCACCCACAGGCCAGCGACGGGTTCGCGGTTCAGCTCGGCGCGTGGCTGGACGCGATCGACGGCGGCGCCGACGCCGCGATGACTCCGGCTGACGCGCTCCGCGCGGTGGCTCTGGGCGTCGCCGCGGAGCGGTCGATCGAGCGGGGCGAGCCGGTCTCCGTCGCCGAGGTCCTCGGAGGTGTGCCCGCATGAGCGACCGGGCCCTCGGGGTGCTGCTGCTCGGCTTCGCCGGGCTCGGGCCGGACCAGGACCACCAGCAGGACATGTACCTGCCCGCTTTCGGATCGCACCCGGGCTTCGAGGTGGTCGGTGTCGCCGACACGCCTGCCGGAGCATCGAGCTCCACCGGACATCGCCTCGCGGCCAAGCTCGGCGTCCCGGCGGCGGCCAGCTGGCGCGACGGGCTCACCGATCCCGCCGTCGACGTCGTCAGCGTCTGCGTCGAGCCGGGGCTGCGGGTCGAGGCGGTCACAGCCGCGCTTCGTGCCGGCAAGCACGTCCTGGTCGACAAGCCGCTGGCCCTGACCGCAGCCGAGTGCCGCGAGGTCGGCGCCGTCGCCGCCGAGACCGGCCTGGTCTGCCTGCCGGCCCACCACCAGCGGTTCCACCCGATGATCGGATCGGCCCTGGCCGCTGTGGCCGGCGGCAGGGTCGGTCTGCCGTGGAACGTGCAGGCCGACTTCCTGGTGGCCGGCGGCACGCCGTCGGAGGCCGGCGAGCTGGCCAACCTGGGCGTCTATCCGATCGACGTGGTGCTCGCGCTGACCGGGCAGCGGGTGCGCCAGGTGCACGCGCGGATCACCCGGCATTGGCACGACGGGCCCGCCGACGACCTCGCGCTGCTCTTCCTGACCCACGACCACGGCGTCACCAGCACCGTCAGTGTCGGGCGGATGCGCGCGCTGGCCGACACCCGGCCGGCCGGACTCGCCGTGCACCGGTACCGGATCAGCGGCTCGCACGGCGTGCTCGACGTCGACGCGGCCCGGCCCGCCGTCGCGGTGCGCCGGGCCGAGGCCACCGGTGCCACGTGGCACGGCGCCAGTACCGTCGGCCGGCTCCTCGACGTGTTGCACGCGGCGGTGACCGCCGGCCGGTCGTCCAGCCCTGGACCCGCGGATGCCCTGCACGTCGCCGAGATCGTCGACGCGGCCCGCGCCTCGGCCGCGTCCGGCGTCCCCGTTGAACTCCCCGACAGCGAGGAAGGCAGCCGATGAAGCTGGTCACCTACGTCCGCGAGGGCGTCACCCGCCACGGTTTCGTCGCCGACGAGGCGGAGAGCACCGTGGCAGAACTGGGCGACGGCGACCTCGCCGCCGTCGTCGAGTCCGGTGCCGGGACGACCACCGGCTGGCGGCCACCTGACGCCGTCGGCGAACACCCGATCGCCGACCTGCGAGTCCTGGCCCCGATCACGCGCCCTACGAAGGTGCTGGCCGTGGCCGCCAACTACCAGGACCACGTGGCCGAGGGCGGCGGCGAGCCGCTGGACAAAACCACTTTGGCGCCGCGGCTGTTCCTCATGCCCGGTACGGCCGTCGCCGATCCTGGCGCCGACATCGCACTGCCCGCCATCAGCAGCCAGGTGGACTGGGAGGCCGAGCTGGTGGTCGTCGTCGGACGCGGCGGCAAGGACATCCCGCTGGCGCGGGCGCTGGACCACGTAGCCGGCTACGCCGTGGGCAACGACGTGTCGGCCCGCTCGGTCGACTACGGGTACGAGCGCGACACCTCGTCTCCCGCGGTCGGCTTCTTCGACTGGCTCGCCGGCAAGTGGCCGGACGGGTTCTGCCCGTACGGCCCTTACCTCGTCACGGCCGACGAGGTGCCCGATCCGCAGGGCCTCGACGTCACGCTCGAGGTCAATGGCACGCTCCGGCAGAAGGGGAGCACCGCCGACATGATCTTCAGCGTGGCCGAGCTGGTCTCGTTCGCGTCGCGGCTGGTCACCCTCGAGCCCACCGACATCATCCTGACCGGCACGCCCGCCGGGGTCGGTGCCGCCTCGGGAACCTATCTGGCCTCCGGTGACGAGATGACGGTGCGCATCGCCGGTCTCGGCATCCTCACCAACCGCGTCGTGTGATCAATGTGGCCAACGGCCGGTGCGCCGGCCGCGCCAACCACCCCCGAGCCGGGGCGGTCCCGGCCCGAACAGACCATCTGAGAGGTAGCTGTGAGACGTTCCCGAGCGCAACGCGCAGCCGTGATCTCCGCCGGCATGGCCATGGTCCTCGCCGTCGCCGCCTGTTCCGATCCGACCCAGGACGACGACACCGGCAGTGCCGGTGACGAGGGCACGAACGGCGCGTCCGAGGACACCACGCTGAACGCGTACCTCTACCAGCCGCCGGCCGCGAACTGGAGCCCGATGGCACCGGCCAACGGCTCGGACGGCATCGTGATGAACCTCATCTACGACTCGCTGCTTGGCGTCGACCCCGACTACGAGCTGTACCCGCGCCTGGCGGTCGACATGCCGGAGATCTCCGAGGATGGCCTGACCATCACCTACACCCTCCAGGAGGGCCTGACTTGGAGTGACGGCGAACCGTTCACGGCCGAGGACGTCGTGTTCACGTACAACCTGATGGCCGACCCCGACACCGGCAGCACCGCGTCCGGCCGCTTCGCCGACGTCGTCGGCGCGCCCGAGGTGGCCGCCGGCACCGCCGACACCGTCACCGGCTTCACCGCACCCGACGACCACACCTTCCAGATCCAGCTGGCCAAGCCGAACGTGGGCCTCGTGGGCCTCACCGGGAACATCTGGATCGTGCCTCAGCACGCGCTCGAGAGCGTGCCGATCGACGAGATGGACACCACGGAGTTCTTCACCCAGGCGCCGACCGTGGGTCTCGGGCCGTACGTCTTCCAGGAGTACCGCACCGACCAGTACGTCCACCTGGTGAAGAACCCCGCGTTCCGCGAGGGCGAGGTGGACATCGACGAGATCTACCTGCGCCCGGTCACCTCCGACGTCGCCACCGCGCAGCTCGGCACCGGTGAGATGGACCTGGTGCAGATCTCGCCGGCGGACCTGGAAACCGTCGAGGCGCTGGACGGTATCGAGGTCGGCTCCGGTCCCGGCGCCGGCTACATCCGCACCTCGGTCAACGAGAAGAAGCCGTATCTGCAGGACGTCCGGCTCCGCCAGGCGATGCTCTACGCCATCGACCGGCAGCAGCTCATCGACGAGGCACTCGGTGGCCACGCGCAGCCGGTCAACTCCAGCTTCATGAACGACGCGCTCCCGGACGGCCTGGAGACCTACGAGTACGACCCCGACCGGGCCCGCGAGCTGCTGGCGGAGATGAACTGGGACCCGAACCAGGTGATCACGCTCACGTGGATTCCCGGTCAGCGCGACCGCGACACCGCGGCGACCGTCCTGGAGAGCCAGCTGGGCGAGGTGGGCATCAAGCTCGAGCTCAACCAGGTGCAGCCGGGCCAGCTGACGGACATGATGAACAACGGGACCTACGACATGACGCTGTACGGCGGCGGCAACTACGCCACCGAGCCTTTCGCGGTCTACGCGATCAACGGCTGCGACACCTTCTACCCGACCGGCGGCAACCTGTCGTACTGGTGCAACGAGGAGTTCGACGCGCTGATGCTGGAGGCCAACGCCACCGTCGACGAGACTGCCCGGTACGACCTGTACCGGCAGGCCGGGCAGATCGAGAACGCCGAGGTGCCGATGATCTACCTGTACAACCCGGACACGATCTGGGCGCACAGCGACCGGCTCTCCGGTTTCGTGCCGAACGGCGACTTCACGAACCCGTTCTGGAACGTCCAGGAGTGGTCCCTCGACGGATGAGCGGACCCGAAGGCAGCGGCAACCCCCGCGCACCCCGTTGATCGTGGAGTAACCGCAGAATCCCAGGGCGATATGTCCGATGGATTCCGCGGAAACTCCAAGATCAACGGGGAGGGGAGGAGGAGGTGAGCGGTGACGGCGTTCGTCGTCAGGCGGATCGTGGTGAACATCGTCGTCTTCGTCCTGATCGGGATCGGCGTGTTCCTGCTGGTCCGCGCGGCACCGGGCGACCCGGTCCGGATGATGATCAGGCCGGAGGACCTGCAAGAGGGCAGCGAGGCGTTCATCCAGGCCAGGCGCGCGGAGCTCGGGCTGGACGACCCCATCCTGGTGCAGTACGGGCGGTGGTTCCTCGACGCGATCACCGGTGACCTCGGCTCGTCGTTCGTCAACCGGCAGCCGGTCAGCGAGCTGCTGCTGGAGCGGCTCGGCCCGACGATCCTGCTGATGTCGACGGCGCTGGGCATCTCGCTGCTGATCGCGATCCCGCTGGGCGTGGTGGCCGCGGTCCGCCGCAACACCAGCGTCGACTACGCGGCCGCGGCGCTGAGCCTCGGCGTCATCTCGGTGCCGTCGTTCTTCCTCGGCATCGTCGCCATCTACGTCTTCTCGCTGCAGCTGGGCTGGCTGCCGTCGTCGGGCATGTCGACGGCGGGCGGCGGAGGCGGAGCCGACATCCTGAAGCACCTGATCATGCCCGCGGCCATCCTCGGCCTGGCCGGTGCGGGCCCACTCACCAGGTACGTGCGCGGCAGCCTGATCGACGAGCTCTCCGCCGACTACGTGCGCACCGCCGAGGCGAAGGGCGGATCGCCGGCGCGGGTGGTCACCAGGCACGCGTTGCGTAACTCGCTGATCCCGCTCATCACCATCATTATGATCAACATCCCGCAGATGCTGGCCGGCGCGGTCGTGCTGGAGCAGGTGTTCGCCTGGCCGGGCATGGGCCAGCTGGCGGTGCGGGCGGTGACCACGCAGGACTATCCGGTGATCGTCGGGTTCGCGCTCTACGTGGCCGCGCTGGTGCTGGTCTGCAACCTGGTGGCCGACCTCGCCTACGCCGTCGTCGACCCGAGAGTGAAGGTGACATGAGCGAGCTGCGACCGTCCCTCGACACTCCCGACGTCGCCACCGCGCAGGACGTGGTGGCCGCGGAGTCGACCACCGGCGCCCGCAGCCGTCGCCGCTCTCCGGCCGCGATGGCGATGCGCCGGTTCCGCCGCAACAAGGTCGCGGTGGCCGGCTCGATCTTCCTGCTGGTCATCCTGGTGCTGGCGGTGTTCGCGCCGCTGATCGCCGGGCAGTCGCCGAACGCCGTCGACCTCGGGGCCATCCGCCAGGCGCCGTCC
Source organism: Jiangella asiatica (assembly GCF_004349065.1). Classification (GTDB taxonomy): domain Bacteria; phylum Actinomycetota; class Actinomycetes; order Jiangellales; family Jiangellaceae; genus Jiangella; species Jiangella asiatica. Next base: position 21,441 of record NZ_SMKZ01000079.1, read on the forward strand.
GGCGAGCACTGGCTGGGCACGGACGCCTCTGGCCGTGACGTGTTCGCCCGGCTCATCTACGCCGCCCGGGTCTCGCTGCTGGTCGGCGTGGCCGCGGCGCTGCTGTCAGTGCTGCTGGGGACGGTGGTCGGCGCGGTGGCCGGGCTGTTCGGCGGCTGGGTCGACAGCGTGCTGATGCGCACCGCGGACATGGTGCTGTCGTTCCCGCCCATCGTCGTCATCATCGTGCTGGCCGGCATCCTCGGGCCGAGCATCCCCATCCTGATCCTGGCGATCGCGTCCACGACCTGGCCCACGCCGGCCCGGTTGGTGCGTGGCGTCACGCTGGCCGTGCGCGAACGCGAGTACCTGCACGCGGCCCGGGTTGCCGGAGCTCCCCGCCGCTGGCTCCTGCGCAAGCACATCGTGCCCGCGGCCATGGGCCAGATCGTCGTGGTCGGCACCATCTCGGTGGCCGGCGCCATCCTCGCCGAGGCGGTGCTGTCCTTCCTCGGGCTCGGCGTCCAGCCGCCGCAGGCCAGCTGGGGCAACATGCTCAACGACGCGCAAAGCCTGACGGTCATCCAGTCGATGCCGTGGCTGTGGCTGCCGCCGGGCCTGGCGATCGCGATGACGGTGCTCGCGGTGAACTTCGTCGGCGACGGGCTGCGCGACGCCGTCGACCCGCGGCAGACGGGGAGGTCATGATGACGCAGGCACAGCCCCTGCCCACGGACGCCGAGCCGTTGCTGGTCATCGACGACCTGGCGGTGGAGTTCCGTACCGACGAGGGCGTGGTCCGGGCCGTGGACGGTGCCGCGTTCAGCGTCGGCACGGGCGAGATCGTCGGCGTGGTCGGGGAGTC
>NZ_SMKZ01000007.1 GCF_004349065.1 Jiangella asiatica
GGCCGCCTCGACGAGGTGGTAGCCGCCCGCCGCCGCGGTCTCGAACGTGGCGAGCGCGGCTGCAAGCCACGGGCCCGTCGGCACCGCCGCGAGAGGTGTCGCCGCGACCGAGGCCGGCTCGGGCGCCGGCACGTCGGCCGGCGCGCCGGCGATGTCGAGCAGGCCGTCGGGCAGGACCCCGCAGACGGTCACGTCGTCGGGAAGCTCCCACGGGTCATAGCTGACCCACGCGCCGGTCCGCGGGTCACGAGCGACCAGCGGAGCAGCATCCAAGACGGCTTCTTCGAACATGTGAACGACTCTACCCGACCCCACCGACAACGTCGATCTCGCACCGAGCAGCCGCCCGAGCAGCCGCCTCGTGGCAGAGAACCCGTGACGACGCCGGCGGCGGCTGGCTAGCGTCGCGCTCATGAGCGGACACGCGATCATCGTCGGGAGCACGGGGCAGATCGGCCGCGCCAGCGTCGAGGCGCTGCTGAGCGCCGGCTGGGCGGTCACCTCCCTGCACCGCGGCACCACCACGCAGCCGGCCGACTGGCCGGAGCGAGGCGTCGTCGAGGTCCGCGCCGACCGCGCCGACCTGCTGGCCGCCGTGCGGCAAGCGGGCGGTGCGGACGTCGTCGTCGACACCGTCGCGTATGACGACACGCACGCCCGGCAGCTGCTCGACCTGGCCGGCGACATCGGCTCCGCCGTCGTGATCTCCAGCGCGTCCGTGTACACCGACGACTCCGCCCACTCGCTCGACGAGGCCACCGGCGTCGACGACTTCCCGGACTTCGACGGCCCGGTCGTCGAGACACAGCCGACCGTCCCGCCCGGCACCGCCACCTACTCGACCGCCAAGGTGCTGCTGGAACGGACCCTGCTCGACGATGGACGGCTGCCGGTCACGGTGCTGCGCCCGTGCGCCATCCACGGCGTCGGCAGCACCAGCCCGCGGGAGGTGTGGCCGCTGCTGCGCGCCCTGGACCGGCGGCCGGCCATCCCGCTTGCCTACCGGGGCGAGAGCCGGTTCCACACCACGAGCGCCGTCAACCTGGCCGAGCTGATCCGGGTCGCCGCTGGGCAGCCGGCCAGCCGCGTCCTCAACGCCGGCGACCCGGAGCCGCCCACCGTCGCCGAGATCGTCGGGGCAGTCGGTGCCACCGTGGGCCACGAGCCGGAGCTCGTCCTCCTGGACAAACCGTCGACCGACGGGGTCGGGCGGACGCCGTGGTCGGTACCGCGCCCGTTCTTGGTCGACATGGGCGCGGCCGAGCGGGAGCTGGGCTACGCACCGGCGGCCCGCTACGCCGACGCCGTCGTCGAGACCATCGCGTGGCTGCGCGACCGGCTGGCCAAGCGGCCGTGGCGCGCCGCGTTCCCGCTGCTCGAGACGTACTACGGCGACCTGATGCAGAACTACGACGCCGAGGACGCGCTGCTGGCATCGCGGCGGAACTGACGCGCCAGGACCCGCCAGCCGAGCAGGAACAGACCGAGGAACACGGTGGCGACCACGACGAAGGACACCGCAGTGCCCTGACCCGACGGCACCAGGGCGGCGTCGAGGACGATTGCTCGACCGGTCTTCACGCCGAGCTCTCTGGCTGCTCGGACCACCAGCGCAGCAGCTCGGCGCGGGCGGCCTCCTCGTCGAGGACACCGTGGTCGAGCCGGACCTCCAGCAGGTGCCGGTACGCGCGGCCCACGACCGGCCCGGGCGGGATGCCGAGGATGCTCATGATCTGGTTGCCGTCGAGGTCCGGCCGGATGGCGGCCAGCTCCTCCTCCTCGGCCAGCCGCGCGATGCGGTCCTCCAGGCTGTCGTACGAGCGCTGCAACGCCTGCGCCTTGCGGCGGTTGCGGGTGGTGCAGTCGGCCCGGGTCAGCACGTGCAGCCTGGCCAGCTCGTCACCGGCGTCGCGCACGTACCGGCGGACCGCCGAGTCGGTCCACTCGCCGCCTCCGTAGCCGTGGAAGCGCAGGTGCAGCTGCGTGAGCAGGGCGACGCTGTCGACGACGGCGGACGGGTAGCGCAGCGCGGTGAGCCGCTTGCGCGCCATCTTGGCTCCGACGACGTCGTGGTGGTGGAAGCTGACGCCGCCGCCGCTCTCGAACCGGCGGGTCCGCGGCTTGCCGATGTCGTGCAACAGGGCGGCCAGCCGCGTCACGAGGTCCGGCCCGCCGCCGGGCAGCCGGTCCTCCAGCTCGATGGCCTGCTCCAGCACGGTGAGCGAGTGCTCGTAGACGTCCTTGTGCCGGTGGTGCTCGTCGATCTCCAGCCGCAGCGCCGGCAGCTCCGGCAGGACCCGCTCGGCCAGGCCGGTGTCGACCAGGAGGGTCAGCCCGGTCCGCGGCCGCGGAGACAGCACCAGCTTGGACAGCTCGTCGCGGACCCGCTCGGCGGAGACGATGTCGATGCGCTCGGCCATGTCGCTCATCGCCGCCACCACCTCCGGCGCGACCGCGAAGTCCAGCTGGGAGGCGAACCGCGCCGCACGCAGCATCCGCAGCGGATCGTCGGAGAACGACCGCTGCGGCGTCCCGGGCGTCCGGATGACCTTGCGGCCGAGGTCGGCCAGGCCACCGTGGGGGTCGACGAACTCGCGTCCGGGCAGCAGCACCGCCATCGCGTTCACGGTGAAGTCGCGCCGCACGAGATCGTCGGTGATGGACGTGCCGTACTCGACGGCCGGCTTGCGCGTGGTGCCGTCGTAGCTGTCGGCGCGGTAGGTTGTGATTTCGATCTGGAAGCCGTCCTTGTGCGCGCCGATGGTGCCGAACTTCTGGCCGACGTCCCAGATGTTGTCGGCCCAGCCGGACAGCAGCCGCTTCGTCTGCTCCGGGTGCGCGGACGTGGTGAAGTCGAGGTCCTGACCGAGCCGGTCGAGAAGCGCGTCCCGGACCGACCCGCCGACCAGCGCCAGCTCGTGTCCGGCGGCACGGAAGCGCGCGCCCAGCTCGTCGGCCACCGGAGCGATGCGCAGCAGTTGCCGCACCGCCTGCCGCTGGGCCTTCGAGAGCACGTCGGTCGCTTCCTTCGGTTCGGTCACGACGCACCAGGGTACGGCTCCCAGCCGGGTGCCACCCAACCGCGGCCCGCCCGCCCGGCGGAGCATCGCGGCTCATGGGAGCAACCCGGCTACTCTGGGCGTATGCCCGGCTCGCCGCCTACGCCAGCCGACGGCTCGCACCACCGGCGACGTCGGGGACCGAGGCGTCGGCGGAAGTCGGCTCGGCCCAGGCTGCGCACCGTCCGGGAGACCTCAGCGGGTGGGCTCGTCGTGGACGACTACGAGGACGCCTCCGCGGTGGCTCTCATCGGCCGGATCGACCGCCGCGGCCGGATGGAATGGGTGTTGCCGAAGGGACACGTCGAGGCAGGTGAAACTCCGGAGCAGGCTGCGGTCAGGGAGGTATGGGAGGAAACTGGGCTGCAGTCCAGGGTCGTCACGGCGGTCGGCGACATCGACTATTGGTTCGTTGCGGACAATCGGAGGATCCACAAGACGGTGCACCACTTTCTCCTGGAAGCGACCGGCGGGAGCCTGAGCACCGACGACGTGGAGGTGAGCGACGTGGCATGGGTGCCGCTGGACGAGCTGACCGAGCGGATGCGCTATGCGTCCGAGCGGCGACTGGCCCGACGGCTGCGCGAGCTGCTGCCAGCGGCGCGGGACCTCGAGACCACACACGACACCGCTCGACACCGAGAGGAGACGCCGTGACGTTCCGGCGCCTGCTCCTGGTGCCGGCCGCGGTGGTGACCGCCGTGCTGGCACCCGCCGTCGCGGCGGCGGCGACCACCGCGACCGCCACCGTGCCCGCCGCGGATCCCGCGCCCGCCGAGGGACCGGCCGCCGTCAGCACGATCCAGGGCGTCACGCCCAGCGTCCTGACCCCCGAGGACGAGTCGATCACGCTCACCGGCACCGTCCACAACACCGGCGACGTCACGCTCCACAACGTGCAGGCGCTGCCTCGCTTCAGTCGCGTGCCGCTCGACAGCCGCACCGACGTGCGCCGGGTCTCCGCCGACCCCGAGGTGAACCCCGGCCAGCGTTACGCCGACGTGCACGACGTCGTCGACGAGTCGCTGGAGCCGGGCGAGGTGGGCACGTTCTCGCTCGAGATCTCCACCGACCTGCTCTCCTTCGACCAGACGGGCGTCTACACGGTCGGGACCGACATCCGGGCCACCCCCGACGACGGCGAACGGCTCGACGTGGCCACCTCCCGCACGGTGGTGCCCTGGCTGAGCAGTACCGCCGACCTGCCCACCGTCCCCGTCGGCGTGCTGTGGCCACTCGCGGCGCGGCCGACGATGATGCCCGACGGCACCCTGCTCGACGACTCCCTCGCCGCCGAGATCGGCCCCGAGGAGTCGCTGAACGGCCTGGTCGAGGCCGGCGCCGGCGCGCCGGTCACCTGGGCCGTCGATCCCGACCTGCTCGACACCGTCAACGTCATGGCCGAGGGGTACGAGGTCGCGTCGCCGTCCGGTCCGGTCGATGGGTCGCGGGCCGACTCCGACGCCGCGCGCGAATGGCGGGAGTCGCTCTCGCAGGCCACCGGCGAGAGCGACCTGTGGGTGCTGCCCTATGCGATGCCCGACGTCGCGGCGCTGGCCGGCTCCGATCCGGGCCTGGCCACCGAGCTGACCGCGCAGGCTACGGCCGCCGCGGACCAGGCCGCCCGGGCCCTCGGCGGCGGCACCTCCGGTGTCGCCTGGCTCGACGCGGCCTCCGTCACCGACGAGGTGCTCGGTTCGCTCGCCGCGGCCGGCACCGAGACCGTGGTCGTCCCCGGCAACGCCGTGGCGGAGTCCGGGGCGCTGGGCGAGTTCCGGGTCGACGACGCCGCCATGCGCGTGGTGGCCACGGACCTCGGGCTCAGTGACGCACTCACCGACGCCGGCGCCATCGACGACCCGCAGGCCGCCGCCGTCGATCTGCGGCAGCGGTGGCTCGCCGAGACCGCGATGGTCGCCATGGCCGCGGCCGCCGAGGACGTCGAGCCGTCGCTCCTGGTCGCCGCGCCGCCGGTTCGCTGGCGACCGGATCCCGCCGTCGCGCTGTCGGTGATCGAGACCTGGACGACCATCCCGTGGGTCGAGACGTTCGACGTCTCCCAGCTGGACCAGACCGGGGAGCGCGAGAGCTTCACCCCTGATCCGGCCGAGGACGCCAACTTGCTGCCCGCGGCGAACGTCGACGCCACCGCGGCGCTGCACGAGGACGCCGCCCACTACGCCAGCCTGCTCGCCGACGACGACGGCGTCACCGACGCCCTCACCCTGGCCACGCTCCGCTCCGCGTCCACCGGCTGGCGCGACGACCCCGTCGCCGGCGCCGCCTACGCCGCGGCCATCACCGACGACCTCGACGCGCAGTTCTCGCGCATCACCGTCACCGTCCCGGAGTCGGTCACGCTGTCCAGCCGCACCGGGTCGTTCCCGCTGACCATCACCAACGAGCTGTCCGAGCCGGTCAACGTGACGCTCGACATCCACTCCACCAACGTCGACCGCCTGCGCGTCGAAGAGGTCGAGCCGACCCTCGTCCAGCCGGGCGAGCGGCAGCAGGTCACCGTCACCGCGGAGGCCGCCGCCAACGGCCGGGTGCCCATCGCCGTCCGGCTCACCACCGCCGACGGCACACCCATCGGCCCGGCCCAGCCCACCATCGTCAACGCCACCGACTACGGCACAATCGGCTGGATCATCGTGGGCGCCGCCGGTGCGCTGTTCGCCGCCGCGATCGTCCGGCGGACCCTGCGCAAGGGCCACCGCGACGATGATGACGCCGTCGACGACGACCCCGCCGACCGGCCCGTCCCGCCGGACGAGCCCCCGCGAGGCTCGTCGCACGACCCGTCGCCGGCCCAGGAGGTTACTCGGTGACGGCCACCCAAGAGCCATCCCGCAGCTCGGGTCTGCTCGGTTCCAGCGCCATCATGGCCGCTGGGACCGTGGTCTCGCGGCTGACCGGGTTCGCGCGGGCCGCCGTCATCGCCGCCGCCATCGGCCTGACGGCGGCCACCGCCGACGTCTTCAACGTGCCCAACGTCCTGCCCAACATGATCTACATTCTGGTGGGCGGCGGAGTCCTCAACTCCGTGTTGGTCCCGGTGCTGGTGCGGGCCATCAAGAACGACGCCGACGGCGGCCAGGCGTACTCGCAGCGGCTGTTCAGCCTGGCCATCACGGTGCTCGGCCTGGCGACGGTCATCGCGGTACTCGCCGCGCCGCTGCTCATGCGGCTCATCGTGGACGACCGGTTCCTGCAGCCGGACATGCGGCCGTACTTCGACAACATGGTCATGTTCGCCCGGTTCTGCCTGCCGCAGATCTTCTTCTACGGGCTGTACGTGCTGATCGGCCAGATGCTCAACGCCAAGGGCCGGTTCGGCCCGATGATGTGGTCGCCGATCCTCAACAACGTCGTGGCCATCGCGGTGTTCGGCGTGTTCCTGGGCGTCTGGGGCACCCAGGGGTTCGAGCCGTTCACCACCACCCAGACCCTGCTGCTCGGCGTGGGCTCGACGTTCGGCGTGGTCGCGCAGGCGCTGATCCTGATCCCGGTACTGCGCAAGACCGGCTTCTCGCTGCGGTTCCGTACCGACTGGCGCGGCCACGGGCTCGGCGAGTCGGTCCGGCTCGGCCTGTGGACGGTCGCGTTCGTCGTGGTCAACCAACTGGCCTACCTGGTCGTCGTCAAGGTGGCCTCGGGTGCCAGCAGCGTCAGCGCGGGCGACGCCGGCGCCGGATACTCCGTGTACGCGAACGCCATGCTGATCATGATGGTGCCGCACTCGGTCATCACCGTGTCGCTGGCCACCGCACTGCTGCCCAGGCTGTCCGACCTCGCCGCGGACGGTGAGCTGAACCAGGTCCGCACCAAGCTGATCTCCGCCTTGCGGATGTGCCTGGCGGTGATCATCCCGCTGGGCGCGCTGATGGCGGCGCTGGCGTTCCCGCTGACCGCCATGATCTTCGACTACGGTTCGGCCGGCGGGCAGACCGATCGACTGGCGTTGACGCTGGTCGTGCTGATGCCAGGGCTGGTCGCGTTCACCGTCCACTACCTGGTGCTGCGCGGGTTCTACGCGCTGCAGGACACCAAGACGCCCTTCTACACGCAGATCTGGGTGTCGGCGGTCATCATGGTCGGCGCGGTCGGCGTCGCCGTCTTCGCCCCCGGCGACCAGTACGTCACCATGGCGTTGGCCGGCGGATACAGCGTCGGCTACCTGATCGGCGCCATGGTCGGTGTCCACCGGCTGCAGCGCCGCATCGGGTCGCTGGCCGGCGGCGAGCTCGTCCAGCACGTCATCCGGCTGGTGCTGCACTCGGCCATCGCCGCCGCATTGGCGTGGCTGGTGTGGCGCGGCTGGAGCTCGCTCGGCGCACTCGACGCGCTGCCCTCGATGATCGTGCGGCTGGTCGAGCTGATCGTCGGTGGCACGGTGGGGCTGGTGACGTTCATCGGCCTGGCCTACGCGTTCCGGGTCCAGGAGATCCGGCGGGCCGTCGCCCTGGTGCTGGCCAAGCTGCGCGGCGACACCGCGCCGTCGATCGCCATCGACCCCGGCGACCTCCTGGAGGACACCGCCGAGTACCAGCTGCCCGCCGAGACCGGCACGCTGAGCATCTTCCGCCGCCCCATGGACCCCGGCATGACGTCGGAGTTCTTCCTCGACGAGACCCTGCCCGGCGTGCCGAGCTTTTTCGACACCACGGCCCACACGCATCGCGACCGAACCAGTTCGATTCGCCCTACCATGGAAGTGGACGGGGGTCGCGACGGTGCGAGGGCTGCCCAGCCCCTTGCCGGCACCCACGCGGGTCCCTCGGCGGAGGCGATGCTGGACCAACGCGGGCCGCTCCCGGGGCAACGGCGCACGGTCGCCGGTCGCTACCGGTTCGAGCGCCTGCTCGACGACTCCGACGGTGTCCAGTCCTGGCAGGCGGTCGACGACGTCCTACGCCGTGCCGTCTTCGTCCAGGCGATCGCCTCCAACGACCCCCGCGCGCCCGGGTACGCCACCGCCGCCCGGGTCTCCTCCACCGTCTCCGACCCACGCTTTTTGCGCATCCTCGACATCGGTGCCGACGACGTCACGTACGTCGTGCGCGAGTGGACCCCGGGTCAGAGCCTCGCCGCGCTGTTGGCCAGCGGGGCGTTCCACCCCGAGCAGGCGGCCGCGGTCGGCCGTGAGGTGGCCGAGGCGCTGTCCGCCGCGCACGCCCAGGGCCTGGCGCACCGACACCTCGACCCCAGCCTGGTCTTCGTCACCGCGGACGGCTCGGTCAAGATCGCCGGGCTGGAGACGGAGTACGCCCTGCGCGGTCCCGCCGCGGTGCCGGAGGAGCTCGGCGACCCCGGCCAGTTCGACCCCTCCGGCCGCCCCAACCCGGCCGAGCTGGACGCCATCGGCATCGGTTGCGTCCTATATGCGGCGCTGACCGCGCGCTGGCCCACCGGTGGCGTCGAAGGGCTGCCGCCCGCGCCGCTGATCGACGGACGGCTCGCATCGCCGCGGCAGGTGCGGCCCGGCGTCCCCCGTCACCTCGACGCCGTCACCGACCGCTCCATCGGGCACGCCCGCCGTCACCACGCCACGCCGCTGGTCACGCCCGTCGCCGTCGCCGCGGAACTGGCCGCCGGTGCCCGACCGCAGCGCGCCGTCATCACCGAGCCGGCCCGGTTCATGGAGCAGCCACCGGCCCTGCTCGACGAGCCCGGGACGCCCCCTCCGCCGAGCCGCATCGAGCAGCGGCGCGAGCGCCGCCGCTCCGGCCGCACCGCCCGGCTGCTCGGCGTCATGGCCGCGATGCTGCTGCTGGTCGGCGCCACCCTGGTGGGCCTGCAGCTGCTGCTGGGCGCCATCGACGATGCCGGCGACGACGAGTCCACGCCACAGCCATCGTCGTCGGCCTCCGCCACGACGTCGCCGGAGGAGGAGACCCCCGCCGCCGAGCCCACGCCGCTCGCGCTCGCCGCGGCCACCGACTTCGACCCGTTCAGCGACAACGGCCAGGAGAACCCGAGCGACGTCGACAACGTCCTCGACGACGACCCTGAGACCGCCTGGACCACCGTCAACTACTACGACCCGATGGAGCTGCAGAAGCCCGGCGTCGGGCTGTACCTCGATCTGGGGGAGGCCGTCGACGTCCGCGAGCTGCGGCTCGCGCTGCTCAGCGCCGACGCCGACTTCGAGATCAGGGTCGCCCCCGCCGATGCCGGCGAGGCGCCATCCGATCTCGACGGCTGGACGGCGGTGGGTTCCGTCGAAGGCGCGGAGCAGAATGTCACGCACACGCTTGACGAGGCCGTCAGCACCCGGTACGTCCTTGTGTGGTTCACTCGGTTGCCCCTGGATGGCGGCAACTACCGAGGTGGTATCGCCGAAGCGGAGGTATTGGGGTGACACAGCCCCAGCGAGGGCACGGGGTGACTGACGAGGAGTTGCTGCGCCGCCACGTCGACGGCGATCCCGAGTCGTTCGGCGAGCTGTTCACCCGGCACCAGGACCGCCTCTGGGCGGTCGCGCTGCGCACGCTCGGTGATCCGCACGACGCTGCCGACGCGCTCCAGGACGCCATGATCAACGCCTTCCGCCGGGCCGGCTCGTTCCGGTCGGAGTCGGCGGTCACCACCTGGCTGCACCGCATCGTCGTCAACGCCTGCCTCGACAGGGTGCGGCACAGCGCCGCGCGCCCCGCCGATCCGGTCGCCTTCGACGGCACCGAGATCGCCGGTGTGACTCCTGTCACCGAACCGGCCAGCGACCCGGCCGAGCAGACCGCGCTGCGGGTCGATCTGGAGCACGCTCTGGCCTCGCTCCCGGACGAGCAGCGGGTGCCGCTGGTCCTGGTCGATGTCGAGGGTTTCCCGGTGGCCGAGGCCGCTGAGATGCTCGGACTGCCGGTCGGGACGGTGAAGAGCCGGTGCGCGCGGGCCCGCGCGAAGCTGGTCCCGCTGCTGGCACCCGGGCGGCTGGCCTCCGGCCGGTCGGCGCCGGAGCGGGCGGGTCCGGGTCGCACGGGGCCGGACCGGTTGGCGCCCAGCGGGAACCAGCCCGCCGGCGGCGACGTCCCATCGGGGACACGACCACGACCAGGAGGTGAGCAGCGGTGACCGCAGCCGGCGCGCATCCTCCTGCTCACGTCCTGGCCGAGCTGGCCGGCGGTGCCCTCGACGCGCGCCAAGCGCGCGAGGTCCAGGCCCATGTCGGTCAGTGTGCCGAATGCCAAGCGGTGGTCGAGCAGGTCACCCAGGTCGGCGCCGCGCTGCGGCACGCCCCGGCCGAGGTGCCCGTCCCCGAGTTCGTCGCGGCGCGCATCGGCGCCGCGTTGGCGGCCGAGCAGGCTGCCAGGGCCGGCACCGTCGCCGACGGCGTCGCGGCGCGGTCCGCACCGGTGCGTACCGGGGCCGAGAGCGACGGCGGCACGGTCGCCTGGTTCCGTCGCCGGCTGCCCACCGCGCTCGCCGCGGCCGCCAGCGTCAGCGTCCTGGGCCTGGCCGGCTATGTGGTCGTCACCTCCGGCAGCGGTGGCGACGACGCCAGCAGCGGCGAGGTCGCCGCGGGCAGCGGGGCCGAGTCCGCCAGCGGCGACGACTCCGTCCAGTCCGACGCCCGCGTCGGCCCGGCTCCGAGCCTCTACGAAGGACAGGGCCCTTCGGCAGCCGAAGAGGAGGCCACCGCGGGTCTGAGTGCCGAGCAGCTGGAGAGCGCCGTCACCGAGGTCTGGGAGAGCCGCGGCCAGGTCGTCGACGAGTGCGGCCAGGTCCTTGCCGACGAGCTCGAGCAGGACCTCGTCGGCTCCAAGTACGAGTACGCGGGAGTGCTGGTAGTGCTCGACGCCGGCGACGGTAGCCTCGATGGCTGGCTGCTCGACACCTGCAACTCCGGCAGCACCGGGCAGATCGCCGAGCCGGTCACGGTGCCCATCCCGGACTGAGGTTTGACGCGGCGCCCGACCGCACCCCGTCGGGAATGCCGAACGCCTAGTATCCGTTGGGGCAGATGGAACCGACGAGCTAGGGAAGGCACCAGCGTGACCGACATCCGTGACCTGATCATCATCGGTTCCGGTCCGGCCGGCTACACCGCGGCCGTCTACGCCGCCCGAGCGCGGCTGCGGCCGCTCCTCCTCGAGGGGGAAGTCAGCTGGGGCGGAGCCTTGATCAACACCACCGATGTGGAGAACTACCCAGGATTCCGCGACGGCATCCTGGGCCCGGCGCTCATGGACGAGATGCGCGCCCAGGCCGAGCGGTTCGGCACCGAGATCCTCACCCGCGACGCGGTCGAGGTCGACCTCACCGGCGACGTCAAGGTCGTGACGGACAGCGAGGGCAACGACCACCGCTCCCGCGCCGTCATCGTCGCCACCGGGTCCCGGTACCGCGAGATCGGTCTGGAGAACGAGAAGCGGCTTTCCGGACACGGGGTCTCGTGGTGTGCCACCTGTGACGGCTTCTTCTTCCGCGAGCAGGACATCGCCGTCGTCGGCGGCGGCGACTCCGCGATGGAGGAGGCCACGTTCCTGACCCGGTTCGCGCGGAAGGTCTACCTCATCCACCGTCGCGACAGCCTGCGGGCGTCGAAGGTGATGCAGGAGCGGGCGTTTGCCAACGACAAGATCGAGTTCGTGTGGAACACCGTCGTCACCGACGTGCTCGGCGAGGACAAGGTGTCCGGGCTGCGGCTGCGCGACGCCGTCACCGGCGACGAGCGCACCCTCGACGTCACCGGGCTGTTCGTCGCCATCGGCCACGACCCCCGCTCGGAGCTGTTCAAGGGTCAGCTGCGGCTGGACGACCAGGGCTACATCCTGGTCGACGCGCCATCCACCAAGACCGGTGTCTCGGGCGTGTTCGCCGCCGGCGACGTCGTCGACCACACGTACCGGCAGGCCGTCACGGCCGCCGGCACCGGATGCCAAGCGGCCCTCGACGCCGAGCGGTACCTCTCCGACCTCGACGTCGCGCGCGAGGTCAAGCCGGAGCTCGTCGTCTCTTGAGACTCTCACCCGAAAAAGAAGCGCCCACCAACGAGGAGTCACACATGGGCAACATCCAGCACGTCACCAGCGCCGACTTCGATGAGAAGGTGCTGCAGAGCGACAAGCCCGTGCTTGTCGACTTCTGGGCCGAGTGGTGCGGGCCGTGCCGCATGATCGCCCCGGTGCTCGAGGAGATCGCGAACTCGCAGGACAACCTGGAGATCGTCAAGCTGAACGTCGACGAGAACCCGGACATCGCGGCCAGCTACCGGATCACCTCGATCCCGGCGCTGAACGTCTACTCCGGCGGCCAGGTCGTCAAGCAGATCGTCGGCGCCAAGCCGAAGGCGGCCCTGCTGAACGACCTCTCCGACTACGTCGGCTGACCGGAGAGCCTCAGCACCCCCAGCACGACCCGACGGCGCCCGCCCGGGACACACCTCCCCGGCGGGCGCCGTCATGTGTGCTCGGGTGGCTCGGCCGTCCGGCGGAGTCGGTTCGGCCGTCCAGCGCTCGCGCCTCGGCCATCCGGAGGAAGAATTTATCGGACATAACTGAACAATCGCACCAGAAGGCTGTTGTTCCGTGTATCAGTTTGGTTCGGACCTCTTGCCCCCGGACATGCTTCGGTCATTGAATGGCATATCCGTTCAAAGGAGCCGCTCCGTTTGCCGAGCGCCCAGTTCTCCCGGATCATCTCGTCACGGAGGTGCTTGCTCGGACACCTACGTGTCAGTGATCGGGGCTCCTGGGGCGCCATGGCGAAGAGGTGTACATGGAATACAGAGATGATTTCTTGAACGCCGAGAATGCCGCCGTCGAGGCTTATACCTCGATGGCGGTGCGGCAGACGAAGCTGTTGCTGCTCGGCATCGGCACCATGGTCGCGTCCATCGTGGCGATCGTCCTCGCCGCGGTGGCTACACTGCTCGACCTCGGCGGCATCGCGCCGTTGCACGAAGCCTTCATCCCGGTGGCGGTCATCGGCTTGGGGTGCGGCGGCGTCGACTTCATCGCTCGCCGCCGCGACAACGACCACGTGGCGGGCTGGGCCACGGTGATCGGCCAGGGCGCATTGACGGCTGCCGGGACGATCGGCCTGTTCGGGTGGTTCTCTGGCGACCTCTGGGTGTTCGGTGTCGGGCTGGTCACCGGCATCGTAACCAGTTCGATCTTGGTCAAGTACCCAGAATGGGAAACTGAGGCAGAAATGCTGGAGCGATTTGTCCGAGTTCCCGACGACGGCGACGACGAATACCGCTGACGTCGTCGAGATTTCGTGACATTTCGGACCCTCCACCCCGATCCGTGGGCACGCGGGACCTCGAAATGATCACGTTCAGCACGAAATCCCGTGTCACACCATGCTCGCAATCATGGTGAGGCACGGGGGATCCTGCTGAACGTGATCATTTCGGGGGCCACGGTGTGAGGCTGCTGCGGTTGACCGGGCGGCGGGGGCAGCGATGCCACCCGGCGGCCGCGGGACCTCGGGGGCACGGCAGGGCCTCGGCGTGTGCAGACAGCGACGACCCGCGGCCAGGAGCTCGCACCTACTCGGTCACAGAGTGACCTCTCCGTGCACTTTCGTAGAGGACAGACACCTGGGACCGGGAGGAAGAGCAGGCATGCGCATCTCCGCCCTCCACAACGGGCCGTTTCGAGGGCCCGCCGTGGCCGACGACGGCCCCACCCGGCTGGTCCACGCCGTCGAGGCCGCCGAAGACGCCGCGCGGCACCTGCGCACGCTGGCGGCGTCGGCCGCCGAGAGGGAGCGTCGTCGCCTGGTCGACGACCAGCACGAGATCGCCACCGCGGCCCGCCGCCGCCAGGCGCGCTCCACCGCCTCGCTGTTCGCCGCGGCCGACCGGGTCCGGCTCGACATCGCCGAACTCCTCGAGCGCGGCCCCGGATACGCGCACGCCGGCTGGGAGTCGCCGGTCTGGGCGGAGCAGTACGACGAGCCCGTCGAGGCCACCCAGGTGGTCCGGGTCGCCACACTGGGCCTCGCCTCCCCCAGCAGCATCGTGGAGCTTCCGTTCGTCCTGCCCGCGTTGGGCGGCAACGTCGTCATCACGCACGCACCCGGCGGGACTGCGCCCGCGCACAACCTCGCGCAGGCCTTCGTCACCCGCGCGCTCGCCTCCGCGCTCCCCGGCTCGCTGCGCGTCCACCCGCTCGATCCCGGCGGCCTGGGCCAGAACCTCGGCATTCTGAGCCGGTTGCCCGAGCCGCTGGTGGCCGGCGGCGTGCGGGCCACCCACGAGGAGGTCTCCGCGGAGCTGCGGGCCCTGCGCGAACACGTGCACCGGCTCAACAGCCAGGTGCTGCTCGGCGACGACGACTCCCTGGTCGGCCGCTGGCAGACGGGCTCGGCCGGCGGCATCCCGTGCTCGCTGGTGCTGGCCGCCGGGCTCGGGCCCAACCTCGTCGCCGACGACGCCCAGCAGCTCTGGTCCCTGGCCCGCACGGGGCAACGGTGCGGCGTCGCCGTCATCGCCGTCATCGACGCGGGTCGCCAGCTGCCAGGCGGCCTCGCCCTAACCGACCTCCTCGAGAACGCCGAGCACCTCCACGTCGACCATGAGGGTGGGGCCACCTGGGAGTCGTCACCACCGGTGCTGCACCACAACGCGCGCATCCGCTGTCCCAACCCGCCCGGTTCCGCCCAGCACCGGTTCCTCACCACCGTGCTCGCCCCGGCCGTCCGTCGCGGCGTCAACCGCCCCGTCGTCCTGGCCGATCTGCTCGCCACCCAGCCCGCCGGCACGGGCAGCACGCTCACCACCGTCGCGGCCACTGTCGGACAGAGCGCGAACGGCTCCCCTATCGAGCTGCGCGTCGGCGACGACGAAGACGTGGCCATCGGCGGCATCGTGGTCGGCCCGTCAGGCTCGGGCAAGACGACTCTCCTCCACGCGTTCATCCACGCGCTGGTCCGCCGCTACCCGCCGGAGGAGCTGGAGCTGTACCTGCTTGACATGAAGGCCGGTGTGGAGTTCGCCGAGTACGCTCCCCGGCCGGGCCGCCCCGCGGTGCCGCACGTGCGCGCCGTCGGCATCGAGGCCGACGCCACGTTCGCGCTGGGCGTGCTGAGCCACCTGCTGACGGTCGACGCCGGGCGCAAACGGCTGTTCAAGGAGGCGTCGGTCAGCAGCGGACGCGAGATCAAGAACCTCGCCCAGTACCGGGAAGTGACCGGCGAGGTCCTCCCCCGGGTGCTGTTCGTCGCCGACGAGTTCCAGCTCATGCTTGCCGGACCCACCGAGGACGCCGCGTGGGACACCCTGGACGTGCTGGTCAAGCAGGGCCGCAGCCAGGGCATCCATGTGCTGCTGGCCACCCAGAGCCTGAACTCCGTCGGCGCTGGGCGCGGCTCGCAGAAGGCCTCGGTCTTCGACCAGCTCGAGCTGCGGGTCGGCCTGAGGTGCAAACCCGACGAGCTGAGCCTGCTGTTCGACCGCACCGTCCGCGACCGCCTCGACACCGGGCGCCGCGGCTCCGGCGTTCTCAACCAGGCACGCGGCGACAAAGACGCCGACCAGCTGTTCCAGGCCGGACTGCTCGACGCCGACGAGCGTCAGCGCCTGCGCACCGACGTGGTAATCCGCGACGGCTCCAGCCCACGCATCCGGGTGAGCCGCGGCTCCGGCGGCGTCGACGTCTCGGACGTGGCGCCGGCGCTGGCCGCCGCCGCCGAACCCACCATCTACCTGGGCGCACCGGTCGGAGTGGAGCCACCGCTGGTCGGTGTCCCGGCCCGCCCGGGCGACGGTCGCGGGCTGCTGCTGGCCGCCCGCGACGAGCTCCGTGCAGTCAGCACAATCAGCGCCGTCCTCGCCGGCCTGGCGCTCCAGCCCAGCGCCGACGATGCCGGTTTCGTCGTCGTCGACCTGCTGCCCGAGCGCATCCCCGGCCGCCGGCCGCTGGACCAGGTCACCGAGTGGCTTGGGCGCCGGGTCGTGACGGTGGGCGAGGACCAGCTCGACCTGCTGCCGTCGTTCGCGACCCGAGCGGCCGGGCCGACGTTCGTGGCAGTCCTCGGACTGCAGTACGCCGGCATCGAGGTCCCGTACTACGACGACGAGCCGCACCCCCTCGCCTGGCTGTGCGGCACCGGTCCGTCCACGTCGGTGTTCCCGCTCATCTGGCTCGACACGCCGGACCGGCACCGCAAGCTGGGCCCGCACGGCGAGCGCCTCCAGCTACGCGCCGACGCCGGTGCCGACATCATCGACACCGGTGGGTTCATCGGCCGGCGTCCGCCGTTCGCGGCGTCACGGGGCCGGTTCTGGTTCCACGACCTCGCCGGCACCGGCGAGCCCGTGCTCGTCGATCCGCTCCAACCCGGCGAACAGCTACCGCCGTCGCGACCTGGTGTCGTGGCCGGCTTGGGCGAGCGGCTGGCCGGATCGTCCGAGGCACCGCGATGACCACCGACCTCGAGCCCGGCGCGACGAGCGCCTCCGGCGAACGCCACCAGCCCTCGCGCGGACCGGCCATGCGCGCGTACTGCGCGACCCTGTCCCGGTTCACCTCGGCGGTCCAGAGCACCGAACAGCTCCTTCGCAACGACGAGGCCGGCACTCGCGAGGACTCTGAGCAGCGCGAGGTCGCCTCGGCGGCGCGGCTGCGCAGCATCGAACGGGCCGGCGCGGCCGCGGAGGCCGGCCTCGAACACACCGCGGTGGTCCGCGCCGAGCAGGGGCTTCCGCCGCCGACGACGGACGACACCGGTGGTTCGGCGAGCGAGCCGCACCTGCTGCGACGGGCCGCGGATTCCGACGTCGGCGTGGCGCTGACCTCCCTCGGCCGCCGCCGCGACGCCGTGCGCGCGGCCGAGACGGAGTTCGCGCAGTGGTTGACCCAGCGCGACGAACAGTCCCGGCGCATCGTCGTGACCGTGACGGCTGTGGTCGCCGTGGTCGCGGCCGGGGTGATGGCCGTCGTCGGCACCACGGCGTCGGCGGCGACGTCCCTGGCGCTGCTGGCTGCCTGCACGGTCGCCGTGGTGGCGACGGCGCTGATGACGGCGGCCGCGCGGCGCCTGCCGCGGGTGTGCGCCGGAGCCGGTCTCGCGCGCAGGCCCCATCCGGTCGCCATGGCGCGGTATGGAGGGGAGCTGACGGTGGCGACCGCCGTGGCGCTGGCAGCCGTGAACGTCACGGCCGGAGCCCTGTGATCGATCCAGACCAACCCCACCGGTCGTGTCACATCCGGCGCCCCGGACGCACCTACAGAAGTGGGCGGCCCGCTGGACCACGGCGCGGCCACGAACGCTGAGAAAGGTGGCCCAGCATGCCGGGCATCAAGGAATCGGGCGAGATCCTCATCGAGGTGTCGGCCAGTCTCACCCACGGCGGTGACGAGACGTCGCGCGGCCTCACCGAGCTGGAGCAGAAGGCACAGGCCGCGGTCGAGGCGTTGAACGAGCTGCGTGCCCCGGCCGAGGAGGCGCGGGCGGCCAGCGAGCGGCTGCGCGCCAGGGCTGAGGAGGCGCGGTCCCGGTTCGCCGCGCTCGAACGCGCCGCGGCCGAGACCGAGGGCGGCGCGCGCATCCTCACCCAAGCGTGCGACCAGCTCCAACGCGGCGACGCCGATCTGGCGGCCGTGTTCGAGCCGCAGATCAGACCCATCGCCAGCCAGGTCGCCCAGCTCACCGAGAGCCTGCGCGCCAGCGCTGGCTCTCTCGAACACGCTGTCGACGACGTCGCCGCGGGCGCCGGGCAGCTCGGTAGCGGAGCCACGCAGATCCTCACCAGCGGTGAGCAGCTGCGAAAGCGCACCGACGACGTGTCCGGCACGCTCGGCCGCGCGAAGAAGCGACTGAGCCAGATCATCCCGCAGGCGGCCCGCGCCGTACGCGACCGCGGCCGCGAGGCCGTCCACGTCACCCGCCGCTGAGCGAGCTCTTCAGCGGCCTACCCGCCCCCGACCATGGCACGTGCACGAGCAGCGAGGAGGTGACAGGTGTCGACCGCACCGACCCACCGACGAGCCGAACTGGAGGACGAGGTGCGCCAGCTGGAGCGCACCGTCCGAACGCTGGAGAATGGGCTCGCCGAGGCGAGAGCAAGCAAGGAGCGCACCGTCGCCGAGGTCGGCGCCCTCCAGCGGAGGATCATCCGCAAGACGTACGACGCGGTGCCGAACCCGGCCGACGCCGCCATCCCGAAGCGCATCGAGAACGCCGTCACCTCGGTGTGCAATGCCGTGATCAGTTCGCTCGGCGAGCGGTGGGCCGCCATCCAGAACCTCATCAATGATGCGCTCAAGCGGGTCCGAGGCCGGCTCGAGGAGAAGAAGCGGGCGCTGCGACTACTCGAGGGCGAACGCCACGCTCCCACCACCGGCGCACGCGACGGCCACCTCGGTTTCATCGGCGGCCCAGCCGGCCACGGGCCCAGCGGCTGACCATGTCGCCGGTGTCGGATCGGGACGGAAAACGCATAGTCAGCCGGCGCCGCCATGCGCTACACAAGGACGGTGACGAACGAGCTCGAGCTCCGCACCGCGACCGACGATGACTACGACGAGCTGGAAACCCTGATCACCAGAGCGTTCCTCGACGATCCCGATGACGACGCCTCCAGCCTGTACCGCAAGGTGTTCGAGCCGGAACGGATTCAGGTCGTCTCCGACGCAGAGGCCATGGTCGGCACCGGCTCCGTCCTCACCCGCGATCTCGCCGTCCCGGGCGCGGTGGTGCCGACGGCCCACGTCACCGGCGTCGCCGTTGCGTCGACGCATCGCCGGCGCGGAGTGCTGACGTCGGTGATGTCCGCCATGCTGACCGATGCGCGCGGTCGCGGCACGGAGCCCATCGCGGCCCTGTGGGCAAGCGAGGGCGCCATCTACGGGCGCTTCGGCTATGGGCTGGCGTCATGGGAGGTCCCCTACGAGATCCCCACCCGCGCAACCTCGCTGCCGGGCAGCGTGCCGGCCGGCGCCCGGCTGCGGCACGCGGTGACCAGCGACGTGGTCGACCACCTCCGTGCCGTCTACGAGCGCATCCTCCCGGAGCGTGCAGGGCTGTCCAGCCGTCCCGGCCGCTGGTGGGAGTACCTGACCTCCGACCCGAAGAGCTGGCGCCGTGGCATGAGCGCCGAGCGCGCGGTCATGTACGAGGACGACGGCGGTGTGCGCGGCTACGCCCGGTACCGCACCAAGGGCGGCTGGAACAGCACCGGCCCGGACGGTGAGGTCAGGGTCATCGAGCTGGTGGCCGAGACGACCGACGCATACGTCTGCCTGTGGCGCTTCCTGCTGTCCATCGACCTGGTACGCACCGTCAAGTACGGCCACAACCCGATCGACGACCCGCTGCCGCACCTCGTCACCAACCCCGACGCGCTGGGCGGCGGGAAGCGCGGAGCGCTCTGGGTGCGTGTGCTCGACGTGCCGCGTGCGCTCGCCGCCCGCCGCTACGGCGCCCCCATCGACCTCGTGCTGGAGCTCACCGACACAGAGTTCAGGGAGAACGCCGGTCGCTGGCGACTGGTCGGTGACTCAACCACAGCCAACTGTGAGCGCACCGACGCCGAAGCGGACCTGACACTGGACGTTCGCCAGCTCGGCTCGCTGTACTTGGGCGGTGTGTCCGCGGGGACGCTGGCCGCCGGCGGTCTGATCATCGAGCGGACACCGGGCGCCGTCGCCCGCGCATCGGCCGGGTTCGGTTGGCACCGAGCGCCGGCGACACTGGAGATCTTCTGACACCGACCACAGCTGACAGAGCTGGATCGTCCTGGCCGCCGTGTCTGGGGCTACAGTCAGCTGGAGCCCCAGCCCTCGGTGTCGATCTTCTTGCTGCGCTGGCGCCGCGACACCATGGAACCGATGGCCAGGACGAGCACGATCAGGCACACGAGCAGCACGACGTGTGCTCCGCTGATGCCTGCTCCTTCCCAGCCCGGTACGGTCCACACGGCATCCTCGGCGGACGCGATGAAGCCGCGCTCGATCATCCATTCGCGGCCCTCTTCCCACGCGCCGAACACCAGTGGCGCGGCGATAGGTAGCGCGAGCGGGGCGGCGAGGAACATCATGAACAGGTCGTTGTCGGAGACGGAGTCGGCCATCGACACCCCCTAGTAGATGCCGTCGTTGAGGTGCCGGATGCGCACCGCGCGGGTCCGCGAGACGACCTGCGTGCCGGCGCCGTGGTTGCCGCGCCAGTGGATGCGCAGGCTGGTGCCGTCGTTCTCGACCGGATCGACCTGCTCGACGACGACCCAGCCGGTGTCGTCGTCGAGGCGGACGAGGTTGCCGGGTTGGACCTGCGACACCATGATCATCTCCGACCAGCCGGTGGCGTCCGTGCCGTCGGTGCCGCCGGACGGCGACGGTGTGCGGGCGCGGCTCCAGTCGGCGAGGCTGGCGGCCGGGCCGTAGCCCTCGGCGAGGTCGGCGTCGAGGTTGAGCCGCCACGCCGCCTCCGGGTTGTCGGTCAGCGCTCGCGACCGCCGCACATGCAGCACCGGATGCGTCACCAGGTTGGGCCGCAGGGCGTCGAGCATGTAGAGCTCCTGCTCGTCGTTGCCGCGTCGAGCCTCGCGCGGATCCGGGGTCCAGTAGCACTGGACGACCACGGGTGGCGCGTCGCCAGTCTGGATGGTGGCCCGGCCGGGCACGTGCTCGGCCGGATCGGCGTTGGCGGCGCTCCCCCACAGAGCGGATGCGGCCTTGCCGTCCAGCCGGCCCAACGCCACGACGGCGCCGAGGTCGTCGCGATTCTCCTCGCGTAGCAGCGGGTCGTCGGCGCGCTGGATGCTGAGCACCAGGAAGACGTTGACCTGCCGGCCGTGGCGCAGCAGGTCGGTGACCCGGTCCAGCGCCAGTGACGCCGAACCCGCGCCCAGGCCGGACCGGTGGGCGGAATCGGCGACGGCCCCGGCGAACTCACGGAAGTGGTGCACCACCACCACCAGAGGCTCGAGCTCGGACCGGCTGGTGCCGTTCTCGACCAGCGCGACCCGGCCCTCCATCTCACGCCAGGCCTGGTTGAGCACGACGATCTGGTCGTCCAGCGTGGAAGCGACGATTTGCACGTTCGGCCAGTCGCGCACGCCAAGCAGGTCGACGCGCCGGTGGTCGACGACCCAGACCGGCCAGCCGCGGGCGGCGATCTCGACCGCGATGCCGGTCAGCAGTACCCGCTTGCCCGAGCCCGACCGGCCCAGCACCAGCAGGTGTCCCTGCGGACCGGCGAGGTTCCAGCCCACCCGGGTGCCGGTGGCGTCGACGCCGAGCGGGATCAGCCACGAGGCGAGGTCGGCCTGAGTGGGCACCGGACGGTCGATCTTCTCCGGCAGCGCGCGCCGGACGGCGTCGCGGGCTCGCTCGGCCCGCCCGGCCGGGTCGGGCGCCAGGGACCCGCTGGCTCTGGTGGGATCGCGCAGGGTGAGGCGCCGCCCGCGGATGTTGTGCCGCCCCACCACGTACTGATGCTCCAGCTGCCCGTGCACGACCTCGACCATGCCCGCTGCCCAGTCCGCGGCCGTGTCGTCGACCTCGGTCGGGTACTGGACGTTCAGCACGTGCGGCACACCGACCCAGCCGTCCTGCCACTGGCGCGCGTCGACCTCCAGGTACGACGCGTCCGGCACGCCCAGGTGATCGGCCAGCGCCGTCGCCAGTTCGTCGATCACCGCGTCACGCTTCCGACGCCGGACCGACACCACGTACAGCCAGGCGGCGCAGCCCAGCACGGGCAGCATGAACAGCACGCCGAGCCCGGGCTCGCCGAGTACGGCCAGGATGACCCACAGTGCGAGGCCGAGGACAACAGTGGCCACCGCACTGGCCACGAGCGCGGCTGGCGTGAAGCCCTTCATGGTGGGCTCCGGCGGACGTGCGGCGAAGCGGCTCTCCGTCGCGGCGGACTCCGGCGCAGCCTCGCCGGCGGCGGTGTCCGCCGGATCGTGTCGCGCCACGGGACTGCCTCCGTTCGGTGGGCCTACTTCTGAAGGTGCTCCCGGAGGGCGGTTTGTGACAAGGGGCGTCGGGTCAACGGTGGGCGAGCGGGGTCTGCATCTCGACGATGCGCCATTCGTCCGTCGTGGAGTCGCGGGCCAGGAAGACGAACCACTGATGGACCATGAGATCGCCGTTCCAGGCGTCGCGGCCGACCGGCGTCACCCGCACGTAGAACCGTCGCTCCGCCTGGGTCGCGGTGTCGGGCCGGTCGACGTCGGTGGTCTGTGGCTCGATGGAGTTGATCGAGGCGAACGCCTGGTGCTCCGCCCACAGCTCCCAGTCGCGCTGGACATCCTGGGCCAGCCCTTCCAGGTCGTACGCCGACGACGCGTACTCCTCGGTCAGCCAGGCCTCGGCACGGGCCATGGCATCGCTGGCCGAAGCGTCACCGGCGGTGTCGAAGCTGTATGCCGCGGTCAGGGCGGCGAGGGCCACCGCGGACGGGTTACCGCCGTCGACGGTGACCGGGTCGGGCACGACCACCGGCTCGGGCAGCCGCATGCCGGGTGGCAGGGTGGGGGTCTGACGGGGCGCGGGAGTCGGCGCCGCGGTCGGGGTGTCCGTCGGCTCCAGCGGCTCGTCCTGGTCGGCGGGCGGGTCCGGCGACCCGTCCGCGGTGGGGCCGGGCGTCGTCGCTGCTCCGCTGCCCTCGTTGCCGGCTCCGCCACCGCTCGCCCCGCTGCCACCGGCCCCGTCGTCGTCCGTCGTCGGATCCTCGGCCGGTCCCTCCCCGGCGGTGACCCCCGCGGAGCCGCCGCTGCCACCGTCGTCGTCGGGACCGGAGAGGACCAGCACGAGCCCGACCACGGCGAGCACCGCCGCGGCCCCGATCAGCAGCCGCTGCGAACCGAGGCGGGCGCTCATGGGTTCATCCGGCCGTAGCCGACGACCGGGCCGCTCGGCCCCATGGTGAATGTGCCGGACGAGCGCTGTATGCGGTTGCTCTCGTTGCCGCCGACGGTGACCAGCGTGCGGCTGGCCTCGTCGACCTCGACCACGATGCTCACGTGACCGGAGTAGATCATGACGTCGCCCGGACGCGGCGGCTTGGCCGGTCCGCTGCCGGTGACGGGGATGAACTCCTGGCCGCGCCCGCCGGAACGGAACCACGCCTCCATGCCGATGACGGCCGGTATCTGCCAGTCGTGTCTCCAGAAGTACTGCGATGTTCCCGAGACCGCTTGGAACGGTATGCCGGCTTCCAGGAACACCCAGCTCACGAAGTCGGCACACCACTGCTCGCAGCCGCTGGCGATGTAGGTGTCGCTGATCCGCGGGCCGCAGTTGCTGCCCATCGGCTGCTCCTCGATGCCCTTGGCGTACTCCTGCTCGGCGATCTGCACGACGCCGTCCAGGCCACCGCCGGTGCCCCCGCCGCCGCAGCCGGTCCAGCCCCCGTCACCGCCGTCCTCACCGTCGCCGATGTCCATGCCGTATGGCGCGGGGTACGTGGCGAGGCCGCCGTAGTCGCCGACGCCGCCCTGGGTGAAGTTGGACGAGATCAGCGCATGGACGTTCTCGACGTAGCGCAGCGTCTCGTTGTTGTTCCAGTTGCCGGCCGGTCCGGCGTTGTAGCTGGCCGCGGAGTAGACGAACGTGCCCGGCTCCCAGCGATCGACGTCGCCCAAGGGCGTTTGCGCCGTGACGCTGCCGTACAACGCGTCGGCATGGGTGAACAGGTTGCCCGCGGTGTAGATGGCGTCCCAGGGATCCATGTAATCCGGTGGTCCGCCGTCGGCGCTGTACTTGTACGCATCCCACGTTCCCGCGCCCAGATTGAACTGCATGGGGCCGTGACAACACGCAGAACTGGGCCAATCGGTGTCCAGCGGTTTCCACTGGTTGCCGTTCTCGGTCAGGTAGACGGCGGCCAGGTAGGCGGGGTCGATCTGGAACTCCTCTCCGGCCGCGGTGAAGACCTCCGCCCACGGCTCAGGCACGTTGACCATGGTCGCCGAGCCCGTGCAGACGTCGCCGCCGGGCTCCATGACGCACTCCGCACCGGGAGCCCGGTCGGTGATCTCGCACCAGATGGCCATGACCGTGGCGACCGGGATGAACGCGATGGTCGCGGCCGCACCCACACTCAGGGCGACGGCGAGCGCGATGCCCATCAGCCACTTCTTGCCCGTGCTCGTGCCGCCCGGAGGCCGCGCCGGCGCCGCGCCCGTACGCGCCGCGATCGCGCCGGCGACCACCGAGCCCTGTGCCATACCCTGCCCTCCGTCCGGGCGTCCCCGACGGCGGCTTGCCGAGGACACCCATGTAGGTCAGGCAGGGTGGAGTTCTGTGACAGGCGGCGCCAGGCGGAACATGGGATCGGCCCACCGGGCTACCGCGGCGCTGTTGCCTTCAGGACCGATCGGCACTCCACGCGACAGCACGAGCACACCGTCCGACGCCTACCGGCTCCACTCCGGGGTGGGCCTGCGCCGATCGATGATCGACGACGTGCCGTAGAAGACTGCGACGTACACCACCCACGTCGACATGACCAGGCCGAACATCCACCGCTCGTCGGTGGTCGCGATGTCCCAATAGGCCAGCGGCCAGCCCGCCAAGCTCACCGCGACACCGAGGTGCAGATACTCCAGGCCATTCGGCGGATAGCGGATCGAGATGTACGCCACGAACCCGTAGGCGGCAACGAGCACCGCGACAGCGATCGGATAGTGCAGGGCGGCGCCCAGAGCATCCGCTCCAGCCGCGTCCGGGCGGATGAGGTCGTGGCCGAAGACCAGGACGCAGGCCAGGACGAGGAAGAGGGCGGCAGCGACCGCGTATCCGACCCGCAGCGCGACCGTTCCGCGCTCACTTCGGGCCCACAGCGTCAACGAGCCGGGCTCTCGCGCTCCGAAGCTGTCCTCGTATCGCCTAAGCTCCTGGCGGGCGCCGGCCAAGGCCATGTAGCCGACGAGCATCGCGTTGTAGAGAAGCCACAGCAGGACACCGGCGACGTAGGACCAACGCGCCGCACCACTGGCGATGTCCCAATACGCGATCGGCCAGGCCACCACCGCAGCCGTGAACGCACCATGAACCACGAGCAGGCCACGCGCGGACGCAATCCAAGCCAGACCGAGGAGCACGATGTACGCGAGGGTCACGACCAGCCGGACCCCGGGCCGATCCGCGTACCAGCCCAACAGGTCTGTGCCGGCCGATGCGGGCTGGAGCGCACCGGGGTTGTAGAGCAGGAAGGCAATGCCGATGACGATGCTGGCGACCAGAGCACCGGTCAGGGTCCGGAAGGCGACTCGACCACCTCGGCCATGGGCCCATGAGTCCGGCCTGTCCCGCTCAACTGATGCGGTGCGATCGTCGACGTTCCAGGTGGTCTCGTGACCCCAGCCGCCGTCAGCGTCGTGTTCACCCGACTCGGACTGGTGCCGGTCGTGCGGTGCTTGTTCTCGGTCCACTTCGCGCGGTCGCTCACCATGACCAAGCTGAGCGTCGTAGTCGGCGCGCCGGCCCGGATCGCTCAGCGTCTCGTACGCCGCCGTGAGCAGCCGGAACATGCCGCTCGTACCGCCGACATCAGGATGCGCTGTTCGGACGGCTCGCCGATAGGCCTCCTTGATCTCGGCGGAGCTGGCCGTGGGTGGCACATCGAGCAGTTCGTAGTAGTCGAGCTCGGACACGGTCAACCCAATCGTCGAGGGTCGCCCGATGCCGGCGGCAGCGCCACACGACGATCGCCTTCCACGGCCAGCGTGGCCGCGCCTTGGGTGGAAAGGACCAAAACCTCCTCGGGACCGAGCCGGGCGGTCAGCGCCTGGACGTGCCATGGCGTCGCGGCGAGAACGGCCTCCGCTCGTCGCTCGGACCATCGCCGCGGCACTTCGATCTGCCGCTTCGCATGGACTGCGATCATCACCCGGTCAGTCGCACGGAGGACGCCGGCCTCCTGCTTCCAAGGCCTGCCCTTCTTCGCGTACTGGAGCAGGAACTCGTCGTCGAAGGACGGATGGTGCACGGTGTCCAAGATCTGGCGGCGGACCGGCTGAGGTAACACATCCAGAACACCAGCACCGCGGCGGTCGTCGTCCATGCCCCGCTCGTCGGAGTCCCGGCGAAGATCGGCGTCCACGGGAACAGTGCCGGCGCGGTCCTTCACCTCGCCCACGAACGGGAATCGCCGGACCGTCAACCGCCATGGCGGACTCGTCTCGACGCTTCGCGCAGGTCGAACGGCCTCGACGATCGTCAAGATGTCGTCCTCGACTGCCCAGGCATCCGCACGTTCGACCTGTTCTCCGTCCCAGCTCACCACGTCCGGGCGGTTGGCACCGCCGACGATCGCCTCGAAGGGCTCACATCCAGCGTCAGCGAGGGCGAGGAGGACGACAGCGGGCACCTGGTCCCACGTCTCCCACTCCGACACCGACGCGGATTCGAACTCGACGTCAAGGGTGGATGCGGATCTTCCTGGCTCGACGGCGGAATCCGTGGACGATGGGCGCCGCTGTGGCGCGTCACGCCTCCTGCGCTGCAATGCCGACATGCTCTGTCGTCCTGTTCCGCCCGAGCAGTGATGGATCAACCCTAGGGTGCTGACGTGAGGCTGTCATTCGTCGTCGACCTCAGCTGAGATCACCTGCGCTTGACTGAACACCGCTTCGGCCTCGTCGAAGACGGCAAGTGACGACACGATGCCCGTGTTGATCACACGATCCACCTGGTCCAGCGTTGGCTCAGGTCCGAGGTCAACGGTGACCTCGGTGTGGAGTCCGACGAGCTGATCCTCGACCCGCGCGAAGACCTTGGGCCAGACACGTTCAGAGTTCCATTCGTTGGCGAAGAGCGCCGCCGCCGAGTGGTCCTCGACAGGAAGAAACCGTTCCCAGACGGCGTGGACCTGGAGGACGTCGGCCCGCCCGTCGGTGTCGACCAGGGCGCCGAAATCGAAGAAGCCGTTCTCCCACCTCCCGATGAACTCTCCGTCGTCTTCGACATACACGGCCGCCATGTGGTCCAGCACGGCGCGGACGAGGTCACGCACCTGTCCGGGCAACGTGCCGTCGGTCCGCGTCGTGGCATCGCTCACTTCGCCCGTCCTTGCGGGGGAGGCGGCCTGGCGACGCAGGACGTAGTCGTCCGACGGCGGAAGCTGCGCTCGTAGCCTGTCGAGCTGGCTCATGTCAGATCTCCTTCCGTCCGGCTGACACGACGATCAAACTCGGCCATCACCTGCGCCGTCCTTCCTCCTGCGGCGTGCCTCTCGCCGGGCGTTCTGTTGATCCTCCCGGATTCGCCGCCATCTGTCCTGCTCCTCGAGCCTGCGGTCACGCGCATCCGCGACGACCCGCTGCTCCGGCGTCAGCTGGCTCTTCTCGTCCTGGCTCTGCGTATGGTGATGACGGTTCAGCCGCCGGCGTTCTGCCTGCATCTCCGCGATGAGCCGGCGACGCTCGGCCGGCGCAGGGTTCGCGCGCTCCGCGCCGAATCGTCCGCCGCTGATCCTGGCGAGACGTTCCGCGCGGCGCGTGTCACGATCGAACTTCCGCAGCCGTGCTTGATCACTGCGCTGAGCACGAGCCATCTCGGCACGCCGTCGCTGGGTGTTGATCCGGTTGACGGCCGCGTGGTTGCCCTGCCTGAGATGCCGCTCCACCCGAACCCGACGGGCGAACTCGACGGGTCTGCCGGCTTGGTTGGCGACGAAGTCCCGAGCTGCTCTGCCCGCGTACGACTTGGCCGCCGCGGCGCCGCCCTTGGCGACCACGGAGCCGCCGCCGGTGGCCCAGGCGAGGCCGACCTGACCGGCGAGTTGGGAGGTTCGCCGGATGACGCCTTGCAGGCGGCCCTGGCCGGAGGAGCCGCCGACGTTCCGAGCCGCGTCGCTGACGGTGTTGAACCGTCCGGCCAGGCGGGCCATCCCGCCGCCCTGGTTGGGCATGATGCCAGGGCCGCCGCCGAAGCCGCCGCCTCCCCCGCCACCACCGGCGCCGGCTCCGAAGCGGGAGGACATGGCCGCCGCGACCCGTTCCTTGGTGTCGTTGACCGCGCCGCGGCCGCGCCAGAAGAGGACGATGCCAGCGACGAGGAGGAGGTCGACCAGCAGGAACTTGCCGATCTGCGCCCACATGGCGGTGCCGCCGTCCTCGATCGGGGATTCGCCCGACGACATGAGGTAGGTGAGGGCGCTGAGGAACACGCCGAGGAAGACGATGCAGAACATCAGCATCAGGACGGTGGCGAACAGCTGGCCGATGTTGCGCCACAGCGCCGAGCGGGCGCCGCCGGGGAGGATCGCCAGCATCAGCGTGACCAGCAGCTTCACGCACTGCACCAGCGCAGAGATGCCGGCGATGAACACCACGCAGGCAATGATCAGGATCAGCACCGCGAGGATCGTCACGGCCGGCTGGACGGCCAGCTGGGCCATCCAGCTGTCCGGGCGGGCCATCTTCGCGAACGCGTCGACGTCGTCGGCGACGCAGCTGCCGACGACCTTCCAGACCTCGGGGTCGTAGTTGACCGGCTCGTCGCCGGTGCCGCCCCACCAGGTGCCGGGGTCGGTGAGCTCGGAGCCGGTGTCGACCCCTTCGGCGGCGGAGCCCTCGCCGGATAGCCCGTCGAGGGCCTCCTTGAGGTCGTCCTTCGAGGTGTTGTTGCCCGCGTGCGACAGCGTGATGACGTACGCCTGCTCGCATTCACCGTCGAGGACCCGGCCGAAGTTGACCAGCATCGCCGGGTGGTAGAGGAAGGTCTCGAGGATGCTCTGGCCCGGTGAGCTCGGTTGCTCGGCCGATCCGGGCAGCTCGTCGAGGTCGGCGGTGAGGGTGTCGACCAGGTGGTTGGCGGTGTCGCGCGCGTCGTAGAGCAGCCCGTCCTCGTTGCCACCGAGCAGCCAGGTGACCGGGCTGAACGGGGTGAGGTTGTTCTCCGGGTGCTCGCGGTCGTAGCTGATGGCGGCGAGGGCGTAGTTGGCCACGATCACCGATATCAGCAGTTGCACGATGCCTTTGCCCCACATGCCGCGGGCCATCCAGATCACGCACACGAGTGCCGTGACCATGAGCATCGTGACGTAGATGTTGAGGTTGGTCAGCAGGCCGGCCACCCAGTCCTGGACCGCGCCGGCGAACCCGGCGAACCAGTCCAGCCAGGTCATGTCGAGGACGAAGTCGGTGACCCACGCCAGCGCGATCACCTGGAACTGGTAGATGGCCCAGGTGATCGTCATCAGGACCTTGAAGATCAGGTGAAAGGGGTCCGTGATGCCACCGGCCAGGCCGAGCTGCACGTGGAAGGCCGACAGCTCGCAGCTGCCGGCTGGGGCCAGGTGCTGGCCGCCCAGGCCACCGCCCTCGCCGACGCGGCAGGCCTCGGCGACGATGACGACGGAGTCGGCGACGATGCTCATCCCGGCCCCTAACCCGCGGCCTTGGTGGTCACGCCCGGCTCCAGCTCACCGGCGGCCCGGTGTCCGTTCCGCCCGCGCTGCAGCGCGGCCGCCGCGTCGGACCCGGGCTCGACGGCGTCGGGCTCGGCGTCCCAACCGCCCGGACCGACGGCCCGGCCTCCGATGACGACCTCGGGGGGCGACGTCTTCATCGCCTCGAACCGCTCCGGCCGCGACGGCGGCATGACCTTGATGCGGGCGACGTTGCCGAGTGCGTCACGCATGAGTGCCTCACCGCGGCGCATCTCCGGGACGCCGTCAGGGCCCACCGGGCTGGTGTGCTCGGTGATGAGCGCCACCAGCGACTCGTCCTCCGGGTCGAGGTCGAGCCAGCGCAGCCCGCGCTTGGCCAGGGTCTTGTCGCGGTGTCGCATGAGGATGCGAGTGGGGATCAGGCCCCGCAGGGTGGCATCGCCGAAGTCGCTCTCGGGGTCGTGGCTGCCCAGCGCGACCGCCGCCTGGTGCTTGCGGCCGTCGCGGACGAACAGGGTGATCTCGCGCTCGCCCTCCGGCGATGCGGTGACGTGGTGTGCCTCGTCCACGATGAACAGCGCCAACTCGGAGCGGTCGCCGAAGCAGACCTGTCGGCTCATGCTGGCCATCAGCGCGTACATGGCCCGGCCGAAGATCTTCTCCAGCTTCATCTGCTCGAACAGGTGGGCGTGCTGCAGTTCGTCGCGGTCGGGCAGCTCGAGCGTGCGGGTCCAGAAGACGATGGCGCGGTCGCTCAGCTCCACCGGCGGGAGCGAGGAGTCGAAGATGACCCGGCCGAACTCCTTGCGGGCGAACACGTTCATCAGCCGGCCGAGCTCGTAGGCGCCGTCCAGGGTGCAGCTCTCCAGCAGGTGAGCGGTGAGGTTGCCCAGCCCGCGGATACCGTGCCGGGTCAGGTAGCCGACCTCGAGCACCTCTGACAACAGGACGCCGCGCTCGGACGTCGGCGACACGTTGAGCAGCGGGGTCAGGAAGGACTGCGCCACCCGCGAGCCCGTGTGCCGGTCGAACACCCGGAGTGGATCCATGCTCATGGTGGGGTCGACGACGGAGACGATGGTGGGCGTGGTGAGCGCCTGGGCCATGGTGACCCACTCGCCTGACTCGGTGCGGTCCAGCGCGATGAACCGGCCGCCGCGGTCGACGGTGTCGGCGGCGATCTTCTTGAGCGCGACCGACTTGCCCGCACCCAGCTCACCGGCGACGGCCAGCGAACCGGAGACGTCGAGCCGGGTGGTGGCACCGGCAGGGTCGTGGTGGACCACTCCGGTCTGGCCGGTGGAGATGTTGAGGGCCAGCAGGGTGCCCTTGTTGTCGCCGACGTCGGTGGTGACGATCGGCACCGATGCGGAGAACGAGTGCGACGTGGTGATCTGGGCGAACTCGCGCACCGACTTCGCCAGCGGCGTGCCGGGGAGCATCGCCCACCAGAGGTCCTCCTGGTTGCCCAACGGGTGCATCAGCTTGAACCCCGACGCGCCGTAGAACGCCTGCAGCTCCTTCGCCTGCTCCATCACCTGCTCGCCGGTACGCCCGGCCACGCAGAAGATGACGGTCGCCTCGACCTCGACCTCGAGGTCGTCGGCGGACAGCAGCGCCTCGTACTCGGCGAGGTCGCGGGCGGACCGCTCGATGGCGTGCATGCCGGTCGAGAGCTGGCCCTCCTGCTGCAGGAACTGGTCGTTGAGGTTGGCGACGGCGCGGCGGTTGCGCGCGATGACCTCCTCGCGGGTCCGAGTGTGCAGCCGTACCGCCCAGTCGACGTCGAGGCCGGAGTCGTCGACGCGGCCCAGGTACTCGCCGCCGGGGAAGACCATGCCGTCGGCCGGGGTGTCGGCGAGCGCCAGCAGACCCTGGTACGACACCGCGTCCGGCTGATCGGGCTGGGTGATCTTGACGTACTTGCGGCGCAGCGGGTTCCAGGACTTGAGCTGCTTGCGGTCGAGCTCGGACTGGCCGCCCTCGTCGATCAGGGCGTCCGGCCAGAGCACGCCGTGGCGCGGCAGCACCGCGGCGTCGTGGTCGGCCTTCGTCTCGGGCAGGTCCATGTCGGCGAAGAGCCCGCGCTGCAGCGTGTGCTGGTACAGCCAGACCAGCTGCGCGACCGAAGCCTGGCGGGGCCGGAACACCCCAGGGATGCCCAGCTCGATCTTCCTGGCCTGCTCGACCCGGGACTTCAGCTCCGCCGGCGAGAGGCCCTGACGGGGCAGCGCCAGCTGGTCGCGGAAGTCGTCGACGGCGGCGTGGAACGACTCGCCGAGGTTGCCGAACCGGCCGCGGTTGCGCAGCGGGACGCTCAGCCAGAACGTGCGCTGCCCGAGCGCCAGCTCGTCGAGCGTGTCGAGGGTGGCCTCGCACTCCGCCGCCCACTCCGGGCACTCCTCCAGCGGGATGCCGTTGATCATCCGTTCGACGATGGCGGCCGGATCGAGTGCCGCGCACGCTCCGATGAGCAGCGCCTCGCCGGGCAGCGACCGCAGCAGTGCCTGGTGCGCCGCCCGGACACTGTGCTTGTCCTTGTCAGGGCGGAAGCCGTACGGGAGGGCCTGCAGGCGCCAGGTGGCCCACACCGTGCCTCCGCGCGACCACAGCATGTGACCGGCCATCGCACGAGCCGGACTACGCATCGTTCATCACCCCGTCATCTCCTGGAACCGCCCCTGCGGGCTGGGTGGGCCGGCGTGCGGCCTTCGGGGGCGGATGGTGCTCCGGCACCGTCGTCGGCGGGCAGCAGGGCGAGCAGCGCCTGGACCCCACTGAGCGGACCGGTCACCGGGACCGGCGCCGCCTCGCCGACCCGCTCGGCCTCGACCGCCGGGATCGCCCGGTCGAGCTTGCGACGCAGCCCGGCGGGCATCTGGCCGATCGGCTGTACCTCGGGCTCCATGCCGGCCCAGGGTTCGGTGTCGGGCAGCGGCCCGAGGTAGACGTTGACGCGGTGCCGGACCCGCCGCGGGCGCCGGAACCGCACCGGCTTGCCCTGGTACCGGCCGGTGACGGGCGCGTTGATCGCCCGGTACAGACCGAGCAGGGCGAACAGCGGGTTGCGCCCGTTCATGGGCAGCCGGCCGATCAGGAAGACCACGCCGAAGGCCAGGCCGAACAGCACGGCGACGTTGCCCAGGCTGCCGAAGACGCCCCACGTGTCGATGGTCAGCCCGCCGACGACGATGATCGCGATGGCCGCCAGCAACTGCTGGACGGTGTACGGCCCACCGGGGATCTTCGTGCCGTCAGGCATCCGCCCCAGCAGCTGCGGGAACTTCCGGGCACGGGTGTAGTACTTGACGGTCTCGAGTTCCTCGGCGTCGTCGGCCATCGCGAATCACCTCCGTTCGTGGCTCGGTCGTGGGCGGACGGGGTCAGCCGACGTCGACGTACGTGGACGCCGGCGCTGACCCGGGCAGGTCCTCGCCGACCGTGTCGCTGACGTCGGTGACGTTGAACACGAGCCAGATGAAGACGCCGGCCGCCAGCGCCGAGACGACGATGGTGCCGATGGCGAACTTCGACTGGACCGCCTTGTAGACGACGAACAGGATGGCCACGGTGATGGCGACCACGCGCAGAACGTCCTGCAGGTCGGTGGCGGTGGTCGACGTCCAGTCGAGCAGGCCGGCGTGGACGACGGTGTTCGACGAGGCGAGGTCGGGTGCCGTCGCCGCGAGAGTGGTGATGAGGCTCATGGCTCCTTCTCCTTGGATGCGGGCTGATGGTGCGGGTGCTCTAGGGCGACTCGGTGGTCGACCCCGGTTGCGCTGGGTCTGATCCGGCCTCCCTCGTCGGTTCGTCGCTTGGGTCCTGGGACGAGCTGCCGGACGAGGGGCTGTCCGAGCCGCTCGTCCCAGGGGTCGGTCTGGTGGGCGTCGGGATCGGCACGGGCTCGGCCAGTGCCGGCGACGTGCGCAGCTCGGCCACCTCCCACCGGCCCTGCCGGGCCAGCAGCTCCAGGGAGTACTGCGCGCCCAGCTCCTCGCCGTTGGAGCCGCTCAGCGTCACGTTGGCCTGGACCTCGACGCGCTGGCCGTCCTCGGGCTCCTCGGCCGGCGCGTCCTCGCCGGTGGCCACGATGTTGGTGACCTGGACGTCGGCGTACGGGACGGGGTCGAGCACCCGGAACGACGTGCCCGGGTTGCTGTATGCCTCGAGCTCGGCCTGGTCGCCGGTGACGAGCATGGCGGTCAGGAAGTTGGAGACCCGTGCGAACGCGGGGTGGTCGGACGGCAAGTCATGGACGTAGGCCGACTGCAGCCGGTCGAACTCTGCGGGCGCCGGCACCGGCGCCGGCAGCGCCTGGGCGGTCATGCGGCCCTCGACGTACAGGACGGGCAACTGGAAGTAGAGGCGGCCGGAGGTCACGCGCTGGACCGGCTCGGCGTCGTCCTCGCCATCGGCCGGCGCGGCGGTGGCCGGCGCGTCGGTGGTCGCGGCTGGATCGGCCGCGGCCTCAGCCTCGACCCGTCCCTCGGTGGCGTCGACGCCGACGACGACGGACCACAGGCCGCTGTCGTCCTTGACGATCTCGGCCACCGCCGAGCCGTTGGTGGTCCAGGGCACCTCGGGCCGGTTCTGCGGCAGATCGCCGTAGTACGCCCGAAGCTCGGGCGCCTGCTCGGCAGGGGTCTCGAGCCACGCGACGACGGCCCGCTCGGCGAACTCGCTCACCGCGGCGGCCTCGCCGATCCGGTCGACGTAGCCGTCCTGGCGCACGATGGGCTGCTGGTCGGGCAACAGCACCTGCATGGCCAGCGCGAGCGGGCCGGCGATCAGCGCCGCCCACAGCAACCCGACGATGACGCGGGTGGCCATGCCGGAGCCGGCCGTCCAGGTGTGCTGCTCCGACGACGTGGTCTCGCCCTTCGGCGCCGCCGCGTCGTCGCCGGTGTCCTTGGGTGGCCCGAAGCCCCAGTTGATCTTCATGGTGCAGGGTCCTCGTGAGCGGGGTCGGCGGCCGGGCCGATCGCCTCGGCCGCCCACGGCTCACGCAGCTCCGTCACCTGGAACAGGCGCTCGAGGGCCTCCTGCGCGCGATCGGCGTTGGCGCCGACGGCCTCGTGTAGGCGCTTCGCGGCCTCGCGGTCGAACGGGTCGGCGATCAGGTGCGCGAGCTCGCGGTCGATCGCCCGCCGCGCGGCCAGAACCGTCGCCGCGTCCATGAGGGACTGCCGGTTGCTGAAGCGCTGTTCCATCTGAGGGCTCCTCCGTCGGCAGGTCGTTGACGGAGTAGGTGTCGCGGAGTGCCGTCTTGTGACGGGTGGATGGAGCGGACTTCGCCGCGGGCCTCCCGAACGCCCAGCGAGCGCGAACCGGGCAATCGGGACGTTCCGGTATCCGGGCAAGCTCCGGCCGGGCGTTGCCCGCGCGCGGGCAAGAAGGCGAACCACCCTGGGGGCAGGTCGGGCAAGACGCTCGGCAAGGGCACCTGACCAGGGTGAGTCTGTCGATCCACCCCGGAGGAGACAGACATGCCGACCGCCATCACCACCCGACCCGGCGACACCGCCCACGACACCACGTGCACCGGCGCCCGTCGCCGCTCCGACGCCAGCCTCGTCGGGCAGCTCAACGGCGAGTGGGTCCGGCTGTGCGACGACCCAGCTACCGAGGTGGTCGTCGAACGGTGGGCGGACCGGTACGAGGCGCTGGCCGGCAATGCCTGCCTCTCCGACGTCGAGCGCGCGGTCGTCGCCGCGACCGGCGAGCGGACCGACGAGATCCTGCTCGCCCTACTACGGCTGGCACGAGACGGCGACGGACTCGCCGGCCGGACCGTGCTGCAGGTCATGCTCGGCAAGGCGGTCCGCATCGCGATGACGCGAGCCGGCCGGGACTCACGGACCAGCCTCGAGCACACCGCCGTCGCCGCGCTGTGGACGATCATCGCCACGTACCCCGTCGAGCGGCGCCCGGCGAAGGTGGCTGCGAACATCGCGATGGAGACGCTGCGCGCCGTCACCACGGAGCTGACGCACCACCATACCGAGACGCCCACCAGCCCGGACGTCCTGGACATCAGCGCCACCGCGGCGCCGGCCGCGCAGGAGCGTCCCCCGGCGGACTTCGAGCTGCTGAACCTGCTGACGTGGGCGGTGGACCAGGGCACGATCACGGCCGCGGACGCGACGCTGATCCTGGACATCTACACGCCGGCTCCCGGCTGCGACGGCGGCCCGGCAGCGGCGCAGCGGCACGGCTTGAGCTGGGCGGCGGCCCGGCAACGGGCCAGCCGGGCACTGCGCAAAGTGGCGCGGCGCATCCACGACGACGTGCCACTGCCGCTGGCGGCCTGACCGCACGGCCGCGCGCCCGCGCCACCTTCCGCCTATTTCATCGCGACCCGATCTCACCGCCGAGCCGGCGGCCGGCGCCGTCGTGCGGGGCCTGTATGGGGCATGTAGTCGCCCGATGGCTGCCAAGACTTAACAATTCGCGGCCTATGCAGTTTTGTGTCCAGTCACATACCCTCATGGACGAGGCGGGTCTCAGGGCGACCCGGTCTCACACCTCTTCCCCGGGAGGCTGGCATGACCCACTGTATTTCCCGCGACGCCGCCGCGCGCGCCGTCCGGCACGTTCGAGGCGCGCCCACGGCGGGTTCCAGCCTCCCCACAATGGACCCGAGACCACCCGCGCGATGACCCCCGGCAACCCGGAGGCGTCCGCGAACGGGCCGGCCATGGCTGCCGACCCGGCGGCCGGCTCCGGTGCCGGCGTGCCGGGCCAGCGGCTGCCCGCCGAGACGTTCCCCGGCCGGCCGATCGAACCGTCGCCGCTGGAGCCCGCGCCGCCGCAGCCCACTCCACCGACGCTGACCGGGCCGACGCTGACCGACCGCGGCCCTCTTCCGGAGGATCCGGCAGCCGGGCCCGCGCGAGTCATCCGCCCCAGCGTCGTGCACGTGCCCGCGTCGCTGCTGCCGCTCATCGTCGCCGAGCGGCAGCGGTCCGGGCGCTCCAACGGTCAAATCCTCATCGATGCGATCGAAGCCGGGCACGAACACCTGGTCAAACTGCACAATGAGTCCAACAGCATCGGAGGTCGCCTCTTCACAGCCCGCACAGCGAAGCCCCGGTTACCGGTGGCCCAGCCCTTGTCCCCACTCAACATCCGTCTGTACGAGCAGGACTACGAGGTGCTCGACAGGCTCGTCGACGAGCTCGGCGCAGGCTCCCGCAGCCGTCTGGCGACCCTTGCACTTGCCCGCTACCTCGATGGTTCCGCATGATCGACATCAACTTCCCCGGATAAAGCACCAGGACGGCAACGATGAGTTCGCCCCCCACCCATCAGCCGGCTCCCGACGAGGTCGACGACCCAGACCTCGAGATCGCCGAGTCCAAGCTCGGCCCGGCCGTGGCGGCGCCGCCCAAGCAGCGCCGCCGCCCCGCCCTGATCGGGCTCGGCGTGGCGCTGGTCGCCCTCGGCGGCCTGGGCGCCGCCTGGCTGGCCACCAGCGTCAGCAACACCGTCGACGTCATCGCGTTGCGCAACGACGTCGCACGGGGCGAGATCATCGAGGCGAGCGACCTCACCACGGCGAGCATCAACGCCGACCCCAGCCTCGAGCCCATCCGCGCCTCACGTACCGGCGAGATCGCCGGTCAGTACGCCACCAGCGACCTCAGCGCCGGCAGCCTCCTGACGGAGGGCAGCTTCGACGACGTCCTGCAGCCGGGCGAGGGCGAGGCCATGGTCGGCGTGGCCGTCACCGCCGCCCAGCTGCCGGCCGAGCCGCTGCGCCCGGGCGATGTGGTCCGCATCGTCGACACCCCGAACGCGCAGGACGAACCGCCGTCGGGCGCCCCCGACTCCATCGAGGCCACCGTGGTCCGATCGTCGCTGGACGAGGAGTCCGGCCAGCGCATCGTCGACGTCGTCCTGCCCGAGGTCCGGGCTCCCGACCTGGCCGCGCGCGTCGCCACCGGCCGCATCGTCATCGTGCTGATGGCCAGGGCGGGAGGCGACTGATGGCGGTCGTCGCCCTCACCTCGGCTCGCGGAGCACCCGGCGTGACGACGACGGCGCTGGCGATGGCCATGCTGTGGCCGCGGCCGGTCGTGCTCGTGGAGGCCGACGTCGCGGGCAGCAGCAGCATCCTCGCCGGCTACCTGCGCGGCACCGTTCCGCCCGACCGCGGCCTCGTCAGCCTGGCCGTCTCGCATCGGCGCGGCGTGCTGGACGACCGCTTCTACGACCAGACCATCGGACTCATCGAGAACCGCGTCCGGCTGGTTCCCGGGCTGGTCAACGCCCAGCAGGCGGCCAGCATGGACAAGCTGTGGTCGCCACTGGGCATGGTGCTGGCCAACCTGGAACGCACCGGCACCGACGTCATCATCGACGCGGGGCGGCTGGGCATGCAGCACGGGCCGATGCCGCTGCTGCGCTCCGCGGACGCCGTCCTGCTGGTCACCCGGACCACGCTGCCGGCTGTCAGTGCCGCACGCGCCCGGGTGCACCTGCTGCGTGAGGATCTCGTCGAGCTGGGTCAGGGCGACGACACGCTGGCGGTGCTGCTCGTCGGCGAGGGTCAGCCCTACCGGGCCCGCGAGATCCGCTCCGCGCTGTCCACCCCGGTGCTGGCGGCCATGGCGTGGGACCAAGCCGCCTCGGACTCGCTGAGCCAGGGCGCGGCGTACGGGCGCAAGTTCGCGGCGGCGCCGCTGTTCCGCAGCACCCGCGTCGTCATCGGTGCCGTGCACGAGCTGATCGAGCGGCACCGGACCCGGCTGGCTCCCGCGCCGGAGACCCTGATGGAGGAGCGCACCTATGGCTGACCCCACGAACGCCGCGGCGAGCCTGGAGAACCTCCCGCTGTTCGCCGAGCCGGAGGGCGGCCAGGGTTCCGTCGACGACTGGGGCGACGGCCACATCTCGCTCAGCGGCCCGGCCGGCCAGAGCGACCTGCGCCGCTCCCTGCAGGCTCGCCTTGCCTCGGCCAGCGCCGTCGGCCAGCGTGGACCTGCCGCACCGGCGGGCATGCACGCCCGGCGAGCCTCGGACGGCGAGCTCACCGCGCTGGAGCGCAACGGCGCCACCCTGCGCCGCGGCCCTGGCCGCGGCGAGGTCGACTGGGGCCTGGTGCGGGCCTACCGCGAGCAGGCGGCCGATCAGCTCGCCCACGCGCTGCGCAGCCGGGAGGGCCTGGACGAGGGCGGCCGGCGGGAGCTGGGGCGCAGCATCGTCGTCGAGCTGCTCGCCGACCACGCCGAGCGCGCACTCACCAAGGGCCTGCCGATCATCACGCCGGACGAGCAGATCCAGCTCGCCGAGGCGATCATGGCCGCGCTGTTCGGCCTCGGCCGGCTGCAGCCGCTCGTCGACGACCCAGACATCGAGAACATCGAGATCAACGGGCACGACAACGTCCACCTCATCTACAGCGACGGCCGCATCGTGGTGGGCCCGCCGGTCGCCGACAGCGACGAGGAGCTGATCGAGACGCTGTCGTTCCTGGCCACCCGCACCAGCGCGAACGAGCGTCCGTTCTCGCCGTCCAACCCGCGCCTGCACCTGCGGCTGCGCGACGGTTCCCGGCTCGCGGCCACCGCGTGGATCACGCCGCGCCCGGTGGCCGTCATCCGCCGGCACCGCCTGACCGACATCGGCGTCGACGACCTGGTCGAGCTCGACATGCTCAGCCCGGCCGCGGCGGCGTTCCTCACGGCCGCGGTCCGCGCCCGCAAGAGTCTCGTCGTCTCCGGAGCGCAGGGCGCCGGCAAGACCACGCTGGTCCGGGCCCTCACCAACGAGCTCGATCCGATGGAACGCATCGGCACCATCGAGACCGAGTACGAGCTCCACCTCCACGACATGCCGGAACGGCACAAGCGCATCGTGGCGTGGGAGGCCCGGCCAGGCAGCGGCGAGCGCGGGCCCGACGGCCGCGCCATCGGCGAGATCACCCTCGACGACCTCGTCTACGACTCACTGCGCATGAACCTCTCCCGGCTGATCGTCGGAGAGGTCCGCGGCCGCGAGGTGCTGCCGATGTTCAAGGCCATGCAGTCCGGCGCCGGCTCCCTGTCCACCACGCACGCGCACTCCGCACGGGCCGCCATCGAGCGGCTGGTCACGTGCGCGATGGAGGCCGGCCAGCACGTCACCGAGTCGTTCGCGTACCGCCAGATCGCCGAACACATCGACATCGTCGTGCAGATCGAGCTCCACGACGACAGCCACGCCGGTGGCAAGCGCACCCGCTACATCAGCGAGATCATCGCCATCGAGCCGGGCGAGCACGGCCTCCCGGCGATCACCGACGTGTTCCACCCCGGGCACGACGGGCACGCCGTCCCCGGCACGCCGCCGATCTGGCTGCCGGACCTCGAACGCGTCGGCTTCAACCCGCGGCTGCTCGACCACGGGAGCGTCCCATGACCCCGTTCGCGGCCGCGCTGGCCGCGATCCTGGTGCTCGGCGGGCTGATGCTGGTCGTCGTCGGCCTGATCCCGCAACCGGCTCAGGCCCGACCGGCCACGACGAGCCAGCGAGTCAAGGCGCGGTTCGTCAGCGCCACCGGCGGCCGCAACGCCGCCGCCCGCCAGCTGCGGGTGCTCCTGGGCATCGGGCTGGCCGGAGGCATGGTGGGCTGGCTGCTGACGGGCTGGCTGATCCTGGTGCTCCTGGTTCCGGCGGCGCTCATCGGGCTGCCCGCACTGCTGGCGCCCCAGGCGTCGGCCACTCCCGTCGCGAAGCTGGAGGCGATGGAGGAGTGGACCCGCTCCCTGGCCGGTGTGCTCACCGTCGGCGTCGGGCTCGAGCAGGCCATCACCGCGACCATGAAGTCCACGCCGGACGCCATTCGGCCCGAGGTGACGACCCTGGTGGCACGGCTGCGTGCGCGCTGGCCGACGGTGGCCGCGCTGCGCGCGTTCGCCGACGACCTGGACGACGCCACCGGCGACCTGATCGCGTCGTCTCTGATCCTCGGGGCCACCCGGCGCGGTG
Source organism: Jiangella asiatica (assembly GCF_004349065.1). Classification (GTDB taxonomy): domain Bacteria; phylum Actinomycetota; class Actinomycetes; order Jiangellales; family Jiangellaceae; genus Jiangella; species Jiangella asiatica. Next base: position 40,335 of record NZ_SMKZ01000007.1, read on the forward strand.
CCGGGCTGGCCGCCGTGCTGGAAGGCCTGGCCTCGACCGTGGCGCAGGACGTCCAGGTGCGCCGCAAGATCGAGGCCGACCGGTCCAAGCCGCGCACCACGGCCCGGATGGTCACCATCATCACCCTGGTCGTGCTGGCGTTCATGACGTTCAACAGCGGCTACATCGAGCCGTACGGCACGCCCATCGGTCAGATCGTGCTCATCGTCCTGCTCAGCTGCTACGTCCTGTGCCTGCTGTGGATGCGCCAGATAACCCGGCCCAAGCCGCTGCCCCGGATCATGGGCTGGGACCTGCGCACCCCGGTGCCCGACCGGACGGAGGTCGGCCGATGATCTGGGAGCTCGGCATCCTCGCCGGTGCGCTGGCCGGCCTGGGCCTGACGCTGGTGGTGCGCGAGCTGGTGCCGTCCCAGCCGCACCTGCGGGCCACGCTCTTCCGGCTGCACGACACCGGCACCGAGCCGACTCGACGACTCGAGGCGCAGCTCACACAGTCGTCGTCGCTGTTCCAGGACCGCATCGGCCGGTTCCTCGAGCAGCGGCTGCCGACGCTGGTGGGCTTCCGGCTGCCGCGCCAGGAGCTCGACCTGCTGCGGATCCCGGCATACCGCTACTTCGGCGAGAAGGCCCTGTGGGCGCTGCTGGGCCTGGCCTTCCCAGCCATCCTGGCGCTGACCCTGCGCATCACCGGCGTCTCGCTGCCGTTCACCGTGCCGGCGTTCGTCGGCCTCATCCTCGCCGTCGTCATGTGGTTCCTGCCGGACATCGAGACCCGGCAGAAGGCCAGCAACGCCCGCGAGGAGTTCACCCGCGCCCTTGGCGCCTACATCGACCTCGTCGCGCTGGAGCGCGCCGGTGGGGCCGGCTCCACCCAGGCGCTGGAGAACGCCGCCGAGGTGGGCGACTCATGGGTGTTCCAGCGGCTGCGCGAGGAGCTGGCGCGGGCCCGATGGTCGGGCACCACGCCGTGGGAAGGGCTGCACACCCTGTCGGTGCAGCTCGGCCTGAACGATCTGGACGATTTGGCCGACATCATGCGGCTGTCAGGAGAGGAGGGCGCCACGGTCTACGAGAGCCTGCGCGCGCGAGCCAGTGGACTGCGCGACGCGACGCTGTCGGCAGAACACGCCCGAGCGAACGCCGACAGCGAACGAATGGTCATGCCAGTCGCCCTCCTGGGCGTCGTTTTCATGGCTCTACTAGCTGCTCCGACGGTGATGCGTATGCTCGAATGATTTTTGACCTGTTGCTTCCATTGCCGTCGGCCGGCGGCCCGTCGTCGGGTCTTCCGCGTCGGTAATTCTCCAGGTCCCGACCGTCACAGAAGTCTCCCCGGACATGCCTACAGATGTGACGGGTTGGGGACAGCCCGCACCCCCGAGAGGAACCACGCCAATGCTGCAACTCCAGACATGGATGACGGTCCTGTCCGCCGAGCTGCGCGACCGCTACGCCGAGATCACCGAGCGCCGCCGCGAGCAAGGAGCCACGACGCTCGAGTACGTCGTGATCGCCGCCGCCGTGTTCGTCGCCGCCGTCGCGCTCGTCGGCATCATCATCGGCGTCATCAACCGCGAACAAGCGAAGATCCAGTAGCGTCATGAGCCGCCGGCCACCTGACGAGCGTCGTCGGCCGCGTCGCCGCCTCCCCGGGCGTGGCGAGCGCGGCGCGGCGACGCTCGAGCTGGTGGTCCTGTTCCCGGTCGTGCTCCTGATCACCTTCGGCGTCATCGAGGGTGCGCTCTGGTACCACGCCCGCAACGTCGCGCTCGCTGCCGCCGAAGAGGGCGTCCGGGCGGCCACCACCAGCGGTGGCTCGCTCGACGCCGGTGTCGCCGAGGCCCGCGACTTCGCCGCGCGGGCCGGCGCCGACGGCGTCCTCAGCGGCGTCGCCGTCGCCGGCAGCGGCGGCGAGATCGAGGTCACCATCACCGTCGAGGGGTCGTCGCAGAGCCTGTTCCCCGGGTGGTCCGGGCACCAGATCTCGCAGACCGCCAGCGGTCCCGTCGAGCGCTTCACCGGGCCGGACTGACATGGCCGGGCACGCGACGAGCAGGGAGCGCGGCTCGGCCACCGTCGAGCTGGCCGTGGTGGCGCCCGGTCTGCTCATGATCATCGCGCTTCTGGTGCTGGGCGGCCGCGTCACCATCGCCGGTGGTTCGGTCGAGCACGCCGCGGCCGAGGCCGCGCGGGCCGCGTCGCTGGCGCGCACCGAGGCCGACGCGCAGACGCGGGGCCGCGATGCCGCCGAGGCCTCCCTGAACGAGCAGGACCTGCTGTGCGTGGGCGGCCCGGTCATCGAGATCGACACCAGCCAGTTCGACCGACCACCGGGCGAGCCGGCCACCGTGGCCGCCCGGGTCACCTGCCAGGTCCAACTCTCCGACGTCGCCATCCCCGGCCTGCCCGGGTCGCGGGAGATCACCGAGACCGTGCGCAGCCCGCTCGACACCTACCGGATGCGCGGATGAGCGCGCGGGGGTGGCGGCCGAGCCGGCGCGACGGTGTCCGTGGCGGCGGGCACGACCATGAGCGCGGCGCCGTCGCCATCTTCGCCGTCGTCATCGTCATGGCGCTGTTCCTGGCGATCGGCCTGGTCGTCGACGGCGGCGGGCGCATCCGGGCGATGCAGCGCGCCAACGCCATGGCCGCCGAGGCCGCCCGCACCGGTGCTCAGGCCGTCATCGTCGACGGCGCCGGCGCCGGGCACCCCACCATCGATTTCCCCCAGGCCTGCCAGGCCGCGACGTCCTACGTGACGCAGGCGGGTGGGCAGCCGGTCGACTGCCGGCGCGTCAACGACACCACGGTCCAGGTCGACACCGTCGTCACCTACGACAACGTCTTCCTGTCCCTGATCGGAGAGCCGACGTCCCAGGCCACCGGCACCGCGCAGGCGCGGCTGGCTCGCGGCGTCGGCACCGAGGAGTGAGGAGAATCCCCGTGCCTACTCGGACACATCGCACCGCCCGCCCCAGGCGCACGGCCGGATCCGTCCTCCGCGGCCTGGGAGCGTTGGTCGTCATCGTCGCCGTGCTGGTGGGCATCCCGCTGGCGCTGCTCGCGATCGCCGGCAACCCCCTGCCCGACACCATGCCGAGCTGGGACGACGTCACCTCCGCGCTGACCTCGCCGGACGACGGCACGCTGTTCCTCGAGGCGTTGGTGTGGATCGCCTGGCTGGGCTGGGCGACGTTCGCGGCCAGCGTGCTGGTAGAGATCCCGGCGGCAGTCAGCGGCCGCCGGGCGCCGCGGCTCCCGGCGCTGCGGTTCCAGCAGCGGGCCGCGGCCGGGCTGGTGGCCGCGGTCGCCGCCGTCTTCGTCGTCGGCCCGGTCGGGGTCGCGACGGCGACCGCGCCGGCGCAGGCCGCCACACCGACCGCCACGCCCACAAGCCAGGCCACGCCCATCACCGAGGCCACCCCGGCCCAGGCACCCGCCGCCGCGGCCTCCCCAGCCGTAGAGACGGCTCAGGCGGCACGCACGACGGCACAGCCCACTCACGCCGTCCGCTCCGGCGAGTCGCTGTGGCGGATCGCCGAGCAGCACCTGGGCGACGGGGCCCGCTGGCCCGAGATCGCCGAACTGAACTACGGCCGCCCGCAGCCCGGTGGCCGGACCCTCGACGGCACCCACTGGATCGCACCGGGCTGGCAGCTCCTCCTGCCCGCGGACGCCGCGCCCCCGGTGGCCGACACCGGCGCCGCCCCGGCGCAGCACGTCGTGGTCGAAGGCGACACCCTGTGGGGCATCGCGGAGCAGCACCTGGGTGACGGCGCACGGTACCCGGAGCTGGTCGAGGCCTCACGCCACACCGTCCAGCCCGACGGCGACCACCTGCGCGACCCGGATCTCATCCGGCCCGGCTGGACCATCACGGTTCCCGGCGCCAGTGCCGAACCCGCCGGTGGGACACCTGAGCAGCCGCCGGCACAGGAGCCGGTCGCGCCGCCCGAGCAGCCACCGGCCGACGAGGCACCTTCCCAGGACGAGCCGGCCGCCGAAGCGCCCGCCGAGGAGCAGCCTGCCGACGAGCAGCCCCAGGTGAGCGGCCCTGGCAGCCAGACCGTCGCCGACTCCGACCTGCCGGCGGTCCCGGTGCGCACCACCGCCGGCGTCGGGGCCCTGCTGGCCGCCGGAGTCCTGGTCTACCTGGCCACGAAGCGCCGGTCCCAGCAGCGGCGGCGTGAGCCCGGCGAGCGCATCGCGATGCCAGCGGGCGCGCTGGCCGACACCGAGCAGGAACTGCGCGGCGTCGCCGACCCCATGAGCGTCGAGCTGGTCGACCTCGCCCTGCGCCGGCTGGCGGCCGAATGCGCCCGGAACGGCACGCCGCTGCCGCCGCTGCGCATCGGCCGGTTGACGTCGGATCAGTTCGAGCTGTACCTGACCGAACCGGCCCAGCTCCCCGAACCGTTCGTCGCCACCGACCAGGGCCATGTCTGGTTCCTGCCGGCCGGCGCCCGCGACCAGCTCGACGCCGACGAGCTGCGCGACGTGCCCGCCCCGTACCCGAGCCTGGTCACCGTCGGGCACGGTCCCGAGGACGGTCACCTGCTGCTCGACCTCGAGCGCCTCGGCACCCTGGCCATCGCCGGCGAGCCGGAGCCGTCGCAGGAGGTCCTGGCCGCCCTCGCGGTCGAGCTGGCCACCAGCCCGTGGGCCGACGACCTCCAGGTCACACTGGTCGGCACCTGCCCCGAGCTGGCCAGCGGACTCGATACGGGCCGCATCCGTCAGCTGTCCTCTGTCGGCAGCCTGCTCGACGAGCTGGACCGTCGGGCCCGGCAGGACCGCCAGGCGCTCGCGGAGTCCGGCGCCTGGTCGCTCGACGACGCACGGGCGAAGGGTCTGGCCGCGGCCACCTGGACACCCGAGATCGTGCTGCTCGGGCAGCCGCTCGACAGCCGGCAGCGGGTCCAGCTCGCCGAGCTCGTCGAGGCGCTGCCCAGGGTCGCCGTCGCCGCCGTCACCAGTGGCCGCAGCGCCGAGAGCAGCTGGTCGCTGGAGCTGTCGCCCGACGACCCCGACGCCGCGGTCCTGCGACCAGTCGGCGTCGACGTCCGGCCGCAGCGGCTCGACCAGCGGCAGTACGCGCAGATCCTGGACCTGCTCGGCATCGCCGAGCGGCCAGCGTCGCGCCCGGAGCCCAGCCTTCCCGACACCACACCTCCGGCGCCGCCGCCAGCCGGTCACCGCGAGGCCACGGACCCCTTTGTCTCGCCCGGGCCGGGCCTGCTGCAGAGCCTGGAAGCCGAGTTCGGGCACGACGAGCTCGCGAGCCCGGCCGCCGGGTACGACGCCACGGCGGGCGAGATGGCCGGCGGCGACGGTCCCACCATCCTGCTGCTGGGCCCGGTCGAGGTCGAGGACGCCACCGGCCCGGTCGAGCAGTCGAAGTACCGGCAGCTCACCGAGATCGCCGCCTACATCGCGCTCAACCCCGGTCGCGGCCATGCGGCGCTCGACGAGGCCATGTGGCCGGGCAGCCGGGTCACGCAGAACACCAGGAACACCGCCATCTCCAAGCTACGGCGCTGGTTCGGCCGCGACCGCAACGGTGACGACTACCTGCCCCGGGTCGACTCCGGGTACCGGTTCAACCCCGGTGTCACCACCGACTGGGACCAGTGGACGTCGCTGGTCGGCCCGGATCCGGCGGTGGCCGGGAGCCGCCAGCTCGTGGCGGCGCTCGAGCTGGTCCGCGGCCAGCCGTTCACCGGCGTCAACCCGCGCCGCTACGGCTGGGCCGAGCACCGCAAGCAGGAGATGATCTCCACCATCGTCGATGCGGCGCACGAGCTCGCCCAGCGGGCGCTGCGCGGCGGCGACGCGCACCTGGCGCGGAAGGCGGCCACGATCGGGCTGCAGGTCGAGCCGGGCATGGAGCTGCTGTGGCGCGACCGCATCCGGGCCGAGCACCTGGCCGGCAACCGTCCGGGCATGGACGAGGCGGTCGCCAGGCTGACCGCCATCAGTGCCGACCTGGGCGACGACCTCGAGGAGGCGACGGTTCGGCTCATCGCCGAGCTCTCGGCCGTGCCGCAGCGTCCGAGCGTGCCGGAGCGCCTCTGAGGTCGTGTCGTCGCGCAGACTGGAGCAACGGGGCAACCGGCAGACGGCAGGCGCGGCCGCCGTCAGCCCCTAGCGGACCAGCGCCTGGATCTCGCCGACCGGCACCAAGGTGCCGTTCCACGGGCTCTCCAGCGTGTCCGGCACGCCCGGCAGGTCGACCTCGACGCCGCCCACGGTGAACGTGACGTCGTAGACCAGCCGCGCCTGCGCCGGGAACGACGGGTGGCCGTCCAGGTCGAGCGTGACCTGCTCGTGCGACATCGACAGGTAGACGTGCTCGCAGGCGTTGGCGCGCAGGTCGGGCTGGCAGTCGATGATGCCGGAGGAGTCACCGGGATCGATCTCGACATGACTCAGCGTGCCGGTGGCCTGCAGTGGGCCGGCCACCCCGCCGATGATCTCGCCGTCGCCCAGGCCATCGAGGAAGAACCGGGTGTCGGCGCCGACGTAGGTCATGCCGGCCGGTGCGAAGCTCAGCGTGAACGCCGGCGTCTCGAGGCGCCCGAACGCCTGCCAGCCCAGGCCGGGTAACGCGTCCTCGTAGGGGATGACCCAGCGCCAGCGGCTCCAGATCTCCTCCTCGTCCGGGACGAGGCACTCCACGAACGTGAAGATGTGGTCCGGGCTCGGGCGGGTCTCCTCGGGCCACTTGTCCTCGGGGATCGGCGACGGGATGTCGGCGCGGCAGGAGCGCACGCCGAGGCAGAACTCGTCGTACGGGTCCTGGGTGAGGTCGCATTTCGGCCCGCCGCCTCCGTCGCCGTCGCCACCGCCGTCGTCCTCGTCCGGGCCGGCGCAGACGTTGACGTACTCGAAGACCCCGGGCCGCACCTCGAGGTACACCCAGCACACGTTGCGGGTCTGCGCGTCCTCGGCCGCGACCGTCATGGTGGTCGTCCCGAGCAGTGCCGCCACGAGGGCCACGCACGCCAGCAACACCTGGAGGAGCGTCCGGAGCTTCAGCATGTGATAGTTCCTCCAGGTTCGATCGGGTCTCCGATGAGCCACGAGCCGTCGGAGCCGACCACTTCGAAGACGACGGGGTGCGGCGCCAACTGCTCCTCCGGCGGCGGGAGCGTGGAGCCGTCGGGCAGCTGGGCCACCCAGTCCGACTCGTCGACGCACGCGCTCACGACCCCGGAATCGGACACGACGTTCACCGTGACGTCGCTGATGACTGGTTCCCCGACGCGGGTGATGCCCTCTTGGGCGTAACGCTGTGCGATACCGACGTTGTCCTCGGTCGTGGCGTCGGTGGCGATTCCGTCGAACAGTGACGCAGGATCGTCGGATTGCCCGCTTTGTGCCTGAATGACCGCATTCCAATAATCCTGGAACACGGACTCGATCTCCGCTTCGACCTTGGTCGCGGCATCGCCGCTGGTAGACGCCGTGGGAGTGGGGTCGCTGGCGGAATGGTTCTCATCGCCGCCGCTGCAGGCGGCGGCTGAGAGAGCAACACAAGCCAAGCCGACCATAAAGCGCCGGCCCGCCCGGGGACGCGAGCCGTTCATGCTGGGACAATAGCGATCAAGGCGTGACAGGAGCAACACATTCGCCGTTAACGGCCGGTGTCATTCTCCCAGGCGAGACACGGTTCGCCCGCAGCTGTCGCCGCCGCCCGCGGCACCGGACCCGGTGCCGGCGCACGGCCGGTTCGGATGCGCACGGAGCGTCCCCGATTCGGACCGCCCGTCGTGGGTAGAATCCCCGGGAGCTGTGGCGGAGGTTTGTGCGGCCCGTGTCGGGTTGGTGCGCTGGTCACGTCGTGCAGCCCAATGCCAGAACACGGCCGACGGAAGGACCACCCGCGGATGACCATGCTTCGCTACGAGTTGGGCGACACCGGCCCGGCGATCGCGGAGATCCGCTCCAAGCTCACGCAGCTGGGTCTGCTGGACGACACCGCGCCCGGCCCGAGCACGTTCGACGAGGACGTCGACCGCGCGGTCCGGCAGTTCCAGCAGGAGCGCGGCCTGACGGTCACCGGAGTCGTCGACGCCACCACGTACCGGGTCCTCGACGAAGCCCGCTGGCGGCTGGGCGACCGGCTGCTGTCCTACGTCGTGGGCAACCCGCAGGCCGGCGACGACGTCCTCGCGCTGCAGCGGCGGCTCTCGGAGCTGGGCTTCGACGTCGGCCGGGTCGACGGGGTCTTCGGCCCGCGCACCGGCGACGCCCTGCGCGAGTTCCAGCGCAACGTCGGGCTCCCGGCGGACGGCACCTGCGGCCCGAGCACGTTCAAGTCGCTGGGGCGGCTCGCGCCCATCGTCACCGGCGGGCGGCCGGAGAGCCTGCGTGCCGTCGAGGCGCTGCGACAGGCGGGCAAGCGACTGCCCGGCAAGGTCGTCGTCATCGACCCGGGTCACGGCGGTGCCGACCGAGGCCATCGCGCCCACGGCCTGGACGAAGCCGCCGTGGTCGAGGACCTCGCCGCCCGCATCGAGGGTCGCCTGACGGCCACGGGCGTGCGGACGTTCCTCACCCGCGGGCCGGGGTCGGACTCCTCGCCGACGGATTCCGAGCGGGCCGAGTTCGCCAACGACTCCGGCGCCAACCTGCTCATCTCGCTGCACGTCGACGCGCACCCGAACCCGGAGGCGTCCGGCGTCGCCACGTACTACTTCGGCGGCAACGAGCCGGGCACGGCCAGCGCCATCGGCGAGCAGTTTGCCGGCCTGGTGCAGCGAGAGATCGTGGCACGCACCGATCTGGTCGACTGCCGGACCCACGCGAAGACCTGGGACCTGCTGCGCCACACGAAGATGGCCGCGGTCCGGGTCGAGCTGGGCTACATCACCAACGAGGGCGACGGCGCCCGGCTCGCCGATCCCGACTTCCGCGACGTCGTGGCGGAGGCGATGGTCATTGCGATCCAGCGGGTCTACCTGCCGTCGGGCGAGGACGCCGCCACCGGCGCGCTGCGGTTCCACGACCTGGCCGCGAACTGACCGAAACGGGGCAATCGATTCGCCTTCGCCCCTGGTTGTAGGGCATGGTTGATGCTGGGCGCCGGTCTATCCCCCGGTGCCCGCGAGTCGTTGTCGGTCGATCCACGGGAGGTGTGTGACGTGAGCCATCAGTCGAGCCCGAACCGGAAGACGACCGACGCAGCAGCCGCCACCGGCTCACGTCTGGACTCATACGTCGACCGCTACGCCACCCGCACCCACGGCATGACCGCCTCCGAGGTGCGGTCCCTGTTCGCCGTCGCGTCCCGCCCCGAGGTGGTGTCGCTCGCCGGTGGCATGCCGAACATCTCCGGCCTCCCGCTCGACGTGGTCGGCTCCCTGGTACACGAGCTCGTCGACAAGCGCGGGATGACCGCGCTGCAGTACGGCTCCGGGCAGGGCGACCCCACGCTGCGCGAGCAGATCTGCGAGGTCATGCGGCCAGTCGGCATCGCCGCGCATCCCGACGACGTCACCGTCACCGTGGGCTCGCAGCAGGCGCTCGACCTCGTGACCCGCATCTTCATCGATCCCGGCGACGTGATTTTGGCCGAGGCGCCGTCCTATGTCGGGGCATTGGGGACGTTCCGCTCCTACCAGGCCAACGTCGTACACGTGGAGATGGACGACGACGGTCTGGTGCCGGCTCGGCTGCGCGAGGCCATCGCGACCGTCCGTGCCAGCGGAAGCGCCATCAAGTTCCTGTACACGATCCCCAGCTACCACAACCCCGCCGGTGTCACGCTGACACCGCAGCGCCGCGCGGAGATCCTCGAGATCTGCCGGCACGCGGACGTGCTCGTCATCGAGGACGACCCGTACGGCCTGCTCGGGTTCGACGGCGAGGTCCCGCGCGCGCTGCGGGCCGACGACGCCGAGCAGGTCATCTACCTGGGCTCGTTCTCCAAGACGTTCGCGCCGGGCTTCCGGGTCGGCTGGGCGCTCGCGCCGCACGCCGTCCGGGAGAAGCTGGTGCTGGCCGCGGAGAACAGCGTGCTGTGCCCGCCGGCATTCAGCCAGCTGGCCGTTTCGGATTACCTGGCGGGTCACGACTGGCTGGCGCAGGTCAAGGACTTCCGCGAGGCCTACCGTGAGCGCCGCGACGCCATGCTCGAGTCGCTGGACGACCTCATGCCTGCGGGCGCGCAATGGACCAAGCCAACCGGCGGCTTCTACGTCTGGCTCACCCTGCCCGAGGGCATCGACGCCAAGGCCATGCTGCCACGCGCAGTCACCAACCGGGTCGCCTACGTGCCCGGTACCGCGTTCTTCGCCGACGGCTTCGGCTCCCGGTCCATGCGGCTGTCGTACTGCTACCCGACGCCGGAACGCATTCGTGAAGGCGTGCGCCGGCTCGCGCAGGTCATCGAGCAGGAGATGGAGCTGCGTGCCACCTTCGGGGCATGGGCGGCCACCCGCCGGCCCGGCCTGGACGGTCCGGCACCGGACCAGAGTTAGGGGTTTCGTACCACCATGAGTGATCTCGGCCGCGTCCTCGTTCTCGCTGGCGGCCTCTCCCACGAGCGTGACGTGTCACTGCGCTCGGGCCGTAGGGTCGCCGAGGCACTGCGCGAGGTGGGCCTCGATGTCGAGCTACGCGACGCCGACGGCGACCTGCTCACCGCGCTGCGCCAGGATTCGCCGGACGTCGTCTTCCCGCTGCTCCACGGCGTGCAGGGCGAGGACGGCGCCATCCAGGAGGTGCTGTCGCTGTCGGACCTGCCGTACGTGGGGTCCGCGGCGGCCGCCTGCCGGCTGGCGTTCGACAAGCCGGCGGCGAAGTCCATTGTCCGGCGGGCCGGCATCGCCACGCCGCTGTCGGCGGTGCTGCCGCAGTCGACGTTCCGCGAGCTCGGTGCCGGCGCGCTTCTGGACGCGCTGGTCGCCCGCCTCGGGCTGCCGGTCGTGGTCAAGCCCGCCCGCGGCGGCTCGGCTCTCGGCACCACCGTGGTTCGCTCCATCGACGAGCTGCCGGCCGCCATGGTCGAGTGCTTCGCCTACGGAGAGCCGGCGCTGGTCGAGCGGTGGATCGGCGGCACCGAAGTGGCCGTCTCCGTCGTCGACACCGGCGACGGACCGCGGGCGCTTCCGGCGGTCGAGATCGTGCCGGAGTCGGGGACGTACGACTACCACGCCCGCTACACCGCCGGCGCCACCGAGTTCTTCGTCCCCGCCAGGCTGGACGCCGCCACTGCACGCGCCGTCGCCGACGTCGCTGTCGCGGCGCACAAGATGCTGGGGCTGCGCGATCTCTCCCGCACCGACGTCATCGTTGACGACGACGGCGTTCCGTGGCTGCTGGACGTGAACGTCGCTCCGGGCATGACGGAGACATCGCTGCTGCCGCAGGCGGTCCAGGCAGCGGGCCTCGACCTCGGGCTGCTGGCCCGCGACCTGCTGGCGGCCGCCGTCGCCCGGCACCACGAGCCCGACGCGTCCAGCTGACGCCGTCACGCCGCGCTTCAGCGCACCAGACGACGGCCGGGCCGCTCCGAAAAGGAGTGGCCCGGCCGTGGCGTTTCGGAGCGGTCAGCCCGCTGGGTCGCCGTCTCCGTCGCCGTTGCGGCCCGGCACGTGCATGGTCGGGTCGATGGTGCTGACTATGCGCTCGAGGTCGTCGATACTGGCGAACTCAATGGTGACCTTGCCCTTGCTGCGGCCGAGGTTGACCTTCACCCTGGTGTCCAGACGCTCCGACAGCGCGCTGGCGATGTCGGAGAGCCGAGGCGCGACGGGGCGCTGCGCACGCTTGGCGCGCTCCTTGGGCATGCCGGCGTCACCGATCGCCACGATCTCCTCGACCGTGCGGACGCTCAGCCCTTCGGCGACGATGCGCTGGGCCAGCCGCTCCTGTGCCGCGCCATCTGCCAGTCCCAGCAGCGCCCGAGCGTGCCCGGCCGACAGGACGCCGGCGGCGACCCGCCGCTGGACCAGCGGCGGGAGCTTGAGCAGGCGCAGCGTGTTGGAGATCTGCGGACGGCTGCGCTTGATGCGGACCGCCAGCTCGTCGTGCGTGCAACCGAAGTCGTCCAGCAGTTGCTGGTACGCGGCCGCCTCCTCCAGCGGGTTGAGCTGGCTGCGGTGGAGGTTCTCCAGCAGCGCGTCGCGGAGCATGTCGTCGTCGCGCGTGGTACGCACGATGGCGGGGATGGTGGCCAGGCCGGCCTCCTTGGTGGCCCGCCACCGTCGCTCGCCCATCACCAGCTCGTAGCTGCCCTCGCCAAGCCGCCGCACGACGATCGGCTGGAGCAGGCCGACCTCCCGGATCGACGACACCAGCTCCGCGAGCGCGTCCTCGTCGAAGACCTGTCGCGGCTGTCTCGGATTCGCCGTGATGGCATCGACCGGGATCTCGGCGAACGTGGCACCGTCGACAGGGACGAGGTCGCCGTCCGCCGGCTGCGTTTCACGTGAAACAGTGCCATCCGCCGTCGGGTGCGCGCCGTTCGCGCCCTGCCGTCCCTCCGGGAAGAAGACGTCGACGGGCGACCTACGCACCGTGCCCGCGTCCCCCGGCTCCCCCGTCGGGATCAGCGCACCCAGGCCGCGCCCGAGTCCCCGCCTCTTCTCAGCCATCGCGTGTCTCCCCATGCTGGTCCGTCGTCCCCCGCTCCGCGATCTCGCGGGCGGCCTCCAGGTAGGACAGCGCGCCGCTGGACGCCGCGTCGTACGTCATGACCGTCTGCCCATAACTGGGTGCCTCACTGATGCGCACCGACCGCGGGATCGCGGTACGCAGGACGGTGTCGCCGAAGTGCCTGCGTACCTCGTCGGCCACCTGTGCGGCCAGACGCGTCCGCCCGTCGTACATCGTCAGCAGGATCGTCGACACCGCGAGCTCGCGGTTGAGATGGGCGCGCACCATGTCGATGTTCTTGAGCAGCTGACTCAGCCCTTCCAGCGCGTAGTACTCGCACTGGATCGGGATGAGCACCTCGTCCCCGCCGACGAGCGCGTTGACGGTCAAGAGGCCCAGCGATGGTGGGCAGTCGATGAACACGTAGTCGTACTCGACGCCCTCGGACTTCAGGTGCTGATCCATTGCCTTCCGCATCCGCGACTCGCGGGCGACCATCGAGACCAGCTCGATCTCCGCACCGGCGAGATCGATGGTGGCGGGCACGCACCATAGCCCGTCGATCTCCTCGACCTTCTGCACCACGTCGGAGATGGGAGTCTCCTCGACCATGACGTCGTAGATGCTCGGGATCTCCGCGTGGTGGTCGATGCCCAAGGCCGTGGACGCGTTGCCCTGCGGGTCGAGGTCGACGACTAGGACGCGCAGCCCGCTGACGGCGAGCGCCGCCGCCAGGTTGACGGTCGTGGTGGTCTTGCCCACGCCGCCCTTCTGGTTCGCGACCACCATCACCCGCGTCTGCTCGGGCTCCGGCATCGGCGCCGTACGGCGGCCGACGGCCATCAGCGCTACCGCGGCCTCGCGGGCGATGGGGGTGTCCATGTCCGCCAGCGACCCGGACATCGCGAAGTCGGCCAGCTCGGCCGCCGTTCGCACCTGTGCCCGCTCCGCCACGTCAGCCGGTCGCTCGCCCGCATTCACCGATCTCTCACGCTCCAGGTTCGACGACGGTCCGCCCGCCGCATCAATGGTCCCATCGGTCGGCGGCCAGCCGATCGCCGACCGCCGTTCCCCCGTAGCGTCCATGCTCGCGACGACCCCAGCTGCCGTCGGCCACCCCAGGCCCGGTACGACAGTGGCATCGCTCATCTGTTCTTCCTCCGTTGTCGTGCACCCCGTTCCGGCACCCTGTCCGCGCGTCCCGCGGTGACCACGGCAACTCGCGCGACCGGTTCGACGACGCCGGTGCCGGCTACCTCAACTCTCCACGACGTCGCACCCATTCTCGCCAACGACGCGGCGGAATCGCGCAACTCTTCGGAAACCGACTCGCCCTTCATGGCCAGCAGCAGGCCACCGGGCCGCAGGAGCGGAAGGGTCCAGCCTGCCAGTCGTTCCATCGGTGCCACCGCTCGGGCCGCGACGACGTCGAACGTCGCGCTCGGCGTCACGTCCTCGGCGCGCGAGCGCAGCACCGTCACCGATTCCAGGCGCAGCCGCTGCACCGCCTCGGTCAAGAACTCGCTACGACGCAGCAGCGGTTCGATCAGCACCATCTCGAGGTCGGGGCGGGCGATCGCGAGCGGGATGCCTGGCAATCCGGCACCCGAGCCGACATCGGCCACCCGCAGCCCCGGCTCGACGAGCTCTGCCAGCACGGCGGAGTTCAAGATGTGCCGGTCCCAGAGCCGCGGGGCCTCGCGCGGTCCCAGGAGTCCGCGCTCGATGCCAGGGCCGGCCAGCAGCTCCGCGTAGGCCGCGGCCACCCCGACCCGGGGTCCGAACACGGAGGAGGCCGAGTCAGGTACGCCATCGGACCCGTACATGACCCGGCCTCCCAACGCTCGGTGTTTCACGTGAAACGGCGCCCGCCGGCAAGCACTCACGGGCGGGCGCCGTCGGCGTGAGAAGCCCTCAGGCCGGCGTCGCCGGCATGACGACCACGTAGCGGCGGGGCTCCTCGCCCTCGGACTCGCTCCGGAGCCCGGCCGCGGCCACCGCGTCATGAACGACCTTGCGCTCGAACGGCGACATCGCGCCAAGCGACTCCGGCTCGCCGGACGACCGGACCGCCTCGATGACCTGCTTGGCCAGCTCCAGCACCTCCGTGCGCCGGTTGGCCCGGAAGCCGCCGATGTCCAGCATCAGCCGGCTGCGCTCACCGGTCTCCCGCACGACCGCTAGCCGGGTGAGCTCCTGCAGCGCCTCCAGGACCTTGCCGTCGTCGCCGATCAGGGAATCCAAGCCGTCGCCGACAACGGACACCACCGCGCGGTCGCCCTCGACGTCCATGTCGATGTCGCCGTCGAGGTCCGCGATGTCGAGCAGTTCCTCCAGGTAGTCCGCCGCGATGTCACCCTCGCGTTCCAGCCGCTCGGCGACCGTCATGCCCGCTTCGTTCGCGCTTTCCTGCACAGCGTCGCGATCGGTGTCAGCCTCGCTCACCTTCGACTCCTCATATTCGTTCATGGGACGGGTCTCGCCCGTCAGGGCCCGGCCACACTCGCAACCACCGACGGCGGCTATTTCTTCTTGCGTTGTGCCCGGCTGGTCTTCTTCGGCTGGCGCCGCACGACCTCGCCCTGGGGCTCCTCCGGCTCCGGGCCGGCGTCCGGGGTGGGCAGGGCAACGCCCTTGCGCCGTGCCTTCTCCTCCAACCGGCGCTGGTGGGCCCGCTCGGCCTCGGTGCCCGGAGCGGGCATCCGCCGGATCACATAGAGCTGCTGGCCCATGGTCCAGAAGTTCGAGGTGAGCCAGTACAGCACGGTTCCGAGCGGGAAGTAGACACCGGAGAACGCGAAGACGAGGGGCAGCACGTACAGCAGGATCTTCTGCTGCTGCGCGAACGGGCCCTCCAGGGCCTCCTTGGGCATGTTCTTGCGCATGATCTGCCGCTGCGTGATGAACTGCGAGGCCACCATCAGCACGACCATCACCGCGGCGATGATCTTGGTGTTGAGGTCGTCGGACGTGAGGAACGACTCGGACAGCTTGGCACCGAAGATCTCGGCGTTCATCGCGGACTCGAACAGCGCCGACCCTTGCTCGAACGCGCCTCGGGCGTTGTCCTTGGCGATGCCGTCCAGCACCCGGAAGAGAGCGAAGAAGAACGGTGCCTGCAGCAGGATGGGCAGGCAGGACGCGAACGGGTTGGTCCCGGTGTCCTTGTAGAGCTTCATCATCTCCTGCTGGAGACGCTCGCGGTCGCCCTTGTACTTCTTCTGCAGCTCACGCAGTTGCGGCTGCAGCAGCTGCATCTTGCGCTGCGAGCGGATCTGCCGCACGAACAGCGGGATCAGCAGGATCCGGATGACGACGACCAGCCCGATGATCGACAGCGCCCAGTTCACACCGTCGTGGTCGATGCCCATCAACTCGGAGAAGAGCCAATGCCAGCCGATCATGATCCAGCTGACGAGGTACAGCAACGGTGCGAGGACGGTATCCACGGGTGTATCAGACTCCTCTGAGAGGGGTTGGGGTCCCTGGCGCCGTTACCGCCGGGGACTCGGAAGCTCCACGGGAATCGCCGGCACCGGGCGTCTCGCCGTCGGTGCCCTCTGCCCGTCCCCACCACCGGTAGGTCTCACGGCTGGGGACGAGGTCGACGCCGCCGGCACACCACGGATGGCACCGGCCGAGGCGGCGGGCTGCCAGCCATCCGCCACGCAGGGCACCGTGCCGCTCGACCGCCGTCAGCGCGTAGGCCGAGCACGACGGGTAGTAGCGACAGGTCTGCCCGTACAGCGGGCTGATGATCAGGCGGTAGCCCTTGAGCAGGGCGACCAGAAGAGTCTTCATTGCCGCTTCTCCGCCCGGACCATGGCCCGATCGAGAGCGGTATCGAGCTCACGCGCGAGCGTGGAGCTGGGAGCACCGGCGATACCCGGCAGCGCGCGAACCACCACAGAGGATCCGCGGGGAAGCCGGTCGAGGCGCTCGGCCAACAGATGGCGCAGCCGCCGCCGCACCGTGTTACGAACCACTGCACCCCCAACCGTCCGGCCGACGACCAGGCCCACCGACGGGGGCGCATCCGGGGGACCCGCCTCACCCGCGGGCATCAGATGCACGACCATGGTCGGCCGTCCGACACGGACGCCACGGCGCACGATCACCCGGAAATCGGCCGAGCGTCGGAGCCGGTGCTCGGCCTTCAGCACCTCAGATCGTCGAGCGAGCGCAAGCCGGCCAGCCGGATCAGGCGGACAGCTTGGCACGGCCCTTGCTGCGGCGGGACGCGAGGATGGCGCGGCCGGCACGCGTGCGCATGCGCAGCCGGAAGCCGTGAGTCTTCGCACGACGGCGGGTGTTCGGCTGGAAGGTGCGCTTGACCACGTCCGGGCTCCTGTGTCGATCGGTGAGATGTGCGTGCTTCGGGGTGCCGTGCGGGACCCGCGCGTCCCCGGGGATCGAACCCCGGGCACGTCAACAGGAGCCCTCGTCGGACCGATTAACGGTACGCGCTGGGCGCGCCTTCGGTCAAACGCGCCCGCCCGGCCGGCTGGGCGGCGGCAACCGCCCAGCATGACACCGTCGGTGTCGTCACTGGGAGTAGCGACACGCCGGTGGTTCTGGGCGAACCTGTGGACATCAGTTGAAGCCCTGGCCGCATGTTGTTAGCGTCACGTCCTCCGGCACGCTGTCCGGACCACGCGGCACCGGGTGACACGCATCGCGTTCATGCAGGTCACAATGGAGCGGATAGAGACAAAGCACCACGTGTCCACACCCTCCACATGCTGTGGACGACGGTGTGGACAAAGAAAACCGGGGGTGGCCAGCCGGGTGCCGCCAGTTTGGAGTGCACTGTGGCAGACGAGGCGGGCAACGACTTCGCGACCGCATGGGCGAAAGCACTGACCGATCTCGAGTCCATCGAGATCGGGCCTCAGCAGCGTGCCTTTCTCTCCCAGGCCAGGCCGGTGACCCTGGTCGAGGGCACGGCTGTCATCGCCGTACCCAGCGACTTCGCGCGCGCCCAGATCGAGCAGCGGCTGCGCACGCACATCGTCGACGCGCTGTCCGCCGCGGTGGGCCGGCCGGTCGGGCTGGCGGTCAGCGTCAGCCCGCCTCCCGAGCCGGGCCCGGGCGACGTGCCACCGCCGCCGCCGTCGCCCGCCACCTCGGCCGGCGACTACGCCGAGCCCGCCACGTCGTCGACGGTGGACACCGAGGAGATCCCGCGCATCACCGCGGCGTCCGAGGCATCGTTCGTCCCGCAGCGCAATTCCGCCGACACCGCGGCGCCGCGACGACCCGATGTCGAACCACATCTCAATCCCCGCTATACGTTCGACACCTTCGTCATCGGTTCGAGCAACCGGTTCGCGCACGCCGCCACGGTCGCCGTCGCCGAGGCGCCCGGCAAGGCCTACAACCCGCTGCACGTCTACGGGGAGTCTGGTCTGGGCAAGACCCATCTCCTGCACGCCATCGGGCACTACACGCGGACGATGTACCCCGGCACCCGGGTGCGGTACGTGAGCTCGGAGGAGTTCACCAACGACTTCATCAACTCCATCCGCGACGACAAGGCGTCGGCCTTCCAGCGCCGCTACCGCGACGTCGACGTCCTGCTCATCGACGACATCCAGTTCCTCGAGGGCAAGATCCAGACGCAGGAGGAGTTCTTCCACACGTTTAACACGCTCCACAACGCGAACAAGCAGATCGTCATCACGTCCGATCGACCGCCCAAGCAGCTGTCGGCGCTGGAGGATCGACTGCGCAACCGATTCGAGTGGGGCCTGACCTGCGACGTGCAGCCGCCCGACCTCGAGACGCGCATCGCGATCCTGTCCAAGAAGGCCACTCAGGACCACCTCAACGTCTCCCCGGACGTGCTGGAGTACATCGCGAGCCGGATCGCCACGAACATCCGTGAGCTGGAGGGCGCGCTCATCCGTGTCACGGCGTTCGCGAGCCTCAACCGCCAGCCGGTCGACCTCTCCCTGGCCGAGATCGTGCTGCGCGATCTCGTGCCCACCGACTCCGGGCCCGAGATCACCGCGGCGACGATCATGGCCCAGACGTCCGCATACTTCGGCCTGACCATCGAGGACCTGCAGGGCACCAGCCGCAGCCGCGTGCTCGTCACGGCCCGCCAGATCGCCATGTACCTGTGTCGTGAGCTCACCGAGCTGTCGCTGCCGAAGATCGGCCAGCACTTCGGCGGCCGTGACCACACCACTGTCATGCATGCCGAGCGGAAGATCCGCACGCTCATGGCGGAGCGGCGCAGCGTCTTCAACCAGGTGACCGAGCTGACCAACCGCATCAAGCAGCAGGCTCGGCAGTCATGACTCACACGACGCACGGCGTGATCGACTTCTCACAGGGTGTGGACAACTCTGTGGACATCTGGGGTCGCGCGGTGGACCGGACTGCGGAAACCACCACGGCCCGGTGGACAACCACCGGCCATCCACGGTGGCATCAGCCTGCACCCACAAGCTCCGTGGACGACGATAGTGCCTCCGAGCTGCGACGTTCATGGTTTTCCACACTTTCCACCAACGCTATTCACCCGACCAGTCCAGACATGGGTTCCGGAGCACCGCACAAGCTTGGCGGCCGGCTTTCTGTGGATGGCGGGCCGAGAGCGCGTCGATTGACGCCTCTGGACCCACCTGTCGGCGCCGCGTGGAAGGATGACGTCGAACCACAACGGCCCGGGCGGACGCCCGAGGGGAGGACGGTGGACCGGTGAAGTTCCGGCTCGATCGCGATGTATTGGCTGATGCCGTCGCATGGACGGCTCGCACCCTGCCCAACCGGCCCACCGTGCCGGTGCTGGCGGGTCTGCGCATCGACGCGTCCGACTCCCAGGTGACGTTCTCGTCGTTCGACTACGAGGTCTCCGGCAGGGTGTCGGTCGACGCCGACATCGCCGACGGTGGCACGGTCCTGGTGTCCGGCCGGTTGCTGGCCGACATCGCCCGGTCACTGCCCGCCAAGCCAGTCGACCTCAACGCCGACGGTGCCAAGGTCACCATCACCTGTGGCAGCGCCCGCTTCACCTTGCAGACGCTGCCGGTCGAGGAGTATCCCGACCTGCCGTCCATGCCCGAGGCATCCGGCACCGTCGACGGCGCGGTCCTCGCCGAGGCGGTGAGCCAGGTGGCCGTCGCCGCCGGCCGCGACGACATGCTGCCCACGCTCACCGGCATCCGGATCGAGATCGAGGGCGAGACCGTCACGCTCGGGGCCACCGACCGGTATCGGCTGGCCGTGCGCGAGTTCACCTGGAACCCCGGCCGTCCCGACACCTCCGTGGTGGCACTGGTGCCGGCGCGCACGCTCGTCGACGCGGCGAAGACGCTCGCGCCGGCCGGCGAGGTCACGCTCGCGCTGGGCACCGGCTCGCAGGACAGCCTCCTCGGCCTGGCCGCCGGGGGCCGCAACACCACCAGCCGGCTGATCGACGGCGAATGGGTTCCCAACTACCGCCGGCTGTTCCCGGCCGACACCGCTACGGTCGCGCGGGTCGAGATCTCGTCGCTGGTCGAGTCGGTCAAGCGGGTCGCCTTGGTGGCTGAGCGCAACACGCCGGTGCGGCTGGCCTTCGACGACGGTCAGGTGGTTCTCGAGGCCGGCAGCGGCGAGGACGCCCAGGCGTCGGAGGCACTGCCCGCCGACGTGCAGGGCCCGGCCATCGCCACCGGCTTCAACCCCACCTATCTCCTCGACGGCTTGCAGGCGCTGGGCACCCAGTTCGTGCATCTGTCCTTCACCGACACCCCGCTGAAGCCGGTGGTCATCCAGGGCGTGCCCAGCCTCGAAGCGGATCCCGACGGCGGCTACCGCTATCTGGCGATGCCCATCAGGCTCTCCGGCTGACGCCCCTCAAGCGGTGGGAGGGTGGGCCGACGGGCGCCCGCCGCGGTCCACGCGCGAGGATGGAGACATCCACGCGCGACGTAGCTCGCCCACCGACACGGGAGGAACTCTGGTGGCCACAGAAGGGAACGTCATGGAGCTGGGCCTGGTGGGCCTGGGCCGCATGGGTGGCAACATGCGCGAGCGCGTCCGTCGCGCCGGCCACAGCGTCGTCGGCTACGACCGCAACCCCGACGTCAGCGACGCCGCCAGCCTGAAGGAGCTGGTGGAGCGCCTGGCCGCGCCGCGCGCGGTGTGGGTCATGGTGCCCGCCGGCGACGCGACCCGTGGCACCGTCGAAGAGCTGGCCGACCTCCTCGACGAGGGCGATCTCGTCGTCGACGGCGGCAACTCCCGCTTCACCGACGACGTCCGCAACGCGGAGGTCCTCGCCGCGCAGGGTGTCGGGTACCTCGACTGCGGCGTCTCCGGCGGCATCTGGGGCCTCGACGTCGGTTACGGGCTCATGGTCGGCGGCGACGCGGCGAACGTGCAGCGGATGCTCCCGATCTTCGACGCACTGCGCCCGGAAGGACCACGGGACGAGGGCTTCGTGCACGCCGGCGGCGTCGGTGCCGGGCACTACGCGAAGATGGTCCACAACGGCATCGAGTACGGGCTCATGCAGGCCTACGGCGAGGGCTACGAGCTGATGGCCCGGTCCGGCATCGTCGAGGACGTCCATGGCACCATGAAGGCCTGGTCACGGGGCACGGTCGTGCGCTCCTGGCTGCTCGACCTGCTGGTCCGGGCGCTGGAGAACGACCCCAAGCTCGCCGAGATCGAAGGCTTCGTCGAGGACTCCGGCGAGGGACGGTGGACGGTCGAGGAGGCCATCCGCAACTCCGTGCCCATGCCGGCCATCACCGCGGCGCTGTTCGCCCGGTTCGAGTCGCGGCAGGACGACTCTCCCGCCATGAAGGCGGTCGCCGCTCTGCGCAACCAGTTCGGTGGCCACGCGGTGAAATCGGCCGGGCCAACGTCCGGTGCCGGCGACGTACGCACCTGACCGGCGCGAGGCATCGCGAGCATGCACGTCGCGCACCTGTCACTGGTCGACTTCCGGTCCTATGCCGGGATGGAGCTGCCGCTCGATCCCGGCGTGACAGCGTTCATCGGGCCCAACGGGCAGGGCAAGACCAATCTGGTCGAGGCGGTCAACTACCTGGCGACGCTGGGCAGCCACCGGGTCGCGCAGGACGCACCGCTGGTCCGTATCGGCGCCGAGCGCGCGGTGGTGCGCGGCAGCATCGTCGACTCCGCCTCGTCCGAGGGGCGCAGCACGCTGCTGGAGGTCGAGATCACCCCCGGGAAGGCCAACCGCGCCCGAATCAACCGATCGCCGGTGCCGCGGGCGCGCGAGATCCTCGGCGTGCTGAACACCGTTCTGTTCGCGCCCGAGGACTTGGCGCTGGTCAAGGGCGATCCCGCGGAGCGTCGGCGCTTCCTCGACGAGCTCCTGGTCTCCCGGACGCCGCGATTCGCCGGCGTCCGCTCCGACTACGAGCGCGTGCTCAAACAGCGCAACGCCCTGCTCAAGTCCGCCGGCGCGGCCGTGCGGGCGGCCCGTGGCGGATCCGGCGGACCCGACCTGCGCACGCTCGACGTGTGGGACACTCACCTCGCCCAGCACGGTGCGGAGCTGCTGGCCGCCCGGCTCGAGCTGGTCGAGGCGCTGCGGCCGCTGGTGGCCAAGGCGTACGACGCGGTCGCGGGTGGTGACGGCGGCGAAGGTGGACGCGAAACGCAGCTGGCGTACAAGTGCTCGCTGGGCCAGCAGGCCGAACTGGTGCCCGATCGCGAGCGGCTGGCGGCGGCCCTGCTCGGCGCCGTCGGCGAGCGGCGACGCGACGAGCTGGACCGCGGCATCTCACTGGTCGGCCCGCACCGCGACGACCTCGTGCTCAACCTGGGCCCGATGCCGGCGAAGGGCTACGCGAGCCACGGCGAGTCGTGGTCGTTCGCGCTCGCGCTGCGGCTCGCGTCTTACGAGCTGTTGCGTTCCACGGGAAGTGACCCTGTACTGGTGCTGGACGACGTCTTCGCCGAGCTCGACTCCGGTCGCCGTGACCGGCTGGCCGAGCTGACCGCAGGCGCAGAGCAAGTGCTGGTCACGGCAGCCGTACCAGGTGACGTGCCGGCCGGGCTCAGCGGCGTGCGCGTCGACGTCCTGGGCGGAGAGGTACGACGCGTCGGGTGACCGGCCGGGGAGGTGACCGCGACCGATGACGACGAACGACGGCGGCCCGCCCGACGGGTTGCCTCCAGGCTCTGAGGGCGCGCCGGCCGCCGACGACACCGCCGGCGGCGACGGTTTCACGTGGAACCCCGACGGCGACGAGCTCGCGAAGGCGCTGGTGGCCAGGGCCAAGGCGGCAGGTCGTCCGGGTGGCGCGGCTCGCACGCAGCGGGCACCCCGCAAACCTGGCGGTCGCGACGGCTGGCGTTCGCGGCGGGCGCCGGGTTCGGGTTGGAGCGGTCCGGGCACCGACGACCGCGACCCGCAGTCGGTCAGCGCCGCCCTCGACCGCCTCGTCGGCGAGCACGGCTGGTCCGAGGACCTCGCGGTGCACGGCGCCGTCGCCCGCTGGGACGACGTCGTCGGGCCCGAGGTCGCCGCCCACGTCCAGCCGGAGCACTACGACGGCGGCGTGCTGACGGTGCGTGCGGACTCCACCGCATGGGCCACACAGGTCCGCCTCTTCGCGGCCGAGCTGGTCCGCAAGCTCAACCATGAGATCGGCGACGGCACGGTCACCCGGGTCGAGGTCCTGGGTCCGCAGGGGCCGAGCTGGCGCAAAGGGCCGCGCAGCGTGCCCGGCCGCGGGCCACGCGACACCTACGGCTGATCGGTCCCCGGTGCGTTTACGAGAGGCGCCACCACCCTCGATCCGCTCCGCGGCGCCAGATGGCCCTCAGCGTCCCCGAGCCTCCCGGTGCGGGTATGGGGACACACGACTGTCGATCCATGCGGCTGCGAGCGCCATTCCGGGCCGCAGAACGCGCATTCTGGGGTCGGCTCAGGGTAGACTGGACCAGTCCATCCAGGCCGCTCGGTCTCCTGGGGCGCTCAGCGGCCTGCAGGGTGCGGCGCGGCCTGACCCTTGGCAGGAGGTCCCCCGCTCGTGACGGACACTACGTCCTACGACGCCAGCGCCATCACCGTACTCGAAGGTCTCGAGGCCGTACGCAAACGGCCCGGCATGTACATCGGCTCCACCGGCGAGCGAGGTCTGCATCACCTGGTCTACGAGGTCGTCGACAACTCCGTCGACGAAGCCCTGGCCGGTGTGTGCGACCTGATCGAGGTCGTGCTGCTACCGGGCGGCGGCGTCCGTGTCGTCGACAACGGCCGCGGCATCCCGGTCGACCTGCACCCGGTCGAGAAGAAGCCCGCGGTCGAGGTCGTGATGACCGTGCTGCACGCCGGTGGCAAGTTCGGCGGCGGAGGGTACAAGGTCTCCGGTGGTCTGCACGGCGTCGGTGTCTCGGTGGTCAACGCGCTGTCTACCAAGATCGACCTCGAGATCCACCGTGACGGCTACCGGTGGACGCAGTCCTACTCGCTCGGTGTTCCCGACGCCCCGCTCCAGCGGCACGAGACATCCGACCGTACCGGTACCTCGACGACGTTCTGGGCCAGCCAAGACATCTTCGAGACCACCGAGTACGACTTCGAGACGCTCTCCACCCGGTTGCGTGAGATGGCCTTCCTCAACAAAGGGCTGACCATCGTGCTGCGTGACGAAAGGCCGCAGGCGGTCGATCCCGGTGCTGGCGAGGACGTCGCGACCGACGAGCCGG
The DNA here is from genome assembly GCF_004349065.1 of Jiangella asiatica. GTDB lineage: Bacteria > Actinomycetota > Actinomycetes > Jiangellales > Jiangellaceae > Jiangella > Jiangella asiatica. Next base: position 64,625 of record NZ_SMKZ01000007.1, read on the forward strand.
TCGGCCCGCGCGAGGTCCTGTACCGCTACGACAACGGCCTGGTCGACTACGTCAACCACCTCAACAGCGCGAAGACGTCGATCCACCCCACCGTCATCTCGTTCGAGGCCGAGTCCATCAACGGTGAGAGCCAGGCCATGAGCCTGGAGATGGCGCTGCAGTGGAACGACCAGTTCACCGAGTCGGTGCACACGTTCGCCAACACCATCAACACCCACGAGGGCGGCACCCACGAGGAAGGCTTCCGGGCGGCGCTGACGTCGCTGGTCAACCGGTTCGCTCGCGACTGGGGCGTGCTCAAGGAGAAGGACGCCAACCTCACCGGCGACGACGTTCGCGAGGGCCTGACCGCGATCATCAGCATCAAGATCGCGGAGCCGCAGTTCGAGGGCCAGACGAAGACGAAGCTGGGCAACACCGAGGCCAAGGGATTCGTCCAACGCATCGTCAACGAGCAGCTCGGCGCCTGGTTCGAGCAGAACCCCACCGAGGGCAAGCAGATCGCGCGCAAGGCGCAGAGCGCGGCCATCGCCCGGGTCGCGGCGCGCAAGGCACGCGACGCCGCGCGCAGCCGCAAGGGCCTGATGGGCGGTGGCGGCCTGCCGGGCAAGCTCGCCGACTGCCAGTCGACCGACCCGGAGGAGTGCGAGCTCTTCATCGTCGAAGGCGACTCCGCCGGTGGCCCGGCCAAGCAGGGCCGGGATCCGAAGGTGCAGGCCATCCTCCCGATCCGGGGCAAGATCCTGAACGTCGAGAAGGCCCGCATCGACAAGATCCTGCAGAACCAGGAGGTCCAGGCGATCATCAGCGCGATGGGCACTGGCGTGCACGAGGAGTTCGACCTCAACCGGCTGCGCTATCACAAGATCGTGCTGATGGCCGACGCCGATGTCGACGGCAAACACATCCAGACCCTTCTGCTCACGCTGCTGTTCCGGTTCATGAAACCGGTCGTCGAACACGGCCATGTGTTCCTTGCCCAGCCGCCGCTGTACAAGATCAAGTGGGTCGGCCGGGACGTCGTGCCGGAGTACGCGTACTCCGACCGTGAGCGCGATGCCCTGATCCGGGCCGGCCAGGAGGCCGGGAAACGGCTGCCGAAGGACGAGGGAATCCAGCGCTACAAGGGTCTCGGCGAGATGAACGACGACGAGCTGTGGGAGACCACCATGGACCCGGAGCAGCGGCTGCTGCTGCAGGTCACGCTCGACGACGCCGCCCAGGCCGACGAGGTCTTCAGCACACTGATGGGCGAGGACGTCGAGAGCAGGCGCAAGTTCATCCAGCGCAACGCCCGTGACGTCCGCTTCCTGGACATCTGAGCTCGTCGCGGGACGACGCGCCCTGGGCGCGACATGAAACACGACGGGGACGAAGACAACCGTGGGCCTGTCTCGCGCGTCATACATGACGTGTGGCCGGCAGGTCGCACCTGGAGGAACCACTCGTGACCAACGACACCACCACGGCCGGCGACGCGTTCGGACCCGGGGGACGGATCGAGCCGGTCGACCTGCAGGTCGAGATGCAGCGCAGCTATCTCGACTATGCGATGACCGTCATCGTCTCGCGGGCGCTGCCGGACGTCCGGGACGGGCTCAAGCCGGTCCACCGGCGGGTGCTCTACGCCATGTTCGACGGCGGCTACCGGCCCGACCGTGGCTTCTCCAAGTGCTCGCGCGTGGTCGGCGACGTCATGGGCAACTACCACCCGCACGGCGACACCGCCATCTACGACACCCTGGTCCGGCTGGGCCAGTGGTGGTCCATGCGCTATCCGCTGGTGCAGGGGCAGGGCAACTTCGGTTCGCGTGGCGACGACCGTCAAGCGGCCATGCGGTACACCGAGTGCCGGATGGCGCCGCTGGCCATGGAGATGGTCCGCGACATCGAAGAAGAGACCGTCGACTTCTCCCCCAACTACGACAGCCGTGGCGCAGAGCCCGACGTGCTGCCGGCGCGGTTCCCCAACCTGCTGGTCAACGGATCCGGCGGCATCGCCGTCGGCATGGCCACGAACATCCCGCCGCACAACCTGCGTGAAGTGGCCGCTGGCGTCGACTGGTACCTCGAGAACCCCGAGGCCGACAGCGAGCAGCTGCTGACAGCGCTGCTGGAACGGATCAAGGGCCCCGACTTCCCCACCAGCGCGCTGATCGTCGGCACCACCGGCATCGAGCAGGCCTACCGCACCGGCCGCGGCTCGGTCATCATGCGGGCCGTCGTCGAGGTAGAGGAGGACAGCCGGGGTCGCACCTGCCTGGTGATCACCGAGCTGCCGTACCAGGTCAACCCGGACGCGCTGATCCGCAAGATCGCCGAGCTCGCCGATTCCGGCCGGGTGCCCGGCATCGCGGACCTCAAGGACGACTCGTCGTCGCGCACCGGCATGCGCATCGTCGTCGTTCTCAAGCGCGACGCCGTCGCCACCGTGGTCCGCAACAACCTGTACAAGCACACCCAGCTGCAGGACACCTTCGGCTGCAACATGGTGGCGCTGGTCGACGGGGTGCCGCGGACGCTGTCGCTGGACGCGTTCGTGCGCCACTGGGTGATTCACCAGATGGAGGTCATCCGCCGGCGTACCGAGTTCCGGCTGCGCAAGAAGCGCGAGCGGCTGCACATCGTCCTGGGCCTGCTCAAGGCCATCGACGCCATCGACGAGGTCATCGCCCTGATCCGGCGCTCGCAGGACGTCGAGGAGGCCCGCAACGGCCTCATGCAGCTGCTGGACATCGACGACATCCAGGCCACGGCCATCCTCGACATGCAGCTGCGTCGGCTCACCGCGCTGTCCCGCGACGAGTTGCAGAACGAGCACGACACCCTGGTGGCCGACATCGCCGAGCTGCAGGCGATCCTCGAGTCCGACGACCGCAAGCGGACCATCATCCGGGAGGAGCTGGCCGAGATCGTCGACAAGTACGGCGACGACCGGCGCAGCCGTATCATCCCGGCTGAGGGCGACATGACCGCCGAGGACCTCATCCCCGAGGAGCCGGTGGTGGTCACCATCACCCGCGGCGGCTACGCCAAGCGCACCAGGGCCGAGCTCTACCGCTCGCAGAAGCGCGGCGGCAAGGGCGTGCGCGGCGCGCAACTGCGCGAGGACGACGTCGTCGACCAGTTCTTCGTCACCACGACGCACCACTGGGTCCTGTTCTTCACCAACCGCGGCCGGGTCTACCGCGCCAAGGCCTACGAGCTGCCCGAGCTGGCCCGTGACGCCAAGGGCCAGCACGTCGCCAACCTGCTGGCCTTCCAGCCCGACGAGAAGATCGCCCGGGTGCTCACCCTGCGCGACTACGAGCAGGCGCCGTACCTGGTGCTGGCGACGAAGCACGGCATGGTCAAGAAGACCCGCCTGTCCGAGTACGACTCCAACCGCAGCGGCGGCGTCATCGCAGTCCTGTTCCGGGAGGAGGACGACGAGCTGATCGGCGCGGAGCTGGTGACCGCCGACGACGACATCCTGCTGGTGTCACGCAAGGCCCAGGCCATCCGGTTCACGGCCACCGACGAGCAGCTGCGCCCCATGGGACGGGCCACCGGCGGCGTGGTCGGCATGAAGTTCCGCGGCGGGGACGAATTGCTCTCGATGTCTGTTGTGAGGGATGGAACCGACTCGTACGTCTTTACCGTCACAGATGGTGGATTCGCCAAACGAACCGTGGTCGAGGAATATCGTGTTCAGGGACGCGGCGGTTTGGGTATCAAGGCGATGAAGATCAATGAAGATCGCGGCTCCCTCGTCGGTGCGCTCGTCGTTGGTGACGGCGACGAAGTGCTGGCCATCCGGGCATCCGGAGGGGTGACGCGCAGTCCCGTGAGGGACGTTCCGGCCAAGGGACGTGACACCATGGGTGTGAAGTACGTTGCGCTCGGCAGCGACGACGCGGTCGTCGCGATCGCGCGCAACGCCGAGGAGGACGCGGCGGAGGACGACGACGCCGAGGTCTCCGAGAACGACGCGGAAGGTGATGGCTCGTGACGAGCAGCGGCGCGACCGGGCGTCCGGCGACCGACCAGGACGCGCGCCAGCAGGGTGCGCCCCCACCCGACCGGGGACAGTCCCAGCAGTCCAATGGCAAGCCGCCGAGCGCCCAGAGCTCCAACGGCGTACCGGCCGGCGGGAGTGACGATCAGCCCAACTCCCCCGATCCGGCCGTGAACACCCGCCGGCAGCAGGCCGGCGCCGAGCCGCCGCGCGGCGCCGCCGCGGCCCGCGTCGCCACCAGGGCCAACCGCACTCGCCAGGACTCCACGCCGCGCAGCGGTCAGGACTCCACGCCCAACCCGTGGTCCCGGCAGGGCAACCAGGGCCCGCAAGGCAACCGTGCCGCGGCCGCACCCACGGCGCCCAGCCCGGCGTCCGCGCCGGCGGCCGGGCAGAACGGCCCCGGCAACGCCGGTGGCCAGGGTCGCTCCGGGCCGCAGGACGCACCGCCGCAGCCGCGGCCCGATCAGCGTCCCGGTCCGGTTCCGCCGCCGTCCCTCGTCGCCAAGCAGCGCCGCGACGCCGCCGCGGGTGGCGCCGGTGGTGTCGCCGCCGGCGGTCTGGCGGCTGGTTCCGCTTCCGCCGCGCCGAGCGTCTTCCCGGCCCCGCCCGCTCCCGTTCCCGCGGCTCCGGCCCCGGAGCCGCAGCCCACCGTCGACACCCAGGCCAGCATGGAGGCAGTGCCGGCCACGGTCACCAAGCCGGCTCCGTCGAAGTCCACCCCTACTCGCCCCGCGTCGTCTCGGCGGCCGGGCCGGGTCCGCAAGGCCCGGCTGCGGCTGATGCGGGTCGACCCGTGGTCGGTCATGAAGACCGCCTTCCTGCTGTCGGTGGCGCTGGGTATCACACTCTTCGTCGCCGTGGCGGTGCTCTGGTCGGTCCTCGACGCCGCCGGCGTGTTCGAGTCGATCGACGAGGTCATCACCGACATGACGGCGTCTGACACCGCCTCGGGCATCGACATCAACCAGTACATCGAGTTGTCCCGGGTGCTCGGCTTCACCACGCTCATCGCGGTGGTCGACGTCGTGCTCCTGACGGCGCTCGCCACCCTGGGTGCGTTCCTCTACAACCTCTCCGCCAGCCTGCTCGGCGGCCTGGAGCTCACCCTCGCCGAGGACGACTGACCCTCCCCGTCGCGGGCGGCCGGCGGGTTTGGGTTGGCCGCCGCGGGTGAGGTAGTCTGCTGCGGCGCACGCAGTGCGATTCCGGGCCTATAGCTCAGACGGTTAGAGCGCTTCCCTGATAAGGAAGAGGTCACAGGTTCAAGTCCTGTTAGGCCCACCAACCTCGCCCACTCTCATGATCATCAACCGTTGGCTACGTCATAGGGTCGCCACCAGTTGATGATCATGGATAAGCTCTGTGACCGTGAGGATCGGGACGCGGCTGCTGGTGGTGGCCGCGCTCGTTCTGGGCATCGTGATGATGCACCACGTGGCTCGTTCCGGGCACGAGGCGGTGCAGGGCGCCGAGCGCACGTCGTCGCCGTCCTCGATGGTCGTCACGGCAGGACACGACGAGGCGGGTTCGCCGGGAGCGTCGTCCACGGACCACGGTGAACCCGACCACTCCTCGTCCGCTCACGGGCTGCTGCACCTGTGCGTGGCCGTGCTGACGGCCGCGGTTCTGCTCGTGCTCGGACGGCTGGCGCATGCCGGGCGGCTGCTGCCGGCGTTCCTGTCCGCCACCGCTGCCGTCGTGCGGCGGGTGTTCCGTCCGCCGCCTCCCCGGCCGGCCGGCTGGGAACTGTTGACCTCCCTGTGCGTGATGCGGACGTGATCAGTCAGAGCGATTCTTGACCAGCACGTTCGTACGTTCATGTCACTGAGAGGGACCACACGATGTACCGCAAGCGCTTCACCCTGCCCATCGTCGGCGCCGTAGCGGCCGGCGTCCTGCTCGCCGGATGCGGCGCCGACGGCGACGAGCCTGCGGCCGGCGCCAGCACTGGCACCAGCGTGAACCAGAGCGGTGTCGACCAGGCCGACGTCGACTTCGCCCAGCAGATGATCGCGCACCACGTCCAGGCCGTTCAGATGGCCCAGCTGGTGCCCGACCAGGGCGTCGGCCCGGGACTGATCCAGGTGGCCGACGCCGTCGAGGCTGCGCAGCAGCCGGAGATCGAACAGCTGACGGCCATGCTCGAACGGTGGGGCGAGGATCCCGCATCCACCGACGACCCGCACGCCGGTCACCACGGCGGCGGCATGGAGGGCATGATGACGCCGGAGGATCTGTCGGCTCTCGAGGCCGCCACCGGCGTGGAGTTCGAGCGGATGTGGCTGACCATGATGATCGAGCACCACCGTGGCGCGATCGCGATGTCCGAGACTCAGCTCGCCGACGGCACGGACGCGGAGGCACGGGCGCTGGCCCAGGCGATCATCGATGCGCAGAGTGCCGAGATCGAACAGCTGGAGCAGTTGCTGGCCGCCATCCCCTCCTGACCGACGCGAACGTTGGTGCCGGGCCGTGGTCGTCGGCCCGACCCCGGCGACCGGCGACCGGCGAGCTCGTCGTGCCCACCGAGACAGGGCGCGACCAGATGGTGCGCTCGGACGCCATCCTCGCCGAGCTGGACCGCGGCCGCGCCGCCGCCGTCGGTGAGGCATCGTACGAGGCGTTCAGGCAGGTGTTCCGGGAGGTGGCCGAACACCAGGTCGACCGGCGGCGGAGCCGGTCGCCCGCCGGTTCGGACGTCGCCCTGATGCCTCGCGGCCGGCTGCGTTAACCTCACACGAGATGTCGAGACCGTCTGGAGGCGGAGCATCGTGTTCAACAAGAAGATCCTGTTCGGCGTGGTTCTGGCGGTCCTGGGGTACCTCGGTTACCGCCGCTACCAGTCCGGGCAGGCCGAGCAGGACCTGTGGGCCGAGGCGACGGACCCGATCCCGCCGGCCGACCCGCGCTGATCATCTCCGCGGCCACGTGAGCCTCCGTTCCGACGGGGCTCGCGTGGCCGTTCTGTGTTCTCCGAGTGACGGCCGTCGTCTTTCGACTTGAAGTTGACGCTACGTCAACGCATACCGTCGTAGACGGATCGGAGAGTCCGGTCCGGTGAACCCCACGGGACGGTTCGGCGATGAGCTGGTCGATCAACGAGGTGGCGCGCGAGTCGGGCGTGACGTCGCGCACGCTGCGCCACTACCACGCGATCGGGTTGCTCGAGCCGGCCTGGACGGCCGAGGGCGGCCGCCGCTACTACGAGCAGGAGCAGTTGCTGCGCCTGCAGCGGATCCTCCTGCTCCGCGAGCTCGGCCTCGGTCTCGACGCGATCGGCGAGATCCTGGGCGCTCAGGACGGTGACGGCGCCGTCGACGTCCTCCGCCGGCACCGGGCATGGCTGCTGGCCGAGCGCGAGCGGCTCGACCGTCTCGTCAGCACCGTGGAGAACACCATGACCACCCTGGAAAAGGGAGGAACCATGACGGCACACACCATGTTCGAGGGCTTCGAACGCAACCCGTACGAGGCCGAGGCCCGCGAGCGCTGGGGCGACCAGGCCATCGACGACGCCACCGTACGCATGCGCGGCTGGCCCAAGGACCAGGCCGAGCAGGCCCGCACCGGCTTCGATGCCACGCGGACTCGCATCGTCGAGTTCGTCGGCGCCGGAACCCCGGTCGACGACCAGCGGGTCCAGGACGTGATCCACGGCCACTACCAGTGGATCTGCCTGTTCTGGACACCCAGCCGCGAGGCCTACAAGGGTCTTGCCGACCTCTACGTCGACGACGACCGCTTCCGCCAGAACATCGGCGCCGGCGACGACGCCCTGGTCGAGTACCTGCGCGACGCCATGAAGGTCTACGCCGACGCCCGCCTCAGCTAGGCCGCCCGGCGGGGCCCGGGAGAGCTGCAGATCTCCCGTCCCTTCCGGTGAGAATTCGCTGTACAACGGGACCACGCGCTATCGTTGACGGCGCGGTCCGGCGCCTGCGCATGTCGCCAGTCGCCGCTCCGCACCACCCGGGGACGTAGCTCAATTGGCAGAGCACTGCCTTTGCAAGGCAGGGGTTAGGGGTTCGATTCCCCTCGTCTCCACCAGCACGAACACCGCCAGCCCGACCATCGTCACTCCTCTTCGTGCCCGTCACGTGCCCGCACGGTTGTCGTCGGCCACCTGGGCACCGGGGAGCATGATGCCCTTTAGGTGCCCGTTGAGCGAGTCGGCGATCTGCCGATCACGTCCGTTTGCGGCGTGCAGGTAGATGACGGCGGCGCGGGTGCTTGCGTGGCCCATCCGCTCCATCAGCTCACGCAGGTTCGCACCGCTCGCAGCGGCCAGGGTGTTCCCGGTGTGCCGCAGATCGTGAAAGTGCACGTCGGTCAGGCCCACCGCCTTGAGGGCCTTGATCCAGAGGCGGCGGAAGTTCTGGCGCCGGATGTAGCCACCCTTTGGCCCGATGAACAGGCGGCCATCCGGGCCTGGTTCGGCGAACGTCTCCACATGCCACCTCAGCGACCGGAGCAGGTCAGAGGGGATGCCGACCCGCCGCTTCCCAGCCTCGGATTTGGGGTCTTTGACCAGCAGCTCACCCGTGCTCAGCTCTACCTGCCCTCGGCGAACGTGCACCCATCCGTCAATGAGGTCGACGTCACGACGGCGCAGCGCGGCCAGCTCGCCAAGCCGCAACGTAGTGAACGCCGCCAGGAGCACCATCGCCTGATACCGCTTGTCGATCTTCGCCATGACGGCGGCGACCTCGTCCACTGTTAGAGTCGGCCGTTCCGGACTCCGGTCAGCTCCGGCGCCCTTGATACGACACGGGTTGCGGCGAATCCGGCCGTCGTCCACGGCGGTGTTGAACATCACGCGAAGCGTCCGGTACGCCTTCGCAGCAGAGGGCCACTCAACGCCGTTGGTGAGCAGGCCAGCGTGCCAGGTCCGGATGACCTCGGGAGTGATCTCGGTCAATGCCTTGCCACCCAGCTCCGGACAGACGTGCAGCCGGAATGCAGATTCGTACCGCTCGTGTGTCGTGCGAGCGAGGTCGACGCGTTGGGCCAGCCATGCCTTTCCGAATTCGTGGAGAGTGATCTTGCCCGCGTCAGGGTCGAGCCAGTCACCGCGCCGCAGCTCGGCTTGCTTGTCGACCAGCCAGTTCACGGCATCGGTCTTGTGCTCGAAGGTGTGCGCTGCAGGGCGATCGATCCCATCCGGACCGGGGTACCGGACCTGGTAGTTGCCCGACGGCAGCCGCCGAATGCGTCCGAACTGACGACGTCTCTTCGCGGCCATGTCACGACCTCCGCGGTTCGACGGTGCCCCGCTCGATCAGCTCACTGAGAGCTGAAGCCGGGATGCGCACGTGACGGCCGACCCTGACGAAGCGGATGCGCCGTTCGGCGATCAGCCGCCGGGGAAACCGGGACGTGGTGCCGAGCTGCTCGGCGGCCTCATCGACGGTCAACAGCCGATCCATGATGATGGTTCCTTTCTGCTCACACCGCCGGGGCGGCGGTTGATCGTGCGGTTGCCGAAAGATCGGGCGTGGTGGGTCCGGCGCGGGTCTTGGCGGTCTCGTACTGGTTGCGCCAGCGCTGCCGTTGGTTGATGGCGTGGGCGATGAGGCGGGCGTAGGAGGGTCCGTCGAGGTCGCCGGGGTGGGTGGTGGTCCAGACGAACCGCGGTGTGCCGTCTGGGGTGGTGGTGGTTGCCGAAAGCTCGTCGTGGTCGTCCATGTCGATTCCGGCTTCGGTGAGGACGGCGCGGATGACGGCGGCGCGGTCGGCGCGGTGTTGGTCGAGGCTCTTGCCGGTCCAGCGCCTGCTGACGAGGACGCGGCGGCCGCCGAGGCCGAGGTGGTCGCGGTCGTGGGCCTTGGAGGTGCAGCGGCCGGGTTCGAGGCCGGGGCGGGGGTTCTTGGGTTGGATGCCGTGGCGGAGCCAGTTCGCGCAGGTGGGTGAGCAGGGCAGCCACCGGACCTCGTCGGCGAGCCGGTCGATATGCGCCCTGCATGCTGCCGAGATCGGGGCTTCGCCGTCGTGGTCGTTGTGGAGGGGGTCGGTGATGGACTTCGTGAGGTACTTCGTCAGGTAGCCGATGACCCGGTCCGCCAGCGGCGTGCCGGCGATGACGCCCTGAATGTCGACCTGCGACCCGGCCCGGATCACGTGCGCCGGCATCGCGGCCGGGTCGTCGTTGATCTCGTCCAACGCCGCGTCCCAGGACGGGAGCAGCGCGCCCGTCTGTGGGTCGGCGTATGCGTGCGCCAGCTCGTCCCACACCGGCATGGCGGCGGGGTCGGTGTGGACGGGTTCGTCGAGGTTGGGCCACCAGACCTGGTGGTAGGTCGCGGCGACCACTTGGCGGATGAGTTTGCGGGGGATGGCTCCGCGGATGGCGGCGTGCAGGTGCGGGGCGAGGCGGCGTTGGGGTTCGACGGTGGCGAAGTACTGCACGTTGTAGCCGGTGGCGCGGCGGAGGTTCTGCCAGAACCGGTCCACCAGCTTCGGGAAGTGCATCGCATCCAGCGCGGCGCGGCGGTAGTCGTAGGTGGCCGGGTCGGCCGGGGCACCTTCGCTGGTGACGCGTCCGTAGGAGGGCAGGGTGAGGGTGAGGAACATGGAGGGCCGGTAGGTCTTGCCGTCCGGGGCCTCGAAGATGCGGCCGGTGGTGCGGTCGGACACCTCCAGCCTCGGGATGTTCGGCGCGTCCTGGCGCCGGCGGGTCGACCTGACCCGCCGACCCGTGTCCTCGTACTCGTCGGCTTGGCCGTCGTTCTCGGGCTCGTCGTCCTGGTTGTCGGGTTCGGGTCGGGGTGGGTCGTGGTCGAGGTGCCAGCCTTCGCGGCATTGCTGGATCCGCAGCCGGCGGGCGGTGTCGGCGCAGGAGGGGCAGACCTTGGCGCGGGTGGCCCCGCACGCGATCACCACCGTGCGGGTGGTGCCGGTGAGGGTGTCGGTGACGTGTTGCAGGATCGGCCGCACACACACGCCCTGCCGTGCTGCGAGCTCGCGCAGGGTCGCGTCGTCGGGCAGCCCGGCCGACAACGGGGTGGTCACGTGCGCACCCCCGCAGCCTCACCCTCGGTCTCGCCCTGGTCCGCGCCGTCGCCCTGTTCGGAGTCCTCCGTGTCGGTGTCGGGTGCGGGTGTGCCGAGGTCGGTGAGGTCGCGGCGTAGGGCGGTGGTGCGGGTGGCGATGGCCTGGGCGGTGTGTTCGTCGACGAGGGGGAAGCGGACCCGTTCGAGCCGGCCAGTGTCGGTGGCGACGACGGCGACGCCGCGGTGGGCTTCGCCGATGTCAACCGGGGACACGTCGGCGTCGTTGACGACCGGTCCGAGGATGGCTTCGGCGGATTCGCGGGACATGACCCGCCACGCCGTCCTGACGGAGGCGTTGTCGCGGATGCCGGTGGGGATCGCATCGGCCGTGGGTTTCTGGGTGAGTAGGCGGGTGATGATGCCGGCGGAGCGGCCCTTCTTCACCAGCGCCGACAACCGAGCGGTGATGCGCTGCGCGGTGGCTTTGGTGTCGGGGTCCATGCCTTTGGTGTCGGTGAAGGTCTGCACCTCGTCCACGACCAGGAACACCACCGGATGCTGCGCCTCGAGGGGCAGGTTCCAGAAGTTCGCCTCACCCCGCAGGGTCTTCTGCGTCTTGAGCCGGTGCCGCATCAACCCGTGCACCTGCTCCACCACCTGCAGGACGGTGTCCAGGTGCTCGTCTTCAGCGGAGTACGCGGCGGCGCGGGGGACGATCCAGGACCAGTCCTCCCCACCCTTCCCATCGATGACGACGTATTGGACGGCGGGGTTCTGGATCAGCCCACACGCCAGCGACGTTTCACCGGCGGTCTTCCCCGACCCGGGGACGCCACCGCCGACCTCAGCGGACACGTTCGCGTAGTTCCGGGTCCGCCATTCCCCGTCTTCCCCGATGGCGAACCGCACCACGCGCAGGTCCGTCACGGCGGGGACGTCGTCAAGGACGACCGGTTCGGCCAGCACGTTTCGCTCGACCAGGGTCAGCTCCACTCGCCCGGGCGCGGAGGACGCGACGCGGACTTCCGGGACGCCGAGCGCGTGGGCCAGGTCGTCGGCCTGCCGGGCGTAGTCCGCCGGCGCCTGACCGGGCAGGAGGCGCACGTGCAGCATGTCACCGACCGGGGCCAGGCTCACCTTGTCGAGCGAGGGGGTGAGGGTGTCGCCGGTGGGGGTGGTCTTGTGCAGCTCGCACGCCCGGATCACTGCCGCCCACCGGGGCCGGTGCACATGCCGGAGCCGATGCCGGGCCACCATCCGGCCCACGAACCATCCGTGCGACCGGGGGTGCACGGCCCGCCAGGTCAGCGACAACAGCGGCAGCGCCACCACGAGCATCACGACGCCGAGCCAACCGAACGCCGAGTAGGCATACAGGCCGGCGCAGACGACGGCGACGGGTGCCTTGAACCGCCACAGCAGCCGGATCAGCCACCACCCGGTCAGCACCGACACCGCGCCGCCTACGACCGGGCGGGGCAGCACCAGCACGGCTCGTAGGAACCGCAACGCGTTCACCATGGGCGGTCACCGCCCGCCGAGGTGGTCGTCGGCGAGGGTGGCGGCGACGGCGGCGCGGGCTCGGGCCTCGAACCGTTCGGTCCGGGTGGTGACCCAGCAGTCCGGGCACAATGTGCCGGCGCCGTGCAGCACCATCCCCGCCCCGTTCAGCCGGCCGGTGCAGCGGTTGCAGTTCCGGGTGTGCAGGCGTGGTCGTTTCACAGGTGTTCACTCCTCAGGGCGGTCAGCCGGGCGTACCGGGACCGATCGACTTCGTGGCAGTCGGTGCAGGTGGCGTCGCCGGTGCCGGGGTGGAACCACACCTCCACGGCATCCACGCCACGGCCGCATCTGGAGCAGGCGGTCAGGACGGCCACGACAACCCACCGCCTCGCCAGTCCTGCGGGACGGGCAGACAGGCCGGACAGCGGGCGTTCCCGAGGATGTCGCCGTCTGCGAACACGAACCAGGCACCCGCCTCGCCGGTATCGGCCGTGGCGGCGCCGCACACGTCGCACGACAGAACGACGCGGGGGTTCATCGCTTCCCACCACCCCGACTGGCTCGCCGGCGGACCGGTTTCACGACGGGGGCGCAGTCCCGGCACGGCTGGTCGGGTGTGGTGGCGCGGACTTTGTCGCAGACCGGGCAGTGAAACGCGTACGCCGTCTGGGTCGTGTCGTGTGGGAGCAGCCCGAACAGGACCGGGTCGCCGTTCACGGTCGATCACCACCGCAACGGGTGATCTGCGTCGTGTCGACGGCGCGGGACCGCTCCGCTTCGGCGTCGACGGTCGCGGCCGCGATCTGCGCAGCGGTCAGCACGAGGACGGCGAGGATGGTTAGTAGGGCGAGCGGGAGTCGCCAGAACGTAAGCTTGGGCACACCAATCCCCTCCCTACGGGGGTGGTTGGGGCCACCGGGGACGGGGACGGTTTCCTAGGCCTTGCACCCGTCCCCGGTGGGGTCTCATCGCGAGATCGCGGTCACCGGGCCGTTCGTCGCGTCGCTCACCGCCGCCAACCGCGCCACCAACGCGTCATCACTGGCGGGCGGGTAGAGCCAGGCCGGGAGCTGGGCGTGCACGATCGCCAACCAGTCGGCCAGGACGGCGGCGCCGCGCTGATCGAACGACACATCGGTCAAGGACCACGCTGTGCGCCCGGCCAGCGTCGCCACGAGCCGGATCAGGTTCTTCTCCCCGCTGGACATGACACCGAACGCGTGCGCCTCCGGCGTCGACGTCGGGCCGTTGGCCTCCCACCGCGCATACGCGGCATCGTCCTCCGGTGCCCGACGCCGACGCTCATACTCCGCCCAGGCGGCCTGGTTGGCCTCGCAGTCGCGGACAGCTTGGGCGATGGTGTCGGGCCAGTTGACGTCATGGTCCAGCGGGCCGGCGATCCGCTCGGCCAGCTGGCGCACCCACGCATGCCGAGCGGCCAGCCAGTCCGCCGCCAGATACGGCGACGGCGGTACCTCGAAAGTCTCGGGCATCATCAGTTCGCCTTCGCCTCAGCCGCGGCCTTGCCCTCACCGCTCGGCTTGCCGTCGCCGCGGCCAGCAGCAGGACGGGCAGCAGCCGGGGTGCCGGGTGTCTTGACGCCGGTGGCGCGGTACTCATACCCCAGGTACTTGAACTCGCCCTGACCCATCACCTTCGGCGACGCCGTCACCCCGACCAGCTCCACCGGCCGCATCCCTGGCAACACCTCATCCGGCAACGGAGCCGGCTGCACCTCCGCGGTGAAGATCACCTCGAAGCTGGCGCGCTTCGCCTTCGCCTCATCCGGGTCCGTCACCGTGGCCTTCCACTGCCGCAAACCGGTGACCTCGTCCACCCGCTGCCGCTGCTCACGACCACGAGCCCGGTCATCCTGCGACTGATACTCCAGATCCGGCTCGATCTCACCGACCATCACCAGACCACGCGGGAACGCCTCACCGAACTCCACCGGGAACCGATGCCCCTTGATCAACGCCATGACCTAACCTCCATCTGTATAGGGGACTACACAACAAGGTAGGTGGTCCTCACGACCCTGTCCACCCCCCTATACATTGAATCTTTGCCGAACCTGTCCATCCCCCTAGACTCAGCGCCACGACACGTACCGGGGAGCACCGTGACTGACCAGGTAGAGCGCATCGCAGCCATCGACGACCGATTCGAGCTGCTGCGCGAGGCAAGCGAGCGCATCAATGTCGCCCAACGCGAAGTCACCGAGCTCGCCCGACTGCGACGCCGAGTGATCCAAGAGCTACGAGACCAAGGCCTGTCCTACGCCGATATCGCTGCCGCCGCCGGCGTCACTCGTGGCCGGATCTTTCAGCTTCGTCAGGTTGGACCGGCTCCAGAGGCCGCACTGCTCGGAAGCGGACAGGTCGAGGTCCTGACTCCACTCAAGCGCGAGGCTGGCAACGCGCGGCCCGTTGTGGCTGCCGAAGACTTCACCGCTGCTCAGCGCCTGGGCGAACTGGCCCGATCCCTGCGCTTGGACGTGGAGTACGAGCAGATCCCCACCACCGGCAAGGTCAACCTGAATCGGGACAACCTCATCGTCATCTGCGGACCAAGGCTCTCCGAGCCGGTAGCGAACGTGCTCAGCCGCGACCCGGTCATCCAGTTCGAACGAGCACCCGACGGACCTTGGACCCTGCACGACACCCGGACCAGCGCGACCTACCGGTCAGGACCGGACAGCACGCCAGAAGTAGCATTCGACGTCGCCTACCTCGGCCGGCTCCCACGACCGGACCGTGAGGGCACCATTCTCGTGCTCACGGGCATCCATCCGCCCGGATCACTAGGTGTCGTACACCTGCTCACCAGCGACTTGGCCGCGCTCTACGAGCAAGCCGGCACCGAGCCGTTCTCCACAGTCGTCGGCGTCGACTACGACTCTGATACGCACGAGCCCGTGGCCGTTCGCCTGCTCACGCCGATCTACCGCCACGAGGACCACTGATGCGCGCACAGCTCGCGTCAATCCCCGCGAAGCCGGGTCAGGAAAATGAGGATTTCGCCGCCGTCACTACGAATGCCGCGGTTGTGATCGACGGCGCCGGAACACCGGCCGGCTCCACCTCCGGATGCCGGCACGGAGTCGCCTGGTACAGCCGAATGCTCGGCTCCGCCCTCACACATCAACTCGCCGATCAGCACCAGCCGATCAGCACTTGCCTAGCCGCAGCCATCAGCAACGTCACACGACTGCACAGAGACACCTGCGACCTCGACCACCCTGGCACACCTTCGGCAACCGTCACGGCAATCCGCGAACAAGGCGGAACGTTTGAGTACATCGTCCTCGCCGACTCGCCTCTCGTCCTCGACCTTGCCACCGGCCCGATGGTGATCTGCGACGACCGGGAAGCAAGGATCGGCGCTCGCTACCGCTCAGCCATGGACGCAGCTCCCAATGGCACCGCCGCCCACACAACCGCCCTACGCGAGTACGTCGAGACCATGCGGAATCACCGCAACCGGGTCGGTGGCTTCTGGGTCGCCAGCACAGATCCCACAGCCGCCGAGCACGCCGTCACAGGATCGCTGGCGATAAGCGACGTCCGTGCTGCTGCGCTTCTCAGCGACGGCGCCAGCAGGCCGGTAGACCGCTTCCAGCTCATCGACTGGCAGACCCTACTCCAGCTCATCGACAGACATGGGCCCGAACACCTCCTACGGCTTGTGCGAGAGGCCGAGACGTCGGACCCCGACGGCAAGAGGTGGCCGCGCGGCAAGGCCACCGATGATGCGACAGCTGTCTACTCAGAGCCGAGCTTGCCAGGCAATGCCAGCTCGTAGCCCAACGCAGGGCACTGGCCCTCTACTCAGCCCCCTGCGAGGGCTCCAGCGCGTGTCGCCCACGCTCGCAACCCTGCGGCGACGAGCCATCGAGCAAATGTTCGAAGACTAGTTCCCCGTTCGACGGCATGGCCTGCTTGCGCCGAGCCTCGGTCACGATAGATTCACCATGGCGAGCCCGTCGGCGACGGCGAGAGGGGTGGGCAAACGTGGGTTCCGGCACCGTTGTCGGGTTGTTTGCTGGCATTGGCGGCCTGGAACTCGGTCTCCACGCGCACGGCTGGTCCACCTCGCTGTTCTGCGAGATCGACCCCGCCGCCAAGGCTGTCTTGAGTGCGCGGTTTCCCACCATCGAGACTGCCGACGACGTAACGAAGCTTCGTGCTCTCCCGCAAGGCACCGACCTAGTTGCGGCCGGCTTCCCGTGCCAGGACCTGAGTCAGGCGGGGTTGACGAAGGGTATCCGCGGCGCACGCTCTGGGCTCGTTGACCACGTCTTCAGGTTGGTGGCCAGGAAGCGGGGGGGACCTCAGTGGTTGCTGCTTGAGAACGTGCCGTTCATGCTCCAGCTCGACCGAGGCCAAGCGATGCGCTACTTGACCAGCCGCCTCGAAGACCTTGGGTATGCATGGGCGTACCGCGTCGTCGATGCCAGAGCCTTCGGCAGGCCACAACGGCGCCTGCGCGTCCTGATGCTTGCCTCCCGTACCCACGACCCACGCGAAGTTCTATTCAGCCAGGAAGCGGGCCCACGGCCAGACGATGACCCTCAGCTTCGTGCCTGCGGCTTCTACTGGACCGAAGGAACTCGAGGCCTCGGGTGGGCAGTCGACGCCATTCCGACCCTCAAGGGTGGCTCGACGATCGGCATTGCCAGCCCACCAGCCATCCGCCTAACCCGCGGCCGTGGGATCGTCACACCCGGTATCACGGACGCCGAGAGGCTCCAGGGTTTCGACCCTGACTGGACCCTTCCCGCAATCGACGTCCCCGGCGTCCGTGCGGGAAACAGGTGGAAGCTGGTCGGCAACGCCGTCAGCACGCTGATGTCCAGATGGATCGGCGAACGACTTTCCGACCCACGCCCTTACGACGCCATCCTCGATCAACCGCTCCCGGACGGCGCCCCGTGGCCCACCGCCGCTTGGGGTTCCAACGGCCAGGCATTTCGAGTCGAGTTGAGCCAATGGCCAGTTCAGCGAGCGTATCATCATCTCGAACAATTCATCTTGGAGCCTAAGGCTCTCTCGCTCAGGGCAACTTCCGGATTCCTTCGTCGAGCCAAGTCTGGAAATCTCCGGTTCGCGCCCGGATTTCTCGATTCCGTGGAACAGCACCTCGCCCTCATGGGCGGCGATCCCTTGCGGGCAGCATGAGGGGCCCCGAGATAATTGCCCGAACCTTGTCAGTTCCGGCAGTCGTCGACAGGTACGGACAAAAGTGGCAATACCACTCTCGTTCAGACCGCCATTCAAAGGTTTCCTGCTGGGCAATACTTTTCGACCTCCTTCAATCCAGCAGTCTGCTGAGGAGGCACGTGCGCGAAGGAAAAGTGACCTTCGGCATCAACCGGCAGCTAAACGACTGGGAGACCGGGAAGAAGAAGGACCTCGACCTCGTCGTCGCTAGGGCTCCCGGTCCCAGCACTCAGGCTGTCGGAGAAGCGCTCGACCTGACCACCCTGGCGGCCAGGTACGAGGTCGTGCTGACGGCAGACGAGCGGCAAATTCTGGACGAGCTTCCGAAGGGTCGGAGCGGGACCTCGGGCGCAACCGTCCTCGTCGCGCTCGAAGCCAAGGCGTGCATGACAGCTCACGTCCGAGCATTGCCCCGACTCTATGACGAACTCACGTCCAGCCATGCGACAGTGCACGGTGACAACACGAACGCGCTCGCGATCGGCTTCGTAATGGTCAACTTGGCGGAGAGCTTTATCAGCCCAGACCTCCATCGACGACTCATTACACCAGAGGCACCAGCTCAGCCTAGTGAGCACCGTCAGCCGCATGCGACGGAGCGAACCATCAGCAAGATACGTGAAATACGCCGACGACCAGGTCCCGGCAGCGGGCGGGCAGGGTTTGACGGTATCGGTATCATGGTGATCAATATGCGGAACGATGGAACGCCAGTACAACTTGTCACCACCGCACCCGCACCAGCCACAAACAACGAGTTTTACTATGGGCAGATGATCGGCCGTGCCGCCCACCTCTACGACTCCGCCTTTGGGAACGTCTAAGAACGTCCCACCCGCCGCAACTGACGCTGCGACGTTGCGGCGCATGAAGAATACTCGACAACGTGACACCACGGCTGAGGTAGCTTTACGCCGCGAGCTATTTCGTCGCAGACTGCGCTATAGGATCGATCAGTCTCCCATCCCGGGCACAAGGCGTCGGGCGGACATCGTGTTTCGGAAGGCAAAGCTCGCCGTATTCGTGGACGGTTGCTTCTGGCACTGCTGCCCTGAGCACGGAACAAAGCCAAAAGCAAATGCCGAGTGGTGGGCTACCAAACTTGCTGCCAATGTTCAGCGCGACAGGGCCGTTGACGCCGAGCTGCGCGCGGCCGGATGGGCAGTGATCAGAGTCTGGGAGCATGAGGACGTCCTAGCTGCGGCCGACCTTGTGGCTGCGAATGTGAAGGCGAGACTCGGTCGCGGTGGCGCGGCCAACGGATGAGATCGAACGCTGGCCACGGCACGAAACGCTGACACTCCATCTTGCCTAGACGCAGGTGATGCTTGACAAATCTGTTGCAGCTGATCCTCGACACTCACGGCGGGTGTGGGGGTCGCGTTGGCACCCAGGTGTGATTCTCGATTGCTCGGTTGTGCGACTGTCCGTACTTTGGCGGCGTGACCACACAGGTGCCCTATCGACCAATCCCGGTCGATCAGTCGGACATTCGGTACGATCACGGCCCTGACTCCGTCCTCGGGCCGGGCGTACCCGCCGGCGAGACGATCGAGTTGGACTGGAACGACAGTTGGGCCTACCCGGGCACCTCAAGAAAGCTCTGGGTTCACGTCCCGGCGGCGTACGACCCCTCGGAAGCGGCCGCGCTCATGGTGTTCCAAGACGGCTGGTGGTACCTCGACCCTGATGGAGAAGTACGCGGCGGGATCGTTCTGGACAATCTCATCCATCGCGGGGACATCCCGGTCACCATCGGCGTTTTCGTCGATCCCGGCGTCTTCGAGGACGTCACGGATGCCGATGGCCGGAAGAACCGCAACGCTGAGTACGACGCGTTCGATGACCGCTACGTCACCTTCTTGCTGCGTGAGATCCTGCCTCAGGTCACCGACCGCTACTCGCTCATCAAGGACCCCGACCGATGGGGGATCTGCGGCGGTAGCAGCGGCGGCAACTGCGCCTTCACCGCAGCATGGCTGCGGCCGGACAGGTTCCGCCGGGTCATCGGCTTCCTGTCCAGCTTCGTGCAGATGCCGCAAGGCAACCCATACCTGGACCTGATTCCCACCGTTCCTCGCAAGCCACTGCGCGTCTTTCTGCAGGCGGGTCACCGCGACCTGCGCTGGAACGAGCCAGAGCGGAACTGGCTTGCGGACAACCTGCGAGTTGCTGCCGCACTCGCAGAAGGCGGCTACGACTTCCGCCTGGTCCTCGGCGATGGCGGCCACAGCCCCAACCACGGAGGCGTTCTGTTACCCGACGCCCTCCGCTGGCTGTGGCGATAGCCGCCGCTGTAGCCACCGTCGCAGCGTCAAGAATCAGCCGACACACAACTGTCAACCATCACCCGCGACGGAACACTTGCCTTGACTCACCTGATGCTTGACGGATCTGTATCATCTGACCCTTGACACTGTGGCCGACCTCGTCGATCGCTGTGGTGGTGCTTCCGGGGGCGGTTGGACGTTGTCGTCGCTCGACAGTTCGCACGCCGCTTGGCCTGGATCAGCAGAACAGGTCCAGGAGACGGCGACACTTCGGCGGATCCGACGTGAGGCCGTGGGGAATCCCCCACAACAGGTAGGACATCGAACGCAGGACCACCCAGCAGCGAGCTCGTTGGGCCGGTACCTGCGCGGCATCGACAAACGCGTCGAACGCGGCAATGATCTCCGAGTCCTTGGACAGCTCGTCCAGTCGGTCCCACAACACTCTTGCGAAGTCGTACTCGCGGTCACCACGCAGGAGCACGGGGTCGACGATTAGCCATGGCGCACGCTTCGCGGCCAGAACCTGCGCGCAGTGAAGATCACCGTCCACCGCGAGATCTGACGTCGGTGCTTCGGATCGTTCCTCCGCCAACTGAATCGCCGTAGTGAGCTGGCTTCGTGGCGTCGGTCCCTCGACGGCCAACCAATCCCGCTCGAATGTCTCGACATGGCCAGCCGCGATCGTGGCGGTTGACAGCACGTCGGCAGGGGCTGGGACTGCCAGCACACCTACCAGGTGGGCGAGTATCGGGACCGCGATCGTGAGCGGCTGCGATTGGAGGCTTCGGGAACTGTCGAGACGTTCCAACAGCATGGCGCGTGATCCTCTGTCCACATCGAACAACCGGACCGTTCCTCGACCGGCCCAGAAGTGGAGGGCAGCCGCCTCTTGGTCAATGTTGTCTCCTGGTGGCGACAGTCTTAGAACGTACGGTTCGCGACGCCGGCGAACTGGGACGATCAGCGCGTTTGATCCGTGCATCGGCTCACCATCGATGCGCAGGTCCCAGCGACGGCATTGAGCCGAAACCAGCGACGGTAACGTGCCGAGCCACTGACGCCCGGGGCGATCGTGCCACCAGCGGGGCATCTCTCGAAACGACTCAGGGACGGTAATCACAGGTGGGGGCTGAGCGTCGTTGGCACAGTCTGAGTCAAACGACTCGGGGGAGCCCGACGCAAGCGGGTTTGCGGCCAGGCTCTGAAGTCCGCCTGAACTGGCCGCATCCTTGGCATGCCCGCAAGCCGCTCCACGACCGGTCAGGGCTTCTGGCTGTATCGTCCGCCGCGCGTCACATGCCCAGGCTGCCGACCCGGCCGGTGTCAAGCATCAACCGACACACGAGTGTCAAGCATCAACCGCGACAGGACAGCTGACACTCCATCTGGACTGCCGGACAGACCTCTTAAGGATCAAGGCGGCGCGCAGGCGCGCCGCAGCCGCGCGGCCTTGCGCCGGGCATGCGGCCTGGCGGCCGTTCCGGGCGCGTCGGCCGGCGGGCACACGAGTGCCTGCAACCAGCTCACCTAGCCGAGCGAGCACAGTCACCGTGGGGGAGGCGTCGCCCTCATCGCAGCCATTCTTTGGCCTCCACTCCACGCGTCAAGGGCGGCAAGATCTTTCGCAGGTCATGGATCGGTACAGGCTGGCACGTAGGGGCGAAACATCTTGCCGTCGCTGCGCGATGGCTACGCCACCCTTGACCCGCTCCGCTCCAGCCAACGACCGGCCGCTACGAGGACGACGCCTCAAAGTGGCAACTGGCCAGCCCCGGGTCTACGCTCCGGACATGGATCAGGGCTTGGCTGCGCTGCTGGGGGCCGGGATTGGCGTAGTCGGCACGTTGGCCGCAACTCGGATCGCAATGTCAATGCAAGCTCGACAGGCTGAAGCTCAGCGCCGGGCTGAAGTCGCCGTTCACGTCTCTGACCTGCTTGAACGGGCGAAAAAATTTCTTGACGAAGCAGACGAAGCTGATCCGATGACAGCCCGATACAAAGTTCACGATCTCTCAAATGAGATAGATCGTTTCGTCGGTCGCCATTTGTACGGGCGCATGGAGAGCCGCATAGCAACGCCACTAGCGGACGGGGTTCAGATTGCCCAGTCGATCGTTAGGCGACTAAACGACGATGACGCCGGCGATGAGTGGTCGGATGAAGACGATTGGCTCTTGGGTGAACTTGCCACTGCGGTTTCGGAAACGCGCGTAGCCCTCGGCGACTATCGTTGGCCACCTACGGCCCGGCAACGGATTTGGTCTGCATGCACCAACCTGCTGTTGACATTTCGCGTGGCTCGCATACGCCGGCAATCACCACGCGGGTGATGATGCCGACCTTGGACACTAGCGAACGTCACAAGCTTGCCTCTGTTAGCACGTGAACGTTTGAGAAGGTCATACGGTGTGCAGACGGAGCGGTCTGTTGAGGGCGTCGGCCAAGCCTGCGAGGTCGCCGGGGTCGCTGGTGACGACGAGGTCTCCGCGCGACAGGGCGGAAATGACGACGGTGGCGTCGACGACGTCGCTTGTTCTCGCGGCTGCGCATGCGGCGCCGGCCTCGCGGGCGAGCTGTTCGGTCATCGGCTCGATCTTGCAGCCACGGAGCAGGCGCGAGAGCTGATGCTGTGGGCCGCCGCGCCAAGCCTGCGCCAGAACTGCAGCGGGGACGACGGGGCGGATCTCGTGGCGCAGCGCGTCACGATGAAGGGCCCAGATGTCGACGCGGTTGGCTTCCGCCGCGACCAACGCGCCGGTGTCGTAAGTGATGCCCATCAGTCAGTGATGACGCCCTCGCGGACCAGCACGTCGTGCGCCTTGCGTGCCTCGTCGGCGGGGATCGGTCCGTGCTCGGCCTCGAACTCCTCAACGGCAAGCAGGCCATCGAGGACGGCGGCGCGTTCCGCCGGCATGATGGCGGCCAGGCGCTCCCCGTGGTCGGTCAGGTAGATGACCTCCCCGGTGGACGTGGCTCGGCTGATCACCTCGCTGAGGTGATCCTTCGCGTCCTGCACCGGCATCTCGGACATAGTCCCAGCGTACGGCAGAAGCTCAGCAGACACAGCAGTCCTCACTTCCTGTCGAGGCGAAACGCCGGCCCGTAGGCTCGATCGTCGTCGCCGGATATCACCCTCGGAACGGCCGGCCCGTCGCATCGAGAGACAATGACACGACGTGCCGGCCGACGCTATGCAGATGGTTTAGATGCCGCGACCGATCAGCCGGTGCACGCGTTTGACGGCGTCGTTCATCGCGGCGGCAAGTTGTTGAGCCTCACGGGTGGTCAAGTGCACCATCACCGGTGTGCCTCGGCGCGCCATCGCGGTCAGCTCGACCGCTGTTGCCTCGGCGCCCGGGCGGGCGATCGTGACCCCCAACGACCAACGGCCCGCGACAACCGGGATCGACGCCAGGTAGAGCCGATGTGTCCAGTGCTCGCCGGCTTCCTCACACCACCGCACCCCACACTCAGCCCGGTCCACGGCCCCAGTCACGACGCGTCCTGCGTGTCGGTGCGGTAGACCTTGCGCAGATCACCGACCACAGACTCCAGCTCGCCCAGCGACACCCCAGCCGCCGACAAAACGCCCGCGACCCGGTCGACCACCTCGCGATGCGCCTCGGTCGTCAGCGTGAAGCCGTCCTGCGGATGCAGCACCCCCGGCTTCAGCAGCTCCAGACCGCCGTCACGTTCGACCAGCCGGTTCAGCCGCTCAACGATCTCGACATCGGTCGCGCCGGGCAGATACCGCTCCCGCACGTGCGCGAGCAGCTTCGGTGTCCACATCGCCCGCTGCACCACATCAGCGATACGGACCAGCTCGGCAGCGAGGCGGCGGGCCTCCTTCGGCAGCAGATCGAACTGTGCGTACATGTCGGACTCGAACGGCTTGATCACCACATCGATGTGGGCCTCACCGCGTTGCAGGTGCGCGACCATCTCGCCGACCATCTCGTCGACGAACGATGCACGGGCGATGATCTCTCTCGTATCGGGTTCGGGTAGCTTGACCACGGGTCTCTCCCTGGTTGGTTCAGGTTGGGATCAAGTCCCCGGCCCGGTGCTCACAACACCGGCCGGGGGCGACTAATCGATGAGGCCAATCGCGGGCGGGGCGGACCGCGTGCCCGCTGCGTGCCCGTACGGATGGGCGAGAGCGGCCACGTCCGGTCAACAACGAGAACCCGGCGGCACGTGAGGCCACGGTCATAACTGCCGAGGTCAGTGCGGCCGAAGCCAGCTCGCCTTTGCAAGGCAGGGGTTAGGGGTTCGATTCCCCTCGTCTCCACCAGCACGAACACCGCCAGCCCGGCCACCGGGGACGTCGGAGTCGTTGACGATCGGCCCGAGGATCGCTTCGGCGGACTCGCGGGACATGGCCCGCCACGCCGTGCGCACGGATGCGTTGTCGCGGATCGCGGTCGGGGTCGCGTCACTGGGCCGAGCCCTGCGAGCCGCGCCGCCAACCGTCGGCAACTGAGACGCTTCTCGGACCGGGCTGGCGATCATTGGACATGAGTTCGATGATTGTGGGATGAGCTTGGGTCCGAGCATGGATGTGAACCGTCTGCGTGACCATCCGTACGCGCAGGGATGGCAGCGGGTTCTCAACGAACACTGGCCCGCTCAGCCCGGTGACTTCGAAGACCGCTCGCCCGGCATCCCCGTCCGCGCCCGGGTCGTCTGGGAGACGGATGGCGAGGAGTACCTGTCCGGCCTGGCCGTCCGCTGGGACCGCGACCACGTCTACGTGCGGCTCCACCAGCATGGCGGCCGGCTCAGCGCCGCCGGCGTCTGGCTCAAGCCGGCCGACATCTACCGCAACTCGTCCTGAGCTTGCGCGGTCGACACGCCGGCGGGCACGGCATCATCGGTCGAGCTGGGACGTCTCGCAAACGCGTCTAGCTCAGCCGATGACCTGATAGATCAGGCGAGCTCGTTTTCGTAAGCGAACGCGGCCGCCGCGGTGCGTGACCTCACGTCGAGCTTCGCGAAGATGTTGGACAGATGTCGCGCCACCGTCTTCTCCGAGAGCACCAACTCGGCGGCGATCTCGGGATTGCTCTGCCCCGCAGCAACGAGCCTTAGCACCTCCAGCTCACGGGGGCTGAGCCCTGCCGGTCCCGAAATGTCGCCCTGTAGTTCGGCGACCTCACGCTCCGCCGGCCCTGCCCGAAGGTCGGCGAACGCGCGGCGGGCCATGGTCAGCTCGTCGGCAGCCGACTTCTCATCGCCGAGCAGGCGTAGAGTCCTGCCCGCCAGCACCCGGCATCGCGCGACCTCGTAGGGCGCCTCGAGTGCGGCCCATTCCTTCGCGCCCCGGCGTGCAGCCGTCAGGGCGGTCTCGGACTCGCCGCGCGCGAGCGCGACCAGCGCGGTTGCGTGGTGCCCGGTTGCCATCAGCGCACTGGAGTCGAACGCTGTGCCGAACTCGCAGAGTTGGTCAGCCAGCGCCGCGGCGTCTTCAAGCTCGCCCGAGGCGACCAGCACTTCAACCGCCGCGGGCAGCACCTGTGAGCGATGAACCGGGTCCTGTCGCTCGGCCAGCAGCCGCCGAACGATGGGCACCGCTGTGTTGACGCGTTGTCGGCTGAGCCACAGCAGCGCTCGGCCGGGCTGTCCGGGGTGGCCGTACTCTTCAGCGCGGTCGTAGGCAGCCTGAGCGCCGGCATACTCACCGAGCAGCCGCAGGACCTCGGCCCGCTCGTAGTGTGCCTGGCCCACAGCCGGGTTACCGCCGGCTGCGGCATACCGCTGCGCGGCGCGTTCCAGCTCGGCCAGAGCATCTTGGTAGGCACCATGGAGCCTCATCAGCTGGCCCCGGTGCACGGCGCACTGTCCGGTGAATGCGACGAGTCCGGGCTGGGTGTCGCACCATGTGGTCAACGCGTGGGTCCACTCGGCTGCCCGCCCCAGATCGGAGATCTCTTGGCAGGCCTCGATCGACGAGCAATAGATCACGCCCGAGAAGATCGCCGAGACCTCACCGGCAAGAACTGCGACCATCGCTTCGTCCAGCAAGCGCAACCCGTCGGCGACATGGCCCGAGAAGATCATCAGCCGCCCCTCCGTGTGCACTCCCAAGGCCGTCAACTCTGCATCTGCGAACCGCCGGCCGTACTCGGTGACCTTCGGTGCGGTGGCGACCGCCTCGCCGAACTCGCCCCGCATGATGTGCCGCATGGTCGCCCGCTCGAGGAGGTATCCGCGCTCCACCACATCCTCGCCGTGCTCGTCGAGCAGCCGTTCGGCTCGGGCCAGCCAGCCGCTGCCGATGGCGACCTCGCCGTCCTGCCACAGCGTGGCGACCAGGAAGTAGGCCGTGCGGACGGCGCCGAGAACGACCCCCTGTTCGAGATAGTCGCGGTAGGCCCGCTGCAACGCCTGAACGGTGTCGTTGCGACGACCGAGCAGGAACGCAGTTGTGGCGAGTGCGGTGAAGTCATCCCCGGACAGATCGGACTCGTCCTGGTCCGACAGCACTCGATAGGCCTGCACCCAGTCGCGGCGCTCATAAGCCTCGCGAGCCCGATGCAGATCGTCAATGACGCTCATGGCGCATCTTCCCCCTACGGCACGAGGGTAGTCGCTCCAGTAGACCGGGCGGCCACCCTTCGCCCTCGCGTCAGGCCGCGGCGACGCGCGCGGACCGCGCTGCCCGGGCAGCGACCTCCGCGGCAATCGGGAGAAGCGCGAGCAGAGCCGCAGCCGGCTGCACATAGAACTGCACCACGCCGATCGGCACCAGCCGCGAGAGCCCGAAGAGGACGAGGGAACCGGCGATCACCAGCCCTTCGGTCCGGCCGAGGCTGGCCGAGCGCACCACCGCGACCGCGAACAGCGTCGTACCGATCGCGAACAGCAGCGAACCGCCGATGAGGACCGGCACGAACCACGACTCCAGCGCGTCCTGGGTAGCCGCGAGGTCAGCGCCGGTATTGTGGGCAGCCAGGACCGAGAACTCCATCCCGGGCAGTACGGCGTAGAGCGTGCTGCCCATCACCACGAACCCGAGGCCGACCGCACTCAGCGAGCGGTCGCCGCGGTCACGTAGGTGGCCGCGGACCGCGACGAAGGCGAGCACGATCATCGCCGATGCGATCGCCAGCGCGAGGTGGGACAGTCCCCACCGCGTGGTGTCCGCAGCCGCGGCGTCGGCGACCGCGTTGCTGTCCGGCAGGCGGCCGGGGAGTGGCGGGTGCCACAGCAGGGCACCCAAGAGCAGGAGCGGACCGATCGCGACGATGGCTGCGCTCTCCCGCGCTGAGGCGTCGTGTGTCGTCTCACCGGTGTCGGTGTACATGACTTATCCCTTCGTCCGTCCATCTCATGCCGTAGCGGGTGCCGGCGCCGGAGTGCGGGCGGCGATGCGGCGCGCGAGGTACTCCGCGTCGCGGCTGACCCCGTTGACCTCTCCCGAGGCGAAGCAGTACTGGAACGCCAGGCCGCAGAAGTAGAGACCGGGGATCGCGTCGACGACGCCGCGGTACTCAACCGGCCAGCCGTCCTCGACCGGAAGCGGCAGCTCGATCCAGTCGTAGCTCTGCCGGAAGCCGGTTGCCCAGACAATGCTCGCCACGTCGAAGTTCCGTCCGTTCGCGAGGCACGGCCGACCGTCGACCACATCAGTGATGTGCTCGGTGATCCACTCCACGTCGCGGTCGGCGAGGTGGTGGCGCTTGATCCGCAATTGGGGAGCTCCGTGATGCCGGATCTTCGCCATGACCTTGCGCCCCATCGGGGTGCGTCGCGTCAGTACGTGGTTGAAGACGAACTCGATGACAGGAAATGCCCTCTCCAAGCGACGGGTTCCCCACTCGAGCGGGATGTTGCCACGTTCCGGTCCGACCAGCGTGGTGGGACGGGTCGCGGCAATCTCGTGGGCGATGTCGAGGCCGCTGTGTGATGCGCCGACGACCAGCACGGGGCCGTCGGGAAGGTCGTCGGGGCGCTGGTATTCGCTGGAGTGGAGCTGCCGGATGCCTGGGTCGATCTTGCTGGCGAGCGTCGGGATCTGTGCCGAACGACCGAAGGTGCCGGTCGCGACGACGACGTAGTCGCAGGTGACCTCGTCATCCCCGAGCGTCGCGGTGAATCCGCCGCCCTCGCGGCCGGTGAGTCGCTCGACCCGGGTCTGCATACGGACCGGTAGGTCGTTCGCTACGGCGTACAGCTCGAGGTACTCGGCGAACTCGTCCTTGGTCGGGAAGTGCCACTGATCGCCAGGGAAGGGTATGCCGTCCAGGCTGTTCGCACGCGCCGGCGTGAAAAGCGTCAGGCTGTCGTAGTGGCAGCGCCAGTTGTCGCCGATGCGAGCCATGCCGTCGACAATCAGGAAATCGCGACCGAGCCGCCTGAGTTGGTAGCCGGTTGCCAGACCGGCCTGGCCGGCCCCGATGATCAAGGTCTCGATGTGTTGAGTGTTCATGCCGTCGACGCTAGGGACGGCGTACCGCACCCCACATCGGCCAGCAGACCCATCTGTCCCCCCGCAGGCGATGGGTATATCCACCCATCGGCCCGCAGGTCACGCGACCCGGCGATGAGATATTACTCATGATCGCGAGGTACAACGCCGGCGTCCGTGATGTACCAACCATCCACGAAGAAGTCCACCGTGTCAGCGATGCCGACCGGTCGGCGCGGCCTCGATGGCGCGGCGCGAACAAGCTGCCCGCTGCGAGATCTTGGCCAGAGAGCGCCGCTCGCCTTACGCGGTAAGCGGGAGGGTGAGCCGGGCCTGCAGCCCTCCGGCCTCGAGCGCGGTGAGCCGCAGTTCGGCATGGTGGTGCTCGGCCACGGCTCGGACGATTGTCAGCCCGAGGCCGGTGCCTCGTGCGGACGAGGTCCGGTCGCCGGTGCCGCGCCGGAAGGGCAGTGTGAGGTCGTTGACGGTGGCGGCGTCGAGTACCGGTCCGCTGTTGGCTACCTCGATGATCGCGCTGCCCACGGTAGCCAGGACCCGCACCCGGACCCACCCGTCGGGCGCGTTGTGGAAGACGGCGTTCTGAAGCAGGTTGCCGACCGCCCGGGCGAGCAGCTCGGCATCGCCAGGCGCGGTCGCCGGGTCGAGCGAGACCTCCCACGACAAGCCGAGGAGTTCGCCCTGGTCGCGGGCGGCCTCAACCGCGGCCCGCGTGACCTGGTCGAGCGCGACCGGATCGAGCCGCGGCGAGTCCACCCCCGCCTGCACCCGGGCCAGTGTCAGCAGCGCGTCGACCGTGCGTTGCGCGCGCCCGGTCTGGCCCAGCGCGACCTCGCCCGCCTGCCGCAGCGTGTCGGCGTCGGCCGACGGGTCGGCGAGTGCGACGTCGAGGGCCGCCCGCTGGTTGGCCAGCGGGGTACGTAGCTCGTGCGACATCGTCGCCACTAGGCGTCGTTCGGACTCGAACGCGCTCTGGATCCGGTCCAACAGGGAGTCGAAGGTTTCGGCCATCTCGCGTAGCTCGTCATGCGGGCCCTGGATCCGGAGTCGCTCGTCGAGGGAGGCGGCGGAGATCTGCCGCGCCCGGCTGGTGATCGTGTGCACCGGCCGCAGGGCGCGTCCGGCGAACGCCCAGCCCACCGCCACCGAGACCCCCGTCATCAGCAGCAGGCCCAGCCCCGAGAACAGCCGTAGATCGTCGAGCGTCTCTTCGACTGCCGCGGAGGCCGAGTCCCTGATCGCTTCTTCCTCTGGGTTCGGCAGTTCTGGGTAGACCGGCGGGTCGGGTCCCGAGCCGGGCTCGGACACGAACGCCACATGTTCGGTGCTCACCAGCGAATACACCCCGATGAGCAGAACGGCGGCCGTGGCCACGGCCGCCGTGGTGTAGGTCAGGGTGAGCCGCCACCGCACACTCAGGCCACGCCTGGCGCGCTTGCTGCTCACGACACCACCCGGTAGCCGGCGCCCCGCAGCGTCTCGACCGGGACCGGCTCTCCGAGCTTGCGACGCAGCCCCACCATCGTTACGCGTACCGCGTTGGTGAACGGGTCGGCGTTCTCATCCCACACCCGGGCCAGTAGCTCCTCGGCCGACACCACCGCGCCGTCGGCCCGCACCAGTTCCACGAGTACGCCGTACTCCTTCAACGTCAGCGGCACCGGTTGCCCGGCCCGCCGCACCTCCCGGCGGCCGGTGTCGATCTCGAGATCGGCGAAGCGGAGCACCGGCGGGGCAGCTCGCGTGGTGCGCCGGCAGAGCGCGTCGACCCGGGCCAGCAGCTCGGCGAACGCGAACGGCTTGGCCAGGTAGTCATCGGCGCCGAGGTGGAGCCCCTCGACCCGGTCGTCGAGCGCACCCGCGGCGGTCAGCATCAGGATCCGGGCCCGGTTGCCGGCATCGACCAGCCGGCGACACACCTCGTCGCCGTGCAGCACGGGCAGGTCACGATCGAGCAGCACCACGTCGTACGGGTTGAGATCGGTGAGTGTAAGCGCCTCCTCGCCATCGACAGCGACGTCGGCGGCGTAGCCCGCCCGCCGCAGCCCGAGCGCCACGGCCTCGGCCATCACGTCCTCGTCCTCCACCACCAGGACCCGCATCCCAACAGCATGGCACGGGAAATGTTCAGCCCCGATAAGCGAACGGTCAGAGATCGCCGTGAATGCCAACGGTGGCTGAATGCGCCCTCCGCTGGAGTGTTACCGGAGCACACAGTTCCTCACCGAGTCGATACTGCTGGCCCTGATCGGCATGATCGTTGGCCTCCACCCCGCCGCCCGCGCGGCTCAAGTGCCGCCGACACAGGCTCTGCGCTCGGCCTGAAGCCGGCGACAACCCCCGGCCGGAATAGCCGATGGCCCATACGCCGCCCAGCCACCCGACGAGAAAAAGGATACCCACCATGGACGAGACACCCGACGAGCCGCGTCGTCCCGATAAGGACCGGCGCGCCCAGCAGAACAACCCGACAGCCAGCGACCGGCTCAGCCCTCCACCGCCCCGGCCCCAGGAGCAGGACAAATACGAGGACGAGAACCTGGCGCCCACCCGGCGTGGGATCCTGAACAGACGACGCCTCGCCGCCGCCGGGGTGGCCGTCGTGCTGCTGGGCGGGGCTACTGCCCTCATGCTCAATGGCAGAGACGACGGCGCCGCCTCGCCCTCTGACGACAATCGATCCTCGCAAAAGGACGGCGCGCCTGAGCGATCGGGTACCAAGGGCGAGTCGGATTGGCAGAAGATCGTGCCGGGTGGCGACTGTCAATGCGCCGATGGCAGCGAGTTCGCCTTCTGGGAGCGCCACGCAGACCCGACCAAGGTCGTGCTCTACCTCGACGGCGGAGGTGCCTGTGTCGACGCGACGTCCTGCGCCTTCACCGGTGAGGCCGGCGAGAACCCCAGCTACAACTGGAGCCTCGCAGGCGAGAACCCGGACTTCCCGGGAGGCGGAATCCTCGACTTCGACCGGCCTGACAACCCATTCGCCAACTACTCGTTCCTGTACATGGCCTCGTGCACCGGTGACCTGGACCTCGGCAACATCACCCGGGACTACTCAGTCGAGCTAACCGTCGAGCACAACGGGTTCGTCAACGGCACGGCGGTGCTCGACTACCTCGCCGAGCACTACCCGCACGCCCGCCAGGTCGTCGTCGTCGGCAAGACCGGCGGATCGGTCGCCGCGCCCGTCTACGGCGGCCTCGTCGCCGACCGGCTCCCCGACGCCCAGCTCACCGTGTTCGGCGCCCAGTCAGGTGCCTTCCCCGACCTCCCCGACTTCAACGAGGCGATCCTCGGCGACCTGTGGGGAACCTACGGCAACATGCCCGACTGGAAGGTCAACAAAGGGCTCACCGCCCGGGACTGGGGCATCCCGCGATTCTGGATCCAGGCCGGGCTGCATGACCCTGACATCGTCATGGCCCGCTTCGACTACGCCTACGATCCCCACGCTGCGAGGGGTGTCGAACGGATGGGTGGCGACGCGACGGACCTCCTCGCCCTCATCGACGCCAACGAGGCGACGATCGAGGCTGCCGGGGTGGTCCAGCACAGCTACACCGCACCGGGTGCGGAGCACCAGATCCTCGACATCGACAAGTTCTACGAGATGGAGGTCAACGGCGTCCGGTTGGTCGACTGGGTCGAATCGCTGCTTGCTGGTGAACCGGTCGACGACGTCCATTGCGAGCAATGCGGAGGATGATGTCCTCGACGGGGCTCGAGGCGTGACCCCGGTGACGCCATCTGCTTCCCGGGGCGATTCCTACGCGGCAACCGACGCGATGCACGGACCGGAGGGTCGAATCGGGCCTTGCTGCGGAGGTACCGGGTCGGCTACCGGACCGTGGCGCGGGCACTGAAGTCGGCCTGGCCTGATGCGCGCAAGCCGCATCCGAAGCGGGCATCGCGGGCCTGGAGCGTTCGGGGGTGGGTCGAGCCAGGCTTCGGCAGCTTCCGCAGCAGCGCCTCCAGCTCACTGACCTGTGTTTTTGTGTCGTAGTAGGCTCCCCCAAGGTCCCACCAGCAGCACAGGATCGCTGGACGTGCCACGAACGTGCCACACGAAGCCGGTGCCGCGTTCGCGAGTCGTCGGAGAGAAGGACGGCGAGGAGTACCTGTCCGGCCGGGTTCGTGCGCTGGGACCGCGACCACGTCCACGTGCGGCTCCACTAGCATCGCCGCCGCCTCAGCGCGGCGAGCGTCTGGCTCAAACCGGCCGACATCTACCGCGACTCGTCCTGAGCTTGCGGGTCGACACTCCGCCGGGCACGGCATCATCGGTCGAGCTGGGACGTCCTCGCAAACGCGTCCAACTCAGCCGATGACCTGATAACCGTAGGGTCCTTCGTCCGCTCGTTGACGTGGATCATGCAAGCTGGCGGGGACAGTGGGAGCCAGCCCCGTACTCTCACGACATGAACGACCCCCCGGTGAACAACGATCGTGGGAGAGCCCGATACGACGGCATTGCAGCGTGGTACGACGGGATCGCCCAAGGCTCCATGGTCGAGAGCGAGCAGGCGTTGACCGACCTACTCGGGCCAGGGACCGGACTATGCCTCGATCTCGGTTGTGGCACTGGCTTGTATTTCGACACAATCCGGCGCACTGGCCGGACGCCCATAGGCGTGGATGTGTCGAGTGACCAGCTCGGGTTGGCCAGGCAGCGAAGCGCCTTCGTCGTGCAGGGCGACGCGTCACGACTACCGTTCGCAAACGACACATTCCAGACCGCGGCCGCCATCTGGATATCCACCGATGTCGACGACTTCGGCGCGGTCGGCCGTGAGGTTGCGCGGACACTCCAGCCGGGCGGCTTGTTCGTCCTCTTTGGCGTCCACCCTTGCTTCAACGGCCCCTGCGTGGAATCCCGCGAGGACGGCGCACGCGTCGTCCATCCCACCTATCGGGTCTCAGCTCGGCACCACATCGCACGATGGTGGGGCCGTGGCGGCATTCGCGAACGTGTCGGCGGCATGTGGCACATCCCGCTCGGCGAGCTGCTCAACGCGATCATCGATGCTGGTTTGCGGATTGCGTACGTGGCCGAACCGCGCGAGGATCCGATACCCGCCGTCTTGGCGTTGCGCGCCTACAAGGACACCACGTGCCACCAAGGCTCTGGGCCACGTCAACGGTAGGCCGGCCATTCAAAGTCAGTAGTCACATGGACTTGACCCAAGCGACCTTGGCGAGCACCTCTTGGGCGACCTCGTTGGCGGGGCGTTCGTTGACGACGGAGTCCTCCACACCAGCGGCCTCGTGTTCAGCCTCGTGCTGTGCCAGCCTCGTGAAGTGCCGTTCGAGCCGGTCCCCATCATCGCGACCCCGAAGACGCTCGCGGACGATCTCTGCCGGCGCCACTAATCGGCACAACTGAACCTCGCAGTCGCGAACCAGTGAACCAACAGCGAGCGGTACGGCGCCACGACACGACCGGGCGCCTAGGGCACTCATGACCGGAGCCCTCGCCAACTCTGACGCCGTGATCCGCAGCTGAATGCCGTGTGCCATCCGGGGATGCTCAACACGCGGAGGGCCCATTCGTACTGCGGGCCGCGGAGGGTGGTCAGTTCAGTGCGGCTGGAAGGGCCGAGGTGGGCGAGGTCGCGGAGGAACGTCAGAGGCGTGCGGAGTACCGCGTACGGCAGCGCTGTGCGTTCGGCCGGGCTGAGCGGAGTGGTGAGGGTGGCGTCGTAGCGGTCGACCAGCTCGCGGAGCGCGGCGATGCGGCTGGGTGAGGTGTCATTGCGGCCCAGATGCTCGTTGATGAAGAACAGGGTGAGGGCCAGGTCGTCGATCCGTGGGCGTTCGCCGAGGAAGTCGAGATCGAGAAGCAGGGTGAGCTGGTCGCCGGCGAGGTAGACGTTGGTGGCCCAGAAGTCGCCGTGGACGAGTTGGCGGGGAAGGTCCACAGCGGGCGATTCCTGTCCGAGGCGAGAGGCCAACGCCTCGGCCGCCGCGACGTACGTCGTCTCCTCCGCGGAGAGGTTCCAGGTGCGGATCTTCGCGATCGTGGGGTCGAGCACGGCATCGGCTTCGACGTGGTTCGCCATCGGAGGATGGGTGGCTGCCGGTGAGGCCGGTGCGGCGCGGAGATCATCGTGGAGGCGGGCGAACCACTGGATGCCGGCGCTGATCGCGGGCCAGGTGGTCATGCTGGTGCCGCGTGGTTCGACGTAGTGCTCGACCTCCACGAGGCACCCGTGCAGTCGAGCCCAGCTTCGAGACGATCGAGTGCGCATCGTCTCGGGAATCGGCCAGGTTCGGCCACGGAGGTACTCTCGCACCGCTTGGACCGCGGCCAGTCGGTCCGCCTCGACCCACTCTGGAGAGACCCGGACGACCATGGCGCCTTGGTCCGTGGCGACCTGCAGGTTCAGGTTGAAGTTCCCGCCGAGGTCGCGGACGAGGGTGACCTCGTTGAGCGGGTACTCCCGGCGGACGAGCTCCAGCAACTCCGCCGTCGCCGCCGCTCGTCCTGCGCCCACGGGGCCATCTTCAGGAATGGCGCCGGCGCCAGGCAACCCCATTTCCAGGGCTGACGGACAGGGTAACGTGACCGACCGGCGGACGCCGTTCGAAAGGATCCTGATGTTCGAGGATGACCGGTTCCACGAGATCGTGGCGCATCATCGGGCCAGCCACAGCGGCGCCACCGTGCTCGCGAACGCGTTGTGCATGGCTGAGGAGATGGGCGAGGCCATCCAGCAGATACGCCGTCACCTCGGCCTCGCGCGGTCGGCGGCGACGCTCGAGCAGGTGGGCGAAGAGATGGCCGACGTCGTGATCTCGACGGCGGTGACGGCTCGGCTCATGGGGCTCGACCTCGCCGCGCACATCGATGCCAAGCTCGACGTCGCGGTGGAACGGACGAGGCAGGGCACGGCCTGACGACGTCACCAGGCGCCGGCGACCTGCCGGGTGGCGACGTTGAGCCGGTTGTACACATTGGTGGTCGCGATCACGAGCAGCAGCGCGGACAGCTGCTCCTCGTCGTAGTGGGCGGCGGCGTGCGCCCAGACGTCGTCCGGAACGGGGTCGGAGCGGTCGGCGAGACGGGTGACGGCCTCGGTGAGTGCCAGGGCGGCACGTTCGGCGTTGCTGAAGAGGGGCGTGTTGCGCCAGGCGGCCACGGCGAACAGGCGCTCGGTGCTCTCGCCCGCCTTCTGTGCGTGCCGAGCGCCGGAGTCGACGCACACGCTGCAGCCGTTGATCTGGCTCGCCCGCAGGTGTATCAGGTCGAGCGTCTCGCGTGGGAGGCTGCCGTTCTTGGCGGCGCGGTCGAGGTCCTTGATCGCCCGCATCGCGGCAGGAAGGACCGTGGTGGGATTCTTCATCCGAGCCTCCATGGCGGCCTCCTGTCACATCGGGCGGTTCCGGTCCGTCAACGCAATGACGAACCGAAGCGGGAGAATGTGACGTGATGAACAACGACGACTGGCTGGCGCGGCGCTTCGAGGAGAACCGACCGCACCTGCGCGCGGTGGCATACCGGATGCTCGGCTCGGCCAGTGAGGCCGACGACGCGGTCCAGGAGTCCTGGTTCCGCCTCAGCCGCACCGACACCAGCGACGTGCAGAACCTGCGGGGCTGGCTGACCACGGTGGTGTCGCGCGTGTCGCTCGACATGCTGCGCTCGCGCACGTCCCGCCGTGAGGAGCCGCTCGACACCGACTCGGTCGAGCCGGCGGCCGGCGGCCCCGACCCCGAGCGTGAGGCCATCCTGGCCGACTCGGTCGGGCCCGCGCTGCTCGTGGTGCTCGACTCGCTGGCTCCGGCCGAGCGGCTGGCCTTCGTCCTGCACGACATGTTCGCGGTCCCGTTCGATGAGATCGCCGCGATCCTCGGCCGCTCACCTGCGGCGACGCGGCAGCTGGCCAGCCGGGCCCGGCGGCGGGTCCAGGGCGCGGAGGTGCCGAACGCCGACGCCGCCCGGCAGCGGCAGATCGTCGACGCCTTCCTGGCCGCATCCCGCAACGGCGAGTTCGAGGCGCTGCTGTCGCTGCTCGATCCGGACGTCGTTCTCACGGCCGACGAGGCAGCCATCGAGACCGCGTCGAAAGCACCGACCGGGCCGTGGCTGGCCCCGGTCGTCCGTGGCGCCGGTGCGGTCGCGGAGATGTTCTCCGGCCGGGCACGCGCCGCGCAGGCGGCCATCATCGACGGTGTGCCCGGTATGGCCTGGGCACCGGGTGGCCGCACGAGGGCCGTGCTCAAGCTCACCTTCACCGCCGACGGCGCCATCTCCGCCATCGAGATCCTCAGGGACCCGGAGACGGTCGCCGGCCTGGAGGTCACGCTGCTGGACGCCTGAGCAGCCCGACGCGCTAGGATCACGAATGCCCGGGCTCCGGCTCGGGTGCTACGAGTGTCTGCGAAGTCCGGTTCCATCCCGGCGCTGTCCCGCAACTGTGAAGCCGCCCGCCTCTCGCGGACGGACGAGCCAGGTCGCCAGCCTCGTGGCCCGGATTCGTCCTCGGTAGAAGGGCGGTTCGCAGACGACCCCCGTCGTCCGCGCCCTTTCACCGTCGTGAAGGAGGCGCTGCGTTGAAGACGTCCATGACCGTGTCGCGGCTTGCCCTGTTGGCCGCGCTCCCCCTCGCCCTGGTCGCCTGTGGCGACGGCGGCGATGACACCGCAGGCGACGCCGGGGGTGACACGCCCGCGGCGACGACCGGCGCGGACGGCGACACCGACGAGGCGACGTTCCCTGTCACCGTCGGGTCCGGCGACACCGCGGTCGAGTTGACCGCGGAGCCGGAGAACATCGTGTCGCTGTCGGCGACGGCGACCGAGATGCTGTTCGCCGTCGGCGCCGGCGACAAGGTCGTCGCGGCCGACTCGTTCTCGAACTACCCCGAGGACGCGCCCACCACCGACCTGTCCGGCTTCGAGCCCAACATCGAGGCGATCGTCGGCTACGCACCGGATCTGGTGGTGGCGTCGAACGACCCGGGCGAGCTCGTGAGCAGCCTGGAGGAGGTCGGCGTGCCGACCCTGATCCTGGCCCCGGCGGTGACGCTGGACGACTCGTACGCCCAGATCGAGCAGCTGGGCGTCGCGACCGGGCAGGTCGCCGAGGCCGCCGAGGTGGTCGGCCAGATGCAGGGCGACATCGACGAGCTGGTGTCGCAGGTGCCGGCCGATGCTCCGCCGGTCACCTACTTCCACGAGCTCGACCCGAACCTGTACACGGTGACCAGCAACACGTTCATCGGTGAGCTCTACAGCCTGGCCGGCATGGCCAGCATCGCCGACGACGCGGGCGCGGCCGGCGGCGACTACCCGCAACTGTCGCCGGAGTACATCCTCACCGCCGACCCCGACATCATCTTCTTCGCCGACGGCGGCGTGGGTGGCGTCGTCGCCGAGGACATCGCCGCGCGGCCGGGCTGGGACCAGCTGACCGCGGTGCAGGACGACCACGTCGTCGAGGTCGATCCCGACATCGCCAGCCGGTGGGGCCCGCGTGTCGTCGACTACCTTCGGGTCGTGATCGAGGAGAGGTCGGCGCTCGCGCCGGCGCAGTGACATCGTGAGCGAGGCGGCCGGCCGGGACCGCGCGACCGCGACGGCGACACCGTCGCCGTTGCGGCCGGTCCGCCTGCCCCGCCGCTGGCTGGTCGTCGCGCTTGCCGGGCTGGTCGTCGCGGTCCTGTTCGGCATGACGGTCGGCCCGGCCGGACTGCCGCTGCGCGGCGTCGTGCTCGAAATCGTCAACCACGTGCCCGGCGTCGAGCTCGACGGCGGCCTGGACGATCGCGAGGCAGCCGTGCTGTGGCAGCTCCGCGCGCCGCGGGTGGTGCTCGGACTGCTGGTCGGTGCGATGCTCGCCATTGCCGGCGCCGGCTACCAGGGCGTGTTCCGCAACCCGCTGGCCGACCCGTACCTGCTGGGGGTGGCCGCCGGTGCCGGGCT
The DNA here is from genome assembly GCF_004349065.1 of Jiangella asiatica. Taxonomy (GTDB): domain Bacteria; phylum Actinomycetota; class Actinomycetes; order Jiangellales; family Jiangellaceae; genus Jiangella; species Jiangella asiatica. Next base: position 102,967 of record NZ_SMKZ01000007.1, read on the forward strand.
GGGCGCGACGTTCGCCATCGTCTCCGGCGGCAACCGCGCGCTGGTGCCGCTCGCGGCGTTCGTCGGTGGCGTCGCGGGCGTGGCGGCCACCTACGCGCTGGGCCGCGGTGTCGGCGGGCGCAGCACCAACTCGCTCATTCTGGCCGGGGTGGCGGTCGCGGCGTTCCTCACGTCGGTGCAGACGTACGTGAACCAGCGCAACGCGGATTCGCTGCGTGAGGTGTACGGCTGGATCCTCGGTCGGCTGTTGACGGCCGGCTGGAGCGAGGTGGTGATCGTGCTGCCGTACGTGCTGGTCGCCGGCGCCGTGATCTTCGCGCACCGCCGCCTGCTGGACGTTCTCAGCGTCGGGCCGGACGAGGCCGGCACGCTGGGGGTTCCCGCGGCCCGGGTTCGGTTGGTCGTGGTGCTGGCGGCGACCCTCGGGACGGCGGCCGCGGTGTCGGTGAGCGGGCTCATCGGGTTCGTCGGCATCGTGGTGCCGCACATAGTGCGCATGCTGGCCGGATCCTCCTACCGTGTCGTGCTGCCGCTGTCCGCGCTGGTGGGCGGCACGTTCCTGGTGGTGTCCGACCTGGCCGCGCGGACGCTGGTCTCACCCGGCGAGCTGCCGGTCGGTGTGGTGACCGCGTTCGTCGGCGCCCCGTTCTTCACGCTGGTGCTGCGCAGCTCCCGGAGGGCCTGGTGAGCACCCTGCGAGTCGACCGGGTCAGCGTGACGCTGCTGGAGCGCACGGTGGTCCGCGACGTCAGCCTCAGCGTCCCGGCGGGCAGCTGGGTCACGCTGGTCGGGCCCAACGGCGCCGGGAAGTCGACGCTGCTGCGCGCGATCGCCGGCACGGTCGAGCATTCCGGGCGGGTCGAGATCGACGGCACCGCGCCGGCCGGTCTGCGCTCCCGCGGGCGGGCCCGGCTGGTCGCCGTCGTCCCGCAGGAGCCGACCCGTCCCGACGGCATGACCGTCCTCGACTACGTCCTGCTCGGCCGCACGCCGTACGTCCCCTATCTCGGCACCGAGTCCGCCGAGGATCTCGCGGTGGCTGGTGAGCTGCTGGACACCCTGGAGCTGCGTGACATCGCCACCCGGGCGGTCACCTCACTGTCCGGCGGTGAGTTCCAGCGCGCCGTGCTGGCCCGCGCGTTGGCGCAGCAGGCCCCGGTGCTGCTGCTCGACGAGCCGACCAGCTCCCTGGACCTCGGCCATGCGCAGCAGGTGCTCGAGTTGGTCGACCGGCTGCGCGCGGACCGGGGCCTCACCGTCGTCAGTGCGCTGCACGACCTGACCACCGCCGGCCAGTTCGCCGACCACCTGATGCTGTTGGTCGACGGCGAGGTGGCGGCGCAGGGACCGGCCGCGGAGGTGCTGACCGAGAAGCTGATCTCCACGCACTACGGCGCTCGGGTGCGGGTGCTGACCGACCAGGACGGCGGCGTGGTCGTGGTCCCGCTCCGCACCCGCGGCTGCGCGCCGGCTGATGCGACCCCCCTCCCTCTGGACGTGCGGCGTGGGTGAGTCCCCGGGCTTGGTGCGTGCGGGTGCCGTCGCGGTCGCCCTCGTGCTCGATCACACGCTGCGCGAGCCGCCGCCGGCGGTACACCCCGTGCGGTTGGCCGGCCGGTACCTCTCCACCGCCGGACGGCGGGTGCCCGCGGCGCCGCGCGGACCTGCGGTGACCGCCGGTGCCGTCGCGTGGGCAGCCGGCGCGACGACGGCGCTCGTGGCCGGACGGCTCGTGGAGCGGGCGCTTCGGGGGGCAGCGCCGTGGCGTCGCGCCGTCGTGCTGGGCGTCGTGCTGTGGCCGCTCTTCGCGCACCGGATGCTGCTGGACGAGGTCGCCGCCGTCGAACGGGCGCTGATTGACGACGGCGTCGGTGCGGGGCGGGCGGCCGTGGCGCGAATCGTCAGCCGCGACGTCTCGGCATTGACGCCGGCGCAGGTCCGGCAGGCCGCCATCGAGTCGCTGGGCGAGAACCTGTCTGACTCGGTCGTGGCGCCGCTGCTGTGGTTCGCCGCCGCCGGTCTGCCGGCCGCCGCGCTGTACCGGTTCGCGAACACCGCCGATGCCGTCTGGGGCTACCGGACCGAGCGCTGGCAGCACGCCGGCACCGTCGCCGCCCGCGCCGACGACCTGCTCAACCTGCTGCCGGCCCGCCTCACCGGCCTGCTCCTCGCCGGCGGTGTGGTCCCACTCGCCGACCTGCGGCGGGAGGCCGCGCGCACGCCGTCGCCCAATGCCGGCTGGCCGATGGCCGCGCTCGCGCTGCGGCTGGGCGTGCGGCTGGAGAAGCCGGCCGCCTACGTCCTCGGCGCGGCCGGCCGCGAGCCGACGGCCGACGACACCGCTGCGGCGCTGCGCCTGGCCGGCCGCGAGTTCTGGCGCGCAGGGCGGCGCCGATGACCGCCGTCATGGTCCAGGGCTGTACCAGCTGGGCGGGGAAGAGCTTGCTCACCACGGCCCTGTGCCGGTGGTACGCCCGTCAGGGCCTGCGGGTCGCACCGTTCAAGGCGCAGAACATGTCGAACAATGCGCGCGTCGTGGCCGGCGGGGAGATTGGCGTCGCACAGTGGCTGCAGGCCGGGGCGGCGGGCGTCGAGCCGGACGTGCGCATGAACCCCGTCCTGCTCAAGCCCGAGCACGGCGGCAGCCAGGTGGTCGTGCTGGGCCGGGTCGACCACGAGCTGTCGCGCCGGCCGTGGCGCGAGCGCAGCGAGCACCTCTGGCCGACCGTCGAGCGGGCGTTGACGGAGTTGCTCGACACCTACGACCTGGTGGTCATCGAGGGCGCCGGCAGCCCAGCCGAGATCAACCTAGCCGCGAACGACATCGTGAACATGCGGGTCGCGGAGGCCGCCGGCGCACCGGTGCTCCTCGCCGCCGACATCGATCGCGGCGGGGCGTTCGCCCACCTCTTCGGCACCTGGGCACTGCTCCCGCCGAGGCACCGTGAGCGCATCCGCGGCTTCGTCCTCAACCGGTTCCGCGGCGACGCGAGCCTGCTGCCGCCTGGGCCGGAGCAGCTGGAACGGCTGACCGGCGTGCGCACCGTCGGGGTGGTGCCGATGATCCGGCACGACCTCCCGGACGAGGACGGCGCGGCGCTGCGCGCGCCACTGCGCGGCGGGCTGCCGCCGGTCGCCGTCGTGCGGTACCCGGCAGCGTCCAACCTCGACGAGTTCGCATCCCTGGAGCAGGTTGCCGACGTGCGCTGGGCCACGCAGCCGTGGCACGTGGACGGCGCGGCGACGGTGATCCTGCCCGGCTCCAAGCACGTCTCGGCCGACCTCGCCTGGCTGCGTTCCACCGGTCTGGACGATGCGGTCCGCGACGCGGCGGCGCGCCCGGGTGTCCGACTCGTCGGTGTGTGCGGCGGGCTGCAGCTCCTCGGCCGGCGCCTGGAGGATCCCGACGGCGTCGACGGCGCCGGCGACGCGCTCGGCCTGCTGCCGCTGACCACCACGTTCGCGCCGGACAAGCTGGTGCGGCGGCGTTCGCTGAACCTGCCGGCGCTGGACGGACCGTGGCGGGGACTGACCGGGATCGAGATCGACGGCTACGAGATCCGCCAGGGCCGGTCCGTGGTCGACGGACGGCTCGACGTCGCCGCCGAACAGGCGTTGGTGGTCGCCCGCGGCAACGTGCTGGGTTGCTACGTGCACGGGCTGTTCGAACATCCCGCGGTCCTGGAGGCGCTGTTCGGCGCCCGGCCGGACCGCACGCTCGCCGACACGTTCGAGCTGCTGGCCGACGCGGTCGAGAAGCATGTCGACGGCCGGGTGCTGCGCGACCTGGCGGTGTTGTCGTGATCGGCGGCATGCGGGCAGCGCTCGGCTTCCTGACCCGCATCCCGGTCGGCCCGCACGACCGCGGCCTCGATCGGGCCGCGCCGTACTTCCCGCTGGTCGGCGTGGTCGTCGGAGGCATCGCCGTGGCGACCTGGTGGGTTGCCGACGCCGCGCTCGGCGGCTTCGCGGCCGCGGTGGTCGCGGTGTTGACGACGGTGATCGTGACGGGCGCGCTGCACGAGGACGGCCTCGCCGACACCGCCGATGGGCTGTGGGGCGGTTCCACCTCGCAGCGGCGGCTGGAGATCATGCGCGACAGCCGGCTCGGCACGTACGGTGCGCTGGCGCTGGGCGGCGACCTGCTGCTGCGGGTGGCACTGCTGACGCCGCTCGGCCTGGCCGACGCGGCCCGGGTGCTGCTGGCGGGGCATGTGATCGGGCGGGCGGCGCCGCTGGTGCTGGCCGCGTGGTCGCCGCGAGCGCGCTCGGACGGCCAGGGCGCCCGGCTGGGCCGGCTGCGTGCCGGCGGCGCGACGGTGGCCGGGGCGACAGTCGTGCCGGTCGCGGTGCTGGCGACGGGGTGGTGGGCACCCGTGCTGGTGGCAGCGGCGATGCTGCCAGTGCTGGCGTTGCGGCGGGCGGCGCACCGTCGGATCGGCGGGGTGACCGGCGACGTGCTGGGCGCCGGTGTCGCGCTGTCGAACCTCGCGGTCGCGGCGGCGATCGCGATCCTCGCCGGAAGGGATCTGCTGTGACCAACTCCTCCGCGGAGCCTCCCGTTGATCATGGAGAAGATCATCCTTCCGGTCGCCGGGAAGGGGGTCATCGTCATGATCAACAGGGGTGGGCGGAGCGGACCGGCCGGCTGACCGTCGTGCTCGGCGGGCAGAAGTCGGGCAAGTCGGGGCTGGCGGCCCGGCGAGCGACGGCGAGTGGTCGCCCGGTGGTCGTGGTCGCGCCGGCCGTGGTGCGCGACGACGAGTTCCGCACCCGGGTCGAGCGGCACCGGGCCGACCGGCCGGCGCATTGGCGCACGCTCGAGACGTTCGACCTCGCCGCCGCGGTGGCCGAGGCCGGTCCCGGGGCGTTCGTGCTGGTGGACGCGCTGGACACGTGGCTGGCCGAGAGGCTGGAGTCGTCCGGCCTGTTCATCGGCGACGATGTGCCCGATCCGCGGGCGCGGATGGCGGCCGAGGACCGCCTCGTCGCCGAGCTGACCACGTTCGCCGCGGCGGTGGCACGCTCGGACGCGGACGTGCTGGTCATCGCCGGGCAGCCGGGGCTGGGCGTACACGCCGGCGGTCCCGGCGCGCGGTTCTACGTCGACCTGCACGGGCGGTGCGTCCAGACACTCTGCGCCGCCGCCGACGAAGCGCTGCTGGTGGTGGGTGGGCGACAGGTCCGGCTGGAGCACGACCGGCCGCCGGCGACGAGCACCGCACGGCCGGGCGCCGTCGACGCCGGCGGGCTGCGCGCACACGGCGACACGCAGGTGCCACCGGGTGCGGTCGACCTGGCCGTCAACGTCGAGCCGGGTCCGCCGTCCTGGCTGGTCGAGCGGCTGGCGGCGGACCTCGCCGGCCTCGCCGCCTATCCCGACGACCGGCGAGCACGGGCGGCGGCCGCCGCCCGGCACCGCCGCCCGGCGCAGGAGTGCGTGGTCGTCGACGGTGCCGCAGAGGCGTTCTGGCTGATCGCACGGGTGTTGCGGCCACGGCTGGCGGCGTGCGTGCACCCGTCGTTCACCGAGCCCGAGGCGGCGCTGCGGGCCGCGGACGTGCCCGTCGTCCGGGTCCTCCGCGACCGCGAACGGAGCTGGCTGCTGGACCCGTCGTCGGTACCGGTGGACGCCGACCTGGTCGTCCTCGGCCGGCCGGACAACCCGACCGGGGTGCTCGACCCGGTCGCGACGGTGGAGGCGATGGCCCGGCCCGGCCGGACGGTCGTGGTGGACGAGGCGTTCGCGGAGTTCCTCGACGACGCCGACGGCGTGGCCGGGCGGCGCGACCTGCCCGGCGTCGTGTCGGTGCGAAGCCTGACGAAGCTGTGGGGACTGGCCGGGCTGCGGGTGGGATACGTCGTCGGGCCGGCGCCGTTGATGGCCCGGCTGGCGGCGGACCGGCAGCCGTGGAGCTGCAACAGCCTCGCGCTCACCGCGCTGGAGGCACTGGCGGGCTCCGAGGACGAAAGGCGCGATCGAGCCGCTGACGTCGCCGGTCGCCGGTCCGAGCTGGTCGACGCGTTGCGCGGCGTCGACGGCCTCAGGGTGTGGGACGCCGCGGCCAACTTCGTCCTGATCCAGGCGCCGATGCCGAGCCTGCGTGAGCGGCTGCTGGCTCATGGCCTCGCGGCCCGCCGCGCGGACACGTTTCCTGGCCTGGACGACCACGCCGTGCGTGTCGCCGTCCGGGACAGGGACACCAACCACCGGCTGGTCCGGGCGTTGCAGGCGATCGTGAATGGGGACTCGGCATGACACCTACCGTGGAGGATCTCATCGAGGCGGTCGTCGCGGTCGACGCCGGTGCGGCCGACACCGCCCGGAAACGGCACGCCATCCTGGCCAAGCCGCCGGGCAGCCTCGGGCGGTTGGAGGACCTCGGGGTCCAGCTGGCGGCCATCGCCGGCGCCTGCCCGCCGCCGGTGCCGTCGGCACCGGTGGTCGTGGTGGCCGCCGCGGACCACGGCGTGCACGCGCAGGGGGTCTCGGACTGGCCGCAGGCGGTCACCACCGCCATGGTCTCGGCCATCGCCGCCGGCCGGGCGGCCGTCAACGCGATCGCCGGCGCGGTCGGCGCCCGGGTCGTCGCTGTCGACGTAGGCACGCTCACCACCAGCGCCCTGCCCGACGGCGTCCGCGACGAGCGGGTGCGGGCGGGCAGCGCGGACCTGGCCGTCGAACCGGCGATGAGCCTCGACGAGTGCCGGGCCGCCGTCGCCGCAGGCGCGCGGGTGGCCGCAGCACTGGTGGACGGGGGTGCGGACCTGCTGGTGACCGGCGAGGTCGGCATCGCGAACACGACGGCGTCGGCGTGCCTGCTGGCTGCCTTCACCGGCGCCGACCCGGCCGGCGTGACCGGAAAGGGTGCCAACCTCGACCACAGCCGGACCGCGCACAAGGTCGACGTCGTGCGCACCGGGCTGGCCCGGCACGGAGCTGACCGCGACCCGCTCGGCACGCTGGCGTCACTGGGTGGACTTGAGCACGCGGCTCTGGTCGGCGTGATGCTGGCCGGTGCGGCCGCGCGCGTCCCCGTCGTCGTCGACGGAGTAGTGACTTGCGCCGCGGCGCTCGCTGCGGTCGCGCTGTGCCCCGAGCTGGCCGGCTACCTGATCCCGGGGCACGAATCGGCCGAGCCGGGCGGGCGAACACTGCCCGACCGGCTCAATGAGATGGCCCTGCTGGACCTGCGGCTGCGGCTCGGCGAAGGAACCGGTGCGCTGCTTGCGGTGCCTCTGGTGCGGGCCGCGGCCAGGGTCCTCGGTGAGATGGCGACGTTGGACGAGGTGACCGGTTAGGTCAGCTCTGTCCTCCGTCCAGCGTGCCCTGGCTGGACGCGCCCGCGGCGGCCTTCTTCGCCGGTGCCTTCTTGGCAGCGGACTTCTTGGCCGGAGTTTTCTTCGCCGGTGTCTTCTTGGCGGGTCCGGCGTCGGCCGTCTCGTCCGTGGCCTCATTGTCGGCGGCCTGCTCGGACTCCTTGTCCGCCTGCTCCGCATCCGGAGCCGGTGCCGGTGCCCACGGGCCGGTGGACGGGTCGTAGGTGGTCCACTGGTCGGACTGGCTCTTCCGCCGGACGACCGCGGCCAAGGCCGCGCCGGCCGCGGCGAACGCGCCGAGCACCGTCACCGCCCTGCGGCGCCGCTTCTTCTTGCGCTCCTTCTCGGCCTTCTCGGCCAGCGCGGCGGTCCGGTCCGACAGCTCGTGGGCGCGCTCGGAGAACTTGTCGGCGGCCGTCGCCAGCGAGTCGGCGAACCGGGGCACGACGTCGTGCATCAGGGTCTCGCGTGCCTGCGAGGCGGCGGGGCCGACCTTCTCCTTCGCCGCCTGGACCTTCGGACCCATCCGGTCGACCGCGGTGTCGACCACCGGGGTGATGCGTTCGCGGGCGGAGTCAACCACGGGCGCCGCGGCATCGCGCGCGCGCCGGCCGGCGTCGCGAGCGGCCTTCCGGGCCTGCTCGGCAGCCTCCTGCGTGCGCACCTTGGCGTCGCCGGTTCGGCTCTTCCGCCGGTTGAATAGCCTGCTCACGTTGGGCCTCCCTTATCGGATCGCTGCAGGGCCCTTACCCCGTTGTGTTCTCTCCGATCTTGCCTTGTACCGACCGTATGCCCGCTCACGCCACGGCGTGGGAGGATGGAACAAAATCGAGAACAACAACGTGAAGGGCATACCCGTGGCCGACGAGCTTCATGCCACCCTGCACACCAACCAGGGCGACATCACCCTGGTCCTGCTTCCCCATCATGCTCCCAAGACGGTGCGGAACTTCGTCGAGCTGGCCAAGGGCGAGCGCGAATGGGTCAACCCCGAGACCGGCGAGAAGAGCACCGACAAGCTGTACGACGGCACCGTCTTCCACCGCATCATCTCCGGCTTCATGATCCAGGGCGGCGACCCGCTGGGCGACGGACGCGGCGGCCCTGGCTACGACTTCGCCGACGAGTTCCACCCCGAGCTCGCCTTCAACAAGCCGTACCTGCTGGCCATGGCCAACGCCGGGCCCAACACCAACGGCTCGCAGTTCTTCATCACCGTCGGCCCGCAGCCGCACCTCAACCGCCGCCACACCATCTTCGGTGAGGTGGCCGACGAGGGCAGCCGCAAGGTCGTCGACGCGATCGCCAACCTGCCCACCGACCGCACTGACCGGCCGCTGGAGCCCGTCGTCGTCGAGTCGGTCAGCATCAGCGGCAGCTGACCGGATCACCGCATGACCGGATCCGCCGACAGCACCGGCGGGCCGCCACCCGGCGGCTCCGCCGTGCCGACCTGTTATCGGCACCCCGACCGCGAGACCTACATCCGCTGCTCGCGGTGTGAGCGGCCCATCTGCCCTGACTGCATGACAGCCGCCCCGGTGGGGTTCCAGTGCCCGCAGTGCGTGGCCGAGGGCAACAAGGGCGTCCGGCAGGCGCGAACCGTGCTGGGCGGCACGATTCGAGAGACCAACGCCAACACCATCACGCTGTCGCTCCTCGTCATCAACGTGGGCGTGTGGCTGCTGGGCATGGTCATGGGCACTTCCGGCACCCTGTACGGCATGTTCGCCCGGGAGTGGAACACCAACGAGCTCGGTGTCCAGCTCGGGCTGGTGCTCGGCAACCCCGACGACGGCTTCGACCTCGGCGTGGTCGACGGCCAGTGGTACCGCCTGATCACCGCGGCGTTCATGCACGAGAACGCCCTGCACATCGGCATGAACATGCTCGCGCTCTGGGTGCTGGGCAGCTCGCTGGAGCCGGTGCTGGGACGCTGGCGGTTCATCACGCTGTACCTGCTGTCCGCCCTGGGCGGCACCGCGGCGTCGCTGCTGGCCACGTCGGAGTACACGCTGTCCTACGGTGCCTCAGGCGCCGTGTTCGGTCTCATGGGCGCACTGTTCGTGATCATGCGCCGGCTGGGCCGTGAGACGGGGGCCGTCGTCGGCATCCTCGCCTTCAACCTCGTGCTCGGCTTCACGATCCAGGGCATCGACTGGCGCGCCCACCTGGGCGGCCTCGTCATCGGCACCGGCCTGGCGGCCGTGTTCGCCTACGCACCGCGGCAGCAACGCCTCGCGTGGTCCATCACCGGGTGTGCTCTCGCGGTGATGATCATCGCGACCGTCATCCTGGTCCGCGTGGGCTGAGCCGACGCCGTCGGTCATTCGGGCCCATCACCGCGGGTGTGCTTCACCAGGCGTGCATCCACGGTGAAGCACGGGAACCCCCGGTGATGGGCCTGGCCACTTTATCCACAGGGGTTATCCCCACTGTTGAAAATTACACGCGTGTAATCACAGGTGTGCAATAAGCTGTGGACAACGGTGTTTCTGCAGGTCAGTTGGCTACTTCCACCGAGTGGCGGTCATGAAGCCACCGGTGATCAAGCCCATGCCGATCAACAGGTTCCATCCACCGAGGTCCTGGATCACCGGGATCTCGTCACCTACGAGGTAGTAGACGACGATCCACACGAGCCCGACAACGAGCAGGGTGACCATGGTGGGGACGACCCACGGACCGGAGACTGTCGGGTCCTTGACCTCGCGCCGCTCCGGCGGGGTGTAGTCGTCGTCCTTGCGACGGCGGCGAGATATGGGCACGGGGCTGTCCTCTCCGTCTTGGCTGGTTACGGTGGTGCTCGGCTAGCGTAGTCGTCAGCAGGCGAGTCGCCCACATGTGTGGTGCCCGTCGTACCGAGTTCGCGGAGGTGAACCATCAGCCAGCCACCAGGGAACACCCGGGCGTGGAAGATCCTCGCCCCGGTGGTGCTGGCGTTCTGCGGCCTTCTCCTCGTCATCAGCGCCAGGGCCGCCGACGGCGACGACCTGCGCGGCAGCGACATCCTGGAGCTGTCCGACCTGGTCCGCGCCGAGGAGCGGCGAGTCCAGGAGCTGGAGGCGCAGGTGGCCGATCTCACCAAAGAGATCGAGGACTACGCCGCCGACAACAGTGACAGCCAGACCGACGAGGTCAACCGGCAGATCGAGGAGATGATGCCGGAGGCGGGCCTGACCCCCGTCGAAGGCCCGGCCCTCTCCGTCACGCTGGACGATGCCCCGCTGCCGGCCAACCTCGACGAGGAGTCCGACGACTACAACGTCGAGGACTACCTGGTCCACCAGCAGGACCTCCAGGGCGTGGTCAACGCGCTGTGGGCCGGCGGCGCCGAGGCGATGACCGTCATGGACCAGCGCATCGTCTCCACCAGCACGATCCGATGCGTCGGGTCCGTGCTGCTGCTGCACGGCCGCACGTTCTACCCGCCGTACACCATCACCGCGATCGGTGACGCCGACGCCATGCGCGACGCGCTCGGGTCCTCCCCGGCGGTGCGCGAGTACCGCAGCTGGGCCGACCTGGTCGGACTGCGCTACGACGTCGCCGACGAGGGCACCGTCACGATGCCGGCCTACACCGGCACCATCGGAGGAGGATCGACGTCGTGAGCCCACGCATCCTCGTGGTCGACAACTACGACAGCTTCGTCTTCAACCTGGTCCAGTACCTCGCCCAGCTCGGCGCCGACTGCGACGTCCGGCGCAACGACGAGATCGGCGACACCTCCGGGTACGACGGCGTCCTGCTCTCCCCCGGCCCGGGGACGCCGGAGAAGGCCGGCGGCTGCGTCGAGCTCGTCCACGCCCTGGGCGGCAGCGTCCCCGTCTTCGGTGTCTGCCTCGGCCTGCAGGCCATCGGCGTCGCCTACGGCGCAACCGTCGGCCGGGCGCCGGAGCTCCTGCACGGCAAGACCAGCCAGGTGCATCACGACGGCGCCGGCGTGCTGGCCGGCCTGCCCCGCCCGTTCACGGCCACCCGCTACCACTCCCTGGCCGTCGAGCCGGCCACCGTCCCGGACGCGCTCGAGGTCACCGCGCGCACCGAGGGCGGCGTCATCATGGCGCTTCGCCACCGCGACCTGCCGGTCGAGGGCGTCCAGTTCCACCCCGAGTCGGTACTCACCGAGGGCGGGCACCGCATGCTCGCCAACTGGCTGACCACCTGCGGCGACGACGGCGCCGTTGAGCGCTCCGCCGGGCTCGCCCCGGTGGTGAGCCGCGGCCCGTCGCTGGAGCTGACCGGCTGAGCCACCGACGACGCCGGCCCGGGTTCGTCCGAGCCGGCCGGCGAAGGCCCCCGGCTGCCCCTACGGGTTGCCGAGGACCCCACCTTCCTCGCCCTGCTCGCCGCTCTCGTTGCCGGTATCGGTGCCCGTATCGGTGCCGGTATCGGTGCCGGTATCGGTGCCGGTCTCGTCGCCCGTATCGGTGCCGGTCTCGTCGCCGGTGGGCTCGTCGGTGGGCGACTCGGTCTCCGTCTCGGTGGGCTCCTCGGTCGGCTCGTCCGGCTCCTCGGCGACGTAGATGATGACCGTGTCACCCTCTTCGGCCTCGGTACCTTCCGGGGGGTCCTGGTTGAAGACCACACCGGGGGGCTGGTCGCCAGTGACCTCGGTGACCACCGACGGCGTCAGTCCGAGCTGCTCGAGCCTCGCTTCGGCCTCGGCCTGGGTGTCGCCGATCAGGTTGGGCACCTCGACGGTCTCGGTGCCGCTGGAGTAGACGATGTCGACCGAGGTGTTCGGCGCCACGGGGCTACCACCCTCGGGGTTGGTGCTCAGCACCTCACCCTCCGGGCGGTCGCTGTTCTGCGCAACCCTGTTGCCCGCACGTAGGCCGGCTTCCTGGATCGCGGTCTCGGCCTCTTCCAAGGGCCGGCCGACGACGGAGGGCACTTCGACCATCTCCGGCGGCGCGCCGATGACGATGGTGACCGCGGTGCCCTCGTCCAGCTGGGTGGACGGCCGCGGGTCCTGCCGGACGACGGTGCCGACCTGGGCTTCGTCGTCGACGGGCTCGGACTCGATGGTCGCCTCGAGGTTCTCCTCGGTGAGCCGGGTCTCGGCCTCCTCCTGCGTCATGCCGACCAGGTTGGGCACGGTGGCCTGGGCCGTTCCGCCGGAGTTGAAGATCAGGTAGCCGATGAGCCCGGCTATGGCCAGCACGGCGAGTGCGCCGAGCACGACGGCCCACCAGCTGAAGCCCCTGCGCTCGTCCTCGTCCTCCTCCGGCTCGTCCGGGTAGGGCGTCTCGTCGTCGAGCGGCATGGCCTCCGTGCCGGCCGCCATCCCCGCGGGTCCGTGCGCGATGAGCTGGGTGGCCGCGGAGGTGTCGGCGGCGGCGGCGACGGGCAGCCCGGCCGCGGCCCGCTCGAGGTCGGCGCGCATGTCGTAGGCGCTCTGGTAGCGGTCGAGCCGGTCCTTGGCCAGCGACTTCATGACGATGGCGTCGAGGTCCGGCGGGATCGACGGGTCGAGCGCAGACGGCGGGGTCGCCGTCTCGCGCACGTGCGACACGGCGACGGAGACCAGGGACTCGCCGATGAACGGTGGCCGGCCGGTGAGCAGCTCGTACAGCACGCAGCCGCTGGCGTACAGGTCGCTGCGTGCGTCGGCCTGCTCGCCGCGGGCCTGTTCGGGCGAGATGTACTGTGCGGTTCCGACGACGGCGGCGGTCTGGGTGAGCGCCATACCGGTGTCGGCGAGTGACCGGGCGATGCCGAAGTCGGTGACCTTGACCTCGCCGGTGCTGGTGATCATGATGTTGCCCGGTTTGATGTCGCGGTGGACGATGCCGGCGCGGTGGCTGTACTCGAGCGCGTCCAGGGTGGAGCTGAGAATCTCGATGGACCGCTCCGGCGTGAAGCGGACCCGGTCCTGCAGCATCTCGCGCAACGTCTGGCCCTCCACGTACTCCATGACGATGTACGGGAGGCGGTGGCCGTCGACGATGTCCTCGCCGGTGTCGTAGACGGCGACGATGTTGCGATGGTTGAGCGACGCGGCCGATTGCGCCTCGCGGCGGAACCGGGCCTGGAACGTGGCGTCGCTGGCGTGGTCGACCCGCAGCATCTTCAGCGCGACGATGCGGCCGAGCCGAGAGTCGCGGCCGCGCCGGACCTCGGCCATGCCGCCACGGCCGATGACCTCGCCCAGCTCGTAGCGATCTCCGAGGAGTCGCAACTCGTTCATTGTGCGGCCCTTTCTCGTCTCAACCCCGCGCAGGCTACCGTCATCGGCATCCTCGGCGCTGCTCCTGACCGAACAGTGAGGATGGTCACGATCCCAGCACCGCCTCCATGACGTCGCGCGCGATCGGGGCGGCCAGCCGGCCGCCGCCGATGTCGTCGCGTGCTGTCTCGGGCGCTTCTTCGATGACGACGGCGACCGCGACGCGCGGCTCGTCGGCGGGTGCGAAAGAGGTGAACCACGCGTACGGTGGGTCCTCCTCGCGGCCAGTCTGCGCGGTGCCGGTCTTGCCGGCCACCTGGATGCCCTCGATCTGTGCGTTCTGTCCGGTCCCGTTCTCGACGACGTCGACCATCATCTCGGTCAGCTGCTCCGCCGTTTCAGGGGAGACGGCGCGGGTCCGCTCCTCCGGCTCGGTCTGCTCGATAGGGCTGACGAGGTCAGGACCGCGCACCGAGTGGACCAGGTACGGTTCCATGAGCACGCCGTCGTTGGCGATGGCGGCGGAGACCATGGCGATCTGCAGCGGCGTTGCCGCCACCTCGAACTGCCCGATGGCCGAGTACGCCGTGAGGGCGTCGTCGAGCTCGCTCGGGAAGACGCTGGTGGCGGCGTTCATGTCGTCGTTGGTCAGCGGCTGGGTGCCGAATCCGAACCGCTCGGCCTGTTCGCGCAGCGCGTCGGCGCCGACCTCGTTGCCGAGGTAGGCGAACGCGGTGTTGCAGGAGTCGCGCAGCGCCTCGATCAGCGTGGGCGTGCCGTCGGCACACGCCTCGCCGTTCTGGTTGGGCAGGTCGCGGTCGGACAGCGGGACGTCGTACTGCGCCGGGCCGGGCACCTCGGTGCCGGCGTCGAAGTCGCCGGTCTCCAGTGCCGCCGCGGCCGTGACCAGCTTGAACACCGACCCCGGTGGTAGCCGCTGCGCGAACGCGCGGTTGAGGTCCGGGTTGTCCGGGTCGGCCTCCAACGCCTCACGCGCTGCCTGCTGCTCCTCGATGGAGTGGCTGGCCATCGCGTTGGGGTCGTACGACGGGGTGCTGACCGCAGCGAGGATGGCACCGGTCTCGACGTCGATGGCGACGACGGCGCCCTTGTAGCCCTCGGCGACCATGGCGTCGTACGCGGCCTGCTGCGCGGCCGGGTCGATGGTGAGCCGGACCGCGCCGCCGCGAGGCTCCTCGCCCGTCACCAGGTCGATGAGCCGCCGGACGAAGAGGCGGTCGTCGTCGCCGGAGAGGATGTCGTTCTGTGCCCGCTCCAGCGCGGTGCGGCCGTAGTAATACGAGTAGTAGCCGGTCAGCGGCGTGTAGGCAGGGCCCTGCGGGTATTGGCGCAGGAACTGGTACTCGTCGTCACTGGGCACCGACTCGGCAACCGGCGTGTCGTCGGCCAGCAGGATCGGGCCGCGCTCGCGGGAGTACTCGTCGAGCAGGACCCGGCGGTTCTCCGGCCGCGCGTTGAGCTCGTCGGCCCAGAACGCCTGGACGTACGTGACGTTGATGAGCAGCGCAACGCACAGCAGCAGGCAGCCGGCGGAGATGCGGCGGATGGGCGAGTTCATCGGATCCTCACCACCTGGGTGACCGCGGTATCGGCGGCCGGCGACGACGACGAACTGGCCGGGACCGGCCGCCGGGCCGCGTCGGAGAGTCGGATGAGCAACGCCACGAGAACCCAGTTCATCACGAGCGACGAACCACCCAGTGACAGGAAGGGTGTGGTCAGGCCGGTCAGCGGGATGAGCTTCGTCACGCCGCCGAGCACGATGAACACCTGCAGGAAGAACCCGGCGGCCAGGCCGGCGGCCAGCAGCTTGCCGAACGGATCGCGCAGCAGCAGGCCTGCGCGCAGGCCGCGGGAGGCCAGCAGCGCGTACAGCAGGATGACGGAGATGAGCCCGGTCAGGCCGAGCTCCTCACCGAGCGCGGAGCCGATGAAGTCGCTCTCGGAGATCTGGGTGAGCTCGGGCCGGCCCTGCCCGAGGCCGGTGCCGAGCAGGCCGCCGTAGGCCAGTCCGTACAGCGACTGCGCGATCTGCCCGGTCGGGTCGATGAACGGGTCGAGCCAGAAGTCCACCCGCGTCTGCACGTGACTGACGACGGCGTTCGCGGCGAGGCCGCCGGCGACGATGAGCAGCAGGCCCAGGATGATCCACGAGATGCGCTCGGTGGCGACGTAGATCATCAGTACGAAGATGCCGAACAGGAGGACCGACGGGCCGAGGTCGTTCTGGACCACCAGGATGCCCAGGGCGGCCACCCAGACGATGAGGATGGGGCCGAGGTCGCGGGCCCGCGGCAGGTCGATGCCGAGGATGCGGCGCCCGGCCAGGGCGAGCGCGTCGCGCGTCTGCACGAGGTAGGCCGCGAACGCGATGATCAGGATGATCTTGGCTGCCTCACCCGGCTGGAACGTCATCGGGCCGACGTTGATCCAGATGCGAGCGCCGCGGATGGAGTGGCCGATGACCGGCAGCAGCGGCAGCACCAGCAGGAGCAGGCCGGCGAGCCCGGCCAGGTACGGCAGCCGGGAGAGGACCCGGTGGTCGCGGACGACTATCAGCACGCCGACGAACATGGCCACGCCGACGGCCATCCAGGTGAGCTGGATGGTCGCGTGCGTGGTCTCTCTGGCGATGTCGATCCGGTGGATCATCGCCAGGCCCAGTCCGCACAGCGTCACCACGATGGGCAGGATCACGGGGTCGGCGTACGGAGCTCGGATGCGGATGACGACGTGTGCGACGCCGGTGGCGGCGGTCAGCCCGCCGAGGTAGGCCAGGGCGTTCGGTGGCACTCGTCCGAGAGCACCGAGGTCGACGTTGATGTACGCGAACGTCGCGATGCCGATGGCGAACATCAGCAGGATCAGTTCGGTACCCCGGCCGCGGCGGGGGACGATCGAGTCGGCCGCCGGGGGCTCCAGGCGGGCTCGGGCGCGGTCGAGGCTCATGATGACGTTCCCGCACAGAGCAGACCGGGGTAGCCGACCTCGTTGCCGAGCCAGTCCTCCGGGTCGTCCGGCTGATCGGTGTCGGTGCCCTCGGTGCTGCCCGGTGTCTGCGTCGACCGCGGTTCGCCGGACGCGGCCGGCGGCGGGGTCGTCGTCTGTCCCGGTGTCGGCGTGGGCGTGGGTGTCGGCGTGGCCGTCTCCAGGCGCTCGTGGGCGCGGCAGGCGTTCAGCCGCAGGCCGTCGATGACGCGCTGGGCGTCGTCGAGGTTGTCCGCGGCGATGGTGTCCTCGACCTGTTCGCGGTAGATCTCCGGCAGGGACTCCACCGGCAGCCCGCCAGGGATGTCGTACAGCTCGGACAGTCGGATCGGGCCGATCTCCTGGCTGACGCCCTGGTAGATGGCGACTTGGCCGGAGCTGTCGGCGACGTAGTACTGGTCGCGGATCCAGTCGTTGGCGAGGTTGAGCCCGGCCCAGCCCAGCAGGGCGATGGCGGCGACCAGCACCACCGCGCGCGCCCAGCGGAACCGCCGCGGCGGCTGCGGCGCGTAGCGCATGGCCTCGAGGTCGTCAGGGGTCGGCTTCTCCTCGGCGCCCAGCAGCCCACGAAGCGCCGCGCCGGGGCGTCGTCGGTGCGGCCGCTCTGGCGCCGCCGGGGTGTTGCTGGCCGCCGCACCCACCAGGAACGCTTCAGCGGTGTCGTCGGGCTGTCGCGGGGTGTCGGTCTCGATGACGTCGGCCAGCACCAGCGTGACGTTGTCGGGCGCGCCACCGGCCAGAGCCAGCCGGATGAGCTCGTCGGCGGCCTCGTCCAGCTGCGCCACCGAGCCGAGGGTCTCCGCCAGGGTTGAGTCGGACACGACACCGGTGAGGCCGTCGCTGCACACCAGCAGCCGGTCTCCGGGACTGACCTCGAGCAGCTCCATGTCGGGGTCGACCTCACCCTGTCCCTGCAGCGCCTTGAGGATCAGTGACCTCGCCGGGTGAACGCCGGCCTCTTCGAGCGTGATGCGGCCCTCGTCGACGAGGGACTGCACGAACGTGTGGTCGTGGGTGAGCTGCCGGATGGAGCCGTCGCGCAGGAGGTAGGCCCGGGAGTCGCCGATGTGGACCAAGCCCAGTGCCGTGCCGGTCCACATGACGGCGGTGACCGTGGTGCCCATGCCCTCGCGGCTGGAGTCGTCGACGATGAGCTGCCGGATGCGCGCGTTGGCGGAGTCGATGGCGGCGGTCAGCGCCTCGAGCGGGTCGGTGTCGCGGGGATCGCGCTCGGCCAGGACCAGCTCGTCGATAGCCGCCTGGCTCGCCACCTCGCCGGCCGCGTGCCCGCCCATGCCGTCGGCGACGGCGAGGAGGTACGGCCCCGCGTACCCGGAGTCCTCGTTGCCCTCCCGGACCAGGCCGACATCAGAGCGCGCGACATAGCGCAGCATCAACGGCATCGGTTCCTACTTCCGCAGCTCGACAACGGTCTTGCCGAGCCGGAACCTGCTCCTGGCCGTGACCGGTGTACTGCGGGTGAGCCGCTGGTTGCCGACATAGGTGCCGTTGGTCGAGCCGAGGTCCTCGACGTACCACTGGTTGTCGTGGAACCGGAGTCGCGCGTGCTGGGTGGACACGTACTCGTCCGCGAGCGGCACGGTGCAGTCGCCGCCGCGCCCGAACGTGACCGGGCGGCCGTCGAGCGCGGCGCTGCGTCCGGTGTCGGGGCCTTCGACGATGACCGCCTTGGTGGGTGTGCCCTTGCCGGCCCGCGGCTGGCGGGTCTGCCGGGCGGCCTCACGCGCCTCCCGGCCCGGCTTGGGCTGCTTCGGTGGGCGCACGCCGAACAGGTCGGCCCGCATGGCCGACGTGACGGAGAGGATGAGTAGCCACAGAACGGCGAGGAAGCCGAGCTTGATGACCGTGAGCGTCAGCTCCGACACCCGCTCACCTCCCGGGGACGCGCCGACTGACGTCGGCGACGGTGGAGCCGAGAACGATGCGCGAGCCGTCGCTGAGCGGCGCCTGCCCGATGCGGGCACCGTCGACCACGGTGCCGTTGGTGGAGCCGAGGTCGACTGCCACGAGCTGAGTCTGCGTGCCCTGCTGGTACACCCTGATCTCCAGGTGCCGTCGGGAGACGCCGGGATCGTCGATCCGGAGGTCGCATTCGCTGCCCCGGCCGAGCACGATACCCGGTGCGATGACGGGGTGCTGCGTGCCGTTGATGATCAAGAACGCGGCTGCCTGCCGCTCCGTCGTCGAGCTCGGCGTGAACGACGAGCCGCGGTCGACACCCGCGCGGACCGCGCTGCGGATGCGGAAGTCGCCGACGATGAGGTCCTCGTGCCGCTCGAACCCGACGCCGACGGGGCCGGTGAACGCGTAGTGCTGCAGCTCGGCGTGCTCGCGCGCGAGCTCGACCAGCTCGGTCGCGAGGGTCCCGAGGTAGGCGGAGAGCCGCTCGTGGTCGCCCGGTCCGAGCTCGACCACGAAGTCGTTGGGGACGAGAGAGCGGTCACGGCTGACGATCTGGGCGTTGTTGTCCAGCTCACGCTGGATGGCAGCCGCGATCTCGACCGGCTGGACCTCGGAGCGGAACGCCCGCGTGAACGCGCCCTGAACGAGGTTCTCGAGCCGGCGCTCGAAGCGTTGCAGAACCCCCACGGAAACCTCCCTCCACCTGTCAGTCTCTGGTGCCGCCCTGGCAGTGCCCCTGATCGTAACCGCGAGCGGCACGACGATACGGTCCCGCCCAGGAACGCAGCCATACTGATGCCGCGACGCAACTCGTGTGACGACTGCGGGCGGCTCAGGAGTTCCGGCGGCTCGGCGTGTGCTCGCGCCCATGGTGTCATTTCAACCCTACGTCTGTGGAATCGCGCACCGTCGAAGGCGTGTTAACCTTGGTGCCGCAGCACCGGCCCGGCAAGGGTCTGGTGCCCATGCGCGGGTGGCGGAATAGGCAGACGCGCACGGTTCAGGTCCGTGTGTCCGAAAGGACGTGGGGGTTCAACTCCCCCCTCGCGCACCACACAGAACTCCCGGTCAGGAAGCCCTGACCGGGAGTTTCGCGTCGTGCGCCCACCAGGACGTGGACGCCGGGAGGCGATAGGAGTCAGCACTGTGAAGGTCGTCGTGATCGGGGCCAGCGGGGTCATAGGGTCGGCCGTGGCCGATGCTCTGGAGGAGCGGCACGAGGTGGTGCGTGCGTCCCGGCGCGGGCCGGTGGCCGTCGACGTGGGGCGGCCGGAGTCGGTGGAGGCCCTGTTCGAGGCGGTGGGCGGGCTCGACGCCGTCGCGTGCTGTGCGGCGAACGCGCCGACGGCCGACCTGGTGACGGCCGGCGACGACGAGTTCACCGCGGGCCTGCCGGGCAAGCTGCTGGGCCAGGTGCGGCTGGTCCGGACGGCGCTGCACCACCTGAACGACGGCGGATCGGTCACGCTCACCGGCGGGACGTTCGTGGAGCCGCTGCCCGGCGGGTCGTTCGGCGCGCTGGTCAATGCGGGGCTGGCGGCGTTCGTCGAGTCGGCCGCGCCGGAACTGCCGCGCGACCTGCGCCTCAACCTGGTGGCGCCGGGCTGGGTGCGTGAGTCGCTGGTGGCGTTCGGCTGGAATCCCGCGAAGGGTGTCCCGGTAGCCGACGTCGCCCGAGCGTACGTGGCGGCGGTCGAGGGGACGGCGCGGGGCGAGGTCGTCACCGTCACCGCGTGAGCCTATGGTCGACGGGACACCTCACCTGTCCCCGTCGTCGGCAACCGGGCTGACCGTGACGCGGCCGGCGCTGAGCAGTCCGGCCAAGGCGACACCGGCGCTGGCGGCCAGGATCACCCCGAACGTCGCCGGCCCGGGCGACGGCGCGGCGAACGCGATGGCCGTGCCGCCGATCGCGAACGCGGCCGCCGTGCTCAGCGAGCCGGCCAGGTGGCCGGCGCTGACGTTGCGGCCCTGGTTCGTGTCGTCGGAGCCGTCGAGGATCAGCAGTGAGAGCACCGGCGACGTCAGCCCCATCCCGATGCCCGCGACCGCCCAGCCGGTCAGCCCGACCGCGGGCGGCAGGTCCGGCCACGCCAGCGACGTCGCGATCGCGATGCCGGCGGTCATCGTCGCCATGCCGGTTCGCAGGACGGTGACCCGCGCGAAGCCGTGGTCGCGTCCCTGGAGCCAGGAGCCGAACGCCCACGACACCCCGGTGATCGAGAGGCTGATCCCGGCCGTCGTCGGGCCGAAGCCGTGCACCAGCGTGAGCAGCAGCGGCAGCCAGGCACCGGACGCGCCGAACGCGGCGGCGGCGAACCCACGCTGGGCGACGACCGTCGGCAGCCCGCGGCGCAGCCGGAACGTGCCGGCGGGAAGGAGCCGGAGCGCCGCGAGCGCGGTCGCGGCCGAGCAGACGGCGACGGCCGCGCCGACGGCCACGGGATGGGCCTCGAGGTGGTCGCCGGCCAGGGTGAGGCCGAAGACGGCGGCGGCCGCCGTGGCGGCCCACGGCAGGACCGCGGCCGGCGAGGACACCCCGGGCGAGGACGTTCCTGACGACGGTCGACCCGACGGCGACCGCGCGTCGGCGTCCCGGGCGGCCCGGATCGCCGGCTGGATGAGCAGCCAGGTCGGCACCAGGATGGCCAGCGCGCCGAGGAACACCCAGCGCCACCCGGCCCCTTCGGTCACGACGCCGGTGAGGAACGGGCCGATCACCGACGGCAGCACCCACGCCGCGGCGAACAGTGAAAACATCCGCGGCCGCAGCCGCTCCGGCAGCGCCCGCGCGACCAGCACCATGATCCCGACGTCGATCAGGCCCTCGGCCAGCCCGCTGAGCAGCCGTCCGGCGATCACCTGCGGCATGCCGACGGCGGTACCGACCAGCACCTGCGCGACGGCGAACAGCAGCACGCCGGCGCGCAGCGGCGACACCGGGCCGGACCGATCGGCCCATACGCCGGCGATCGCCAGGGAGACGGCGTAGCTCGCGACCGGCGCGGCGTTGGCCAGGCCGAAGCTGCCGATGGCGTCGAACTCGCGGACCAGCGTCGGGAGTGCTGTGCCGACGGCCCGGTTCTCGAACGCGCCGAGCGTCACCAACGCGACAGCACCGACGGCGAGCGGCAGGTGTTCCCGGCTGAAGAGGGTCGACGGCGCCTGCGCCGGACTGGTGGCCATGGAGGCGATGATCCAACCTCGACCTAAGTTGAGGTCAAATCGTGGTCGCTCACCGGCAGCCCGACGAGCCGTCCCAGGGTGTCGATGGTGTGCTCGAACAGCGTGGTGCGGTCGTCGACCACGTTGTTGAACTGGCCGAAGATCTCGAAGCTCAGAATGCCGAAGAGCCCCGTCCAGCTGGCGACGGCCCGTGCCACCAGATCGTCCGGGAGGCCAGGCATCAGGGACCGCACCGCCTCGGCGTCGTGGCTGAACGACGGCGGCGGCGCGGGGAACCCGTCGGGCGGCGAGAGAGCGCCGCCGGCGTACGCGTCGGCGAGGATGCGCCCGTAGACGACCGTGTCGCGGATGGCCGGTTCGACGGTGTCCTGCGGCGCCTGGTAGCCGGGCACCGGTGACCCGTAGAGCAGGGCGTACTCGTGCGGGTGTGCGAGCGCCCAGCCTCGGGCGGCCCGGCAGACCGCGCGCCACCGTCCCGGGTAGTCGTCCTCGGCGCAGCGGGCGTCGGCCTGCTCCACGGCCTCTCCGATGGCGTTGTAGGCGTCGATGATCAGCGCGGTCAGGAGGTCGTCGCGGCTCGGGAAATAGCGGTAGATGGCCGACGAGACCATGCCCATCTCGCGGGCGATGGCCCGCAGGGACAGGCCCGTGGCGCCCTCGCTAGCGAGCTGCCGTCGGCCGATTTCGGTGATCTCCCTGGTCAGCTCGGCCCGGGCGCGTTCGCGGGCGGTCCGGCTCGCACTCATGGTTCGGACTCTATCAGAGCGGCGCATCGAAAAGAGAGCGCCGCTCTTGACATCGCCGATCCAAACAGAGAGCATTGCTCTCGAAAGGAAGCACCAGTTTCACTTCGAGACTGCGACGACGCACCTCGGCGGAACAGCGACCAGAGCGGAGCAATCACATGAGCAAGCAGGTCATCGTCGGAGCCGGCCAGGTCGGCAGCCGGCTCGCCACGCTTCTGTCGGACGAGGGACACGACGTCGTCGTGGTCAGCCGGTCCGGCTCGGGCCCGGACGGGGTCACGAAGGTGTCCGCGGACGCCGGCGACCAGGAGCGCCTGACCGAGATCACCCGTGGCGCCGACGTCATCTACAACTGCGCGAACCCCCGGTACCACCGGTGGACGCAGGACTGGCCGCCGATGGCCGCGTCGCTGCTGGCCGCGGCTCAGGACAACGGCGCCGTGCTCGCCATCCTCGGCAACCTCTACGTCTACGGACCGGTCGACGGCCCGATGACCGAGGACCTGCCGCTCGCGACCATCGGCGTCAAGGGCGGCGTCCGGGTCAAGATGTGGGCCGATGCGCTGGCCGCCCACCGGGCCGGCCGGGTGCGGGTGACGGAACTGCGCGGCTCGGACTACTTCGGGCCCGGCGTCCTCGACCAGGGCCACGTGGGCGAGCGGTTCGTGCCGGCGCTGCTGGCCGGCAAGCCGGCCACGTACCTCTTCTCGCCCGACGTCGTGCGCAGCTGGACGTACGTGCACGACGTGGCCCGCGCGCTGGCCGTCGCCGGCAGCGACGAGCGGGCGTGGGGACGTGCCTGGCATGTGCCGACCGCGCCACCCCAGAGCGCCCGGGAGCTGGCCGAGCGCATCACCCGGATCGCCGGCGCACCGCGGCCCCGCGTCCGCCAGGTGCCCCGCGTCGTGATGGAGGCCATGTCGCTCGGGTCGCCGATGCTGCGCGAGCTCCGCGAGCTGCGGTACCAGTTCGACCGGCCGTTCGTGCTGGACTCGTCGGACTTCCAGGAGACGTTCGGGCAGCGGCCGACTCCGATCGACGAGGCGCTGGCTGAGACGATCCGCTGGTGGCGGGCGCGCTGAGTCGGCGTCAGCGGCTGGTGGGGCCGGCGACGGCGTCAGGTGGCAGCTCGTGATGTGGCAGCCCACGCAGCAGCAGCGCCAGCTTCGCCGTCGAGTCCAGCTCCTCGGCGAGATCGGCGGCCAGGTCGACGTCGTCCGCGGCGACGACGCTGCCGTGGTTGGCCATCAGCACCGCGTGGTGGCCGGCCATGAGCGCGGCCACGCCGTCGGCCAGGTCCTGGCTGCCGGGCGGTGCGTACGGCGCCACCGGCAGCGGGCCGAGCCTCGTGACCTGGTACGGCGTCAGCGTCGGCAGTGGATCGGCCAGGCAGGACGCCGCCACAGCATGGACGGAGTGCAGGTGCACGATGGCTTGCGCCCGCGGCCGAACCCGGTACGCGGCCAGGTGCAGCGGGAACTCCTTCGACGGGCGGTTCGCCGACAGCGAGGTGCCGTCGGCGGTCAGCACCGCCAGGTCGTCCTCGGTGACCCGGCCGAGGGAGCTGCCGGTCGGCGTGACGAATACCTGGTCACCCACCCGGACGCTGACGTTGCCGGAGCCGCCGGGCGACAGCCCCAGCGCGGCGAGCCGCCGGCAGGCCCGGATCAGCTGCCCCGCCGGGGTCACGGCGCCACCGCCCAGGCCGTGGAGAACAGGTCCGGCGGGCCGAAGTTGCCAGCCTTCAGCAGCAGCGCCAGCCGGGTCGGCCCGACACTGACCGTCCACGGAACGCCCGGGGCCACTTGGTCGCCGACGAGCACCTGACGGACGCCCAGCGCCGCGGTGACCGCGCCGGAGGTCTCGCCGCCCGCGACGATCAGCCGCCGTACGCCCGTGTCGACCACCGCGCTGGCCACGGCGGCGAGGGCGTCCTCAGCCAGCTGCGCGGAGCGGTCGCGGCCGTGCCGGTCTTGGACCCGGCGCAGCTCGCCGGGGTCGAGGCTGGTGGTGACGAGCACCGGCCGGCCGTCGCCGGACCTCAGCGCCGCGGCAACGGCGGCGACGGCGGCCGTCACCGCCCGCTCCTGGTCCGTGGCGAGGTCGTCGACGGCGATCCACACCGATGGTCCGGGGAAGGCGGCGATCTGCTCACGCGTGCGCCGCGAGCAGCTGCCCGCGAGCACCACGCGGCCGCCCGCCCGGCCCACGTCCGGCAGCGAGGTCGCCGCAGCGGCGGACCCGGCCAACTTCACATGCCGTCGGGCCAGCGCCGCCGCCAGCCCGGACGCCCCGCCCAGCAGCTCGTCGCCCTTGAACAGCGCGGCGGAGTGCAGGTCGAGGTCGGCATCGGTGAGCGCGTCGAGCAGCACGTGTCCGGTGGGGTCGTCCCGCACCCGACGGCGCACCGCGTCGGCCGCGTCGCGCTCCGTCCGCCCGCCGAACGACGGCCAGGGCACCAGCGCCACCGGCCGCGGGGTCTGTGCACCCAGCACGCGTACGAGGTCGGGATCGGTCATCGGGGTGAGCGGATGGTCACGCAGCGGCGACTCCGACAGCAGCCGCCCGTCCACGAACAAGTGCCCCTGGTAGACAGTGCGCCCGACGGCCGGCGTGGCGGGTGTGCCCGCCGAGACGCCGCCGGTCAGGTCGGCCAGCGCGTCGGCGACCGGGCCGATGTTGCCGGCCTTCGTGGAGTCGAACGTCGAGCAGTACTTCTGGTACAGCCGCCGCGCGCCGTGGTCGAGCAGCCACCGGCCCGCCGCGACCGACCAGGCCACGGCGTCGTCGACCGGTGCGGTCCGCGACGTGAGGGCCACGACGGTGCAGCCGGCTCCCGGCGCGGGCTCGTCACCGGCGCGCGGTGGTCCGAGCAGGACCGTCGCTGGTACCCCGGTGGAGCCGACGACGCCGGCGAGGTCGCAGGCACCGGTGACGTCGTCGGCCACCACGCCGAGCCAGGTCATCGCGGCTCCCCCGCCAGCACCACCCGCACCCCCGCGGTCCGGACGGCCGACACCGTCACCGCCGGCGCGGAGTCGTCGGTGACCAGCACGGCGACGGACTCGATGCCGGCGAACCGGATGGGTGCCCGGGCCCGCAGCTTGGAGCCGTCGGCGGTGACGATGACCGAGCGGGCGGCGCCGGCGATGGCCTGCTTCGTCTCGGCGTCGTACGGGTCGCTGCAGTACACACCATCCGAGCCGACGGCGGTGGCCGACAGCACGGCGACGTCGACGACGATGTTGCGCAGCGCGGTGCGCACGGCGGGGCCGCCGAACGACCGGGTGACCGGATGGAAGATGCCGCCGAGGCCGATCAGCCTGAGGTCGGTGCGGTCGGCGCAGCTGGCGATGACCGGCACCGAGTGGGTGACGACGGTCAGGTCGGGCGGCAGCACATCGGCCAGCCGCGCCACCGTGGTACCGGAGTCCATGGCCACCGTGGCGCCGGGGTCGAGCAGCGAGGCAGCGGCGTTGGCGATGGACCGCTTCTGCGCGGCGCTGTGGTCGGTGCGCTGCTCGAACGGGACACCAGCGCCGTCGGGCAACCGCGCGCCGCCGGTGACGCGCACGGCCAGCCCGTCGTCGGCCAGCTGATGCAGGTCGCGGCGGATGGTCATCTCCGAGACGCCGAGGTCGGCGGCGGCATGCGACGCCGAGATGTAGCCGGACGCCCGTAGCCGCTTCAGCAGCTCTTCGCGCCGGCGCGGCGCATCGGTGTAGCGCACCAGCCCAGCCAAGTCGATCACGGACTTTTCTGTCAAGTTGCGAACAGTCCCTTGACGTATTTGTTCAACTCCGCACAAACTTGCCGGCATGACGAACTCCCCCACCCTGGCAGCGCTGGCCCGGCCGGGCGGCGGGCTCGCAATGGTCGCCATGGACCAGCGGGAGAGCCTGCGCACGATGTTCGACCAAGCCGGAGCCGGCCGGCCGCCGACCAGCCGGCTGGTCGAGTTCAAGCTCGAGGTGGCCCGCCATCTCGGAAATCTCGCGTCGGGCTTCCTCATCGACCGTGAGCTGGGCTTCGACGAGCTGCGCCGCCGCCGGCTGCTGCCGTCGGACTGCGGGCTGATCCTGGCCGTCGACGCCCTGGAGCAGGAAGAGGGTGGCCCGGTCGAGGACACCGGCCTCGACGAGGCATTCCTCGCCGCGGACAGCGACCTCGACGGCGTCGCGGCGGTCAAGCTCCTGGTGATCTGGCGGCGCGACGAGAGGCGCGCCGCGCGGGTGGAGCTGGCCCGGGCGTTCATCGAGGCCGCCCGTGCGCGCGGCGTCCTGTCGGTCCTGGAGCCGGTGGTCCGTGCGACACCGGCCGAGCATGACCGGGGCAGCTGGGACCTGAACGCCGCCATCGGTGCGGCGGCGCGGGAGCTGTCGGTCCTCGGTCCGAGCCTCTACAAAGCACAGGTCCCCAGCGCGGGCGAGGGCGAGCCCGCCAAGTTGCTCGACGCGTGCCGGGTGCTCGACGAAGCCGTCGCCGGTCCGTGGGTGGTGCTGTCGCAGGGCGTTCGCCAGGATCGGTTCGCCGCGGCGGTCGAGGCGGCCTGCCGGGCCGGTGCCTCTGGGTTCCTCGCCGGGCGGGCGCTGTGGAGCGACGTCGTCGGCCAGCCGCCGGCGCAGCTGTCGGCCCGATCCGTGCCGCGACTGGAGCGGTTGGTGTCCATCGTCGACGAGCACGCGACGCCCTGGTGGGAGAAGGCATGACCGGACTCGGGTTGATCCACACCGTTCCCGCGCTCGGCGCTGTCTTCCACGAGCTGGTGGTCGACCACGCCGGCGACCGCGAGGTCGAGCCCATTCACGTCATCGATCCGTGGCTGCTGCGGACCGCCATGGCCGATGGCGTCACGCCCGAAGTGGTCGACCGCCTCGCGGCACACGTCGAGCACCTGCGGCGGCGCGGCGTCGCCGGGGTGCTGGTCACCTGCTCGACACTGGGCGAGGCCAGCGAGGAGGTGGTGTCGCGGTTGGGCGCGGGCACCCCGGTGGTCCGGGTCGACCAGGGCATGGCCGATCGCTCGGTCGAGATCGCCGGCGACGGCGGCCGGGTCGCGGTCCTCGCGACGGTGGCCTCGACCCTGGGACCGACCGAGCGGCTGGTGCGGCGCAGCGCGACGGCGGCTGGGGTCGCGGTGACCGTCGACTCCGAGCTGCTGGACGAGGCCGGCCGGGCCCGCGAGTCCGGCGACGGCGACCGGCACGACGCCCTGGTGGCCGAGGCGGTGGGCCGGTGGGCGCGGCCCGAGCGCGCGGACGTCGTCGTCCTGGCCCAGGCGTCGATGGCCGAGGTGGGTGGTGCGGCTGGCGCCGGCCGGGCGGTGCCGGTTCTCAGCTCGCCGGAGCTGGCCGCGCGCCGTCTGGTCGACGTCGCCACATCCGCCTGAGCACGCTGTTTCCATTTCGTTAATCCGAACCCGTTGACTCCGAAGTTGCGTGTGGGTACGTTCTCACATGGCAACGATGCCACACCGGTGACGAGCCCTTTCCAGCTCGCCACGGGGCGCGGCGCTGACCGTCCGGCCGTTGGGTACGGGCGGCCCCGAGATCTGGACATCGCGACGCTCCCGCCTGGACGTCGCCCGACGTGCAGGCGTCGTCACACCTGACGCCTCCCCACAGATGGAGGACAGTCCATGAGACCAGCAGCTGTTCGATGGTCCGTCGTGGCGCTGACGGCCGGCCTCGTGCTCGCCGGGTGCGCCCAGGGCACCAGCGACGACGACTCGTCCGACGACGGGACCGGTGGCGGCACCGCCTTCGACCCCGAGGCCGAGCTGAGCGGCGAGCTCAACGTCATGGGCTTCGGCGCGACCGACGAGATCGGGCAGACCCGGCTGGACCTGGCTTCCGAAGCCATCGCGCCGGCCGAGGTCAGCCTCATCGAGGGCGACCTGGACATCCAGCAGTTCCTGTCCGCCGTCGCGACCGGTGAGCCGCCGGAGCTCGTCTACGCCAACCGCGACCAGATCGGCACCTTCGCCTCCCGCGGCGCGATCATCCCGCTCGACGAGTGCATCGAGGGCGAGGGCATCGACACGTCGATGTACCTCGAGCCGGCGCTGGAGCAGGTCACCTTCGACGGCAGCGTCTACGGCATCCCCGAGTTCAACTCGGTCCAGATCACCCAGGCGAACGCCGATCTGCTCGCGGCGGCCGGGCTGACGCTCGAGGACGTGAACGGATCGGACTGGGACGCCGTCAGCGCCGCGAACGAGGCGATGCACCAGGGCGACGGCGGGCTCTCCGTGATCGGCTACGACAGCAAGCTGCCGGAGTTCCTGCCGCTGTGGGCCAAGGCCAACGGCGCCGACCTGCTGTCCGAGGACGGCCGGACCGCGCAGCTGGACGACCCGGCCGTCCTCGAGGCGCTGGAGTGGGCGGTGAGCATCTACGACGCCCAGGGCGGCTTCGGCACGGTGAAGGCCTACCGCGACTCCGCCGACTTCTTCGGTTCGGGCAACCAGTTCGCCACCAACGTGCTGGGCGCGATGCCGATGGAGCAGTGGTACGTCAACGTGCTCAACGACGTCTCGCCGGACGCGCCGATGGCCTTCGACACCGTCCGCGATCTCGAGGGCGAGCCGCTGGCCTATGCGTCGGGCTCGGCGTGGGCCATCCCGGCGGATAGCGCCAACCCGGAAGCGGCCTGCCGGTTCATCAAGACGATGACCGAGACCGAGAGCTGGATCGCTGCCGCGCAGGCGCGCGTCGACCTGCGCGAGGCCGAGGGCAAGCCGTTCACCGGCCTGCTGACCGGCAACGCCGAGGCCGACGCCGCCATCCAGGACCAGTTCGTGCACCCCAGCGGCGACGAGAAATGGGACGCCGCGGTGGCAGCCACCTACGAGGCCAACGAGCACACGTTCAGCCTGCCGGCGAACCCGGCCGACGCGGAGTTCAAGACCGCCTGGCAGGACGCGGTCAACCGGGTCCTCAACGGGCAGCAGGAGCCCGCGGACGCCCTGGCCCAGGCGCAGGAGGAGGCCCAGGCGGCGCTGGACGAGGCATGGGCGACCTGGGACGAGCGGGAAGAGGGCTGACGCCTTGGCCCGCACGCAGGTCGATGCGCCCGGGACGCTCGGTGACGACCGAGCGGCCCGGGCGCGCCGCATGAGCCGCCGGCGTGAGACGCGGGCGGCGCTGCTGTTCATCAGCCCGTGGATCATCGGGTTCCTGGTCTTCACGGCGTGGCCGATCATCTACAGCGCGTACCTGTCGCTGACCGACTACGACGTGATCAACGACCCGAACTACGTCGGGTTCGAGAACTACGAGGAGCTGTTCCGCGACCCCGACGTCGGGCTGGCGCTGTCGAACACGTTCTACTTCACCATCATCCAGGTGCCGCTCTACGTCATCGTGTCGCTGGCGCTGGCTCTGCTGCTCGACAAGGCCGGGCGGGCGTCCGGCTTCTTCCGCACCGCGTTCTTCCTGCCGAAGATGACGCCTCCGGTCGCCGTCGGCATCCTGCTCCTGCTGCTGTTCAACGGGCAGAGCGGCCTGATCAACGAGGCGCTGGGCTGGTTCGGCGTCGACGGACCGGCGTGGACGACAGACCCCGACTGGGTGAAGCCCGGCCTGATTCTCATGAGCCTGTGGTCCGTGGGCTCGTCGGTGATCATCTTGCTGGCCGCGCTGCGCAACGTGCCGCAGGAGCTCTACGACTCCGCGAGGGTCGACGGCGCCGGCTGGTGGAAGACGACCATGCGGATCACCGTGCCCATGATCAGCGGCGCGCTGTTCTTCATCTTCATCGTCAACACCATCGCCGGGTTCCAAACCTTCACCGAGGCCTACACGGCCTACTTCGGGTCGGGCAACACGACGTACAGCAACGATGCGGCGCTGTTCTACGTGATCTACCTGTTCCGCCAGGCGTTCGAGTTCCTCAACATGGGCTACGCCTCGGCGATGGCCTGGCTGCTGTTCGTGATCATCATGATCTTCACGGCGATCCAGATCAAGGTCAGCCGGCGGTTCGTCTACTACGAGGGTGAGCAGCGATGACGACGCAGACGCGGCTCGACTCCGAGGCGGCGCCGGAACCGCGGGCCACGCGGACACCGGTGCGGCGGCGCCGCAAGATCACGCCGGTCAAGGTGTTGATCTGGGTGGCGCTGATCCTGGCCACGCTGATCTTCATCTACCCGTTCATCTGGCTGCTCAGCGCGTCGTTCAAGCCCCGCGGGGAGGTCTTCGACAACAAGCTGATTCCGGAGACGTTCACCTTCGACAACTACCTGAACGTCTGGCAGGAAGCGCCGATGGCGCTGTGGCTGTGGAACACGGTCCTGGTCACGGTGCTCGCGGCGGTGACGGTGACGGTCAGCAGCGCCATGGTGGCCTGGGGCTTCGCGTACTTCCGGTTCCGCGCCCGCAACCTGCTGTTCGCAGTGGTGCTGGCGACGATGATGCTGCCCGGCGCGGTGACGATGATCCCGCAGTTCCTGATCTGGAACAGCCTGGGGATGGTCGACACGCTGACCCCGCTGTGGGCACAGAACCTGTTCGGCAGCGCGTTCTACATCTTCCTGCTGCGACAGTTCTTCCTCGGCCTGCCGAGGGAGCTGTTCGACGCGGCGAAGGTCGACGGCGCGAACAACTGGACGATCTTCACCCGCATCGCGATGCCGCTGTGCAAGCCGGCTCTGATCATCACGCTGCTCTTCGAGTTCCAGGCCATCTGGACCGACCTCATGCGGCCACTGATCTACCTGCGCGACAGCGACAACTTCACCGTCCCGCGCGGGCTGAAGGCGCTGTTGGACCAGTACGGGTTCGGTGGCGAGTGGCACTGGGAGATCGTGGTCACGGCGAGCGTTATCACGACGGTACCGATGATCATCCTGTTCTTCCTCGGCCAGCGTCACTTCGTCCAGGGGATCGCGACCACCGGCAGCAAGGGGTGACGACGGTCGACCTGGGCGGCGGGTGGTCGGTGCGGGAGGCGCTCGGCGACACCTGGCAGTGGTACCTGGACAAGCCGGTCGAGGCGCGCAACAACGCCGGTGACGCGGTGGCCGGCGCTGGCCTGACCCCGGGCTGGCTGCCGGCCCGGGTGCCCGGCGCGGTGATCGGCGACCTGCACCGGGCGGGCGAGCTGCCCGACCCGTACGTGGGCCGCAACTCGCGCTTCGCCGAGTGGGTGAGCGCCCGCTCGTGGGTGTACCGGCGTTCGGTCGAGGTCCCGCCGCTGGCGGACGGGGAGCGCGCGGTGCTGTGCCTGGACGGGGTCGACCCGGGCGGGACGGTGTACGTCGACGGCGTCCGCGCCGGGCGGGCGGTCGGTCTCTACCGTCGCTGCCGGTTCGACGTCACGGCTCAGCTGGCCGGCGGCGGCACGCACCGGCTGGCGGTCGTCGTCGACCCGGCGCCGGTCGGCGAGCCACAGGTGGGCCGCACGGAGCGGGTCACGATACACGCGCCGCGAATGGGCTACGGCTGGGACTTCTGTCCGCGGCTGGTCCACCAGGGGCTGTGGCGCGACGTCCGGCTGGAGATCGGCCGGCTGCACCTGGCCGACGTGTCGGTGCGGCCGTCGGTGGCGGCGGACCTGAGCACTGGACGGGTGCACGTGCGAGCGCTGGCCGAGGTGCCGGACGGGTCGGCCGTGACCGCCGAGGTGGTGGTCCGGTACGACGGTGCCGAGATCGCGGCCGCACCGCTCGCCGTCGGCCCGGCGGGCGAGCTGAGCGGATCTGTCCCGGTGCCGTGGCCGCGGCTGTGGTGGCCACGCGGGCTCGGTGACCAGCACCTGTACGACGTCGAGCTGCGGGTCGCCGACGGTGCCGGAGCCACCGCGGCGGCCCGGGCGAGCACCGGGTTCCGGCACGTACGCATGGCCGGCAACGACGGCGCGGAGCCGGGCGCGCTGCCCTACACCGCGGTCGTGAACGGCCGCCGGGCGCAGCTGCTGGGCTGGAACTGGGCGCCGGCCGACGCGATGTATGGCGACATCGACGCTCTGAAGGTCGAGCATCTCGTCGACCTCGCGGCGCGCTCCGGTGCCCGGCTGCTGCGGGTGTGGGGCGGCGGGCTGGTCGAGACGCCGGCCTTCTACGCCGCCTGTGACCGAGCCGGCCTGCTGGTCTGGCAGGAGTTCTCCCAGTCCAGCTCCGGCCTGCAGAGCGCCCCGTCGGACGACCCCGGCTTCGTCGCCCAGCTGCGGGCCGAGGCCGACGCCGTCGTGCCCGCGCGCACCCATCATCCGTCCCTGCTGATGTGGGGCGGCGGCAACGAGCTGGAGGACGACGACGGCCCGCTGACCGAGCACCGCTCGCCCGCGCTGGCCGCGCTGCGCGACGAGGTGGCGCGGCTCGACCCGGGCCGGCACTGGGTGGCGACGTCGCCGACCGGGCGCCGCTTCCACAACCGGCTCGACGTCATCGAGACCGACCCCGACGGCATGCACGACGTGCACGGCCCGTGGGAGCACCAGGGCCTCGAAACGCACTACACCCTCTACAACCGCGGCCGGGCGCTCGCGCACACCGAGTTCGGCGTCGAGGGCATGGCCAACCGTCGGGCGTGGACGGCGCTGGTGCCGGAGCCCGACCGGTGGCCGGTCGGCCGCGACAACCCCGTCTACCGGCACCTGGGCGACTGGTGGAACAACGCCGAGCTGGTGCGTGCGTCGTTCGGCGGCCGGCTCGACTCGCCCGACGCCTACCGCCGGGCCAGCCAGTTCCTGCAGGCCACTGGGCTGGCGTACGCGGTCGAGGCGGACCGGCGGCGGTGGCCCCGCTGCAGCATGGTGCTGCCCTGGCAGCTGGCGGAGTCCTACCCGAACGCCTGGTGCACGGCCGTCGTCGACCACGCCGGTGAGCCGAAGCCGGCGTTCCACGCGGTCGCGCGGGCCTACCGGCCGGAGCGGGTGACGGCTCGGGTCGATCGGATCGCACTCGCCGGCGCGCCGCCGTCGGTGCAGGCGTGGGTCTGGTCCGAGCCGGGCCGGGCCGCCGGCGGCACCGTCACCGCGCGGCTACTCGACCAGGACGGGCGGCAGGTCGCGACGCGGACCTGGCCGATGATCAGGGCCGTCACGACGCCGTGGCCAGTGGGCGAGTTGTCCGTCGGGGCCGACGCTGTCACGACGCCGGTGGCGTTCTGGCAGCTCGACTGGAGGGCCGCCGACGGCTCCGTCGTCGATGAGGAGTGCGTCGTCCTGGCCACCGGCGCGGACCTCTCCGGGCTGCTGGAGCTGCCTCCGGCCGACGTGACGTTCCACGTGGAACGGACACCTGAGCAGTGGATCGTCGACGTCGAGCACGTCGGTGGGCCGGCTGTCGTCGGGCTCCAGCTCGCCGACGACCGGCCGGCGGAGTCGAGCGGCTGGGGCGTCGTCGCCGGTGACCCGCGACCGCTCCTGCCCGGCCGGCGGCGCCGCTTCACCGTCGAGTGGCGGCACGACGCCGGACCGCGCCGGCTGCTGCTCGAGTCGTGGAACACCGAACCTTCTGTCCTGGAGCACCAATGACGTATCGGTTCCCGGCCGAGTTCCTGTGGGGCGCGGCCACCTCCGCCTACCAGATCGAGGGCAGCCTGGACGCCGACGGCCGCGGCGAGTCGGTGTGGGACGTGTTCGCCCGGCAGCCGGGCGCGATCGAGGGCGGCGGCGACGGCTCCCGGGCCTGCGACTCCTACCGGCGCTGGGCCGAGGACGTCGAGCTGGTAGCGGCGCTGGGGCTGAGCGCGTACCGGTTCTCCGTCGCCTGGTCGCGGATCGTCCCGGACGGCCGCGGCCGGGTCGAGCAGCGCGGCCTGGACCACTACGAACGGTTCGTCGACGCCCTGCTGGAGCGCGGCGTGACGCCCGTGTTGACGCTGAACCACTGGGACCTGCCGCAGGCGCTGATGGCCGACGGCGGCTGGGCCGCGCGGTCCACCGTCGACGCCTTCGCAGAGCTCACCGTTGCTGTCGCGGACCGGCTGGCCGACCGCGTAGAGTGGTGGATAACTCAGAACGAGCCGTGGATCATCGCGCTCCTCGGCTATCACCTCGGCTTGCACGCCCCCGGGGTCCGCGATCTGGGCGCGTCGGTCGCGGCCGGGCACCACGTCATGCTCGCGCACGGCGCGGGGGCGGACGTCCTGCGCGCGCATCGGGGCGCCAAGGTCGGCGTCGCCCTGAGCCTGTTCCCCTGCGATGCCGCGACACCGTCCGAGGAGGACGCCGCCGCCGCCCGGGGCTCCGACGGCTACGTCAACCGCTGGTACCTCGACCCGCTGTTCGGCCGCGGCTACCCGGTGGACATGCGCGAGCACTACGAGCGGGCACTGGGTCGCGAACTGACCGAGATCCGGGACGGCGACGAGGGCGCGATCGCCGGGCGCTGCGACGTCCTCGGCGTCAACTACTACACGCGGCGGGTCGTGGCCGCGGCCGAGCCCGGACCGGACCGTCCGTTCCCGTGGCGCGTCGTCGGCCCGTCCGGAGACGTGGCCCGGACCGACGAGGGCTGGGAGATCGCGCCGGACTCGTTCCGTGACCTCCTGCTGCGGCTGCACCACGAGTACGGCACCCCGGTGCTGATCACCGAGAACGGCGGCGTCTTCGGCGACGCGCCGACGCACGACGGCCGGGTGCACGACGTCCGCCGCTCGGCGTTCCTTCGCGGGCACGTCGCCGCGATGGCAGAGGCGATGGCCGCCGGAGCGGACGTGCGCGGTTACCTGCACTGGTCGCTGCTGGACAACTTCGAGTGGTCGCTGGGCTACCGGCCCCGGTTCGGCCTGGTGCACGTCGACTACGCGACCGGCCGGCGTACGGTCAAGGACTCCGCCCGGCTGTACGCCCGGGTCGCCCGCGACGGGAAACTGCCGGCCGACGATGAGCCGATCGCCGCGTTCGGCTGACCCGATCCCACGAGGAGAGGACGTGTTCCCCCGATGACGTTGACCAGCCCCGAGCTGTCGGTCCACCAGGGAGCCGACGGCGGCACCGTCGTGCTCGGCACGGCGTACCGGCTCGAGGTGGACCCGAAGCAGCCACGCGCCGTCCTGCGCGACCGATCGGACGGGCAGGTCTGGACCGAGCTGTCGCTGCTGGCCGGGCTGGACCTGGTAAGTGGCCGGGACGAGTCGTACGACATCGGCGCGGCCCGGGTGTCGAGCCTGGCCGACGACGCCGTCGAACTCGTCGTCGAGGCTTCCAGCTCGGTCTGGGAGAGCAAGGCCCTACACGTGCTGTGCACGCCGGGCGAGATCGAGGTGTGGGCGCGGGCCGCCGGCCCGCGCGTGGGCGAGCGGGCACGGCTGGGTGAGATGACGTTGTTGGGTGGCCGCGCGGTGCTGCCGAACGGGGCCGGTGGCACGTTCCGCTCGTCCATCCGGTTCGCCGCGCTGTTCAGCCCAACGCCGACCGAGCCGGTCCACGTCGTGCGGCCGGCCACGTCGCCGTCGTCGCTGGGTGTCGTCGGCGACGCCGCACCAGGGCGGCTGCACGGCATCTTCTCGCCGCCGCCGCTGTGCTGGGCCCTCGGCGACCGGCTCGCCGACGGCGCCACCGACGTGCCGGACGGGCGCTGGTGGGGACTGTCGCTGCGAGCGCCGGTCGAGCAGCTGACCATGACCGCGGTGCGCTACGCGCCACTGGACGGCGGGTTCGTGCTGCGGCTGGACTACGAAGGTCACACGCTCGTGGATGCCGAGGGGACACGGACCCCGTCGGTCGTGCTGCGCCCGGCGGCCTCGCCGTGGCAGGCGCTCACGGAGTACCGCGACGACCTGGTGCAGCGAGGACTGGCGCCGGCCGAGCCGCCACCGGGCCCGAACTGGTGGGCCGAGCCGATCTTCTGCGGCTGGGGGGCACAGTGCGCGCGGGCGTCCCGCACCGCTGACCATGCTGACGGCGCTACGGTCACCGGCGCCTCGCAGCTGGCCCGCCAGGACGTCTACGACGAGTTCCTGGACATCGTGGACGGCGCGGGACTGGACCCGGGCACGATCGTGATCGACGACCGCTGGCAATACGCGTACGGTACCGGCGACGTGGACCTCGACCACTGGCCCGACCTGCGCGGGTGGATCGCCGCCCGGCATGCCGAAGGACGCCGCGTGCTGCTGTGGTGGAAGGCGTGGGACCCCCAGGGCGTGCCGGTCGAGGAGTGTGTCACCGACCCGGCCGGTCGACCGGTCGCCGTCGACGTCGCCGACCCGCGGTATCGCGAGCGGCTCGCCGGGATCGTCGCGCACCTGCTCGGACCGGACGGCCTCGACGCCGACGGACTCAAGATCGATTTCACCCAGCGGGCGCCGTCCGGCGAGTCGCTGCGGGCCGCCGACGGGCCGTGGGGCATCGCCGCTCTGCACCTGCTGTTGGCGACGATCTCCACGGCGGCCAAACGTGCGAAGTCGGACGCTCTGCTGGTGACGCACACGCCGCACCCGTCCTTCGGCGACGTCTGCGACATGGTGCGGCTCAACGACGTCCTGGAGCGTGATGTCGCGGGTGAGCCGGTGCACGTGGTCGAGCACCTGACCTTCCGGCACGCGGTCGCCGGCCACAGCCTGCCCGGGCACCTGATCGACACCGACCAGTGGCCGATGCCGGACCGCGTCTCGTGGCGGTCCTACGTCGAGGCCCAGGGTGACCTCGGCCCGGGCGCGGTGCCCGCGCTGTACTACCTGGAGTCGATCGACGGCTCGGGCGAGCCGCTGACCGCGGACGACCTGGCGCTGGTGGCGACGTCGTGGGCGCGGTACCGCGCCGTGCGCGCCCAGGAGATGACGCCGTGACCGACGTCGTCGTCTACGGCGCCACCTCCGGCGGGGTTTGTGCGGCGGTGGCCGCAGCCCGCGCCGGCGCCCCCGTCGTGCTGCTCGAGCCCGGCCGGCACGTCGGCGGCATGACCTCGGGCGGGCTCGGCTACACCGATGTCGGCGACGTGCGGGTGGTTCGCGGCATGGCCGGCGAGCTGCGCACGGCGATCGCGTCCTGGTACGGCGTCGCCGAGGGACACTTCGCCGGGCCGGAGCCGCGCGTCGCCGAGAGCATCTACCTCGGCTGGCTGGACGAGGCCGGTGTCGACGTCCGCTTCGGTGCGGTGCTGGCCGGCGCGGACGTCGTCGACGGCGTCATCGGCGCGGTGGTGCTGAGGGACGGCTCCAGGGTCTGCGGTGCGGTGTACGTCGACGCGTCCTACGAAGGCGACCTGCTGGCCGCGGCCGGAGTGCCGTACGCCGTCGGGCGCGAGGACAGGTCGCTGTACGGGGAGCGATACGCCGGCCGGCAGGAGCTGGTGCCCGGCCGGCACACCGTCCCGCCGTTGATCTCACCGTTCGCCGGCGACGCCGCGGGCGAGTCCGGTGGCGACGTCCTGCCTCAGCTGCACGACCGGCCGCTGGCGCCGGTCGGGGCCGGTGACCGCGGGGTGATGTCGTACGGATACCGGGTCTGCCTCACCCAGGCCTCCGATCGCGTTCCGTTCACCCGGCGCGACGACTACGACGAGGCGCACTGGGAGCTGGGCCGCCGCATCTTCGACCGGTGGCGTCGCGACGGCGTCGACGTGCGCGCCGGCCAGCTGCTCGGCCTGGAGCGCAACCTGCCGGGCGGCAAGTGCGACGGCAACTCGATCGGCCCGTTCTCGCTGAGCGTGCTGGACGGCTCGGCGTGGTCCTACCCGGACGCGGGCCCGGACGAGCGCGAGCGGCTCCGCCTGCACCACCTGCACCACGCCCAGGACTTCCTGTACTTCCTCTCCCACGACGCGGCCGTGCCCGCCGCGGTTCGAGACGAGATGTTGACTTGGGGCTACCCGGCCGACGAGTTCGTCGACACCGACCACCTGCCCCATCAGCTCTACGTCCGCGAGGCGCGCCGGATGCTCGGCGAGTACGTCCTGACCGAGCACGACCTGCTGCCCGCTCCGCGACCACAGCACGACGCGGTGGCGATGGGCTCGTACCACGTCGACATCCGCGAGGTACAGCGCACGTGGCGCTGGGTGCACGAACACCCGAAGCCGGTCGGCATGGTGTTCACCGAGGGGTACCTGTCGGTGCCGGTGCGGCCCTACCCGATTCCGTTCCGCTCCATCGTGCCGCGCTACGCCGACTGCGCGAACCTGCTGGTCCCGGTCTGCCTGTCCGCGTCACACGTGGCGTTCTCGTCGGTGCGGATGGAGGTGCAGTACCAGATGCTCGGTCACGCCGCCGGCCTCGCCGCGGCCCAGGCGGCGTCGTCCGGCCGCCCGGTCCAGTCCATCGACGTCGCCGTCCTGCAGGAGAAGCTGCGCGCCTCCGGCCAGGTCCTAGCCCTCTGAAATGATCACGTTCAGCAGGATCCCCCGAGCCTCACCATGATTGCGAGCATGGTGCGACACGAGATCTCGTGCTGAACGTGATCATTCGAGGACGGCGTGGACGAACGGGGGGACGATCGTCCGCAGAACGTTGTGCTGCTCGTGGGCCTCGGCTGCCGTGACGGCGGCAGCGGCGGCCGCGCGGGCATCGTCGTCGGCGGGACCGGCCAGCAGGTCCAGTGCCGCGAGGCCGGCCCGGCCCATGGCGGCCATCGCGATCAGCCACGGCATGACCTCGCGCTCCAGCCGGTCGGCCGGCTCGCGCGGACCGTTCGGCGCGGCGGCGACCATGGCCGCGAACCGGTGCCGCAGGCGCGCCCCGGTGGCGGCCGAGCCGTCCTGGGCGCCGCCGATGAGCGCCGACAGCTCCGAATCCTGGGGCGCCGACGGCGGCCACGACGCGCACGCGCGGGCGAGCGTCCGGACGGCCTCCGATGCACCGACGGAGTCCAGGGCCCGGGCGTGCGCCGACGCCGGGTCGTACCCGTCGAGCTTCCACGCCCAGTCGGCCACGGTGGCGACGGCGATCTCCGAGGCGGCCTCGTGCGGCATCGGGTTCGCGGTGATGCCGGCGAGACGCGCGCCGGCCAGGTCCGTCGTCCGGCCCACCAGCGGCCCCAGGAACAGGCGCGGGAAGTCGAAGTCGTTCACCGGGAAGTTGTCCCAGAGCAGCAGCTCGTGGTCGTAGCTGACGGCGGCGGCGTCGATCTCGTCGCGCGTGAGGTCGCCGACCACGACATCGCGGCCGGTCCACCACACCAGGACGTCTTGGGGAAGCTCGGCCGCCAGCAGGTCGCGGTGCGGGGACGCCGTAATACCGGCGTAGTCGGTCGGCACCATGATCAGCGGCCGGTCGAGCCCGTGCGGCCGGAGGAACCGGTCGATGACCTGCCGGCAAACGGCGGCGTGCGCGCGCGCCGACGAGCCCGGTGCGTCGCCGAACGCCTCGAGGTCGGCCCGGTGCGAGAGCTCCGGCGGGATGTCGTCGAACAGCAGCGCGACGTCGCGGACCCCGACTTGCCACACCTGCTCCAGCTTGGCCAGCAGCAGGTCGAGCTCGTCCGGGTCGCTGTAGACCATGGACAGCCCGGGC
Source organism: Jiangella asiatica (assembly GCF_004349065.1). Taxonomy (GTDB): domain Bacteria; phylum Actinomycetota; class Actinomycetes; order Jiangellales; family Jiangellaceae; genus Jiangella; species Jiangella asiatica. The sequence continues at coordinate 142,728 of NZ_SMKZ01000007.1, forward strand.
GAGATGGAGAAGACGAAGCGCACGTGGGACCGCTGCGCCGCCCGCACCAGGTCCGCCAGGCGCGCCAAGTCGGCTTCCGGATACGGGTCGCGCCATTTCTTGCGGTGGAAGGGGTCGTCCTTCGGGGCGTAGACGTACGCGTTGAGCTTGTGCCGGCCGGCGAATGCGAGGTGGGCCAGCCGGTCGGCGTGTGACCACGGCGGTCCGTAGAAGCCCTCGATCGTGCCGCGCCAGGGCAGGTCCGGCCAGTCCTCGACGCTGACCCGCGGCAGCACCCCGTCGGCGGCCAGGGAGAGCAACGTCTGTGCGCCGTAGAACGCCCCGGCCGGGTCGGCGCCGGTGATGGTCACGGTCGAGCCGTCCACGGTGAGGCGGTAGCCCTCCGCGGGCCGGCCGCTCCCGGGCTCCACGCCGACGACGACGGTGAGCGGCGCGGCGTCGCTGGTGGAGTCAGGTGGCGTCAGTGCCGCCAGCACCTCCGCCGCCGTCGCGCAGACCGGCTCGGCGAGCACCTCGACGGAGCCGAATCGGATGCCGTCGTCGGCGACCTGGATGTGCTGGGGACGGGGGATGAGCCGCGCGGCGGCGGTGGCAGGCGACCCGGTCGGCATTGTGGGAACGATACCATCGGGGGCATGTCGTGGAACGAGGTCGCGCCGGGCGTGTTCCGGGTGCGCGACACCTGCAACGTCTACGTCGTCAAGGCCGAGGACACCGGGGAAGGCATCGCCATCGACTTCGGGTCCGGTGTCGTGCTCGATGTCCTGGACGAGCTGGGCATCGACCGCCTCACCGACGTGCTCATGACGCACCACCACCGCGACCAGGGGCAGGGGTTGCCGCGAGCGGTGGAGGCGGGCATCCGCGTCCACGTGCCGCCGGTCGAGCAGGACCTCTTCGCTCGGGTCGACGACCTGTGGGCTGGGCGCCCGATCGCCAACGACTACAACCTGCGCCAGGACAAGTTCTCCCTCCTGGAGCCGGTGCCGGTCGACGGGATCGTCCCGGAGTACCGCACAACCGGCTACGGCGGTGTCGACGTGCGGGTCGTCCCCACGCCCGGGCACACCACCGGCTCCGTGACGTACGTCGTCGAGCGCGCCGGGCGGAACCTGGCCTTCACCGGCGACCTGGTCTACGCGCCGGGCAAGGTGTGGTCGCTGGCGGCGACCCAGTGGTCCTACACCGAGAACGAGGGACCGGCGATGACCGTGCTCAGCTGCTACCAGCTGATGGACGAGCCGCTGGACCTGCTGCTGCCGTCGCACGGCGAGCCGATGGACGACCCCCGCGGCGCGCTGGGCCTGCTGGCCGAGCGCATGCAGCGCTACGTCGACTCGCGCTGGCCCCATCCGTGGGACCTGCGCGGCCGGCTGGACGACCCGTTCACCGCACTGACACCGCACCTGCTACTGAACCGCACCAGCAACTCCTGCTCGTACGTGCTGCTGTCGGAGACCGGTGCCGCCATGGTCATCGACTACGGCTACGACATGACCACCGGGCTGCCGGCGGGCACCGACCGGGCGGCGCGCCGGCCGTGGCTGGCGTCGCTGCCCGCGCTGCGGCGCCGGTTCGGGGTCGAACGCATCGAGGTGGCGCTGCCCACGCACTACCACGACGACCACGTGGCCGGGATGCCGCTGCTGCGCGACGTGGCGGGCACCGAGATCTGGGCGCCGGCCACGGTGGCGCCGATCCTGCGTGACCCGGAGCACTACGACCTTCCGTGCCTCTGGTACGACCCCATCCCGGTGGACCGCGACCTGCCGGTCGGTGAGTCGTTCCGCTGGCACGAGTACGAGATCACGGTGCACGACCTGCCCGGGCACACGCTGTACCACGCCGGCTTCGAGCTGGTCGTGGACGGCGTCAAGGTGCTGGTCACCGGGGACCAGCAGGAGCACCTCGGCGTCGCGGGCCGGCGCCGCGAGATCCTCAACTACCAATACCGCAACCTGTTCCGAATCGAGGACTACCGCCGCAGCGCCCAGCTGTACCGCAAGGTCGCACCGGGCCTGATGGTCAGCGGCCACTGGGAGCCGCGCTGGGTCGACGACGCCTACCTGGACATGGTGGCCGATCTCGGCGAGGAGTTGATCGAGATCCATCGCGAGCTGCTGCCGCTGGACGAGCTGGACATGGGCGCCGGCGGCGTCGTCGGCCGGATCGAGCCCTACCGCAGCCGCATCGGGGCCGGCGAGACGCGGCCGTTCGAGGTGACCGTCCGCAACCCGCTGCCGGCGACGGCGGACATCACGGTACGAATGGTCCTGCCGCTAGGCTGGGCGGCGGACCCGGCGGAGCTGGTCGCCACCGTGGACGCGGGGGAGGAGGTCTCGGCGACGGTCGGCATCACGGCGGCCGGCGTGGCGCGGCGCCGGGCCCGGGTCGCGGCCGATCTCACGGTGGGCGAGCTGCGGCTCGGTCAGCACATGGAGGCGTTGGTCGACGTCGTCGAGCACTGACAGGGGTTGAAGGTGGCACTGGACGGTAGCGGGGCGGCCGTGCCGGAGATGACGCGCCGAGCGACTATCAAGGACGTCGCCGTGGCAGCGGGTGTCTCGCGGTCCACGGCGTCGCGGGCGCTGACCGGCCGCGGCTACGTCGCCACCGACGTTCGCGAGCGCGTGCTGTCGGCCGCCAAGGACCTCCGCTACGTCCCCGACGCCACGGCCCGCTACCTCAAGCAGCAGGTCAGCCTCTCGCTCGGGGTGCTCGTCTCGGACCTGCGCAACTCTTTCTACGCCCGGCTCGCCGCCGGGGTTGGGCAGGCCGCCCGGGCCCAGGGCTACAGTCTCGTGCTGGCCGAGGACGGCGGGTCGGCCGACGCCCAGGTCGAGGCCGCCGAGACGTTCGTGGCCACCCGGGTCGCGGGCGTCGTCGTCACCCCGGTGTCCGAGGACGTCACCACGTACCTCTCCCGCCACCGCATCCCCGTCGTCGAGGTCGACCGCCAGTTCGCCGCTGGTGCCTGCGACGCCGTCGTCGTCGACAACCAGACCGCGTCGCAGCGGGTCATCGACCATCTCATCGGGCTCGGGCACCAGCGCATCGCCCTGTTCATCGACGAGACGACGTGGACGACCGGGCGCGAGCGGCACGCCGGCTACCGGGCAGCGCTGGCGGCGGCCGGCATCCCGCTCGACCCCGACCTCGTTGTCTCGTCCGGCTGGGATGTCGATGCCGCGCACTCGGCCGCGTCGGCGCTGCTGGCCGACGAGCACCGCCCCACCGCGGTCTTCGCGGCGAACAACGTGCTCGCCGAGGGCGTCTGGCGGGCCGCGAACGACCTCGGGTTGCAGATCCCCGATCACCTCAGCCTGGTCTCCTTCGACGACGCGCCCTGGATGAGCCTGGTGACGCCCGGACTCACCGCCGTCGCCCAGGACGAGGCCGCGCTCGGCGAGACCGCCGTACGGCGGCTGCTCGACCGCATCGCCGCCCCCGAGGCCGCTCCGGTGACCGTGATGATGTCCACGAAGATCGTGCACAGGCAGTCCACCCGAGCTCTGCGCTGACTGGATTCCGAATGATCACGTTCAGCACGAGATCTCGCGTCACACCATGCTCGCAATCATGGTGAGGCTCGGGTGATCCTGCTGAACGTGATCATTTCGGAATCCAGAGCACTCGGATGCTGATCAAGAGGGACGACGGAGCCAGACGTCGACGACGGCGTGCGGCGCCAGGTCGATCCCCAGTCGGCGTTCGGGGCCGAGCGGCTGCCACCCGGCCTGGCCGTCGCCCACAGAGGCCTCGACCGAACCATCGATCACCCAGCCGAGCTCTGCGGTGATCGGCACGTCGGACAGCGACCGCAGGCGCGCGCGCACCAGGCCGTCCGCATCGGCCGGCCGCAGGTCGACCAGCAGGTCGTCGCCGGGGTCGACGATCAGCGCGGCGGCGCCCGCGGGTTCGACCGGGCCGGCGTAGTGGCGTCCCACGATCGGGCGCAGGAGGTCGTCGCCGAAGCGCCGGACGGCGGCGGCGTCGTGCGGGCGCGGCGCGAACCGGTACCGGAATGTCTGCGTCCCGCCCTGTGCGGCGCGGAAGTTGGTGAAGTGCAGGTTGTTCATGAGCCAGCTGTTGACGTGCCCGGTCCGCGCCTCCAACCGTCGCGCCCACCGGCCGGTCTGGAAGCCGCCCAACTGCACCAGCGGGGCGTCGTACGAGCCCCAGAGCACCGCGGCGCCATCGCCCGCGACGCCGAGCGCGTGCTGGATCGCGTACCAGTCGCGGCTGGTGTCCGGCAGCTGCTCGTGCTCGGCGACGAACGCGGCGCCGGCGGTCTCGACCGTGAACCGCGGATCGGCGATGGCGAACGGGAACGTCACGAAGACGCTCTCCGGCTCGAACGTCTCCGCCTTGGTCACCGTGATGTCGAGGTCGACGATGTCCGACAACGGGTAGAGGCGCAGTGTCGTTCGCACGTCGATCGCGCCGACGGCGCCTTCCCAGGTCAGCGCGACGAACCCGGTGCCGTTCACGATCCGCGCCGGGCCTGACGACGTCGCCGCCGTCCGCTCGAACTCCGGGCCGGGGAAGTCGGGATGGAAGTCCCGGGGCCGGGTGAGGAACGGGTGGTCGGAGTCGGCCGGGATGGTCTCCGCCACCAACGCACCCAACGGGAACGCCGCGTCGCGATCCACCAGCTCGCGACCGGTTCGCCGGTCGACCAGGCTGATCACGCCGCCCCGGGTGGGGTCGGCGGTGACGGCGTACTCCGGCGTCTTGATGGCGTCGCCGATTCCGCCGTCGACGGGCTCGGCGGGCAGCGCGACGGTGGCTACTCCGAATGGCTCGACGGGCGCGACCACGACGGCTCGACCGCCGGCCACGTCGACGACCACCGGGTCGGTCCGGCGCCTGACCGTCGGGTTCACCAGCACGATGGACGACCCGCCGAGGCAGGTGCGGTCCGTGCCGGGGCCGGTCCGATGCATCGCGGGACGTCTGGCGTCATCGCCTTCCGAACCGCCCGACGAACCGCCCGACGAACCGCCCGACGAACCGCCTGACGCTCCGCTGGCCAGCAGGCGGAACAGGCCCTCGACGGCGACGTGCCGAGCGAAGTCGTAGGCGCCGTAAGCGAAGCCGGCCTTCGCGTTCCAGTGCGACGCGGTGTATGTGCTGCCGGGGTTGGAGAAGCTCTCCCACGATCCCCAGGTGTGCTCTGCGAACAGCCACAACAGCCGGTCCACCTCGGTGAGGTCGTCGGCCAGCTCGGCCCGGGACCGCAGCCGCACCGGGCCGCGGGAGTGGCCGAGCACCGAGGCCAGGTCCACCGCGCCATCGCCGCGGAGGTCGGCCAGGGCATGCATGGTCTCGCCGGTCAGCTGATGGCTGCGAGCCAGGCGGTGCACCGACAGCTCACGCGCGGTGGACCCGTGACCGTGCGACCACCAGTCGGCCCACTCGCCGCGGACGACGGGCAGCTCGACACCCTCCGTCGCGGTCCGCTCCAGCCGGTCCAGCGCCTCATCCATGGTGGCCAGCCGCATCGGCCGGTCCGCGTGCGCGTCGTTCCAGTGCGCCACGAGAGGCAGGAACTCCAGCGTGGGCCAGCGGTTGTCGTTGGCGGCGTGGACGACGGCGACGTCGAACGGGTAGTCGTCGCGCTCGTCCAGGTCGTCGACCAGGGAGGTCACCCGCTTGGCGGCCAGCCTGACGTCGCCGTCGATGATGCCCCATTCCTCGCCGATGCCGTAGTGGGTGCTGAGGAACACGAAGACCCGGGAACCGTCAGGTCCCTCCCACCAGAACCCGCTGGGCTGGGTGAACGGGGGGCGGCCGTGGTCGGGGTTCAGCGCCATCACCAGCCGGGTGATGCCGTGGCGCCGCATCGCAGGGACGGCGCCCCAAGGCAGACCGTTGACGTCGCCGTGCTGCTCGGTGCGGATCGGGATGCCGGCCTCGATGAGCGGCGCGAGCGCCTCGTACGTCCGCTCGATCTCCTGCTCGCCGGGAAGTTGCGTCATGTTCAGATAGCCGCCGGTGACGGCGACGCGCCCGCGCACCACCAGCCGCCGCAAACGGTCGACATCGCCGGCATCGGCGTGCCGGAGGAACTCGATGACCGGCCGGCTGACCTCGAACGTCCACCGCAGTGCGCCGGCACCGTCGGACGTCGTCTCCTCACATAGGTCCAGGACCCGGCCCACGATGTCGCGATGCTGCCGGTCGATGAGCCGAGGGCTGTCGGTGTAGCCGACGTCGTGATGGGTGTGCGGGACGAGCAGGATCTCCGTGATGCGGGGGCGCGACGGCACGATGGACACTCCGGTGTGGGAACGATCTCGGCATCTGAGCCAAGCAGCTGCCCCCTTGGGGCGTCAAGGGCCATGCCGGTGACGTGCAGGAACCGCGGAAATCGGTTCCTCGCCCTTGCTGACGGGCTTGACGGCCCTTCGAGCGCTTGTCATGATTCCGAGGAATGATGGGATCGATCCCACTACGGTCCTGCCGATCTCGACGTATCAAACAGGGAGCGCAAAGATGCGGAGACCTCATGTGATGCCGGTGGCCATCGCCGGAGCGGCCGCGCTGACGTTGACCGCCTGCGGCGGCGTCGGCGGCGGGGACTCAGGCGACGACGGCGGTGACGCCCAGTCCGGCGGCATGTCGGCGGAGCCCGGAGGTTCCATCACCACGATCGGCTTCGCACTGCCCGACGAGATCGCCACGGTCCGCGTCGAGGCGTTCGAGGAGACGTACCCAGACGTCGAGGTCAACATCAACGAGGGCGGCTTCGACGAGCAGCAGTTCCTGTCGTCGGTCGCCAGCGGCAACCCGTCCGAGCTGGTGTACATCCCCGGCGACCAGGTGGGAGCGTTCGCCGCCCGCGGCGCCATCCAGCCGCTCGACGAGTGCGTCGAGCAGCGCGACATCGACCTCGAGCAGTACAGGCCGAACGTGCTGGACCTGGTGCAGTACGAGGGCTCCACCTACGCGATCCCCGAGTTCTACAACACCCCCGTCCTCATCCTGAACAACACCGTGCTGGCGGAGGCCGGATTGACACCCGAGGACATCGACATCGCTGACCAGGAAAGCCTGCTCGCCGCGGCCGAGGCGATGACGGTCCGCAATGGCAGCACCTACGAGCGCATCGGTGTCCACCTGCGGCTGCCGGACATCACGCCGTTCTACGGCGTGCTTGACGGGAACCCGTGGGTCGCGGCCGCGGACGACTTCCTGCTCGACGACCCCGCGACCGTCGCGACCATGGAGCGGCTGAAGGCGGTCCAGGACGCCCAGGGCGGCCACGTGGCGCTCAAGGACTTCGAGAACACCTGGGACCTGTTCGGCGAGGGCAACCCCTTCGCGCAGAACCAGGTCGGCGCCATGGTCATCGAGCAGTGGTACGTGAACGTGCTGGCCAACACCTCGCCGGACGTCGACATCACCGTCCTGCCCATCGCCGACGCCAGCGGCGACACCGTCACCTGGGCGACGTCCAACGCCTGGGCCATCCCGGACGAGGCCGACAACACCGCCACCGCGTGCGAGTTCATGAAGATCATGACGGCACCGGACACCTGGGCCGCCGCGGCCGAGGAGCGCATCCAGCTGCGCGATGCCGAGGGCAAAGCGTTCACTGGCATCTACACGGCGAACGAGGCCGCCGACGACAAGGTCTTCGGTGAGCTGTACACCCCGGGCACCGGTGAGAACCAGAAGTGGGATGACGCCGTCCAGGCGGTCCTGGAGGCCCAGGCCGACGCCTGGGTGATGCCGGCCAACGCGGTCGGCGCGCAGTTCAAGGACGCCTGGCTGGAGGCGACCAACCGGATCCTCACCGGCGAGCAGGACGCCGCCAGCGCGCTGGCCGAAGCACAGGACAAGGTCGAGCAGGCGCTCGCCGATGTCGGCAGCTGACGTCCGCGTCCCGCTGGCAGCGCCACCGATGACTCGGCGGCGCCGCTGGCAGGCGGCCTGGCGACGACCCGAGACGCGCTGGGCCTACCTGTTCCTGCTGCCGTGGATCCTCGGGTTTCTCGTGTTCACGGCGGGGCCCATGCTCGCCAGCCTGGTCCTCTCGTTCACCGACTACGACGTCATCAACCCCGCGACCTACGTCGGCGGCGAGAACTACCAACGTATGGTCGAGGACCCCGAGGTCCGCACGGCGCTGTTCAACACGGTGCTCTACACGGTCATCCACGTGCCGCTGTCCATCGCGATCGCGCTTGCCCTGGCGGTGCTGCTCAACCAGATCGGCGGCCGGTTCGCCGGGTTCTTCCGAACTGTCTTCTACCTGCCGGCCATGACGCCGACCGTCGCCGTCGGTGTGCTGTTCCTGTTGCTGCTGAACGGGCAGAACGGCCTGGTGAATGCGCTCCTGAGGTTGTTCGGCATCAACGGGCCGGCGTGGACGACGGACCCCGACTGGGTCCGCTGGGGCATCATCATCATGAGCCTGTGGACGATCGGCGGGACCATCGTCATCCTGTTCGCCGCGCTCAAGAACGTGCCGAACGACCTGTACGAGGCCGCGCGCATCGACGGCGCCGGCGCTTGGCGGCAGTTCCGCGAGGTCACCGTCCCGATGATCTCCGGCTCACTGTTTTTCGTGACCATCGTGAACACCATCGCCTCGCTGCAGATGTTCACCGAGGTCTACACGATGTTCTACGGCAACGCGCAGAGTGAGCTGCAGGCGTCGGACAGCGCGTTGTTCTACGTGATCTACCTGTTCCAGCAGGGCTTCCAGTTCCTCGAGATGGGCTACGCCTCAGCCCTGGCCTGGGGGTTGTTCGCGATCGTACTGATCGTCACCCTCGTGCAGGTCAAGCTCGGCGACAGGTTCGTCTACTACGAGGGGGACGACCGATGACCCAGATGGTCCACGTCGAGCCGGCCCAGGAGCAGTCCGGGGGGCAGCGCCAGCGTCCCCCGTCGGGCACCTCCCCGGCCCGCCGGGTAGTGCGGACGGGGTTCATCGTCACCGCGGTCGCGATCGTGGCGGTGACGTTTACCTACCCGCTGCTGTGGCTGATCAGCGCCTCGCTCAAGCCGAGGTACCAGATATTCGACAACGTCCTGGTCCCCCGCGAGGTACAGCCGGAGAACTACAGCGGCCTGCTGGACACCGTCCCGTTCCTCACCTGGTTCGGCAACAGCATGGTGGTCGGCGTGATGGCCGCCCTGACGGTGACGCTCAGCAGCGCCATGGTGGCGTTCGGGTTCGCATACTTCCGCTTCCCCGGACGGAACGTGCTGTTCCTGCTGGTTCTGGGCACGATGATGCTCCCGGCCGCGGTGACCATGATCCCGACGTTCCTGATCTGGCAGGAGTTCGGACTGTCGCAGACGCAGGTGCCGCTGTGGGCGCACAACGTGTTCGCCTCGGCGTTCTACGTGTTCCTGATGCGGCAGTTCTTCCTCAGCCTGCCGCGCGACACGTTCGAGGCCGCGCGCGTGGACGGCTGCGGGTACTTCGGGCTGTTCTGGCGGATCGCCATGCCGCTGTGCAGGCCCGCGCTCATCGTGGTGTTCATCTTCGAGTTCAGAGCCAGCTGGACCGATCTCATCCGGCCGCTGATCTACCTGCAGGACGAGGCGCTGTACACGCTGCCGCGGGGACTGAAGGCCGTGCTGGATGCGTTCGGGCAGGGCGGTGAGCAGCGCTGGGAGATCGTGATGGCCGCGTCGGTGCTGGCCACCATCCCGCTGATCATCTTGTTCTTCTGCGCGCAGCGGTACTTCGTCGAAGGCATCGCCACGCAGGGGCGCAAGGGGTGAACTGGAGGTACCGCGCTCGGGATCCCCGAGCGGCGGCAGGACGGTCCCGACGGAACAGGGAAGAGCAGGGTGGATGAACGAGGCAAGACGGGCACAGGAGATGCGGTCCGCCGGTGACCCCAGCCGGTCCGGGTATGAATCCACGGCCAGCCGGACAGGTGGTGCCGAATCCGCTGTGCTGGCACTGGACATCGGCGGGACGAAGCTCGCCGTCGGCGTCGTCACCGCCGACGGCCGCGTGCACGGCCTGATCATCGAGCCGACACGAAGGTGGGAAGGCCCGGACGCCGTCATCGCCCGGCTGTTCGACCTGGGCGATCGGGCCGTCGTCGCCGCGGGGCTGGGGCGACCGGTCAGCGCCGTCGGCATCTCCTGCGGTGGGCCGCTCGACAGCGTCACCGGAGTGCTCATCTCTCCGCCGCACCTGCCCGGCTGGGTCGACGTGCCGCTGGGCGAGATGGCGCGCGACCGGTTCGGCGTGCCCGCCTATCTGGAGAACGACGCGACCGCGGCGGCACTGGGCGAGCACCGGTTCGGGGCCGCCCGCGGCCTGCGCACCATGATCTACCTGACCATCTCCACCGGCGTGGGCGGCGGCGCGGTCATCGACGGCGCGCTGCACCGCGGTGCGGCCGGCAACGGCGGCGAGCTCGGCCACCTCATGGTCCGGCCGGGCGGGCGGGCGTGCACCTGCGGCCGGCACGGCTGCTTGGAGGCGTACGTGTCCGGCACCAACATCGCCGCCCGGGCTGCCGACGGCGTGGGAGCCGGGCGGCGGACCAGCCTGAGCGCCGTCGACCCGCTGACTGCCGCCGACGTCGCCGCGGCCGCGACCGCCGGCGACGCTTTCGCGCGGGCGATCTGGGACGAGACCACACAGGTGCTGGGCCAGGCCCTCACCGACCTGGTCAACGTGTTCGAGCCGGAGATGGTGGTGCTCGGTGGTGGTGTCACGAGGTCCGGGGCGATGCTGCTGGACCCAGTCGCCGAGATCGTGGCCCGCGACGCGATGCCGCCGGCGGCGAAGGCCGCGCGGGTGGTGCTCACGCGACTCGGTGATGTGGTGTGCGTGGTCGGCGCGGGCGTGGTGGCGCTCGACGCACTGGCCGCGGCGGAGGTGGATCATGCCTGAGCAGGCCGTCGACGCGCAGTCGGGCGAGCTCGAGCGGCAGCTGGCCGACCATGTCGCCGTCGCCGATGGGATGCGCGAGCTGCTGCCGGCGATCCGAGCCGTGGGCAGCCTGCTGTGCGACCGGTTCGCCGCCGGCGGCGTGCTGTACACCTTCGGCAACGGGGGCAGTGCCGCCGACGCCCAGCACCTCACCGGCGAGCTGGTCGGCCACTACAAGCGCGACCGCCGGCCGCTGCCCGCTGTTACCCTGACCACCGACCCAACCGTCATGACCTGCATCGCCAACGACTACTCTTTCGACGACGTGTTCGCCCGGCAGGTCACCGCGCTTGCCCGGCCCGGTGACGTCGTCGCGGCATTCACCACCAGCGGCCGCTCGGCCAACGTCGTCGCCGGGCTGGCGGCGGCCAGCGCGAAGAATGCGACCACTGTGCTGTTCGCCGGCGGCGACGGCGGACCGGCCGGGCAGCACGCCGACCACCTGCTGCTGGCGCCGTCGACCGAGACCCCGCGCATCCAGGAGATGCACACACTCGCCCTGCACCTGATCAGCGAGCTGGCCGACGTATGGGCCGCCGCGACCGAGAGCACATCGGAGGAGCCGACCGCATGACCCCCGAATTTCCGGCCGAGGGCTACCGGCCCCTCGCCGCCCGGAAGCGCACCCTGCACATGGTCGGCAACTCCCACCTCGACCCGGTGTGGCTCTGGCCGTGGCAGGAGGGCTACCAGGAGGCGCGGGCGACGTTCTGGTCGGCGATCCACCGCATGGAGGAGTACCCCGACTTCGTCTTCACCTGCGACCAGATCGTCCTGCTGTCGTGGGTGGAGGAGCAGGACCCGGAGCTGTTCGAGCAGATCCGCAAGCGGGTCGCGGAGGGCCGCTGGGTCATGGCCGGCGGCTGGTGGGTCGAGCCCGACTGCAACATGCCCGGCGGCGAGTCGTTCGTCCGGCAGGGACTGTACGGCCAGCGGTACCTGCGCTCGCGGTTCGGCGTGACCGCCAGCGTTGGCATGAACGTCGACCCGTTCGGGCACAACGCGATGCTGCCGGCCATCCTGCGCGGCCAGGGCATGGACTCCTACACCTTCCTGCGTCCCGGGCCGCATGAGAGTGACCTCGACGGCACCGCGTTCTGGTGGGAGGCGCCCGACGGCAGCCGCGTGCTGGCTTACCGCATCCCGTTCGAGTACTGCAGCCCACCCGGGGACGTCGCGCACCAGACGGAGAAGGCACTCGGCCAGCTGGACCGGTCGCTCGGCGACGTCATGATCTTCTACGGTGTCGGCAACCACGGCGGCGGACCGACCAAGGCCAACATCGAGTCGATCCACCGCCACGATCAGCGGGGTTCGTACGGAAGGATGATCATGTCCTCGCCGGCGCGCTACTTCGACGAGCTGATCGCCCGGGTCGACGCTGCCAGACTGCCGGTCTGGCGCGACGACCTGCAGCACCATGCCGCCGGCTGCTACTCCTCGCACTCGGGCATCAAGCAGTGGGTGCGCCGCACCCAGGCCGCGCTGCTGTCAGCGGAGCGCTGGGCCGCGGTCGGCTCCGTCACGCACGGCCTGGAGTACCCGCGCGACGAGCTGGGCCACGCTTGGAAGCAGCTGCTGTTCAACCAGTTCCACGATGTGCTGCCGGGATCGGCCATCGAGCCGGCGTACGACGACGCCCGCGATCAGCTCGGCGAGGCGGTGGCGATCGCCAAGCGGATCATCACTCGCGTCCACAACGTCATCGCCCGCGATGTCGAGGTGGCGTTCGAGGACGGCAGCCAGCCGGTGCTGGTGTTCAACCCGCACCCGTGGCCGGTCACCACCGACGTCGAGCTCCAGTACGGCGTCCAGCCCGCCGGAGTGCACGTCGTGGACGCGGACGGCGGGCTGACGCCGTCGCAGCCGACGCAGTCCGTCGCCACGACGAACGACAAGGGCCGCGGCGCCGTCGTGTTCCGCGCCGAGCTGCCGCCGCTGGGGTACCGCCTTTACCGGCTGCGGCCGGGCCTCGAGGCGCCGGCCACGACGCGGTGGAGCGGTGCCGCTCCGGGCGCGCTGTCCGCGTCGGAGACCGTGCTGGAGAACGACGTGCTGCGGGCCGAGATCGACCCGTCGACGGGGTGGCTGACCAGCTTGCTCGACAAGCGCACCGGCGTGGACGTCGTCGCGGGCGCCACCGGCGCGCACACGCAGGTCAGTGAGGATCCCACGGACACGTGGGGGCACGGCGTCGTGTCGTACGCGTGGCCGGGGGAAGCCATGCGCACAATGCGAGTCGTCCTTCGCGAGAGCGGCCCGGAGCGGGCCCGGCTGCGGGTCGAGCGCTCGTGGGGCCGGTCGACTCTGGTCGAGGAGCTCATCCTCCGGCAGGGTGCCGACGAGCTCGAGGTGCGGGTGACGCTGGACTGGCGGGAGCAGGCGCATCTGCTGAAGTTGCGCTTCCCGGTGGCGCTGATGGACCCGAGGGCCACCTACGAGATCCCCTTCGGCACCCTGGAGCGGCCGGTCGACGGCGCCGAGGAGCCGGGCCAGTCGTGGGTCGACCTGACCGGGACGGTGGGCGGCACGGCCGCCGGGCTGGCGGTGGTGAACAACGCCAAGCACGGGTACGACGTCTCGCCGGCAGACGCGGCCGCGTCGCCGAGCATCGGTGTCACGGCGGTTCGCAGCCCGGTCTACTCGTGGCACGACCCGCGGCTGCTCGACCCCGACGGGGTCTACTCCTTCCAGGACCAGGGCGTTCAGCGGTTCGCCTATCTGCTGGTGCCGCACGCCGGTGACTGGCGGCAGGTGGGGCTGGTCCGTCGCGCCGCGGAGCTGGGGTCGGCGCCGCTGGCCATGCTGGAGAGCTTCCACAGTGGCACGCTGCCGCCGGCCGGCAGCTACGCCGCGGACGGGGCCGGGCAAGTCATGGTCACCGCGGTCAAGGGCTGGGAGGACGGCGACGCCGATGCGCCCGACCTGGTCGTCCGGGCGGTCGAGACCACCGGCGCGCCCGCGACCGCACGGCTGGGGCTGCCGTTGTTGGACCGGGTGGTCGACGCCGAATTCGGTCCGTACCAGATCCGCACGTTCCGGGTGCCGCGCGACGCGTCGCGGCCGATCGTCGAAGTCGACCTCCTCGAGTGGGACGTCGACGGTGGACCGCCGGCGTCGAGCGATGACGACGAGCGCGCCTCCTGACCTGGCGGCCGCCGGCGCGGCACCGGGTGCCCAGGTGCGGGCGTCTGCTCGTGCGGTGCCGGCGTTGCGGGTCGAGGTCCTGGACGCCGACGGCGTCGTCGTCGGTTCGGCGGGGCTGGCGGACACCGACCCGGTGGTTGCCGGGCCGCTGCGCATCCGGGCGACCACCGGTCGGCGCATGTACACGGAGGCAACGGCCGGTCTGCCGGGGGCGCTGACCGAGGTCCGGCTCGACGTCGTCAACACAGGTGCCGAGCCGTTCACCGGGCACGTGCGGCTGGTGACCGACGTGTCCGCGGCGGCCGAGCCGTGGTGGCTGATTCCCGGCCTGTTCTACGGCGAGAACCGTCCGGAGGGCTGCGACCGCGTGTTCCCCCGGTTCGTGCCGGGCGCCGACGACGGTCCCGGCATGGTCAGCGACCACTGGTCGTTCCGGTCCGACCGGGCGGCCACGCCGGCGGCGTTCGCCTGGGGTGCGCACGACGGCGTCGTGGTCGCGGCCGGCGAGCTGTCGGAGTGTGGCCCCACCGGCGTCGGGTTCGCCCACCGAGGCTCGGTCGCGAGCGTGCACGTCGTGTTCCCGTTCCGGGAGGACCCGGTCACGTACTACGGCTCGGCGGACCCGCTGCCGGCCGAGGTGGCGCGGTACGCCTGGCAGCCGGGCGAGCTGGTGACGTTGCAGGCGTCGGTCGGCCGGCTGCCGGCCGACCGGCACGCCTACGCGCCGGTTCTGCGCGCGCTGCACGAGCAGAGCCGCCCGCTGCACCCGGTGAAGCCGTGGCTGCCCGTCGACGAGGCCGCCGACGTCGCGGCCGAAGGGTTGCTGCGCTGGCATTACGACCCCGACCCAGGAGTGCTCCTGGAGACGGTCGGGTTCGACCGCGAGGTCACCGGCGGCGACGGTCGCCCGGTGGACCGCCAGGCCATGCACGTCGGCTGGGTGAGCGGCATCCCGTGGGCGTACGCGCTGCTGGCGCATGGGCGTCGCGTTGGGTCGGGCGCTTCGGTCGAGGCGGCGCGGCGGGTGATCGACTTCGTGTGCGGCAACCTGTCGCCGTCCGGGACGTTCTGGGGCCGCTGGGAGCGCTCCCGTGGGTGGACCCAGAGCTGGACGCCGCTAGGCCACGGCCTGCACGCGCGCACGCTCGGTGAGGCGACGCTGTTCCTGCTGCGTGCCCTGGAGCTGGAGGGCGGCGCGAGCGCTCAGGAGGAATGGCTGACCGCGGCCCGGTCCAACCTCGACGTCGTCCGCGGTCGGCAGCGCGCCGACGGCAACCTCGGCTCCGTCCACCACGGCGTCGACGGGACCGTGCTGTCCTGGGCCGGCGCGTCCGGACTGACCTGGATCGCGGCCTTCTGCGAGGCGTCGGCGCTGGATGCCGACGGTGGATATCTGGCCGCCGCGGTGCGGGCCGGCGAGTACTACGCGCGGTTCGTGGAGCACGAGTTCATCCACGGCGCACCTGAGGACGTCGACCTGGCCCCGACGTCGGAGGACGGGTACGCCGCGGTGATGGCCTACGTGGCGCTGCACCGGCGAACTGGTGCGCCGCGCTGGCTGGAGCTGGCGCGGCGGGCCGCTGACTGGATGCTGACCTTCCGCTACACCTACAACGTGCGGTTTTCGGCGCGGACGATCCTGGGCGCGTACGGCTTCGCCAGCCGCGGCGCCGACCAGGCCTCGCCGTCCAACCAGCACCTGCACGCCTACGGTCTCGTGTGCACGCAGGAGCTGGCCGAGCTGTCGGCCGCGACCGGCGACCCGCATTACGGTCGACGCGCCGAGGAGACGCTGGCCTGTTTCCGCCAGCTCATCGCCCGCGAGGACGGCGAGGTGAACTCCTACCGCGGAATGATCACCGAGCGGTACTACCAGACGTCGTGCTTCCAGCCCAAGGGCATGCTCCTGACGCTGTCACACGCATGGAGCGCCGGCGTCCTCCTGCTCGCCTGCGAGCAAGCCCTCGCCGCCGCCTCCATCTGAGCCTCTTCCGCTCCATCCGTGTGGCCTCGGAATGATCACGTTCAGCACGAGATCTCGTGTCACACCATGCTCGCAATCATGGTGAGGCTCGGGTGATCCTGCTGAACGTGATCATTCCGAGGCCCGCGGTGTAGATCGCTGCCGTTGACCGGGCGGCGGGGTTGTCGCGGCTTCGTCACGACGTGCGGCTGGGCGCCTCCTCGTCCTCCAGGAGCCGCCGCGGTCCCGGGCCGTGCTCGCCGAGCTCGTCGTGCGAGTTGGCCAGCGAGCAGCAGCTCAGCGACAGGCAGCCGCAGCCGATGCAGTCGGTGAAGTCGTCGCGCAGCTGCTGCAGCCGCTTGATGCGCTCGTCGAGGTCGGTGCGCCACTTCAACGACAGCTGCTCCCAGTCCTCCTGGTTCGGCGTGCGGCCGTCGGGCAGGCTGGCGAGCGCCGCGGCGATCTCGGCCAGCGGAATGCCAACGCGCTGGGCGATGCGGATGAGCGCAACCCGCCGCAGCGTCGCTCGCCGGTACCGGCGCTGGTTGCCCGAGGTCCGGCGGGACGTGATGAGCCCTTGGCGCTCGTAGAAGTGCAGTGCCGACACGGCGACGCCGCTGCGCCGCGACAGCTCTCCGACCGTCAGCTCGGACTTGTTCCACGCCACGGTCTCCATCGCCCGTCTCCCGGAGTTGACCTCAACAATGATTGAGGTTCTAGCGTAGCCGCCGGAAGCCACCACCGACACCCTCAGGAGCCAGCGAGATGCGCGCGATCCGACTGTACGAGCTCGGCCCGGCCAGGGACACCGTCGGCAAGGTCGTGCTCGTGTAGCCCTCACTGGTTCACCGTGATCACGATCTTGCCGAATTGTCCACCCGACCCCAGATGCCGGCGCGCCTCGACGACCTAAGCCAGCGGCCACGACGTCAAATACGGCGACGTCGACCTGCCCGTGAGCAAGTCCACCGCCACGCACCACTTCACGGTCCTGCGTGAGGCGAGCATGATCTGCAAGTACTGCGTCGGGACGGGCGCGCGGATGAACGCCCTGCGCCCGGCCGACCTGGAGACGCAGCGCTACCCGGCCTGCTGGACGCCGTCATGTCCCGGCTGACGGTGCGCAGCTCCCAGAAAGATACGCTCTCCTAGAATCCGAACAGCGGGTCCCAGGGGTCGTCGTCGGCGCCGCGGATCCACTGTCGCGCCGCGTCGACCTCGGGCTGGTGGTCCCACGAGTGGTGCCGCCCGTGTGCCATCGCCTCGCCGAGGAACGCGCGGACCCGCTGGCTGTGCATTACGGCGCGCCGGGCGGCCTCCGGGTCCCAGGACTTCGAGAGGTCGGTCCGCAGTGCCGTCGACACCTCCGCGTACTCGGGGTCGTCGACGACGTTGCGCCGTTCCCCCGGGTCGGCGCCGAGGTCGTACAGCTGGTCGGGCAGATCGGGCGCGCGCACCAGCTTGCGTTGTCCCCGGATGACCGCGCGCACCGGCGCGATGGTCCCCTCCGCGTAGTTCTCGAGCACGACGTCCGGGTGATCAGCCGGCCGCCCTGCGAGCAGCGGCGCGACGCTGACCCCGTCGAACGCATCGCTCACGCAGGACGGCACGGACGTCCCGGCCAGCTCGGCGAGCGTCGGGTGGACGTCGACCAGCGACACCGGCGTGTCGACCCGGTGGCCCGCCGCCACCCCGGGCCCGGCGGCGATCAGTGGGACCCGCACCGACCACTCGCGCAGGGTGCGCTTGAAGAACATGTCGTTCTCGCCGAGCTGGTCGCCGTGGTCGCTGGTGAAGAACACGACCGTGTCGTCGGCCAGGCCGAGCCGGGTCAGCTCGGCCGTGAGCTGACCCACGACGTCGTCGATGTAGCTGATCATCGCGTAGTAGCCGCGACGGGCCCGGTAGACCTGCTCGTCGCTGACATCGTGCAGGTCGACGCCATGGAACGCGTTGACCCAGACGTCGAGCGGGTGCCGCTCGGCCGCACCGGTGCGGTCCGGCAGCCGGATCGAGCGGCCCTCGTAGCGGTCCCAGTACTCCTGCGGCGCGGCGTACGGATCGTGCGGCTGGGTCATCGAGGTCACCAGCAGCCAGGGCTCGTCCCGCCGCGGCCCGGTCTCCATGGCCAGTTCGCGCAGACGCTGCAGGGTGCGGAACCGGACCTCCTCGTCGTAGTGCATCTGGTAGGTCCAGGGCTGCGGTCCCGAGCGGTTGAGGATGTCGACGTACTCGCGGCCTCCGCTACGCTGCTTGCCCGACAGCCGCGGCGGGTCGCCGAGGGTCTCCCAAGGGCGGGTCCAGGTGAGGTCGGCCGGGAAGATGTCGGTGGTCAGCCGCTCCTCGAAGCCGTGCAACTGGTCCGGCCCGACGAAGTGCATCTTGCCGGCGAGGATGGTCCGGTAGCCGGCCCGGCGGATCGTGTGCGCGAATGTGGGCACCGAGGCCGGGAACTCCTCGGCGTTGTCGTTGCACGGGACGGCGCTGGGCAGCCGGCCGGTCATCATGGCCGCGCGCGACGGCACGCACAGCGGCGAGTTGGCGTAGGCGTTCTCGAACACCACGCCACGGTCGGCGAGCGCGTCGAGGTGCGGCGTGAGCACCTCGTCGTTGCCGTACGCGCCCAGGCCGAACGCCGTCAGTTGGTCGACCATGATCACGAGTACGTTCGGGCCCGTCGGCTGCCCTGTCACAGGGGTGCTTCTCCTTCTGGTGCTGGGTGATTCGTGGCCGGGGGGCCTGGCCGGGCCGGGTCAGGAACCGACGGCGTCGGTGTAGATCGAGGTGTCGAAATACTTCTCCGGCTCGACGAACTCAGGCAACGCGCCGATGTCCACGAAGACCTGCTCCATCCGGCCGACCCAGTCCAGTGCGGTGCCGTCCTCGTAGTACGCCGCCCACTCGTCGTTGGTGAACGTCTGGGTCTTGCCGTAGATCTCGATGCAGGTCTCGACCGTCATGAACTCCTCCAACCGCGGGCACGCCTCGGCGAGCGCGGCGTCACGGTCGGCCGTCAGGTCCTCGTTGGAGCGCAGCCAGACCTCGGCCAGGCGGGCGAGCGTGTCTGCGTGGTCGGCATAGAAGTCGTTGTTGGCCACCCAGCCGCCGGCGATGGCGGCCTCCTCGTAGTCGGCCGACGTCGCGATGAGCGTCGCGTCCGGGAGCTGCTCCTCGACCTGTGTGTCGAACGGTGCCCACAGTGCCGCGGCCCCGATGCCACCGGTGACGAACGTGTTGGCGACGGCAGGCATGTCGAGGTTCACGATCTCGACGTCCTCGGCCGGCACGCCCTCAGCCTCGAGCGCGACGTGCAGCAGCAGGTGCGCGGCCGACCCCGTCGTCGTGGCCACCTGGGTGCCGGCGAGGTCGGCGACCGACTCGACGCCGGAGTCCGGCGCGGCCCAGATCTGCTGGATGTCGGCCTCGAGGTTGTTCAGGAGGAACAGTTTGCCCTGGCCTCGCGCCGGAAAGTTCGCGACGACCGCGCCCATGACGCCGATGTCGATGCTGCCGCCGGTCAGCGCGTTGGACAGGGAGATGCCGGTCTGGAACGGGGTCAGCTCGACCTCGATGTCGTTCTCGGCGAAGTAACCACGCTCGTCGGCCAGGAGCAGGTTCATGGCCGGCGCCGGGCCGGGGATGTAGCCGATCCGGACGGTGGCCGGGCCGGCCTCGGCGCCGCCGCTGCCACCGTCGTCGTCACCGCCACAGGCCGCCAGCAGCAGGCCGAGCCCGGCGATGCCGGCAACGGCCGCAGACGTCTTCGTCCGCATGATCATCTCCTTGGGAGGTTGTGGACGGGGCCGGTGCCCCGCGGGTCAGTGCGCCGACGAGCGCAGCAGGGTCTCGATCCGCCGGCGCAGCCGGACGAAGTCCGGGTCGGTCTTGATCTCGTGGGTGCGCCGGTCGCCCCACGGGACGTCGACGATCTCCTGCACGGTGGCCGGCCGGGCACTCATGACCACGACCCGGTCAGCCAGGAAGATCGCCTCTTCGACCTGGTGAGTCACGAACAGCACGGTGCGCCGTTCGCGCTGGTTGATGTCGACCAGGGCTTCCTGCATCTGTTCGCGGGTCTGCGCGTCGAGTGCCGCGAACGGCTCGTCCATGAGCAGGATCTCGGGGTCGACGGCGTACGCGCGAGCGATCGCGACCCGTTGCCGCATTCCGCCGGAGAGGGTCTTGGGCAACGCGTCGGCGAAGTCGGCGAGGCCCATCATGTCGAGATAGCGCGCGGTGACGCGGGCGCGCTCCTGCTTGGAGCCGCGCCAGGCCCGCAGCCGGGTGCCGAAGTCGATGTTCTTGCGCACGCTGAGCCACGGGAAGATCGCGTACTCCTGGAACACCACGCACCGCGACGGCCCCGGCCCGCGCACCGGCTCGCCGTTGACCAGGATCTCGCCGTCGTCGGGTTCGACGAAGCCGGCGATGGCGTTGAGCAGGGTGCTCTTGCCCGATCCGCTGGGGCCGACGACGGCGACGAACTCGCCATCGGCGATCTCCAGGTCGACGTCGCGCAGCACGGAGACGGCGCGGCCGCCGGAGCCGAAGCTCTTGCCGACCCCCCGGACCGAGAGCCCGTCCCGGGTGGTGGTGTGCTGCGTCATCGGGTCCCCCTGTCCTGCCAGCGGACGACGTAGGCGGAGAGCATGCGGATTCCCACGTCCATGACCAGCGCCGAGATCCCGATCAGCACGATGCCGGCGTAGACCGTGGGGATGTCGAGGAAGTTGCTCGCGTTCTGGATCACCGCGCCGAGCCCTTGCTGCGCGGCAACCAGCTCGGCCGCCACCAGTGATGCCCAGCCGATGCCCAGCGAGACCCGCGCGGCGGTCATGATGTGCGGCACGGAGAGCGGGAAGACGACCTTCGTGAGGATCTCGAACCGGTTGGCGCCCAGCGTCTGAGCCGCGCGCACGTACTTCTCCTCCAGCGACGCGACGCCCTCGTAGACGATCACGATGGTGGCGAAGAACGCCGCCCACACCAGCACGATGCCGCGCGACAGTTCGCCGATGCCGAAGTAGACGATGACCAGTGGCACGAGCGCGATGGGCGGCAGTGCGCGCAGGAAGTTCACCAGCGGGTTGAACATCGCCCTGGCGATGCCGAACCAGCCCAGCACGAACCCGATGGGCGTCGCGATGGCCAGGCCCAGCCCGACGCCGACGAGCACCCGGCGGAAGCTGATCAGCAGGTCGTCCAGGAGCCCGTCACCCAGGCCGTCGACGATGACCCGGCCGACCTCGACGGGAGTCGGTAGCAGACCCTCGCCGAAGATCTCGCCGACGGCCATCAACTGCCAGGCGGCGATGACGACGGCGAACCCAGCCGCGCCCAGGCCCATGCGGCCCAGCATGGCGCCGATCCCGGAGCGGTTGCCGCTCCGCGCGCGGCTGGTGCGGCCGGTTGCCGGCGCGCTCTCGGTGGGCATGGTCCGGGTGCCGTCGGGCGCCGCGGTGTTCGTCCGGGCATCGGCTCCCGTCATGCCGCGGCCCTCTGCGGGCGGGGAGCGGTGGTGACCATGGACGCTCCTTAATGATCGGACTATTGGACGGATAAAGTGCGGCGAAAAGATGCGACCTTTTTACGCTCGCCTGATCCGGGCGTCAAGTCTGTGCACGGCGCTTGTCTAGAGCAAAGATCGGCTATATGGTTCGACTTATCGACGGGAAGGATCTTCGCTGATGACTGGTGTGACCTCGCGACCCCAGGTCGACCTGGTGACGTCTCGGATCCGCGTCCTGATCGACGAGCAGCGAGCTCACGGCAGAGATCGGCTGCCACCGGAGAAGGAGCTCAGCGAACAGCTCGGCACCTCCCGGGGAACCCTGCGCGAGGCGCTGGCGACGCTGGAGGCGGCGGGCGAGATCGAGCGGCGCCGCCGGGTCGGGACCATCATCGCGACACCGCGGCGGTTCTCCTTGGACCAGGCGGTGGCGTACCCGATCGACTACATCTGCTCGGTGTCGGACGTCCTCGGCGGTGCCGGCGTCCGCTACGCCGTTCGCGAGGTCAGCGTCCGCCGTGAAGCCGTCGACGACGAGACCGCCCCACAGCTCGGGCTGGAGCGCGGCGCACCGGTGTTCCGGGTGAGCCGCTCCTACGAGGTCGACGGTGCTGCCGCCGCGCTCATCGAGCACACCCTGCCCACCGAGCTGAACGGGCACGACGTGCGCATCAACTCGCTGACCGACGGCGTCACCACGTTCTTCCGCGACGTCGAGCACATCCCGCTGGTGCGCAGCGACCACGCTGTGACCGCGATGGCGGCCACCGGCGAGCTGGCGGCGGAGCTGGAGGTCACGCCGGGCGCGCCGCTGCTGGTGGTGCACTGCCGGCTCTTCACCGACGGTGAGCGCATCATCGCGCTGGGCCGCCTCGTCTTCCGCCCCGACTCCCTCTACCTCACCTCGAGCGCCCACCCC